>JBJOHX010000026.1:0-16329 GCA_046047415.1 Bacteroidota bacterium
AGAATTCCTCAATGGGCTTCATAAACAGCTTCGCCATTTTAAAGGCCGTAGGCAGGCTGGGATCAAATTTTTCCTTTTCGATGGCATTTACCGTCTGTCTGGACACTCCAATGATTTCGGCAAGGGCCTCTTGGGTAAGGCCCTGCTTTTTTCGCAGTTCGCGCACTCTGTTTTTCATAGGTAACGCCAGCGATTGATTAGCATGCTAACCATATAGGTAAGTCCGATTAGCCCAACTAAAATTCCGATTTCGGCATCGCCGGTTATGAGATTGGTCTGATCGAGTAGGGAATAACACAAACCCACAACCACCGCAACACCAAGGGTAAAAGCCATGGCTTCGAGATGAATTTTGCGCTCCAGTTCGTCGTAGTGATTAAAAAGCTTGCGATTTGCTAAAATCATTAAAATTCCAATCAGCAGGTTAATCCCAATCGCAAGGACAGTAAAGAGCCGATCTCCGGACCAGAAAAATTTGGGGCCGAAGGTGGCAATGGCTAGGGTTCCCACCCAACTCCAGGTCCAAAGGGCCAATTGCTGTAAAATTTTTTTGCGTTCTTGTTTCATTTTGTAAAGTTTATTTGACAAAACTAAACAAAATAATCAAAATGTAAAGTGTTATTTACATTTATTGCATCCACCGAAGCTGAGGCCAGTCGGTAACCGCATCATTTCCGGGGTTATTGCCATTTCGGCTTCCCCCCTGTTTTATCAGGGTAATGAGGGCATTGCTAAGCGCATCTACCACTTCCGGCCTATCCGGAGCCAGGTTTACCCTTTCCCCGGGGTCGGTTGCCAGATCGTAAAGTTGGTACGGCGGTAAAAAGGCTGTTGAATCCGTTGGGAGCGGAGTACTCCATCCTCCGGAATCCGAACCGAGAATGAGTTTAAGATCCCCTTTTCGAATGGCGAAAGTGCCGTTTATGGAAGAGGTTACCAGGTTTTGGCGCGTGTATAGCTTATCGGGGCTTGGCGTTACCAACGGCATAAGGGAGAAGCTGTCCTCGGCTTCAAAATCGTACAACTGGTGTCCCAGTAAATCTGCAACAGTAGCATATAAATCTGCCAGACTGACCGGTATATCCGATTGGGAATTTTCCCGAATCACACCCGGCCAGTTTAGAATAAGCGGAACCCGGGTACCACCTTCGTAAATATCGGCCTTGTGCCCGCGGTAAATATAACCCGGATAATGGCCCTTTTGCGCGAGTTCCTTAAAATTGGCTTGAGGCGAACAGCCGTTGTCACTGCTTAGAATTATGAGGGTGTTTTCAGCAAGGTCCTGTTCACGCAACAGTTCTAATAATGCCCCAATATGCCCGTCAATTTGCATTACAAAATCGGCATACTCGTTTAGCCCGCTTTTACCTTGCCATTCGGGCAATGGTAAAATGGGCGTATGTGGAGAGGGCAAGGAAATCTGCAGAAAAAAGGCCTGGTTTTGGTGCTGTCGGATAAAGTGCTGTGCCTTCTCAAAAACCAAAGGCGTAGTTTGAACATGCTCAAAATCGGCAGCGGTTGGGCCTTCCCGCCACCAGGTTTTGGAACCCGTATCTACGGTGATGCGATTGGGCAAGGCCGTTGGCATTCCGTTTTCCACATATACATAAGGGGCCATATCCAAAGAGCCGGCAATGGCAAACGAATAATCGAATCCCTTGCTTTGCGGGCCATCTGTAACGGGTTTTGAAAAGTCGATATTGTCATAATCTCCTGGGTTCCATCCCGTACCGAATCCGATGGTCGAATCCAGCCTTGCCCAATCCCAGCCCAAATGCCATTTCCCTACAAAACCGGTGGCATACCCGTTGTCTTGAAGCAAATGGGCCACAGTTGGTCTATTTTCGGAAATAATGGAAGCCGACACCCCGGTAAGCACCCCTTCTTTTAAGGCAGAACGCCAATTGTACCGACCGGTAAGCATGCTGTATCGGGATGGCGTACAAACAGACGAGGTGGTATGCGCGTTGGTAAATCGGATTCCCGTATTCGCCAACCGATCGATGTTGGGGGTACCAATTTTACTATCGGGATTAAAGGCCTTAAAATCGCCATAGCCTAAATCGTCCAACAGGATAAAAACAATATTGGGATGGGGTTTTTCGGACTCAGTATTGGTACAGCCGGTAAAAAGAATTCCAAAAGCAACGAGTAATAAAAATCGGTTCATGTAACGAATCATAAAAGCAGGAAAAACATTTAAAATTGCGCCTATTAAGTCCAAAACGACTCAAAAGCTATGAAATATTAATCAAAATGATGGATTCCTGGCCGATTTCTCCCCTTTAACTTTTTGCGGTATAACTAAAAATAAGCAGGGTATCCTCAGGGCCGGGCTGTTCTCGCTCGAAGCGAAAATTCAATCGTTCCAGGAGTTGAAAGGACCCCGGATTATCGGGTTTTACAATAGCGATTGCCGATAAAACACAACCAACCTTCGGTATTGACCAACCGAACGATAAATTCGGCATCGGTTTCCGCAACGGGGCGAAGGGTTAACCGGGGTGATTTTAGGGTAGTGTACACCTGCAATCCCTTGGATTATCCATTCTATTGTTTTTGGTAACGTGTGTAAAAGCCCTTGGCCTGCATTCCAATTGTTCCGGTTGAAAAATGGCGAAGAAGTTCTGCCGCAAGGAAATCGTCGGGGTGTTGACCGCCTGAAACGGTTTTAAACAAGGCGTACAAACTTTTTGAGCTCAGCAGCAGATGCAATCCTTCGGGAAGGGTACACGTAAAAGACAATGATACCTGATGCTGTTTTTCTAAAGCATAATTTTCAAAATTCCCGTAATTGCTCAAATTCTTCTCGTGATTGTAATTTGAGGGTTCCAGACAAACATCAAACAACGCCAATAACGGCTCTAGATCAACTTCGAAATCACAACAGATTAGGGTTCCTCCCACTTGCAATTGGGCGAGCTGCTTCTCGAGTTCCAATTGGCAAACGTATTCCAAAGACCCAAAATAACAGAGCAAATCAAAGGGTTCCCGAATTTCTGCAAAAGAATTTTGATACAAAACTTTGGGGTGGGTTACGGCGTGTTGCAGCATGGCCCGGCTCGGTTCAAATCCAATTACGCCCTTACAATAATTTGCCAGCGCTATGGCAGATTGGCCGGTACCACAGCCAATATCGACTCCTAAATTAAAGGTGCTTTGCTCCAAACATCCCCTAAGAATAGGGCCGTGCAACGCAGGGCGGTATGCGGCGTAGTGTAGGGCAATACTGTGGTCGTATTCCATTATGGCTCACATCTAGAAACGGATAACCCTCAATTCTTCTCCCGACGCAAATCCAATCTGGAATTCATCACGGAAAACGCATTTCCCGGATCCGGCACGCGAAAGGTTTCAATATAACCCCGGTCTTGCAACGTTACGTATACAGAACAACCATCCGGGCCACCAAAGGCAATATTGGAGGGCTTTTGCCCTCTTAGAGCGATTTCCTCTAAAAGTTCCCCCCCGGGAGAAACCTTGACTACGGTGCCCTTACCGTGGCGGGTGATGTAGAGATTACCTTTCACATCACATCGCATCCCGTCCATCCCAAAATCCGGAAAGGAAACCAGCAAGCGCTTGTTGGCCAATGTTTTTTCGGGTGTAATGTCGAACGCCCAAACCCGCCGCTGCACACTTTCATTGACATATAAGGTATTGCCATCCGGGCTTATTTCGATGCCGTTTGTGGTGCCCATATCCGCAGCTACATTAATAAATGAGCCCTTTTCTACACGCCAAATGTTACCGGTACTCCCCTTCCAGTTCGGATCCGAGGCAAACAAAGTACCGTCTGCTCCAAGGGTAATGTCATTGGGTTGATTCGCCCCGGGCTCATGAGCGTATACCGATACTGCCTTCGTGAGAGGGTCGAGCTCTAATATATTGTGGCCGGTATAATCGGCAAGCAACAATTTCCCTTCTTTATTGATTCGAATGCCATTGGCCGTGCTGCCCTCCGGCAACTGCTCCAAAAAAATAGAGAATTGGCCGTTGGCATCTACTTTTCCGATACTACCACTGTGATGCGGATTTACAAAATAAAGATTACCTGAAAAGTCAACGGCCGGTCCTTCCAATCCTTGAGTATACTCCCCAACATATACCAAATCTCGTGTTTGATAGTTCTGAGCCGTGCATGTTATAGTCATTATGCTTGTTAATATTATTATATATGTCTTCATTTTTAACGCTTTAACTGATACTATTTTAAGAAGTGCTCAAATTTTTTAGTAATTTACGAATATGAATGCACTACTCCGACTTTTACTTATCGGCTTTTTGCAGATTCCTATTCTAGAGGCTCAATCTACTATGAATGTTCCTAAAATATCTCCAATACAAAAAGTAAGTTTTATTTCGATTTCAGAGGCATTAGAAAACGCTGCCAGCTTGCAGACAATTGGAGTTCAAAATTGGGAAGCCTTTGACTATATTCCCAAAGTTAATTTTAGAATTGCCCACGATACCAATACGCTCTATCTAAAATTTTATGTGACCGAAAATCATATTTTGGCACAACATACCCAAACCAATGCCTCTACCCATCGCGACAGTTGTGTGGAATTTTTTATAGATCCCGACCAAAGCGGGGGATACTACAATTTTGAATTCAATTGTATAGGAACCATTCATTTAGCCTATGGCCCAGACCGGAATGCACGCCAATTTGTAGACCCAAATCTAATAAAGGAGGCTATTTTTATTGAATCTACTTTGGGCAACGCCCCATTTGCAGAACAATCGGGCACCTTTGAGTGGGAAATGGCCGTTGCTATTAATGCCAAAGCCTTTGCGCTAACTCCAGAATTGGTATTTAACTCACTTATAGCTAAGGCCAACTTTTATAAATGCGGAGACGACACCCAAATTCCACATTATATAAGCTGGTCCAATATTGGAACGGAACGACCGGATTTTCACCGGCCCGAGTATTTTGGAACCCTCTTATTCGATTAGCCCCATGCGTTAACCCCCTAAGATTAATGACCCTAACCAACCACCAACCCAACTTATTGCCTAAAATATGCTGTCTTATATTATTAGGTATCTCATGCGCTCGATGCAAAAACGCAAACGAAGCGCCTCCTGCGCTATATGTCCCAGAAGGATTTGAAGTGACCGTATTTATAGATTCTATTGCCGAAACCACAAGACATCTTGCCGTGGCTTCCAATGGGATCCTATACACAAAATTTAAAAAATCTTCTGCCGAGGGCACGCTTGCAGCACTGTTGGACAGCAACACCGACGGAATTGCAGATAGTTTGGTCAAATTTGCCAGTGATACCACCCTAAGACGCAGTTACGGATATGCCACAGCCTGTAGGATATATAAGGATTACCTCTATTTCAGCACCGAACTCGCCGTGTATCGGTTTAAGCTTGATCTCGAAACAATGGTGCCTACCGGACCAAGAGAAACCATCGTTATAGACGACCATCCGCACGGCATGCACGAGCATATTGGGAAGCCAATTGCTTTCGATAACAATGGCAACCTGTACGTGCCGTTTGGAGCACCTTCAAACGCCTGTCAGGAACCCAAGCGCACTCCGCAGCAACCGGGTTTAGATCCTTGCCCTCAACTCGAAGACCATGGTGGGATTTGGGTGTTTGATGCTGAAACTCCAAATCAGACTCAGCACAATGGACGTAAATATGCCACAGGTCTGCGCAGCATTGTGGGAATGGACTGGAATCAAGAAGATCAAGCCCTATATGCCGTAGTTCATGGCAGAGATGACTTGTTTCGGCTATGGCCAGACAAATACAACCCTTGGGAGAGTGCCATGCTGCCCTCGGAAGAGTTCATAAAAGTGGAAGAAGGCGACAACTTTGGCTGGCCCTATTGTTATTACGATCAGATTCAACAAAAACGAGTGCAATCTCCAGAATACGGTGGAGACGGAAATTTGATTGGGAATTGCGAAGATTTTAAAAATCCTATAATGGGATTCCCAGGACATTGGGCCCCAAATGATCTAGTGTTTTACCGTGGTGATGCCTTTCCAGAATACTATAAAAATGGCGCCTTTATTGCCTTTCACGGCTCTACAAACCGGGGACCTTACCCCCAATCTGGATATTTTATAGGGTTTATTCCGTTTAAGGATGGAAAACCCACCGGTAGTTATGATGTTTTTGCCGACGGATTTGCCCAAGTTGATCCTATTGTAAATGTTCGTGACGCAGTTTACAGACCTATGGGAATCGCTTTTGGAGAAGACGGTACTATGTACATTGGAGACACTGAAAAAGGTAGGATTTGGAGCGTAAAATTTACGGGTGGTAAAACCAGTTTTGGCCCAAAAAATCTTGAAAAGATGGAGGAACGAAAATCTTTGTCTCATATTCGGACACCCGACTTTATAAATGATGACCTAAGTGAAAAAACCACAGATTCCGGACACCGACTTTACAATACGTATTGCGCTGCCTGCCATCAGGCAGACGGCAATGGAGCATCTGGTAGGTTTCCTCCATTGTCGCAGACCGATTGGGTAATTGGCGAGAAAGACCGCTTGGTAAAGGTTATTTTAAATGGAATGGAAGGTCCCATTCAGGTAAATGGTGATGATTACAACAGTCTTATGCCGCAACATTCCTTTTTAATGGACGAAGATATTGCCGCAGTACTGAATTATGTAAGAACACATTTTGGAAACTCAGCCGATTCTGTATCCGTGCAAGAAGTACAACAAATACGATTAAACAACCAAAAATCAATACCCTAACCAATGAAACATTATTTACCATTCTTGCTTGGATGCCTCTCTTTGCTTCTAGTTCAGGGACTCCGTGCCCAGCAATTCAGCACTGTGGAACAGTACGATATAATAATCTTGAACGGACACGTAATCGATGCTAAAAACAATATTGACCGCACTATGGATGTGGGCATAATGGACGGCAAAATTGCTGCTGTGGCCAAGAAAATTGACCCTGCAAAAGGCAAAACCGTTATTGATGCAACCGGTCTCTATGTAAGCCCGGGCCTTATAGATATTCACGGGCATAACTTCCACGGCACCGAACCGGACAGTTACTTAAGCAACAGCTATACAGCCCTGCCGCCGGATGGATTTACCTTTAGAAGCGGCGTAACCACCATAGTGGATGTGGGTGGGGCCGGCTGGCGAAATTTTAGACAGTTTAAGGAGCAGACCATTGCCCATTCCAAAACCCGGGTATTGTCGTTTTTAAACATCATAGGAAATGGTATGAAGGGAGGAGCTATTGAGCAAAATGTAAACGACATGGATGCCAAACTCACTGCCATGGTGGCCCGCGCCAATAAGGAATACGTGGTGGGCGTAAAACTGGCCCACTTTAGCGGGTTTGATTGGACCCCGGCAGAACGTGCAACTGAAGCAGGTAGGTTGGCCGATATTCCCGTAATGATCGACTTTGGCGGTAGCGAACCGCATCTTTCACTCGAGACCCTTTTCATGGAAAAGCTAAGACCTGGAGACATATTTACCCATGCCTTTGCTCACGTAAATGGCAGGACACCCATTGTGGACGAAAACGGAAAGGTAAGACCCTATGTCTGGGAGGCACAAAAACGAGGAATTATTTTTGACGTGGGCCATGGCGGTGGAAGTTTTGTGTTTAGCCAAGCTGTGCCTGCCTCAGAACAAGGCTTTAAACCCAATTCCATCAGTACCGATTTACATACAGGAAGTATGAACGGCGGCATGAAAGACATGCTCAATATTATGTCTAAAATGCTCAACCTAAACATGAGTGTTCAGGAGGTAATAGAGGCCAGTACTTGGAGCCCTGCGAAAATCATAAAACGCACCGAACTCGGGAATCTGAGTGTGGGATCTGAAGCCGATATTACAGTCCTGAGTCTGCATAAAGGAAACTTTGGCTTTATTGATTCCAGCGGCAAAAAAATGCCGGGAACTCAAAAGCTGAACTGCGAATTGACGTTACGGGCCGGAGCAGTTGTATATGACCTAAACGGATTGGCAAGTACAATGTGGAATGAATAAGTTTATGGAACCATTTTTTAAGCTTGCACGAATACTAACCCTGATATCCGGTGCTGCCTCGGCCTATCTGATTGCCACAGCTGGATCCTATTTAGGAATTGCAGTAATCGCCTTTTTTTTATGCCTTGCGGTATCCTTTAGGGGAAGCGCCAAACTGAAAGGGCTTTCTTTTACGATTTTAATTTTTGCCGCGGTAAGCATTTCAATGTTCTACCCGGCCTACTTTATTAAAATTGGATCGTTTGAGATGAAAAACCTCATTGTGCCCCTGCTCCAAATTATCATGTTCGGTATGGGTACTGCAATGAGCCTGAAGGATTTTTACGGCGTCATAAAGATGCCCAAAGGGGTCCTGGTTGGGGTAATTTGCCAATTCACCATTATGCCCCTGGTGGGATTTACAATAGCCAAAACGTTTAACTTTCCTCCGGAGATTGCTGCCGGAATTATTTTGGTTGGAGCCTCGCCGAGCGGCCTTGCGTCTAACGTAATGGCCTACCTGGCAAAGGCCAACGTTGCCCTTTCGGTAACGCTAACTGCCGTTGCTACGCTCCTTTCGCCCCTACTTACTCCTTTTTTAATGGAGTCCCTAGCCGGAGAATTTGTGCCCATCGACTTTTGGGGCATGATGTGGAGCATCTTTAAACTAGTTATTATTCCGATTGCCTTGGGCCTAATTTTCAATCATTTCTTCCACGGCAAAACACCGTGGCTGGACCGCGCCATGCCCGTGGTTTCCATGGCAGCCATAGCCCTAATTATATCCGTAATTACCGCAGCCGGTAGGGATAACCTGTTAACCATTGGCATCTTGCTGGTGTTTGCAGCCATATTGCACAACTTAATGGGCTATTTTTTAGGATATTGGAGCTGCAAAGTGCTGAAAATGAAAGAACAGGACTGCCGTACCATTGCCTTGGAAGTTGGGATGCAAAATGGCGGACTGGCTTCGGGTATTGCCCTGGAAATGGGCAAGGTGGCCACCGTTGGACTGGCGCCGGCCGTTTTTGGTCCCTGGATGAATATTTCTGGCTCCTCATTGGCCACCTGGTGGCGCGATCGAAAAATTGAAGAACACGAATAGCCATGCATAAAATAACACTCAGACTTATTCCTGTTTTAGTTCTCTTAGCCGGATTTTTGACCCGCGCCCAAGAACTGAACCCGGATCAGATGAAATTCCTTACCCACCTCTGGGAAGGAGAACGTTTTGAGGATGGTCGGCCCAAGGTGGCAGATGATATTCTAGAGCGCATGAAGCAAGTTTCCATTGAGGAAGCATGGGGCGTACTGCGTAATGAGGGATACCACAATCAGTTCGAAGGCGGCTGGCAACCCCTTCACGACGATGTACCCTTAGTAGGTCGGGCGCTTACGGTACAATACATGCCAAACCGGCCCGATGTATCCGGACAGGTAATTGAAAAAGGTCGGGCAAACGGCGAATTGGGCAACACCAACTCTTGGCCCATTGACCGGCTTGTGATCGGAGACGTCTACGTTGCCGATGGATTTGGTAAAATTGTAGACGGAACCCTAATTGGAGACAACCTCGGCAATGCCATATTTGCAAAATCTGGAAACGGTGTGGTCTTTAACGCCTCCAGTAGAGACATGGAAGGCCTATCCCAAATAGCCGGATTTAATGCCTTTGTTCGGGGCTGGCATCCCTCTTTCCTTACCGAAGTTATGCTGCTGAGCATTAACTACCCCATTCGTATCGGGGCGGCCACCGTAATGCCCGGAGATGTGGTGCTGGCAAAAAAAGAAGGCGTCATTTTTATACCGGCTCATTTGGCCGAAAAGGTGGTGGTAACCTCGGAAGTGGTTCGCCTTAGAGACCTATTTGGTATTTCCCGCCTCAAGGAAGGCCGATATACCCCGGGGCAGATCGACAATAAATGGACCGAAGAAATTGAAAAGGATTTTTCACAATGGCTGGAAGACCACATTGATGAACTTCCAGTTCCTAAAGCACAAATACAAGAATTGCTTAAAAAACGTATGTGGTAATCCACAACTCACTTAAACCAAACTAAGATTATGAATATAAAAACATCACGCAGAGGTTCCTTTAAAAAAATCGGGCTGGCCATTACTGGATTATTAGGTCTTCAAGGGTTACGGGCGGCCTCAGAAAAAGCACCTAAAAAAGAGTGTATTGATGTGGTAACCGATCAGGACATTCCACTGTTTTCAGGTGCCGTACGCCATGGAAACACGCTGTACATTGCAGGAAAAGGCGCTCATTTTGAGGGCGATATAAAGTCCCACACCGATCACGTTCTCAACGAACTTCAAAAAGAATTGGAGCGGAACGGATCATCAATGGAACAGGTACTAAAAGTAAACGTATACCTGGCCGATCTGGCCGATTATAAGGGTATGAACGAGGTCTTCCGCGGCAGATTTGGCAAAAACCCGCCCGTGCGGACTACTGTAGCTACATACGGTGGAGTACCCGGAGACTCATTAGTAGAAATGGATTGTATCGCTGCAGTTGATTAACCCAAAAAACAAACCCATCATGAATAAAAGAAAGTTTTTAAAATCGCTATCTGCCCTTCCCTTTATTACCCCACTTGTAGGTACGGCAGCCGTAGAAAAAGTATTTACCAAACCTGAGAGTTTGCTAGCCAACCGGGACTTTTTTAAAGAACTGGGTGTACGGACCTTTATAAATGCCGCAGGCACCTATACCGCTATGACCGGTTCGCTCATGCCCAAAGAAGTTACAGACGCTATTAATTATGGTGCTTCTCAATACGTTAATCTGGACGATCTACAGGATAAGGTTGGAGAACGCATTGCGGAATTACTAGAGTGCGAATACGCTACGGTAACCTCGGGTTGTTTTGGTGCAATGTCTATTGCCATGGCTGGTGTGCTCTGCGGGACAGATCCCGAAAAGGTAAAACAACTGCCAAGAACAGACGGCTGGGCCAATGAAGTCATAATACAAAAAGGTCATAAAATAGGCTACTCACAGGCACTTACCAATGTGGGTGCCAAGGTGGTGGAAGTGGTAACCGTTCAGGACGTAGAAAAGGCAATTTCGAAAAAGACTGCTATGATGTGGTTCCTGAATGCGAACGTAGAAAATGGCGAAATTAAATGGGAAGAGTTTGTGGCCCTGGGCAAAAAACACAATATTCCCACCTTTATTGATTGTGCTGCAGACGTTCCTCCGGTTTCCAATCTCTTCAGATTTACCAAAATGGGCTTTGATATGGTGGCCTTTTCTGGTGGTAAAGGTTTACGTGGCCCCCAAAGTGCTGGCTTGTTGCTTGGAAAACGCAAATATATTGAGGCTGCTCGCTTGCACACACCCCCTAGAGGAGAAACCATTGGACGTGGAATGAAGGTAAATAAAGAAGAGGTGTTGGGTATGTTGGTGGCCCTTGAACTTTATCTTGCCAAGGACCACGATAAAGAATGGGAACTTTGGGAAAATCAGATTAATCTCATTAGCAATACCGCAAAGCAGGTAGACGGGGTAACTACCGAAATTCACGTACCCGCTCAAGCCAATCACGTACCAAGCTTGCGCATTCGATGGGACGAAAACAAGGTAAAAATTACCTCCACAGAAGCCCGAGAGCAACTTCGGTTAGGTCATCCTTCCATACAGACCGTTGGCGACAGCCAAACTATAGGTATCACCACCTGGATGATGGAGCCCGGTCAAGAACGAATTGTGGCTAAGAGAATTCACGAAATATTATCAAGTGCTACCTAAATAAACCCTATGATCCGATTTTTTCAATCTTTACGACACACTGCGATCGTTGTCGCGCTTTGCACCGCAGGGATGGTGCAGGCTCAAGACTCACCCGAATCGCGTATTGCCGCTTTGGGCATTAACCTTCCCGAGGCTTCCAGCCCCATTGCGAACTACGTGAACGGGGTACAAACCGGCAATCTTATATTCCTGTCCGGCAAGGGACCATTGCAGGAAGACGGCACCAACATTACAGGAAAGGTGGGTGCAGATTTAAGCATTGCAGAAGGCTACGAAGCCGCTAAGATTACTGGTATCAATCAACTTGCAGTACTTAAATCTATGCTAGGCGATTTGAGCCGGGTTAAACGGGTAGTAAAGGTGCTGGGCATGGTGAACTCCACTCCAGACTTTTCCGAGCATCCCAAGGTGATTAACGGCTATTCCGACCTAATGGTAGCGGTTTTTGGGGAAGCTGGAAAACACGCCCGAGCCGCAGTTGGCATGGGATCCCTACCGGGCAATATTGCGGTGGAAATTGAGATGATTGTGGAGGTAGACTAATATAAGCCCAGTTTAGAATTGGCAATCACTAATATTGTATCACTACCTGCCGGGCATCATGAATTGTGAGGTAACTCGTTCAATTGCATTCAACCCAACCGGAGACCCCGGCCTTCCAATTAAACCGTATGAAATCAAGAAGAAACTTTATCAAAACCACCTCATTAGCCACTGCAGGAATTATGGCACATAACACCTCGGCCTTCACTATAGGAGGCCAATTCGCACAACCCGAAGACCTGATTATAGGGCACGACGACTTTCGGTATAAAGTAGATAAAAATTGGGCTCAGGTCAATCCAACAACACATCCGGTAATTAACTGTCATGAAATGGTGCAAGACAGCCAGGGCAGATTGTATATGATTGGTGATGACACCCACAATAACATCCTGGTTTTCGATAAATCCGGTACGCTGTTGGACGCTTGGGGTCATGCCTTTCCGGCCGGGCATGGATTAACCATAAGTCGTGAAAACGACGAAGACTTTTTGCTCTTGGTAGACAATGGCTTCTACAGGGGAGCCAACGGAAAAGGCAAATCACAACACGGAAACGTGGTTAAGACCGACTTACGGGGTCGTATCATCTTTTCGTTGGCCCAACCGCATACCTTGGGTGTGTACAACGATGAGGACCCTTACTTCCCTACCGAAACGGCAGTAGCACCCAATGGCGACATCTACGTGGCAGACGGGTACGGGTCCGACTACATCTTGCATTTTGATGCCCGGGGACGCTTTATTCGGAAATTTGGCGGGCACAATAACGAGAATCCAGACCACAATCTGCGGAACGCCCACGGCGTGGTAGTGGACACCCGAGATCCTAATAATCCAGTTCTAATCTGCACTTCCCGCGATGAATGCTGCTTTAAAGAATTCACCTTAGACGGTCAGTATCTCCGTACTATAGAACTACCAGGAATGTACGTTTGCAGACCTGTAATTCATGGAAATCAGCTCTACGCGGGGGTTTGTTGGTCTAAGGATGCCGAGGGAAACCGGAAAGACAGTACCGGATTTTTAACCATATTGGATGCGCAAAACAACGTCATATCCAGTCCTGGCGGAACGGCCCCGGAATATAAAAACGGAGCCCTGCAACAAACTTTTCAGGATGCCTCCAAAGTCTTCCATCACGGACACGATGTTTGCATTGACGAGGACGACAGCATCTACGTTTGCCAGTGGAACGCCAACCAAACCATGCCGGTAAAGCTTACTCGGGTGTAATTATTACAAATAGGGCCGGGTTCCAACTGTAGCATGAAAGAATTTTTGGATTATCGCCGGCCCAATGCTACACATTACCTTCAATCAAAACCTCTTAAGAAATTTCTACATTTCTATTGAGATGTTTGTGCTTTGGGCCAATCCTTTGAGTTGAAAGCGTATTTTAAGATTGGAATCTGGGGAAAAATCGGCGTCCATTAACATCTGATGCTTACCCTGCTGCATTTTGGGCGGATTTTGTTCCATTGTGATGGTTTGCTTGGGCTTTCCTTTTGCATCATAAATTTGAATGACCTTAGTGCCATCACTTACCAAACTCTCTCCGGCTCGCAGCTCCACAGGCAGGTTTATATCCAAGTAATTATCTAGCTGTAGCCTTCCATTGTTTACAACTCCGCTGGTTCCCTCTACTTCCAATCGAAATTGAAGCAGTTGAGCGGTCCAGGGAAAATCAACATCCCATATAGCATGCGTGGGCTGACCGGGCTGTAATTCTGTTGGCTCATGAATATAAACCTCTGAAGTGGCAAATTGATCTAATCGCCATTGTCCTTTTCCCCGCTTTTCGAGATGAAATTCCAGATTAGGATTTTTGAGTAGCTCTTGGATATTACCGGGAAAAGCACTTCCATTGCGAGCGGCTTCCCATTCCCGAATAGCATCTAATAATTGATTTGTAATCGGATTATTTCTAAGCGCCTTTGGGCGAGCCACCATGGCAAATCCGGCATTGTATCCGGCAGCCCGGGCAAGCATCCATTCCATTTCCGGCAGCGTGGTATTTTCGGTGAGTAGATACCATCCCAACATATGCGGCATAAAATTGCGGTCAAACAATCCCTGATTGTCTATCCGATACTGTTGCATACTCTCCTTAAACCCGCCATACCATGGTTCCCCCCAATTGTAATAAGATCCAATATGCCAGTAAAACGTTTTGCTGATACTGGTGCCAATAAGTAAGTCATGGTCTACTTGTTCAAAGACATCCTTGGCAAATAACTCTAGTGCATAATCGCCTTGTCCGGAAGCGAGCGCGCCTTCGTGCCCGTCGAGATCCAGATGATCAACCCCGGTTTCATTCATGAGCGTAGCAATATTGGTTGCAATTTCCCGCTGCATTTCCAGGTTGGGAAAAAACACCTGATACGGATGGTCAAATAGCTTACCAACCAACTCACCGGCCTTATGTTCGGCTTTTATAGTCCCATAAGCCCCTCGAATACAATCCAGTAATTGGTAAGGCGCAGTATCCGTAACTTTGCGATAGCGAATAATTTCGGAACCAATCTTTGCGGCATGCAAGGTGTTGCTCTCTTCCTGATTAAAATATTCCGGAGAAACCACAGCTATCGTGGTTTGATCTGACGTAATAGGGTCAGTTAAGACCGAGCTCCCAGTAAGGCTTAACCGCTCATCCGGAATTGGCGTTATATATGGATCATTGGTATTTATAAAATTAGTTAGGGTATGTACTCCCAAAAACAATCCTGCAGCATGCGCTTTATCGGCACACTGCTTTAACCCATCCCTTCCATTAGGGAACTGTTCTGGATTTAACACAAAGTGACCCCAACTGGCAAACGGCCCTTCGTGATAGAGCGATATAAGTCCGGAACGCTTGGCATAGTCAATCATTTCATCCATATCTGACTCCCCAAAGGAAGATATCATATACGACTTGCCATAAACGTTTGACTTCTTAAACCAAACCCCATCTATTGTAGGATGCGGGAGACCTTCTGCAAGTTCAATTTGCTCTAGCCAATCTAAGGTTTCACTTTCGGCACAGGAGAACAGCGCGATTTTACTGCCAACTACTCCTTCATTGGCCAATGCCTCCACGGGCATGTTTTTATACACCCCACCCCATGCATCTACGTTTCGTTTTCGATTTCTATTAATGGAATAAGCCTGAATACGGCTTCCGAACGGCTCCTCCAATGCAGCAATGCCTCGGGCCCATGTGCTTCCTTCATTGTTCGGATAATCACCACCTAAGGTCTTTGCGTTCAAAACCTGTAGTCCTAAAGCCACCTCATTATCGCGTACCACCCCAATAATTTCTCCGATAGTTTTATTAATTGTTGTTGGAAAAGGCCCCCAAACCAACGCGTCAATTTCCGGATTGGCACGTACTACTTCTAGGGTTATATGTGTTGGTTTTATAATAAACTGAATAGTAACTCCGGCATCGATTTCGTTAAATCGCAAATCAATTAAGTTTTCGGACTCCTGATAAACCAGCAAATTTGGAGTATAGCGTTCTCCGTTTTGGATTACCGTTAACAATGGAGCAGGAACACCCTTGGCTAAATAATTTACATCTGTATCCGAATTATATAATTGGGTTATTTGACCCTCTTTATCAATATTTAAATTGAGAACATTGGTCTGCATTGAAACCTGTGCCCATCCTTGCCCAAAAATCACAAAGCTTATTAATGAAAAGGCTTTTATGAATAAAGATTTAATTCTCACTGCCCAATTAAAATTGATTGAAGCACTTAAGTTACTCCAATTTTGCCATTTTGACGGTGTATGATTTAAGGTGTTATATTATTCCCATTGCTTTAATTCTAAATGTTGAATTTAATGATTCAACTACCTTAAAGACAGAAGCGAAAAAAATCCCATGCCGATAGGCATGGGATTAAAATATATTCGTGTTAATACCCTTTAATCTACCCGAAAAGTATATACCAAGCTAGAAGAAGTATTTACTCCGTCTGAACTTACTACCTTCCAGTAGTATACCGCTCCGGATTCCACCGCAACCTCTGCCGTTGTAGCACTGAGGCTC
>JBJOHX010000027.1:0-9133 GCA_046047415.1 Bacteroidota bacterium
TACGGGTGCGAACTACATCCTTTAGGGAACCTCCTAAAGAAACAATAGATGCTTCTATTTTATCAATAATAAAATGGGTCTGTGCTGCTGGATCGTCTTGACCAATAAGTCGTGTGCCATGGGTAGCGGTAGTTCCAGAAACGAAAATTGAATTTCCCTTTCTAACCGCTCTGGAATACCCTGCAAATCCTTCCCATACCGTTCCGCTGTATACCTGCTGCCTGTCCAATCCGTTTTCAATCGCTTTATAAACAGGAGGAATGGAATCGATGTGATGACTGAGATCTCCGGCAGCGGTTAAGAAGGGTGGCTTTCTGTACTCATCGCCACAATCTCCCGGAATTGGATTCAATTTGCCCTGTGCCTCAGCAATCAGGATTAAATCTTCGGCATCTAGTTTTATATCCAATAATTTCTTATGATCCTGAATGTGTTCGCTTTCACCCAACCGGGCCCCTACTATAAGAGCGCCCACATGTTTGTTTTCCAATACGTACCTGCCGGCTATAGAAGCTATATCGGTTTGGTGTTTGTGGGCAACTTGCTTTAATGCGAGGAGTAAACGCTGATAGGAAGACCACCCCCCCGCGGCATCGATAAAGCGTTTATATTTCATTTCGGACCAGGTGTTGAGGTTTTTTTGATCCGGTTCCGGTTTGCCGAGCCATTTTTCGGTAAGAAACCCTCCGGCCAATGTTCCGTAGGCCAATAGCTTAACATTGTATCGCGAACAAACCTCACTTAATGCGCCTTGGGCTCGTTGGTCCAATACGGAATGTGAAACCTGATTAGAGACTACCGGTACACCGCTAGAGCAGGCTGCAGCCAAATGGGCCGCATCAAAGTTGGTTAACCCTATGTTATTAATTAATCCCTCTTCCCGTAATTCATTTAAATAAAACAACGCATCCAACCAGCTGGAATCTGGATAATGCCATGCGTGAAACTGCATTAAATCGATAGCGGTCTGGTCCATTCGAGTCAATGCATGCTCTACTGCCCTTCTTGTGTTGTCTCGGGTGATTTTTACCGGCTCAGGCACCCATTTGGTAAATAAGTTTATGGAAGATGGGGTATTGTATTGATTTTTAAAAGTACCTGCAATGATTTCGCTAGACCCGTAATGGTCGGCCATATCAAAAGCTGTAAAACCTGCTTCGGCATAGGGCTGCATATATTGCGCGGTTTTGACCGGATCCAATTCGCCTTTTTTCCGTTCCATATCGGCAATCTGCCACAATCCGATAATTATTCGGGGAATACGAAGACTATCTGATAAATTAACTTGATTAATCATGAGTTATAAATTGGGGAGCTTTTTAAAATCTGATTTGAGTTCGGAGTTTTGGCGACTCAATCGTTGCCATTTAAACCAAAAAACACCACTGGCCAATACCATGACCAGTAGCCAAACGTAAGTGGAATGAAAATACCAAGCAGCAACCTCTTGGGACAAATCTTTATAAACATGTATGATCAAAAACCCGGAAATAGCTACGATTCCCATACCGCCGATTAGCCTTTGAACCCATCGGTTTCGAAATATCTTAACGGCATTGGCCAATGGCGGATTTACCCTGGGCAGCGCCAAAACGGTTATACACATCAAAAGGAAATTCACTAGCATTGAGGTTACCATAATATCGATACCCAAGAAGAAATCAGCGGCAAAATGAGAACCCAAAATCCCAATTGAGGCCATTATACCGGCAAAGACTAGCGCCACATGCGGACTGTGAAACTTGGGATGAATCCGGGTAATTCCAGACGGAAAAATACCATCTTGCGCCCAGGCAAACATAAGGCGTGATACCGAGAGCAACATGGCCGGTAAATCATTGATTAAGGCCACTGCAGCTCCGAATAAAATAATGATATCGACACCCGAAGGCAATACCAGGCTCAGCAAACCCGGGGCGCTCACATCCCGGTTCTGTGCCTGTTCGGCCACATAACTCCAAGGAACAATATGATAGACCGACAGGGTAAATAAGATGTAAAAGAGCCCCACTCCCAAAATGGCAATCAATATGGCCAGGGGTACATTGCGAGTCGGATTTTTGGCCTCGCTCCCGGTTTGCGCAATAGCATCAAACCCAATAAAACTGGAAAAAAGAACAGCCGCTGCAGCCAAAAACACAGACCATTGAAAAGGAGGTTCGGGCAGGGGATCAAAAACAACACCCTGCTTTTGATGTAAAGCCTCCAGAAAATCGGTACTGTTGTAAAAAAGACCGGAAACGACCACAATACCCCCCAACGCAAAAATGAGCACCACCATGGGCAGTATCCAGCGCGTGTAGGTCTTTACCCCCCGTATGTTAATATATACAAAACCCCAAACGAGTCCTAGAGCCAATACCAACCGAGTAAAAGACTGTTCCAAATACGCTGCCAAATCAGTTAGACCTGCACTAATCGCGATATCTCGTATAAAGGGGATTACAATATAGGCGATAACCCCAATCACTATCGACAGCCCAAACCACTGCGAAAAACTGGCAACAAAGCCGAGATACGGACTAAGACCCCGACTGGCGTACAAGTAACTACCCCCAGCTCTGGGCATGGCAGAAGCGAGTAAGGCATAGGCCAAACCGGCCAGGAGAGCGGGAATGGCTGCAAATAAAAATGCGGGAATAACATTGGGACCAATACCGGGTACACTGCGGTGAAGCATAACCGGAACCACGTTAATGGAAGCGCCCACCATAGAGGAAACTCCGGTAGCTATTACCGCAATTAGCCCCAGTTGGCGCAACAAAACTGACCCACTTTTTTCCGGATTATCCTGCATATTGAATTTAAAAAATATCACTCTTGCTCTGCATATTCATGATTTTTGTAACAAGAAAGGTTAAATTTTTGAGGATTGAATAACGTGATTTCAATCGAAATAGAAAACAAAATCCGACCAAAAACTAAACAACAGTAGAAATTTCAAAAAACCAATATCATTTAATTACTGCTAAGTGCTGTAAAATCTATCTGAGGAGCAGATTCGGCTGTCGGTAAGATAAAGGAACTCCCCGGAGCAACCGTGCCATTAAAAAAGCCCCCATTCCTCAAATAAAACCGATTAGAGTCAATTCCACCTTCCAAATCTTTGCGGAATTCCCGATTCCCGATGTCATCGGTGGTAAAACGCGCCTCCGTAAGCGGAATCCACTCTCCTGTTGTGGTATATACCCATGGGTTATTATATTGAACCCACCTGCCTAAATAGCCATTGTAATCGATAAAATTTTCAAGAAAAGCATGTGGCCGGGTATACCAGGTTTGGGTCTTAGGACGCAAAAAACTGGCAATCAACTGCCATTCGCCGGTTTCTGTTTCCCTAAAATAGGAAGTAAAGGTTGTGTTACCTTCCTCATCCGGAACGGCACGGGTTAAAAAGCCATAGGCCGTTTCGGCTTTCCACGGAAAAATCTTATAACTCTGCCCACCCGATCCTTCATTGCCAAATTCACCAGTGTACACCCCTTCCCCTTTAGCCAAAAGTTTGATCTTAAATTCCTCAGGGATTTCACCGGGATTATCGGTATTGTATGGACTCCAGACGGAGAATAAGATACGGCGCTCCGATTCGCTATTTACCTGGATTCCGAAATAGCCTTGGGCAAAACCGTTGGCCATAAAATAAGAGCCTACCGCGTCTTCGCCTGCCGGAATAAGCAGCTCGGTGTAGTAATATTCAATATCCTTTTCGGCCGGCGGGGTAAACGATAAATGAACCGAAGGTCCGCGACGGCCCCAGTAAAAGCGGGAATCTTCATTATCCTTTACCCAGAAACCTTTAATCGGTTCGTCTCCAAAAAGGTAAATCCCAGAAATAGTAGGGTAATTTGCAATGCCGGAATTACCCTTTAGGCTGATTTTTGAATATCCTTTTGAGAATCTCAGTTGTCCCGCCGTCTGTACCGCCGATATTTCAGGATTGAAATCAAAAGTAAATGAGTTGTCTTCTACCTCAAATTGCATTGAAACCAAAGCATCTCCTATTCCTTTGATACCGATTATATAGGCTCCTTCATGTTCCAAATACACATAGGTATCCCAAATGACATTTGGATTATTCCAGGATTTTATTCCCTCTGGCGTAATATAATTCTGGTACTCATTATTGGCAGTAAATGAGTTGCCACCTGGAGCAATTTCTATAGAATTTGCTTTTTCTGCAATTTCAGTTTCCTTGCCATTTTCCTGAGCACTGCAAGATTGAAATAGTAGAATCAAAAACAATGCTGAACAGCTTCGCATAATAGAGATATTAAACTGGTAATGACTATAAAATTGTTATTCAAAATACATTCTTATTCTAAGATTCCGAAAAATCACGCATATGATTAAAGTATTTAATACTTAAATTCATAAAAAAATTAATCTATGCCCAACCCCAGCATCTTTAACGACGTAGTAGGGCCTGTAATGCGCGGGCCCAGCAGTTCGCATTGTGCAGCATCCTTGAGAATAGGCAGACTGTGTCGGGATTTAATGGACGGGGAAATCCAAGATATTCTCATTGAATTTGATCCCAACGGCTCCTTAGCCACCACCCATAAAGATCAGGGTTCCGACATGGGGCTTTTTGGTGGTTTTTTGGGCTGGGAAGCCCACGACGAGCGCCTTGAACACGCAGAAGACTACCTTAGTGCGTCCGGCATTACCGTTAGCATTACTATTCTGGATTTTGGAGCTACGCATCCCAACACGTACCGTATTACCCTAAAAAACAAATATGAAACGCATCAGGTAGTGGCCTTGTCTACCGGTGGGGGTATGATTGAGTTAATTGAAGTGGATGGTATTTCGGTTCGTCTTTTCGGTGATAACTACAGTACCCTTGTGTATTGTGACGCTACCGAGCAAGCGCAAAGCTTTCTTGCCAAGCTCCCCGAAAACGATGATATCAAAATCCAATCCGGTAAAAATACTTTAATTGTGGCTTCCGGCTTGAGCCCTTATTCGGAATCGGACCTGGCTACATTGCGCACCTGTAACGGAGTTTTAAACGTAAAACAATTGCATCCGGTACTGCCCATTCTGTCGAGTAAACAGGCTCAGGTTCCGTTCATTACCGTAGCAGAAATGCTGGACTACAATGCCGAAAAAAACCTGTCGCTTTGGGAATTGGCAGTAAAATACGAGAGCCTGAGGGGAAACATCTCGGAACAAGCCGTTTTGGACAAGATGGAGGACATTCGAATAATCCTGAAAAATGCCGTTGATACGGGACTAAAGGGAACCCAATACCAAGATCGGATTTTGGGTCCTCAATCTGTTAAATTTAAGGCCTTAATGGACGAGAAAAAATTAGTAGACGGGGAGGTGCTCAATCGGATAATCATGTACGTATCGGCCATTATGGAAGTAAAAAGCTCCATGGGCGTCATTGTTGCTGCGCCAACGGCCGGTTCTTGCGGTGCCATGCCCGGAGCGGTTCTAGGGGTAGCACATTCTCTTGGACTTTCTAATGAGGAAACGGTAAAGGCACTGCTTATTGCCGGATTGATTGGTGTATTTATTGCGGCCCACTCCACGTTTGCCGCCGAGGTGGGCGGTTGCCAGGCCGAATGCGGTTCCGGTGCTACCATGGCTGCAGCCGCATTGGTTTATATGGGTGGAGGAAGCCTTAAACAAAGTCTTTCTGCCGCATCGATGGCGTTGCAAAGTTCACTAGGTATGATTTGCGACCCGATTGGAAACCGGGTAGAAGCACCATGTCTAAATCGGAATGTGATGGCCGCTTCCAATGCACTTTCTTGTGCCAATATGGCCCTGGCAGACTACGACGCACTGATCCCGCTAGACGAAGTAATTGAAACTATGTACGAGGTCGGCAAAAGTATTCCCAATACCCTGCGTTGTACCAACCTGGGCGGGCTTTCCATTACCAAAACCGCAAAAGAAATCGAAGCAAAATTGGAACGTAAGGTATTTTACAAAAGTTGTTAATTCGAATCCAGACCTATTGCCTAATTTGGATTGCAGGCGCAATCATTGCTTGCCAACCCGAAACACCTTTGGACCTTTCAAATGAACTGCCAGGTGCAAGCCAGGTGCTGCCCAAAGAAATCAACCACCTGGCCTTAGGTGACAGCTATACCGCGGGTGAGGGGGTGCCATATGAAGATAGTTGGCCGGCCCAACTTGCTGCAGCATTAACAAATGCCCTTCAAATTCCAGTAGCCACAAAAGTAATTGCCGAAACCGGTATGACCACCTCTGAATTGCAGCAACGTTGGTCTTCAGAAAATTTAGTAAATACCTATAACCTAATAACCCTTCAAATAGGCGTAAACGATCAGTTTCGTGGCAACAGTACGGCAACGTTTCAGACCGATTTTATAAAACTGCTCCAAACAATAGTTGCATTTAACCAAGGAGTCACCTCAGAAATCGTGGTGATTTCCATCCCGGATTGGGGAGTTACCCCGTTTGGCACCAACTGGGACCAAGAAAAAGTTCGGCAGGAAATTGATCAATTTAACCTCATCCTAAGAACGGTTTGCACCCAGAACGACATTCAATTTATTGATATTACTGGAGTTTCGCGAAGTTCGGAGAGCGACTGGAGCTTAGTAACCCAAGATGGTTTGCATCCTAGCGCAAAAATGTACGAACGTTGGGTAAGTAAAATGTTGCTGGAAATCTTACAATCCATTCGCAAGGCAGATTAATCCCAAAAAACTACCGTACCGCGTTTTTCATGAGCATTTTATTGGCCCAGGAAATGAAATGGGTAATGTTGGGGCCGTCTGTGTGTCCGCCATCGTGCTGACGCCAAGCCAATTGTCCTGCTAATAATCCCTCTAAAACCGGAGGCAACACAGCGTCCTGATAATTGTGACCCTTTCCAAGATCTTTAGCACCAAGCAATTGATATACCTGACCTGCCGCCAAGGTTGCCTGATAGCTACCCAACTGATCCAGCCATTTGGCATCTCCGGCTTCTGGAATTCCATAACTAACAAAAACAGGTCTTGGTGCACAAAGAGCCAAAAGCTGATGTGAATCTACCGGCAAATCACAACCGGTCATACGTCCGAAAGTACCCGCCTCTGCCGCGTATTTGATATAATTTCCGGCCATCCAGTGATATTCACCAGGACCCGCCAGATTCTCAACTGCCTCTCCAAAAAACCTACGGTGCAACGTAGTACCGCCTTTGCCTGAAGATCCAATAAGTCCTACGGCAAACCGAGGTTCAAATGCCATGGCCACCAGAGCCGCTTTACCGTAACGGGAAACCCCCTCAATACCTATACGTTTGGCATCCACCAAGGTATCCTTCTCCAAAAAGTCCAACCCGCGAGATGCCGCCCAAGCCCAGGCCCTTAAGGCACCCCAATCGCTGGGCTTACGGGGCTGCCCCTGATTGCACAATCCAATAATACCCCGAGTTAATCCGGCACCATTGTCTTCTTGAATACTACGTGTATCGATAAGACAGTATCCCCACCCCGCGGAAAGTAGTTTTTCCTGTGGGGTTTGCTCCTCCTCGGGCTTAGGAGGGCTAAAAAAATCTGGGCCGGGCAAACGGTTTACCATTTGATAAGCCGGATACCGGTCAAAAATATCTTGCAAGGAAGAATCACGGGCTATAAGCACCTGCTTTAAGACCGAGTTTAGTTTTTCAATCTCCTCCAAACCCGGTTGGGTCGGAGCCGGAAAAGCGAGCCCTCTCCCGGTAAACATCATGAGAACCGGCACCGGACCGGTAACATTTCGGGGCAGCACCAGCATCATTTTTAGGGTCACGTCCAATTTGGGATTCCCGGAATGCTTAACCTTTCCTTCTATAAGACGCGCCAACACCGGAACGTGATTCACAAATTCACGGTCCGAAATTTTGGTTTCCCATTGCACTTCAGGTACGTTTTCCGGAACCTTTCCGTATACCTCTTGCTCAAAATCTGCAATAATTTCCGGACGTCTATGCTGCCACCAAGTTTGCTGATCCGCTACCGGCACGCCACTTTTTAGACGTAAAAGTTGCGGCAATTCCGGACACGGATTGGCCAACGCTTCATTGTAATTCGCTGCATTGGGAGCCTGCTCATTGCCGCTAAATCCTGGGCGGATGGCCGCAATGCCTAATTGCTGCATCATTAGCGCATGGTCTTCTGCAGCCGATAACTGTAAAGGCAGATTACTATCTTGGGCAACAGATAAATAACTGCAAAGCATTATAAAAAAGAACTTTAGCCTAAAAATGTGGATATTTTTGGTATACCATTTACCTTGGTGAAAATGCACTCTGGTATTGCATATTTTAGCAGGATTTGGTGTCATAGGATCGGGATAACTGTAAATACGCAAAGTGTTCTAAGGTTTAGTTATTCCCTTAAAGTAATAATTTAATCCCAAGCAGTAGGCCGCATTTTTAAATCCTAACGCATTAAAATCTGCGTGTTGCAATGCGCTGGTGTAATTGATAAAGAATTGGAGTTTACCTGTTCGGTACCCCAGGCCAATTAGACCTTCCAAGTATTGTCCCGAAGTTTCAGGCAGACTTTTTATGTTGGAAGACACATACTCCAGATGCCTTCCGAGATTGATTTGAACCCCGGCCAAAAGAGTGATGCCAAAGATTTCGACGCAATCTGTACCCCAATCGGTATAGTATTGCAGCGCAATTGGAATTTGCCAGGACGTTTGGCGCATGTGGACCGCATCCGGTAAAAATCCACGATCCGAAAAATGCACTCCGTTTACCAAGGAAAACGAACCACCTAAAAGGTATTCGGTGCTAATTCCAAAGTCGAGTCCAGTTTTTCCGTCTAGCGAACTATTTAAGCCTACCATAGGTCCAACAACCAGTATACCGGTTTGGGCAAAGGGACTTTGTTGGCTCCAAGCAGTAGTATAGAGTATAAATAACAAACATGTTAATACTTTGCGCATCGCATTGATTTTAAATCGAATATAGTCTTAATTCAACCAGATTTTACAAGGCAATGTTACTATTTCCAGATTCGGAAGCACTTTCTCAGTAATCCTCAAATAAAAAGAATTCCTCAATGGGCTTCATAAACAGCTTCGCCATTTTAAAGGCCGTAGGCAGGCTGGGATCAAATTTTTCCTTTTCGATGGCATTTACCGTCTGTCTGGACACTCCAATGATTTCGGC
>JBJOHX010000028.1:0-26614 GCA_046047415.1 Bacteroidota bacterium
TTACCATGTCGTCTTGCCAAGCGGCATCCCTATTTCGGATGGATGACCGTAAGGTACTCATATCGGCATACGCAATAAAACCGATCAGAAGATGCTGCTCGTCGTAGGTGAGGTAAACGTCAGTAAGGTTAGCGGATGGAATATTATCTCCGGGGTCAAATTCGTAGTTAATCTGATGTTTGTCTGCTATAGCCCATTCTTCTGGCGAGACCACACCGTCGAAGTTTATTTTGCTAGTTTGTTGTGCTTGAGTCCAGCTCAGGCTTAAAACGATAATAAATAGAATATAATACTTCACGAGTTGGTATTAGGCATACTCTAAAGACTCCGGTGCGGGGCAATTGTTACATGGATTCTAAAATTTAACATAGCCAGGATGTGATTGGGCCCTCGATAGACATAAGAGTTGATGCTTTTAAAGTATCTTTAATAGGCGAACATGAAAAGTACGCTGCGCAATACGCCTTGATATGATCCGACCAGCAATCTTATTTTTAAAGTTTGTACTATTATTACTTGCCATTGGAGTCCTTTGTTTTTTGATTTGGGAACCTCAGGTAGAGGGTAGAAATATTGGAAAAGACTGGATAGAAATTTATTTTCAGGACCCCTTTTTGGCATTTGTATATTTGGGATCCATTCCATTTTTTGCCGGGGTGTATAAGGGGTATCAAATTTTAGGATGGATTCGTGCCGGCAGTCACAGTACTCCCAAGGTGCAAAAGGCCTTACGAAGTATTTCGAAATTTACGCTTTTAACCATGGGCTTGGCATTTATAGGACAGGTATATATTTTAATAAATGAATCGGACGACCGGGTCGGAGGAATAGCTATGGGTATGTTAATTCACTTTTTTTCCGCCATTGTTTTGGCTATTTCGGTGGTTTTAAATGAAATATTAAAACAGGAAAACCCTGAGGAACCTTTATCTTAAGAACCCTCTAACTGCCCTTTTTTGATGGAATTCCCTAGTATTTTTATGTGTTAAATCATAAAGTCTATAAAAAAGATAGGATAAATAGAATAATATTATATTTTTGGCAAAAATTTCATTCAACATGAGTACACACCAATTAGCTACAAATGCCCTTCACGCCGGACACGACGTAAGCCAAACTCAAGGAACACGTGCGGTTCCTATTTATCAAACCAGCTCGTATGTTTTTAATGATGCAGATCATGCAGCCAACTTATTTTCGCTTAAGGAATTAGGTTTTATTTATACTCGGTTAAATAACCCTACAAATCAAATCTTGCAAGATCGGCTTGCTGCCGTAGAAGGCGGTATAGGGGCTGTAGTATTTGCATCTGGAACAGCGGCTATCAGTACCGGATTGCTTACCTTACTTAAAAGTGGAGACCACATTGTGGCCTCCAGCAGTTTGTATGGCGGCACCTATAACCTGTTAAGTGTTACCCTACCTAGGCTGGGAATTACCACCACCTTTGTGGATGCCTCCGATACCTCCAATTTTGAATCAGCAATACAGGAGAATACCCGGGCTATTTTTGTTGAATCCCTTGGTAATCCAAAGTTAGATGTGTTGGATTTAGAGGCGATTGCAGCCGTAGCGCAAAAGGCACAAGTTCCCTTTATTGTAGATAATACCGTGGCCTCACCAGCTTTGCTAAATCCGATCAAGCACGGTGCAAACCTTGTGATACATTCCCTTACAAAATATATTGGCGGTCAGGGCAATTCTTTGGGTGGTGTTATTGTAGACGCAGGAACCTTTGATTGGAGCAGTGGGAAATTCCCAGAATTCACAGAACCTTCTGCGGGTTATCACGGTTTGGTTTATCACGAGGCGTTGGGTGCTGCATCGTTTACCTTTAAGTTGATATTAGAAGGATTGCGCGATTTTGGAGGTGCATTAAGTCCTACCAATGCCTTTCAAATTATACAAGGGTTGGAAACACTTTCTGTGCGTATGCAAAAGCATTCCGAAAATGCACTTGCCCTTGCCCAGTGGCTGCAACAGCAAGGGGAGGTGGCCTGGGTAAATTATCCGGGCTTGGAAGATAATGCGTACCATACGCTTGCCAAAAAATATCTGCCTAATGGCCAAAGTGGTTTGATCACTTTTGGAGCCAAGGGAGGATTTGAGGCTGCCAAGCACATAGCCAACAAGACCAAATTATTTTCCTTGCTCGCCAACATCGGTGATACCAAATCCTTAATCATTCACCCTGCTAGCACCACCCACCAGCAATTGGATGCTCAGGAGCAGGCTAGCACCGGGGTTTCCCAAGATTTGATTCGTCTATCTGTAGGGTTGGAGGATATAGAAGACTTGAAACGCGATCTAAGGAGTGCTTTTGACCAATTAGATTAAAATTTTATTGATCACGGATAGTCTGCTATTTAAACCATACCTAGAGATAGGATTCTATAAAATGATGGCTCCGCCTTATTGGACGGAGCCTATTGTTTTACTTGAGTTTGAATTTTGTGGAAATGTAATTGGAGGCGTATTGGGTCTTGAATTTTCCAAGGGTAAAATTACTTTGTGAAAATGACAGGTTTATTATTCCAATAAATACTTAAGCTCAGATTTTGAATGCCGGTAACGAGCAGATTCATATTCTCGAAGTTCTAATTAGCAATACTTTAAAAGATTTGACACCTTTGAATAGCAATTCTATTTAATCTAAAGCGATGAACGTATTTACAGAAAAAACAGCAGTGGTATTTGGGGCCACCGGATTAATTGGGCGGCATCTGCTAACTTTATTAATTCAGGATCCGCTCTATAAGGAGATTATTGTGGTAACGCGTGGACCAATGGAAATTGAGCATTATAAAATATTTCACAAACGAATTAATTTTGATAATCCTAAGGCAATAAAAGACGCTATACCTAAGGAGTCTATTGTGTTTTCGGCCATAGGTACCACAAATGCCAAGGTAAAGGGAAATAAGGAAATATATAGAACCATGGATCACGACATTACCTTAAATATTGCTCGGGGATGTTTGGAAAACGGGGCATTTCGATTTCTCTATGTATCTTCCAGTGGAGCCAACCCGGAAAGCTCAAATTTTTACCTAAGATTAAAAGGAGAAATTGATGTTGCGGTTACAGCGCTTAACCTTAAATCTGCCCTCATATTTAGACCCTCGTTGCTTCTGGGTACTAGAAAGGAATTTCGATTTGGAGAAAAGATTGCCCAACTTCTAATGCCGATCTTTTCATTTGCTTTTCCTAAACAGATGAAACCTATACCCGCAAAAGCTGTGGCAAAGGTGATGATACAGTTATCAAAATCTAAGTATTCTGGAACTGTTGTGATAGAAAATTCGCAACAGTTGGAATTGGCGGATTTAATGGAATCCAATGCCTTGAGATGAGCATGTAGTGCTTTATTTTGGGACCGTTTATATGGTAGAGTAGCTCATAATCAAGTTATTATGTATTTAAACAGTACAATGAAATAAGGAAAGTCCTCTATTCCCTACCTTAGGTACAGGAATAGAGGACTTTTTATTTTTAATTCGAGTTGTGCTTTTGGGATTCAATATTGCTTTAGAGCCTTGTTTGGATCTTGTGCACAAGGTAGACCCCCGAACTATTTCCGTTGTAACGCCAACCACTGCATAATAGTAACCGGAATACCTTTTACCATGACCGGTTTTCCGTCGAAGTCCTTATAGCTTTCATTGGCATGGGAATAGATCCAGGACCAGTGCCCAGGGTAGTGATAATTGGAGCCCCCATAGGCGTTGGTAATATCTACCACATGATCGTAATAGGATAGGTGTACATTTTTTGCACCACCCGAAATAAGCCTTTTGTAGATGGGAAGCACCGTGTTTTCCGGCACGGTAGTAGTATCGTCGTTTGAATGTACAAACCAAATCGGGATATGTTTTATAGATTTTATTTGCTGATCTGTAACGCTTGAATCTCGGTAGGCCAACGCACTAATGTATGCCCCTGCAAAAAAGTCGGGATATTCTAGTAGGAGTTTAAAGCTAATGTAGCCACCATTGCTGCATCCGCCCACGTAAATTCGATCTTTGTCTATATCTTTATGCTGGCTTGTAAACTCCTCAATCAGGCCCTTTACGTCTCTAAAGTAAATGTCGTCTACCTGACCGCTGGTAGATCCATTTCCGCTGTCCATCCATCGGGTTGGACTTTGTGGGACTAACACATAGGCAGCCCCAAAGTAATTTTGAATATCGTCGGATGCGTAATTGGCCGCTCGGTTACCAAGAAGTGGAATAGTGGTGTCTGTTCCCCCTTCTCCTCCACCATGCAGCCAAATAATTAAGGGCTTTTTAGTAGGTCCGGATTTTGGCGAATACGAGGCATAGTGGATTTCTTTTTGAGAATTTGCACCGTTGTAAACCCCTGTTAAATCGTAATTATCTACCAATGGAAGTATACGATTGGTTTCCTTATCCCAGGTAGTTAAATTTTGGGTGTTGGAAATAAGTAGGCGGTAATCAACCCAAAAGTTCCCACGCTGATAGTGGAATGGGGAAGAAATTCTTAAGGTTGGACCTACCTCCAAAATTAGTGTGATATTCGATCCCGATGCTGTTCGTGCTCCTGATGCATCAGACACATAGGCAGACAAAACGTCTCGCTGGCCTGAGGAAGGGGTAATTGGGTTTTCTGTTCTGTCCGTAGTGCGCGTAGCCAGAACCTGGTACGCCGATGCATCTGGATTTTCAGAGATTTCATTGTCTAAATGTAAAATGACCTTACTCACGGCCGGGCCCCAGTCAAAACCTTCTACCACTAGGGTATAGTCTTTTTGACTAAAAGAAAATGCGGCCGAAAAGAGGGCCGAAATACAAAATAATAACCTGCGTTTCATGGTATAAAATTGGATTGGATTGGTTTGAGGAATAAAAGATACGTAGGAAATGGGTTTAAACTGCCCTGTGTTATTATGAAATCTGTTCAAATTTGAATTTATTTGGGTTGTAAAGTAACTTTAAGTTTAAATCAGCTAACTCTAAAGATGAAAAAGTCTTGGACCGAAAAATTTAACGCCAAGCCTGAAATTGAGATTAAAGTCTTGGACAAATCTTATTGGGGGTACCGTGTTGGCGATAAAATGCTGATTCCCTCACCCACAATTATTCAGGACTATATCAATAGGCAAAATAAAGGAATCAAGTTAGACGTTGCCACCATGCGGGACGATTTGGCTCTTAGCTACGGGGCCGATTTTACCTGTCCGCTTACAACTGGAATTTTTTTGCGTATAGTGGCCGAAATGAATTTTGAAAAATACACAGCGGGTGCTACTTCGGAATCTATATGTCCCTTTTGGCGGATTATTGAACCTACAAGTAAATTAGGTTGTAAATTATCTTTCGGAACGGAACTCATTCGCGAAATGCGTCAAAAAGAAAAGATAGATTTATTATGACAGTACTTCATATAATTGTAATTGGCTCCGGAATTTTATACACCTTTTTAGCCTGGCTGGTAAATGAGAATAACGCCAAGTATTTGCTCTCAGGATACAATACTATGTCTGCGGCAGAACAGGCCAAATTTGATATTAAAGGGTATCTGAATTTTTTTAAGCCTTTCTTTTATTATTTGGCGTTGTATTCTACCCTTCTATTCTACATCCTGTTTTTTCTTATTGATGCACACTATGCGCTGTGGGGTTGGATTGCTGCACAAACGTTGCCATTGCCGTATCTTATACTAAAGGGAAACAAATTCAAGAATAAGTGAGCCCAATCACAACTCCAAGACTTATAATCCGTCCCATTCAACTTTCCGATGCTGCTTTTATGTTGCGCTTGGTAAATACCGATGGCTGGCTTCGATTTATTGGCGACCGAAATGTGCATTCCTATGCCGATGCCGAAGGTTATATTCAGAAAATACAGGACACTCCCAATTTCTATTATAATGTGGTTGAACTTGCTCAGGCAAATCTACCTATGGGAGTGGTGTCTTTTATTTACAGGGATGGCTATGACTTCCCCGATTTGGGATTCGCTCTTTTACCTGAATATTTTGGACAGGGTTATGCCGAAGAAGCTGCACGCGGTTACTTTCAATATCTAATACAAAATGAAACGCTCGTCAAAATATTGGGTATTGTGAATTCGGATAACAGTCGCTCCATTCGACTTCTGGAAAAGCTCGGTTTTGCAAGGGAATCTGAGCGTAAGAATGATAATAATATTACGTTGGTTTTTGGGCGAGAGGTGTAAATTTCATCTTCAATTATAAGGGCAGGTTAGGGAGAAGGCATTTGCATTGCCTATCTTTAAGCAAAATTTAGTTATGATTACGCTATCCAGTAAATGGACTTTCATGTTCATTCTAATTGCCGTTTTTGCAAGTGGTTTTAGTCAGGAATCAACGGAAAACAATATGGTACGACTTGTAAAAATTGAAATAGATCCAGAGCAACTGCAGGCCTATATTCCCATATTACGGGAACAAATGAATACTGCTGTGGCACAGGAACCTGGAGTATTGCAATATCATGTGGTAACAGAAAAAGAACGCCCCAATTGGTTTACCCTAATAGAGATTTACCGTAGTCTTGAAGATTATTTGGCGCATTTGCAAACGCCTCATTTTTTAAAATATAAAGCTGCAACTCAAAAGATGGTTAAATCACTTGAATTAATTGATGCCAATCTGATTGCACAAGCAGTTCGCCAATGAAAGGTCTAAATTGGCTGATTTTAAAATTTCTTGTGTTTCATTATTCTTAATTCCAAATAACCGAGAGGTATTACCATCCGAGTTTTTAATAGAATTAGGATGAATACTTTATTGAAAAGCCCTCAAAACCGCAATAAAAACCTTGAACCGCATTTGGGGCATTTGGACAAAAAAGAAAAAAATTCCTGCCATTTGGTTCTTTTCCAAGTATGCCCGCATTTTAAGCATTTCATAGTATCGATTTTTTAAAATTGTGCTTAGCTTTTAATTTCTTTTCTATTTACTCTATATTATCAGTCCTGATTGCAATACTAAGATTTATGATATGATAATAGCACTAAATATTTAAAAATGAAAATTGAACATTTAGCACTTTGGGTTGCAGATCTTGAAGGTATGCGAGATTTCTACGTCAATTATTTTAAGGCTTCGGCAAATGATTTGTACCACAACCCAAAAACCGGATTTCAATCTTACTTTCTCTCTTTTGAAGCAGGGCCTCGAATAGAAATTATGTTTCGGCCCGACATTGCTTTCAAATCTGATACAGAACAATTGGGCTATGCCCATTTTGCTGTTGCTGTAGGCAACAAAGAATATGTTATTAGTCTTACCGAACGGCTACGTCAAGATGGATTTTTGGTATGTAGTGAGCCCAGAACTACTGGAGACGGCTATTTTGAAAGTGTAATTAAAGACCCCGAAGGTAACCGAATTGAAATTACGATTTAAACAAATAATGGGTAACCTAGTAAATATAATGTTCTGAATTTGAATTCAATGAAGATTTAAGTTATTCTTTTTTCGGTATTTTTAATTGTACCATACCGGATTCGTTAAGCATGCCATCCAGATGCCCCATAATTTTTCGGTCTTCGGAGATAAAATGACAATGCATATAGGTATCGTGATGCGTAAAGACGGCTTTGTGATTTCTGGAAAAAAATCCTACCACAGTTCCTGTAATCTCAGAAAAATTAAAATTTTGGAGGCCTTCATGCGCTTCGGTTGGAGAAGATACAGATTTTCCTTTTGGCAGATTAACGCTATGAATTTGGATGCTGCTCCAAGTACCTTCCAGCAAAAATATAAATGGAGCATCTTCACCGGAAAATTTGGTGTCAAGAAATTGTTCCAAATCCCGAAGTGTACGAATCGAGTCTGGTAGTGATATGGACTCAAAATCTTTTTGGACACCGTAAACAAAAAAGGGTGCCTTGGCCCCGGAAACCCTTTGAGTGAATAATTCATCCTTGTTTATGCCGGAAACATAGGTTATTCCATCCAACACCAGAATTTCCCCTCTTAATCCTTCCAAGGGGCCCAAACCGTACATTCCCTTTTGTGAAATGGAATCCGTTTGTATTACACCGTCTAGTTTTCCCTGCCACATTACGTCGCTCATTCTGCCGGCAACGAATACATTTTGGGCAGAGGCTAAACTAAAAGCCAGCAAATTAAAAAGCAGAAAAGTGAAATCTTTTACAGCACGGGTTTTCATCAACATTGGTTCGATTTTTTTGGCTTTGGGAATATATAATTCTTAAAAAATTCAGCAGATAGGATTAACGCAGTCTTTAATAAAAAAATAGGCCCTTCGTATATGGCCTTCAATGGTTTTTTGAGAAATATTAATTTTTTGCTCTACCTCTTTGTATTTCAGTTGTTTAATCTTAATAAGAATAAAAACATCCTTGCATTTTTCAGGCAGTTGTTCAATGCATTCTTCTAGCTTCTCCAGCAATTTCTCCTTGTAGTCAACGTCCATTTCCTCATAACAATCATTTGCTAGTAAGATGTATTGATTGAGCATAATTCTGTTTTTTGAAACATGCTGATGATGGTCCATCATGGTATTATAGGCAGCACGAAACAAATAATTTTTAAACGAGCCCTTAATTTCGATCTTCTTGCGCTTGTCCCAAAGCTTCAGAAAAGTGTCTTGTACAATGTCTTCTGCTAATTGTTTATCGCTAATAAAGTTTAGAAGATAAACTGTTAAAGGCACATAATAATCTCTGTACAGCTTCTGAAAGGTTTGCTTATTGCTGTTTTGAAAGTTGAAAATTGACTTTCCTCCGGCTTCCACATTAGTTGTCTAAGTAGGACATATTTACAAAAAAAAAATTAATCAAAATCGTAGAGGGTTTTTTGACTTTTTTCCGTCTTAAAGAAAATAGCATCTCAAAATGAGCAAACGAGAAATAGATATCATACTCACACGTCTTTTGAACGATCAATTATCTGAACGCGAAGTGGCGGAATTAATAAAATGGCTTGAGACCAAGGAAAATCAGGATTATTTCAATCAGCTAATCGCTACGAATAATTTGATAAATCACAAGATTGCTTTTGATCAGGATAAGGCTTTTGAAAATTTCCTGGCAAAGACCCGAGGTAGGAAGAAAGTGAAATACCTTTCAATTTTAAAATATGCTGCTGTGGCAGTATTTCTGCTAGGCTTAGTTCAAAACTTTTTCTTTCCCGATTTTCTTTCCAAGTCTCAAGACGGTGTATTTTCTTATCCGGACGAAGTAATGCTCACCTTGGATAATGGAGAGATACGTTATTTAAATATTGACAATCAACTGGAGTCGATTGATGTATCGGGCGAAACTGTTGCGGTTACCGAATCCAATCGGATTGTATACCCATCTGGCAATTCCAAAAGCGATCAATACAATATGCTAACCGTTCCGTATGGCAAGTCTTTTCAAGTAGTGCTTTCAGATGGTACTAGTGTTCATCTTAATTCAGGAAGTGTATTCAAATATCCGGTAACATTGACTTCCGGAAAAGGCAGAAATGTTTTCTTGGTCAATGGCGAGGCTTATTTTGACGTATTCAAAAATCCGGATTCCCCGTTTACCGTCAATTCAGAGTTGTTAGATGTTGAGGTTTTGGGAACAAAATTCAATGTTTCTGCCTATAAGGACGATGAGGTTACAGAGGTAGTTCTGGTGGAGGGCTCGGTAAGACTCGATAAGCTTTCCGGTGTTTCCAATCATGATTCGGTTTATTTAAGTCCTGGGGATAAGGCCTCGTTAAATCCGAGTAAGAAGTCCCTGGTAATTGAGAAAGTAGATACGGAATCCTATATCAGTTGGATCAACGGAAAAATGGTATTTAAGAAAACCAGTCTCAATACCATTCTTAAAAAACTGGAGCGCAAATACAATATCACCATTGTGAATCAGAATACAAAACTTGGTGATGAATTGTTTAATGCATCTTTCGAAAACGAGACTATTCAAGAAGTTATGGAGGCCTTTGGAAGGTTCTATAATATCAATTATTCACTTGAAGATGATAAACTTATAATTCATTGATTTTCAAATAATAAATACCAATAACCAATCCGTAAATAACAGTTATAAGCTATATGTTATGAAAAACATCCAAAAAATTTACTGCCTTTTGAGATCAGTCAAAAGGATTAGCTTAACGTCAATTTGCATCTTGCTTTCCTGGTTTTCTGTGCAGGCCAAGAGCAATTTTCAAAATTCCAAGGTTTCTTTAAGCGTAGTGAATACAGATATCGAAAAGATACTGGACGAAATAGAAAACAAAACCGGATATAAGTTTTTGTATCGCGAAAAGGATTTAGATCACAGCAAAACCATCACCATCAATTTAAAGGAAAAGGAAATCAGAACGGTGTTGGATGAGCTTTTCACGGAATCGCCTATTAACTATGAGTTTTTGAATGATCAGATTATCTTAAAGAAGGGTAGTTTGCTTTCAGAGTCTTCAAATTCTAAATCGGCAGTTCAACGTCAAATTTCCGGGGTTGTAGTTGACGAGTTTGGAAGCGCACTTGCAGGGGTCAATATCGTGGTGAAGGGCACCGGCAAAGGAACCACTACAGATTTTGACGGTAAATATGCCATCTCTGCCAGTACCGGCGATGTTTTGTCCTTTAGTTATCTCGGGTTTAAATCCATTGAAGTAGAAGTGGGTGAGTCCAGCAGTATTAACGTTACTCTGGAAGAATCTACATCTGCCCTTGATGAAATTGTGGTTACGGCTCAAGGTATTAAAAGGGAAAAAAAGGCATTGGGTTATGCCGTATCATCGGTAGATGCGGCTGTAATTCAAGCTAAACCGGAAGCCGATGTTTCCCGAATTCTTACCGGTAAGGTTTCCGGGCTAGAGATTAACCCGGGCGGTGGATTTTTAGGGTCAACAGCAAACATAATTATTCGATCCAAAACATCCATTTCGGGCTCCAATCAACCCTTATTTATAATTGACGGCGCGCCAATTTCTGGAGGACGTTCTTTTGATATTGACCCCAATAACATCGCTAAAATTGATGTTTTAAAAGGTCTTGCGGCTTCGACCCTTTACGGTCAGGACGGTAGAAATGGAGTTATTGTAATTACAACCAAAACCGGTCAAGGAGGCACGATTTCGGACAAAAAGTTCGAAGTAACCGCATCAACCACCTTATCCTTCCTAGAGGTTGCAAACTTGCCGGAATTTCAGAACAAGTACGGGCAAGGAGGGGATAACACTATAAACACAACCTATTTCGGAAACTGGGGAGCTGCCTTTAATAATCAGGTTGTGCCGCATCACTTAAGTATTGAGCCGTACAACGCTTCTTTTCCAGAATATAAAGATGCAACTACAATTTACCAGCCCTACAAGAATAACGTAAGTGACTTCTTTGATATTGGAAGAGGGCAAACCACTTCGGTAATTGTAAATAAGAATTTTGATCAGACCAGCGGAGTAAGTTTTTCCCTGGGTCAAACCGATCAAAAGGGTTATATCCCTGAAAATGCTCTGAATCGTCTGAATCTCAATTTTGGAGGACGGGTAGAGCTAAGTAACAATCTTAAAATTAATACCAGTGTAGGTTATACTAAAACTGAAACCTCCAGACCTACACGTGGCTTTTTCAATTATTTGACCTGGCTTCCACGAAATCTAGACATCCATAATTTGCCTTTTGAGGATCCAAATGACCACTCTAGCGTGTATTATCGGATAGGTGTAGTAAACCCAAGGTGGCAACAAAAGTATACCGGGTATACCTCCAATACAGACAGGTTATTCCTTAAATCTCAGTTGGACTACAAGTTGGGTGATAATTTAAATGTTTCCTATCTATACAGTCTGGACAATTACAACGAGCTGAATAAAAATTGGTACAACGGAAGAAACGGGATTTATCCGTTAGGATTTCTTGAAACCTATAGCAATAACTTTAGGACCATTAATAATAGGGTCAATTTCAGTGCCAATGATTTAAAGCTAAACGATAAAATTCGTTTCAACATGGTTTTGGGTGCAGAAAGCAAGAACCAATCTTATTTACAGAATGGAATGTTGAGCCAAGACGAGGTGGTTTTTGATTTTCACAATCACAAGAACTATAAAGAGCACACTCCGTTCGATTACCGTTCCGAAGTAAATATTGTGGGGGTATACAGTGAGTTACGGTTCGATTACGACAACTATCTTTACCTAACAATGGCAGGTAGAAATGACTGGGGTTCTACTGTTGAAAAGGCAAACAGAACGTTGTTTTATCCGTCGGTTTCCCTATCGTGGATTCCAACTTCTATGTTTCAGGGACTTCAGGACAGTTCTGTAGATTATTTAAAGTTCCGAATTGGTTTTGGTTCGTCCGCAAACTATCCTACAGCTTACCAAACCTTGCCCACGCTTAATTCGAATCCTAACGAGTGGATTAATCCCTATACCAATAGCACAGTAATAACCAATGCGGTAAGCAGCTTTTTACCCAATCCGAATATTAGACCGGAATTGCTGAAAGAAACGGAGTTTGGAATTGAAACCCGCTTGTTTAAGAATTTAATTGATTTTGAAGGATCCGTATATCGTAGAACTGCAACCGATCAGATTCTGTTCTCGAGCCTGGCAACTTCTACCGGTTATAGTTCTACGGTAATTAATGCCGGTAGGGTAGATACGGATGGTATCGAACTGGGTCTAAAACTTAATTTGTTTCAAAATTCCGGAGACGGTTTTAACTGGAGCATGAACAACCAATTCACAACCTATAATAGTGAGGTGATTGAATTACCGGTAGATCGGGTCGATATTTCCTCGGGTGTAAACTACGCCATTGAAGGGCAACCTTACGGTGTGTTTTGGGGTTCGTTTTATGCCAGAGACGATCAGGGTAATCTCCTGATCAATCCTGAAACCGGTAAGGTTATTTACAGTTCAGACTTGGGATTGGAAAATAAAGTATTAGGTGACCCGAACGAAGATTGGAGGCTAACCAACATCAACTATTTCAGTTATAAAAATCTGTCACTTTCGATCCAATGGGATTATATACACGGCGGAGATATTTGGTCTCAAACCGCATCTAATTTATTGAGACGAGGCGTGACCAGAGACACTGAAGATCGTGAAGGAACCTATATCATTCCTGGGATTTTTGCCGATCCGAACACCGGAGATCCCATCTTGGATGCCAACGGCGATAAAATCGCAAACAACATTCAATTGGCTGCCAACGACTTGTACTTCATCAACTTAATGGATGTGGATGAAGGTATAATTTACGATGCCAGTGTCGTGCGTTTACGGGACATCTCACTTTCTTATAACCTTCCCTCGAAGGTATTAGACAAAACTCCTTTTGGAAGTGCCACCTTTACTTTTTCCGGGAATAATTTGTGGTATTTCGCCCCAAATTTACCAAAGTATATGAATTTGGATCCTGAAGTTCTGGGGGCTGCGGCCAACGGTCCGTCTAATGGAAAAGGTTTGGATTTTAAAAACGACCCTTCCTACAAGCAATATTCAGTTGGACTTAAACTAACCTTTTAAGATCAAAGTATTATGAAAAAAAGTTACAATTTATATACAGGATGGACTTTTGGGGTTCTCATGTTGCTGATAGTTAATTTATCATGCGAAACTATCGCAATGGATATCAATGACAATCCCAATGAACTTACGCTAGAGTCTGCAGACCCAAATTACGTCTTAAATAAAATTCAGACTACATTTATTAGTCAGCATGTTTCCCTTTCCGAAACAACGGCGAGGTTAATTAGACAACGCTTTCAATTTGGAACATACGCGGCGAATGCCGGGGTAAGTACTATGGATGGACCTTGGGCAAACGCCTATACCATAACTTCAAATTTGAATCTCATTAAGGAGCTCTCGGCAGAGCGCAATTTGCCTAACCATGTTGGTATTGGTCAGGTTCTTGAGGCCTTTGCATATGTAAATCTAGTAGATATGATTGGTGAGGCGGTCTATTCGCAGGCCGTAAATCCGGAATATCCGGCACCCGACCTGGATTCAGGAGAATCAATCTACGACGCTATGTTTCAACAGCTCGATGATGCAATTGCAAATCTCAGTACTGTTGGAAGCGTTCAGCCGGAAGACATTTTCTTCAACGGAGATATGGATAAATGGGTAAAGCTTGCTAACACCCTAAAGCTAAAGATGTATTTGTCTACTAAATTGGTAGCACCTAATGCCTCAGGTATTAATGAGATTGTTTCAAGTGGAAATTATATTAAGGAATTAACCGATGATTTTCAGGTTAAATACGGAACCAGCGAAACCAATCCGGATACGCGTCATCCCTTTTTTAAGTCCGATTATCTGACTACAGCAGGAAACTATCAGAGCAATCAGTTTATGTATAAACTGAAATTTGAAAAGGGGATTGAAGATCCAAGGATTCGTTATTATTTCTACAGACAAACCTTGGAAGATCCACTTGCTTTAGGGGAAAGGCTGGGTATAGGCAGCGATTTGCTTCCTTGCGACGGCAATGATAAATATGAATACTGCTATGTAGGTGAAGGATACTGGGGTAGAGACCATGGAGATGATGAAGGAATCCCAAATGACGGTACTTATCGGACGGCATTCGGAATTTACCCCGGAGGTGGGGCTTATGATGATGGTGAGTCTAATGGGCCTACTACAAAGACTGCTAATAAAGGAGGGGCAGGTATTCACCCCATACTGGCCGGTACCTTTACTAACTTTATGTTAGCAGAAGCTGCACTACCTGCACCTGTAGGTCTTGGAGCAATTGGGGATTCAAGAACCTATTTGGAGTCCGGCGTGCGGCAATCTCTTAATAAAGTGGCTGGATTTAGTGGTATTCCGATGGGTTCAGATTCGGTAGAAGCATACGTGGCAAAGGTTTTGGAACTTTATGACGCCGAAACTACCGACCAGGGCAGATTGGGAGTTATTATGAATGAATATCATATTGCCCTCTATGGAAATGGCTTAGAAGCCTACAATAATTACAGAAGAACGGGTTTGCCTAACCTTCAATCCTCGGTGGTTTCCGGAACTTCATTCCCAAGAAGTTTCTTTTTGCCGATTTCAGAATTGAACTCCAACGACAACCCCAATCTGGAGCAAAAATCACTTACAGACCAAGTATTTTGGGATACAAATCCAGTTGAATTCATCCAATAATTAAGCACATGAAAAAATTCAATTTTTATATCGTATTGGCTTTTGTAACGCTGATTTCATGTACAGACGAAAGCACTTTTAGCAACCCGGTATTTTTTCAGTTGGAAAAAGGAGGTTTTATCCGATTTCAGAACGAAAATGCGATTCTAAACATGTATCCGGATCCTCAGAATATTAGTATTTCCGAACCCATTTATGACCCGAATGACAATGTGAGTTCATATAGCCTCTCGGTGAGTGCTATCGTAAACGGTTCGCTTTATGTTGCAGAAGATTTTATAACCATTACTACGTTCCCGTCTACCCTGGAAATTACTTCTCAGGGTTTAGCCGATGCCTTAGGAGTTAATGTTTCGGATTTCTTTTACGGTGACACCTTTGCCTTTACAAGTAAGGTAACCCGAAATGACGGAAAAGTATTTTACGGTCTAACACCAAAATACGACAGTACCAATGGAACTTTAGGTTTTGGAACCACACATCCCAATTTGCTGGATAAGAAATCCTATACCAATGCCATGACTTTTGGATTCATACTCTTTACAGATTGTCCTCCAGTACCGGGAACTTACAAGGTAGATATTCACGATTCCTGGGGAGACGGTTGGCAAGGTAAGGGTATTTTGGTAACCTTGGATGGAGTAGAACAGTACATAGCCCTTTGTTCGAATTGGGGATCGTTTAGTGTAGAAGGTTGTTTAGACGGAGGTGGCGAATATAAGAACGACACTTTTGAGCTGGTGGTCCCAGAAGGTACAGAATCTTGGTCCTGGACTTGGACCGGGGATGGGTATCCCGGAGAATGTTCATTTGAGATATACAAACCGGACGGGTCTTTATTATTCTCGAAAAGTGCTCCTGAAGTAGGTATGCTTCCTGTTATTAACTGTCTTTAATATTGAGTCATGAAAAACATAAAATTTATATTCATTAGTCTAATTTCTATTGTAATTATCTCCTGTGACAATTCGGATTATTCCGAAGCGTATGTTGATAGTGAGGATAAAATAGATTTGGTTGCAGTTATTGAGACCAACAGAACTCAGGCAGTAGCAGGAACTTTTATTGATTTTAGTGTTAATCTTCCTCAATCCTTTCCTGTTGAGGCCGAGGTTACGGTGAGAATTGCCAATACCGTTGACGGTAATTACAAAATCTCTAAGGTAAGTGTGCCGTCCGGCACTTCTGTTGTAACGGGTTCAATTAAAATGCCTTCTAATATTGCCAGTCCCAAAAAGTATGTGGGCACCTCTTCTTCGGCCTACATTCAAGTTGATGGAATTGCGCTCGTTGATGCCTCAGGAAATACGCCAGATCCCTATCGCATGACCTCCAATAAAATCTATGTTACATTATTGGATGGGTCTGGTGCGTATGATTTTGCCTATCCGGCCGATTACGATGGAGATGGGAATTTGGAGCCATGGTTGTCTATAAGTTTGGATTGGGAAGGCCCATGGAGTGCCAATGATTTGGATTTATTTGTAGATTTTGAAGACGGGGTTAATTATGAAGACTCACAATCCGGCAACCGATTTGAGGGTGATTTTTTCAACGGAAATTGGTTCCCCGATGGTACGTATAATGTTATTGTAAGCCCCTGGCGGATGGAACCAGATCAGGTTCCGGTACGATTTTCTGCAACCGACCAACACAGTCGTACTACAATTGTAGAATCAGTAATTGACAAAACCGGAGGTCGGCAAATTATAGCAACCATAACGAAGTCTGGTGGAGATACTCAGAATATTACCTATGTAATTTCCCCGGTTAATTAAATTTTAAACTTCAATCTACAAAATTGAAAAGCTATCTAAAGATCTTATTGATTTTTGGGCTCTCCAATCTATGTCTAGCTCAGACATTACCATCTAAATCGAGTTCGGATATAATTGAGGAGGCCTTGTTGAAAGCCCAAAATACAGATAAAAATGTGTTTATTATGTTTAAGGCTTCTTGGTGCGGGCTTTGCAAAAAGTTAAAACGCAACATCAACGATACAGATTTAAATGGGCTCTTTAATGACAATTATGTTTTTGCAGATTTAGTTGTGTTTGAATCCAAGAAAAATAAGCATCTGGAAAATGAGGGTGCTTCAGATTTGTTAAGCCGCTATAATGGTACCGAATCAGGAATTCCTTTTTGGGTAATTCTGGATAAGTCGGGAAAGTTGTTGGCCAATTCAAAACTGGATAGCACCGCTCAGGTTTTGATAGGTAAAGGCCCGAATATTGGATGTCCTATCACTAAAGCTGAAATTGAAGGTTTCCTTTTTAAATTAAGGCATACTTCGACCCTAAAAATGGCGGATTTAAATCGAATTCAATCAAAATTTCCGGAAGGAGGATAAGTTTTTTGAACTTTTGTTCTAGAGTTAGTTAGCTGTTTAAAAGTGATGCCTTGCATCACTTTTTTTTCATAAATATATATCTCATTAAAAATGAAAAATCCATTTTTAGAACACCCTAATTCGGTTGGAGAAACCTATTTTCAGCATTTTTATGTTGCTGCCTCTGTAGGCATGAAGTTATTGTGGTATGGGATAGTCTGTTTTGTGCATGCGTTTTTACCTTTCACCTTTAAAACCTATGTTTCGGGTAGGCTCGTTTCCTTAATAAACACTTTTCGTAGAATCCATAAATAGCATACATCCACTGTTATGTTTGGATTGTTCTCAAAGTAGACATAGTGTTATTGAGATGGAGATGTTATTGAATTACTCAATTTTGGGATTTAGAAGGACTTCTTGCCATCACCACGCGAAGCCGATTACCCGCAGCAATTTCTTCATAATTCAGTATTTTGGACGCTTTTAATGTGTCATTCAAGTAAACCGCTGCAATATATTTGTTTTCCCGACTTTGGTTTTCTACAGTTATGGTAAAAGTCCCTTCAGGAAGCCGAATTATGGCTTCCTCCACAAGGGGTCTGCCGATATAAAACGTTTTGTTTGCGGGGCTTAATTGATAGATTCCCAACGCATTTAACACATACCAGGCAGACATTTGTCCGCAGTCTTCGTTTCCGATAATCCCTTCCGGTGTTGGCAGGTAAAATTCGTTTAAAATCTGATCCAATACCTCTTGCGTTCTCCAGGGTCGGTCTGTAAATTGGTACAGATACGGTATGTGATGGCTGGGTTCATTGCCGTGGGCATACTGGCCTATAAGTCCGGATATGTCCATCGAGGCATTTTCTCCGGTGATTTCCGAGGAAGTACTGAAGAGTTCATCCAGCCAATCCCCGAATTGTGAAGGGCCTCCCATCAATTGGGCAAGACCTTCCGGATCGTGAGGTACAAAAGGCGTCCATTGCCAGGAATTACCTTCTACAAATTCCCCGTCTATATGTTCAGAATAGTTTGGGTCAAATCCTGCCCGCCACGCTCCATTGGCCAATTTGCCTCTCATAAATCCTAGGTCTGGGTCAAAATAATCCTGATAGGCTTTGGCTTTGGTTAAATAAGCATCTCGTATATCGATTTGATTTAATCGGTTCGCCATTTGCGCAATGCACCAATCGTAAAATGCCATTTCCAATCCATACGAAACCGATTCGTTGATTAAGTCTGCAGGTACAAAACCCAAGCTGTCTTTGTAAAAGATGCTTTTGTGCATTACGTTCTCGGCCCGTGTTCCTTTCCATTTTTCATGGAATTCGGCATTCCAGCGCGAACTTTTAAAACTAACGTCCAAAAATTCCTGAGGTATTGAATCTAAGAGATTTTTGACCATGGCATCTGCAATAAAAGCAGTTGCGGGATAGCCCACCATGGTTCCGGTATAATTGGAGTTCAAGGTCCATTTGGGTAGTATGCCTCCTTCTTTACCTTGTTGTAAAAGGTCGTAGCTCCATTTTGTAACGGCTTTTTTGTCGATAAGGGTCATAAGGGGAAGCCAACTACGATAGGTGTCCCAAAGGGAGTAGGCAGAGAATTTTGGGGTAGAAGACACGTGTAATTCACCATCCATTCCCCGATAAGAGCCATCTGCATCACTAAAGAGAAAAGGCATGAGGCGAGTGTGGTAAAGGGCGGTGTAAAAGTTTTTAAGTACGGTGGTATCTTTTGTCTTCACCTTAATTCCTCCAAGTTGAGTTGCCCATTGTTTTTCCGCTTCAGTTTTAACGGCTTCGAAGTTGTTGTTTTCGGCAATTGTACTCAAATTAACCCACGCACCCCGGGGTGAAGCATAAGACAAACTTACCCGAATATTTAAGGGTTCGGAAAGGGCTCCAAAATCGAGTAGTGCAATTAAATCGTTTCCGGAATATAAGCCCTCTTGTGCTACATTTTTAATTGAACCGATGACCTCGGAAGAGACAATGGGATGATTAAAGGTTGCCACAAACCAGACCGGATCGTTCATGGCCCAGCCGGAGGTTTTGCGGTAGCCCTTTACCGTAACGGAGTCCAGAATAATCAGTTCCGATTCTACTGTTTTGTGTCCCCAATTGGGTTGCAAGATGTGTGCCAGGTCTATTTTAAGCCTGGCGTGCTCAGATTTGGGATAGGTATACCGATGCCATCCTACGCGCTGCGTTGCTGTAAGTTCGGCTAAAATATTCCAAGGTTTGATACGGATGCTGTAAAAACCCGGGGATGCATTTTCCTCGGCATGGTCTAAAACCCCTACTAGTTTTTCGGGCTGGTTTTTCCCGGTAAACGGTAAGATCAAAATATCTCCCAAATCTCCGATACCTGTGCCACTTAGGTGATTGTGTGAAAATCCGTATAAAGTTGTGTCTCCGTAATGATAGCCACTGCTAGAGTCCCAACCCAGCAAATGAGTGTCTGGACTTAACTGAATCTGTCCGTGTGGGACAACGGCTCCCGGAAAAGTATGTCCGTGAGATCCTGTTCCAATAAAGGGATCTACAAATTGAAGTATTGCTGAATCGTACGCTCCTTGCTGACCGTTAACGGTTATATTAAATGCCAAGCCAAAAAATAATGTTCTGATTGTTCGTACTGGACGGAACTTGAATTTCTTCATTCTGAAAATAGTTTAGTTCATGGCAGATTTGTGGCAAACAGGACTACAACAAGTCGTGATATCTTAAAATCAGGCAGGCAGAACCGATAGCGACGTTGGTTTCATTGGTGGAAAAAAGTACCGTTTCATTTTTGACAAAGTCGGTAAGGACCGATTTTTTAATTCCTATTTTGAGGGGATCCAAAAAAATTGAATCGGCCTTACAAATTTCGCCGGCAACTATAATTTTATTTGGGTTTAAAAGATTTATTACATTTCCCAAGGCTTCACCAAGTTTTTCTCCCTGTTTTTGGATTAATTCGATTGACAGTAAATCCCCTTGTGTTGCCACCTTAATTATCTCTTTATAGCTGTATTCGCCATCCGGATCTTTAAAAGCCATCGACTTTTCTCCGTTTCTGAGAGCGTCCTGTAAATCTAGCACCAAGGCGTATCCTGAAACTTCCGTTCCGAGACAATTGCGATTACCACAAAGACAAAGGCGATCTTTGTTACCAAACTTCATATGACCAAATTCACCTGCAAAACCATTTTGTCCGGTAACAATCTCTCCATTTAATAACATACTCATCCCAAGACCGAGGTCCATATTAACTACCAATGCGTTCCGGAGATTTTTTGCTGTACCCTTTTCCTTTTCTGCAATTCCCAGAATTCTTGTATCGTTGTCTATTTCAACTTGTACACCGAGTTCTCGTTCAAGATATTTTTTTAACGGTAAATCCATAAAATTGAAGTAATTGTAGGATATACCTTTTACCCGGCAAACACGTCCTGTTATCCCGACCCCAATTCCCAAAATCTGATTTATTGACAAATGTTTTTGCGCAAGATTTTTGCGAATAAATTCTACGAGTATATTTAGGGAATTTTGATGGTTTTCAAGTTTATAGCCCTCGAGTTGATCTTCATGGATGATATTTAAGTTAATATCACTAATAACAAGGGCTATTTTTTTTAACGTAACCAAAACACCAATTGTAAAAAACCGATCATAATTGAGCCCAAATAATTCGGGTTTCCTGCCGAAATCAGTTTCTTTTTTACCCAAGTTAATCGCCCAGTCCTGATCAATTAATTGTGAAACCAAATTTTTGGTGGTGGGTAAGCTAATCTGAACAGCATCCGAGATTTCTGCTATTGTTAATGATCGATCCGACTTTGAAAGTACTTTAACAATTTCCAGATGCTGCTTAATTTGCTTATTGTTCAAGTATCCACTATTTGGGATTAATTTGGTTTTCATGCGCTAAAGGATTTTGGTATTTATCTCAATCCAAGAGAAATAATCGTACTTATCCTTGGAGGATTTAATCCGGATGGCTTGTTTATTATTACTTTATTGAGTGCCATAAACGAGGAACTTCCCCCGTCCAGATTCATGGCATAGGAACAACCGAGTTCACTCATTAGTTTTGCCAGGCTTTGTAAAGATACACCAACGCTGTGTTCCTGACGACCATCGATTACCATAAATACGACTTTATTATCCGCGGTAATTCCAACGGCCGTTCTTGGAGCTATGGCGTCCGTAATATCTTCCAGAAAGTGTTCGGGCGTATAGGTCTCTAAGATGGTGTTATTATAGATAAGCATGGGTCCTCCACCTATAGCCCACTTTGGTTTTAACGGTTCTTGAGTATTCATGAAGTTCAAGTGCTGAGATTCTTGGTGTTCCTCTTCGGTACAATCAATAGGACTATCAAGTCGAAAAGTTTGCTCCTTGTTATCCGTATAAACCCAGGAAATACCAGGGTTATTATTCATATCTAAATAAAAAGCAGGACGGGAAACTAAGTGTTTAATGCCATTTCTTATAAGTGTTTCAGGATTTTTTGAATGTATAGTATCGTTGGCAATTAACAGACTATAGGAAGTGTCTGCGCCAAAAAATCCGCCGTTAACTATCATTACGGGTGCCGACTGGTTTGTCGAAAAGAAGTTTGAATACCCTTGCGGAATTCTGGAGAAGTGTGTTTTAATTATACAGGCAGTATCATTAAGGTCTGCTATTACAAAATAGCCTTTGAACTTTTGAAACGATCCATCATCCAACTTTAAATCTCCCGTGCTTTCGTAATACTTAAAACAGTTTGAAGTGTCTAAAAAATCCGAGGTCTTCTCTGTCCAATTCACCAAATTTGACTGGGATTGCACGGAAATAAAAGTACCCAATCCTAATGCATAAGCGATTGCTTTATCTTTTATTATCCTGCAATTCATTACTGGTTAAAATTTGGGAATAACGCCGGACCGGGATATAGGGCTTTGAAAGCCTTTATCTTATCGTCCACACCTTCATAAAAAAAGAAAACCTCTCCAAAAACACCTTTGCTGCGGTGGTGTCTTACCACATCTACCAAATAATCGTCGGAGGGGACGTAGTTTCCGGACTGCAATAACACTCCAGGGTAAAAGACATCCAGCCGGTTTTTGGCATAGTTCAGATTTACGTTAAAAAGATAGCGGTATTCTCCAATTCCGGCACTTTCGTATCGGTATAACTGGGGGGAAAGGATTTCGACCACATTGCGGTCTACCCATTCCGGCCAATCCTGGCAGTAATTGTAAAGTGAAAATGAATACGCACTCGGAGAAAAGGTGACCAAACAATTCGGATTAATTGCTTTAACGCGATTAAAAAGAGTTTCTGCGTAATCTGAGAGAATATTGGCGCGCCACCGTATCCAGGCATTATTTGAAGCGGAAGGAGGATTTGCACCCCCGTTTTCGTCACGATAGCGTTGTACGGTGTAATCGTCATATCCCGCGGTTGTAGTAACAGCAGGTAACCGGTCATCTCCCTGAATACCGTCTACGTCGTAATTGGATACCACTTCGAGTATGAGATCGGTCATAAAATTTTGCACTTCCGGGTTAAAGGGATTCATCCAGTAAAAACCGTTTTTATTGGCAACGGACCCACTCTCATCTCGGCTGGCCCAAGTAGGATTAGCTTGTAACACCGGATTCAATCCGTTATTGGCATTGCCGTATTGGGAGGCAAATCCGTATTCAAACCAGGCAATAACCTTTAGGTTTCGGGCATGAGCCTCCTCAATAACTTCCTGAAGTATATCTCGGTTGGGATCGAATCGGGTTTGAATATTCGGATTGTTCAGTGGGGCTAAAACATTCTCCAGAACCTGACTCGGATGTGGTGTTTGCGTTTTGTTCCAGGTCACTAAAAAAACGGTATTGAAGTTGAGGTCTGCCAAAAGTTGCATCGCCTGAGCAATACTTTGCCGGCTAAATAGTACCGAACTGGCAACATTTGTGAGCCATACCCCCCGTACTCCGGTTTCCTGTGGAGCATAGTTTTTTTCCAGTGTATAGATCCGTTCCGTTCCTGCTTGGGAGGTAACGGTAATTGCGTTAGTATCTTCCAAATTGGTTTCTTCCAAATCAGTAAGAGAGCTTACGGCGTTTTCGGAAAGGGTTAAGTTTACGCGTACCTTGTTTAAATCTGTTCCGTATAAGAGGTTAAGAATTATTTTATCGTTTATGATTGAACCGGAAATGTAGTAATCCGGTAGCTCAAAAGAGGAGATTTGATTTCCGGTACTTGCGGGAGTGAACGTATATGTAATTTGATATGTTTTTTGAATACCGAGTTCTGAAGTAATAATAAGTTCTTTAAACGTTTCAAAATTTACCGATGTTCCGGAACTCACGGATGAAGTTGCATTGGCGGGTAAACCCAACTCAAGTGTTTGGCTGGAAACGTCTGTTCCAAAGGGGAATTCAAACGAGATGGTTTCACCGTCAATAGTGCCATTTAAGTCTAAATCTGGAATTTTTATAAAGGTCAGGTTTGCATTAATACTTTTTTGATTTACAGTTGCAAAATAATTCGCAACGCTGCCATCTTCAGCGGTAACGGTATATACTACTCCGCCTGTGAAATCGGTGTTTACCTCGGCGGGAGGATTGATTTTAGCGCCTTGGGATATGGAAATTATTGGCGATAATTTTTTAAGGTCCATCTCTGACGGAATTACCGTAGAAATTGAGAGATTTGTCTGATCAATACTACCTTCGGCTTCGTAATTAAGAGCCGGGGATACAATCTTAAATGAGGTTATTTGTTTTTCGGAACTTAAATCTTCCTTACAGCTTATAAAACAAGTTAGAAATAAGGAATACCCTAAAAGGAAAAACCAAGTTTTGAATTGATTAGACATAGTTTTAATTGAAATCTTTTATCTGCTATTACTTGCCTCGCAATTGTGGTCAAATTTATTGAAGTAGGATTCGAGTCAAAAAATAAAAAAGTACTGCCTGAAATCCCTTTCAGGCTCAGGCAGTACTATATAAGTTAAGAATTATTCACTCTTGACAACTTTCAGAACTCTAAAACCGTTATTGGCGGCTCCGCTCATCATCAATACCTGATCGGTACCTACAACCACCTTGACGTCACCGGCAACGTTACCGTTTATATTTTGACCGTAAGAATCAGAAAGAACCAGTTTTTCTTCTACTGTATCTAGGGTTATGGCGTTCATGGCTTCAACAATGTCGTCTCCGGAGATGTTATAAACTCGGATACCGGCATCCCGAATATCTGCTCCTTCACTTCCGGTTAAGGTAACGGCCAGATAACGGGCATTGTTAAATTCAAATATTTCTCCTCCCATAGTCCGAACGCCTATTGCGTCAGAGCCAATTGTAGTTAGTTTGGTACTTCCATCTGAGCTGTAAAGCGTTGGGGTAATATTGGCACCATTAACCAAAAGATAATCTGTTCCTCCTGAGGAGATTGGAACAACATGACCATAATTTCCGGCTTTGCCAATTTCGGCAAATTCTATTTTTTCAGGATTGGCCTGATCGGTTATTACTCCATTTTCCATTGTCCAAACAAGAACAAAGGTGTTATTTGCAACTGAATTAAATCCGGGGAATGGCATGGCATAAAGTTTTCCGTTTCCTTGAGGATCTCCAGCAAACGTGAAGTGGTCTCCAAGTCGAATATTAGCGCCATTGTCTAATGTCGCATATTCTAGGATCACCTCTGGTTCGGAGGTATTATTATTCCAGCGATATACCTTAAATGCGCCACCGGCCCAGTTCATGTTACTTCCTAGAATACCGTTTTCTGTGGCAACCACATCTGCCAGTCTCCATACTCCTCCGGTAACTACACCGTTAGTATCTGGAAGTGCTTCTGCTGAACTATTTGGGTCATTAACATCCCAAAAGTAAATTTTGTTATCTCCTTTATCTGCCATATAAACATGGGTAGAATTCATGGAGTATCCACGCTCATTATCACCGGAAGTTCCTTGTTCCGGTTTAAGGGATGAACCACCTACAGAGGCATCAAAATAAGTTACAACATTATCCACATCAAATCCGGTTGCAATAACATTTACACTAGCGGTATACGTGCTGGTAACACTTCCTGCCGACACAGTATAACTAACACTTTCAGTAAAATCTTGTGCAGCCCCTGATGCAGGATTAACTGTTGCATCTGCGGGAATGGTGGTAATAACAGGGGAAAGCGCTGTAATATCTTTACCTTCCAAAATATTGATTGTGATTGTTTTTGCCGCCTGATCAATATCAACACTTTCGGCATCGGCTACTGCAAACCCCGAAATAACCACGGTATCTGGATCTAATACGGTTATGGTTACGGTAAAGGTAGTGGTTGTTTGACCGTCCTCTGCGGTTACAGTGTAGGTCAAAGGGCTTGAAAAGTCACGCGCTAATCCGGATGCAGGAGTTATAGTAGCCCCTGCGGAAACGGCAATTTGTGGTGCTACATTAGTAATGTCCGTACCGTAGGGCACACTAGCGGTAATAGTATTACCAGAAATAGTAGCAGTAACTACGCCAAAGCTGAAATTGGTTATCAGCGCTTCGCTGGAAAGTTCAGGATCTTTCTCACAAGAAGAAAGAAGTGTAAAGAAGGCTATTGTTAATACCTTCCAATTGAATCGAAGTTTAATCATGATTTGTGAATTTAGTTATGGAGAATTAAGAGGTTATTAATTTGAAACATCCCACCAAACGCGAATATCCTGAGTATCTCCCCCCATTTTTTCAACTGCAGAGAGAACATTTTCAGGATTTAATCTTCTTTCGGCGTCGCTATACGTTAATCTTCTCGGGAATACACCATTATTTATGGATCCTTTAAATTGGAGAGGAGAAAGTTCCGGAAACCCGGTTCTTCTCTTTTCGAACCAGGCTTCTATTCCATTCATGCAAAGGGAGATCCATTTTTGAGTTATGATTTGTTCCAGCCCGTCGGCAGGGTTAAACTGGATTTCGGGCTGGGACAGATAGTTATTTATTATTGAATCGTCGGTGATGTCATACATTTCCATGGCTGCCCGAATTCCCAGATTGTAAAGTTGTGCGGCGTCTTCATTTAAGTAACCTTTAAGTGCTGCCTCAGCTCTCAGAAAACAACTTTCGGCAAAGTGCAGATTATACGTTGCGCCATCTTCCTTCAGAAAAGCTTCTCCAACCCGGCTGTATTGGTCAAAGTATTCCAG
>JBJOHX010000029.1:0-34604 GCA_046047415.1 Bacteroidota bacterium
GACGTTTACCTCACCTACGACGAGCAGCATCTTCTGATCGGTTTTATTGCGTATGCCGATATGAGTACCTTACGGTCATCCATCCGAAATAGGGATGCCGCTTGGCAAGACGACATGGTAATGATTGGGATTGACACCTACAAAGACGGACGGTACGCCATTAGCATGGGTTCCAATCCGGAAGGAAATCAACTGGACTTTAAGGTAAATAGCGGCGGAAATGATGATGTTTCTTACGATGTCACCTTCTACACCAAGGCCTCCAAACACGAGAATGCCTATCACGTGGAAATGATGATCCCCTTTAGTGTTTTGCAATTTGAGCAAAAACCGGAAATGACCTGGAATGTTCTGTTTTATCGATCTACCTACACCGGAGACAAGCGCAGTCAGAACTTTAATTTCCCACTGGACCGTGACAATCCGTGCCTGGTTTGTCAAATTCCGACCTCCATTAGCCTAAAAGGAATTAAATCCAAAAACAGGGTAACCCTTTTACCCAATGTTTTTAGTGGCCTTACCGGTAAATTAAATGAAAACTCGATGGATTACAGCAAATTAAAAGCCAATTTTGGGCTAAGCGGTCTGTTCGACATCAACAATTCTACCTCGCTGGAATACGCCATAAACCCTGACTTTTCGCAAGTTGAGGCCGATGTTTCTCAAATTACGATCAACAACACTTTTGGAGTAGTCTACCCGGAGCGCCGGCCCTATTTCAATGAAGGTAAAGATATCTTGGATTTTAACCTCATCAATACGGTATACACCCGGTCAATCAATAACCCGCTCATCTCTGCCAAACTGATTAATCAGGGAGCAAAGCAACGGTATTATTGGCTCACTGCTTACGATCAGGACAGCCCCTATTTGGTAGCCGGAGAAAATGAGTCCTATATTGGGCAGGGCGATGGCTCCTTTGCAAATGTATTCCGCTACCAACGTACCTACGAAGGGGGCTCAAATATCGGATTGCTCACTACTAACCGATTCTTTAACAATGGTGGATCCGGCAATACCCTTGGGGTAGATGGTATCATTCGTATTAAAAAGCAGTATTCCATAGGATTTGGGTTTAACGGGAGTAACGTTGTAGAGCCAGAGTCGGATTGGATTACCTCCTCCAATACCATCAAGGGAAAAACGGTAGCACTGGACGGTGAAACAAATTCAGGGTTTGCTGGATTTGTTTTTGTAAACCGGAGTTCTAAAAACTGGAATTCCAACGCCTATTACGTAGAAAAATCTCCCTGGTACAACACCCCGCTCGGATTTGTAACTAAAAATAACTTTAAGACTTTTGCCTTTGGTCAGGGATACCAGGGGTTCTTTAAAGAAGAAAGTGTATTTAACCGTCTCAGTGCCAACCTAAATTATGAGCTAACTCACAACTATCAAGGCGTGCTCAAGGGTTCTATTTTAAGCACCCAGGCGTATGTGGCTCTGGATGGAAATTTTGGAACCGAAATAGAGCATACCCATAAATTCAATGAGGAATTCTACGGATTTAATGCGCGCAATATGCAAACGACTTCTGTGTTTATGCGCTATAACCCCAATGAAAATTTTAACCTGAGTGGTTTTGTGGAAAAGGGCACCTCTCTTTACTATGACGCCGCAAATCCCGAAATTGGAAAAAGTCTAAGCATTGGTTCTTTTAATGACTTCCAAATCAGTCCTAAATTGCGAATTAGCCCAAGCTTGCGCTATGCCCGGTTACAAGACTTCAACACCAACAAAGATTACTATCAGGGCTATATCTTACGGACCAATTTAAACTTTCAGTTCAATTCGGAAATATCACTTCGGGTGGTAAATGAGATGAACAATTTTAGCGACACCATGTTCTTCCAAACCTTACTTAAGTACAACCCCAACCCATTTACCATTTTCTTTATCGGGGGCACCAACGGATTCTCCTTTATAGATAATACTACTTCCTACCGCGTAGATAATGTTCAGGTCTACTTTAAATTTCAGTATATGTTTGACCTTTAATCCCCCTCAAGAATCGCTCTTCCTTTTTGACATTTACAATCCCAATTCGGGGATAATTTGAAATTCTCCTAATAAAATACTTTTTGTTGTGCTTTTTTTGAAAAGGACCCCTAATAATTTGGGGTCTAATATTTTTTATTTAGCTTTCGCGCCTTTTTAACCCCCATATTACACCCCATGGAAGAAATAAACTCAGCAATTAATGAACATGAAATGGCAATTAACACGGTTTGGGTAGCACTATGTGCCGCGCTCATCTTCTTTATGGAAGGCGGGTTTGCCCTACTCGAAGCCGGTTTTATTCGTCGTAAAAATGTTATGAGCATTATTGCCAAAGTAATTGTAGATATCACTTTTGGAGGAATAGCGTTCTTTGTTTTTGGGTTCGGCATTGCCTATGGCGCCTCCAATGGTTGGTTTGCATTTGACCTGGGAATATCCTCCGGAGACTTGGGCCTGGGACTTACCGTATCTAATGGCTTGTTTTGGTTCATTCAATTGGGTTTTGCTATTGCTGCAATTTCTATTGTTTCGGGAGCAATCGCCGAACGCATGAAAATATGGACCTATGCAATATTCGTATTTATCTTTTGTGCCGTATTGTATCCTGTTGTAGCCAATTGGGTATGGAATCCCAACGGCTGGCTCGCCACCCGCGGATTTAACGATTTTGCCGGTTCTGCTGCAGTTCATGCCATGGGTGGGTTTGCCGCTTTGGCCGCAGCAATTGTTCTTGGGCCACGTTTGGGTAAATACAATTCAGACGGTACGGCAAATTCCATTCCCGGACACAATATTCCCCTGGCAGCCGTAGGTGCATTTATTTTATGGTTTGGCTGGTTCGGTTTTAACCCTGGATCTTCCTTGGGTGCTGTCGGTAATTGGGAACTTATTGGCAATGTGGTGGTAAACACATTTTTAGCATCTGCAGCTGGTGGTATCGCTACAATGGCTTATACCCAATTCCGATATGGAAAAATTGACATTACCATGGTGATAAATGGGGTTCTTGCAGGATTAGTGGCTATTACCGCCGGATGTAACGTCGTTGAACCGGTTTCCGCAATTATTATTGGCCTTATCGCGGGCGTTTTGGTAGACATGGCCGTACTTTTCGTAGACAATTTAAAGATAGACGACCCAGTAGGTGCTATTGCCGTTCATGGGGTAAATGGCCTTTTTGGCACCTTGGCCGTGGGGCTTTTTGCTAAAGAAGGTGGTGTTTTGTTTGGAGGTGGTTTTGACCTACTTCTTACCCAGGGTATAGGTGTATTGACAATCGCAGGTTTTTCATTTGGAATTACCTATCTTACCATGAAATTGTTGAATCTTACGATTGGTATTCGTATTTCCGAAGTCGACGAGATTTCAGGCATGGATGAAAGCGCTTTGGGTATCGATGCCTACAACTACGAAAAATAACAGCCCGCAAATAGCAAGCCATGAAAAAAATCGAAGCCATTATACGCAAGTCAAAATTTAAAGAGGTAAAAGATGCTCTGCATTCCGTTGGGGTTACCTTTTTTAGTTATTGGGATGTTACAGGCGTCGGGAATGAAAAGAAAGGTCATGTATACCGAGGCATAAGTTATAGTACTTCCGAAATTCAAAGGAGGTACCTTTCTATTGTGGTAAACGACGATTTTCTGGAACCAGCCATTAACGCCATTCTAAGTTCGGCCTCTACCGAGCATGTTGGCGATGGTAAGATTTTTGTTTCAGACATTCTAGAGGCCTATCGTATCCGCACCGGAGAAAAGGGTGGTCATACGCTTAACTAAACCAACACATCGGAAAGATTTCCTATGGGCAGATTCCCTCAATAAATGAGGTTACTCCGGCATTTTGGGCCTCACAGCTATTGCCATAAGTGATTCCGTCGCATCCGCAAACCGGTTCATATATTTTGGTACAGAAAGACAAGGCGCTTACAGCCTCGGGGTTAATACATTCGCTTGGGGCATCGCCCCTTAAATAGGTATATGTGATTTCGTCGTCTGCAATCTGTTCATTGTCTACATAGGTCAAGGTAAGACGATTGTCGGCAATGTTGTATTCATACTTTCGCCCCGAATTCATTTCATGAATCACCTTCTTTTTGAATTGCACCTTAGACAATAAATTAGATTCGCTAATGCCAAGACTATAAGGGGCCGTGCTCTTGGTAATAATGTACCCTTTTTCAGGAAAAAACCAGAGCTGATTCCTGCTAAAGTCATAATCTTGAAAATAACAGAAACAACTTACATCTTCCAAGATCCATTGACCTTCTAGTTTCATATCGCTTTCGTTATTTCGCAATGCATCTTCGGAACAAGAAAGACAAAATAACGCCAATAAAACAAAAAGTAACAAGCGATGCATTTGGGCTAACATTAACAAAATCAAACGGTTTGTATTTTCGGGTGTACAAAATTAACCCCTTTTTTTAAAACCATCCGTTAAAGTGGTACACCCACCCACCTAATGCGCATTTTAACGATTAACTGCCCACCGTATATTCAATATTAATTGTTTTTTTATGGAACAGCAGTAGCACTCATACCTAAATGTGGTAATTTAAAGTCGCGTACCATTAAAAAATTCCAATGCATTTATTTTCATCCCATTCCATAGTCGCAGTGTTGTTGATTAGCATTTGCATCCATATTAGTAATGCTCAGGAACACGAATCTCTCAGCTATTACGGTCCCGAATACTTTTTGCTCGAAGGAAGTTTGATTCCGGATTCGTTAAAAGAAAACAGATACGATCGCTTGCCCGCCGTTATGAAAACCACCGTGCGCGAACCGGTATGGGACCTATCTAAATCCGCTGCCGGCTTATCCGTTCGGTTTCTGTCGAATTCCAGTAAAATTTCAGTAAAATGGACGCTAATGAAAAACTTTAGCATGAATCACATGGCCGAAACAGGAATTAAAGGTATTGACCTCTACTATCTGTCTAATGGGACATTTCAATACCTGAATACCGCCAGACCAAATGGAAAAGAAAATGAATTTCTGTTGGCTAAAAATTTAAGCGGAGAAATGCGAGAATATACTCTGTATTTGCCCTTATACGATGGCATCACGGACCTACAAGTAGGAATAGATTCGGGCAGCACAATGCTTAAACCACAAAAAAGCAATTTAGGATCTATAGTGTTTTACGGGACCAGTATTACCCAAGGCGGCTGTGCTAGCCGGCCGGGAATGGCACACACCAATATTATCTCCCGAAAACTGAATGTAGAAGTAGTCAATCTTGGTTTTAGCGGGAATGGCAAAATGGAAGCTCCTATAAATGAACTTATTGCCACTTTTGATCCCTTGTTCTATGTTATTGAATGCCTGCCCAATATGGATGCCCAATTGGTTTCCGAAAGAAGTCTTCCACTAGTAGAAACCATTCGGGCTTTACATTCAGAAACCCCAATTCTGTTTGTAGAAAATTTCTACTATGAAAATGCCGTTCTGGATCCTGAAGCCTTTGCTCAAATTCATGAAAAAAATGAAGCCTTAAAGACGCAATATCAAAACATGTTAGCAGCAGGACATCAAAACATCTACTATATTTCCACCGATAATGCAACCGGAAATGATCACGAAGGCACCGTAGACGGGGTGCACTTTACGGATCTGGGTTTCCTGAGATATGCCGATTTTCTAATTGAACAATTTAAGGCCTTGAATCTATTGACGCAATCCAATTAGTTTACTCGCGTAAAAGCGTCATTAAAGAAAACCATCTGGTACTTTATGGAATTGGCCCAATATTCCCAATTATGTACACCTGGCCTTTCAATATAATCGTGTTTAATGTTGCGCTCAAGTAGGAGTCTATGTAGTCTGCGATTGTCCTCAAAAAAGAAATCGTCGTATCCGCAGTCAAAAATTAATTTCAGATTTCCGTCCAAGAGGTACACCAAATTGATAACCGAACTGGATTCCCATAATTCCTTGTTTTCCGGATAGGTTCCAAGACGCTTTTTAATGTCCCAGTTATTTGGATACGGGCGTATATCTACTCCGCCGCTCATACTGCCTGCAACTCCAAAAACGTCCTGATGCTTAAAAGCCAAATAAAAGGCCCCATGACCGCCCATACTTAAACCGGTAATAGCCCGATTTTCATGGTTCTTGAACGTATTGTACCTATTGTCTACAGCCGCCACCAATTCCTTGGATACATAGGTTTCGTATTGCATATCCCTTTCAATAGGACTGTCAAAGTACCAACTGGTGTATCCGCCATCCGGACACACAATAATCATGTCGTATTGGTTGGCATATTGCTTAATTTCAGGCACCCGCGATACCCAGTTTTTATAATCTCCCGTGGCACCGTGTAGTAAGTACAACACAGGTTTACTTTCACCATTTACCATGTAACCCTCGGGCAGAATTACCACGTTTTTTATGTCCTTCTGCATGACCATACTAAATACCTTCAGGGTATCTACCTGGGCAAATCCAAAGGATGCAAGAAAAAACGAAATATAGACTATACGTAATTTTCCCTTTAATTGATTCATGATGGGTGGTTATTTTGGTTGGTTTTGCCAATGAAAATACTAAATATGTGCTAACTTTAATGAACTATTCCTTTTAGCGGATTGAAATTCAAATCACTATGGCGCAATACGAAACTCAAAAATTTACAAAAATTTCGGATTTTTTTGGGGTGGAATTACGGTATTATCCGCCTACTATGAAAATTCAGTCCCCCAACGATTTCAGATCCCTTTTTGGATTTATTTCGGGCAAAAACAGCCAGAATCTGAGTATTAAAATGACCACTCCGGTCTATATGGGGGATTCTGAAGGAAACCCCGTTATGGAATTTGTGTTGCCACGAACCTTTGACCCGGAAAACACTCCCAAGTCCAATTCAGACTACGTTCGTGTCTTCCAGTCCAAACCGGGCTATTTTTTAGCCACTACCTTTGATGGATTTGGCACAGAAACACGTCGTAAAAAGTTTAGTGATAAGCTAATTCGGGAGGCCAAAAACCAAAAACTGGAAATTCTGGGTAAACCCATATTCCTTGCCTACAATTCTCCCTACAAACTCATTGGCCGAAAAAATGAAATGCTGTTGGAAGTCGCCTATAATATGAACTAGAACTGTCCGGTCCTATTTAGAAAGTAAATTACTCGAAAACTAATTTAATAGGAGCATTAGAAACAAAAACAAATCCGATTTCCATGGGTTTTAATTTTGTTTATGTTTTTTGTCATATATTTAAACAAAATATAAATCATGTGTCCTGTATATAAATTCTTTTCAGTACTTCTTCTGCTCGCATTATTTCCCGTAAACATGCGGTCGCAACAAATTGAAGGTAGAGCCTATTATTTTGCCAAGAGCAAAATGGAATTAGGAAACTGGGGTGCACGAATGAGCGAAGCGGAAAAAAAACAAGTTCAGGCTCGCTTAAAAAACAGACTCGAAAAAACGTATATCCTTACTTTTAACAAAACTGAATCTTTATTTATTGAAGAGGAAAAACTAGACGCAATTTCCGGAGCAACAGATAGCTGGGGAAGTAATTTTTCAAGGGGAGATCAATACAAAAATATCAAGGATACCGCCCTAGTTCAGGCTCAGGAATTCTACGGTAAAAAATTCCTTGTGAAAGACAAACTTCAAAAATTCAACTGGGTATTGGGCTCGGAATCTAAGCAGATTGGTAATTATTTATGCTTTAAAGCCATTGCTACCGTGCCAACAACAGAACTTGTTTGGTTTGATTTTTCGTGGGGTGATTTGCAAGGGCAAAATGCCGAAGCACAAGGAAGTATTCCCATGACAGCCGTTGAAGCCTGGTATACCCTCCAAATACCTATTGGCCATGGCCCGGCAGAATATTGGGGGCTACCCGGATTTATTCTAGAGGTAAGTGCCGGAAACACCACTATTCTGTGCTCAGAAATAGTTTTAAATCCGAAGGAAAAAATAAAAATTGAGGTTCCGGACAAGGGAGAAATTACCCAAATAACACCGTATCGCACTACCGTTCAAACAAAAATGATGGAAATGCGAAATAGCTTCAGCGGAAGGAGAAACTAGTGAAAACACAACGCCTATATTCACTGGTATTTGGGCTTTTCGCCTTGCTCATCTTCACTGGCGTAAACGCCCAGGTTTCTTTTACAGGTATTGTCAAAGACAGTGTGGACAGCCCCTTAGAAATGGCCAGCATTGTTCTGATAAGAGCCGAAGGCAGGCAAATGGAAACCTATGGAATTACCGGAGCGGACGGCAAATTTTCTTTAGAAGTTAAACCAAATACCCAATATGAAGTTCAGATAAGTGCCTTTGGTCTTAGGACCCTCACCGATGTTGTAAACATTAAAGATGAAAATGTTTCCATAAACTTCACCATGTCCAACAATATTATGTTGGATGAGGTGGTTGTAAAACTTCCGGTTACTGTAAGCGGCGATACCATAATTTACAACGCCGATGCGTTTAAAAATGGTTCGGAACGCAAATTGGAAGATCTTCTGGAGAATTTACCTGGAGTTGAGATAAACGCGAATAATCAGATAGAGGTTGAGGGTAAAGTAGTGAATAAACTCTTAGTTAATGGCAAAGAATTCTTTGAAGGCGACACCAAAATCGGCACAAAGAATATTCCTTCTAATGTCGTAGATAAAATTCAGGTTCTGCGAAATTACTCGGAAGTAGGTCAACTGAATTCTGTGCGGAGCAGCCAAGATAATTTTGCAATCAATATAAAACTCAAGGAAGGAAAAGAAAATTTTTTATTTGGTAATGTAACCGGTGGAGGCGGAAAATCTCCTCTTGACGATCTTTATTTGGCACAGCCCAAAATATTTTATTACAATCCTCAATACAGCATCAATTTTATAGGAGACCTAAACAATATTGGAGAAATAGCCATAACCCGAAGAGATATTCAGGGTTTTAGCGGCAGATTTCAACAATCCAATACCCGGAGTGGCACCAATATTGATATAGGAAACAACAACATTAACTTCAACACAAATCAGAATAACGCCTTGTTTATTGAGAACAAGCTCGCTTCTGCAAATTTCAGTTATTCGCCAAAGGACAATCTTGATGTAACCGGCTTTTTTATCTATAATTACAGCCGTATAGAGGCAAAAGAAAACAGGTTATTCCAATACACGGATGCGCTATTACAAATACCCGATGAGTTTACGGAAGCCAACACCCAGGAACGTTCCTCACAAGCCGTATTTAAATTGGGCACTAGTTATAAACCAAACGCCAATAACCAATTGGATTATGATTTCTTTTCTAGATTTTCTAACGACTCACAACTTTTAAATACTACCTCCTCCATTCTTGGAAATACGCAGGAACGAGAGCTTATTTCACCATACAATATCAACCAGAATCTCAATTATTATCTCACTCTGAACGATAAAAACATACTTTCTTTGGAAGTACAGCACGTGCTAAAACAAGAAGATCCAGTTTATAACGCCATCCTCGAAAACGGCACTGCCACATCGGGTATTTTTACCAATACAGCAGAGCTATTGGGATTTGACACCTCGGTGTTTCAATACAATGTTTCTCAAGACCAAACCATTGCTTCAAACCAATTGGATGCAAAGGTCGACCACTATTTAATTTTGAATAATAAGGCCAATCTAAATTTTACCTTAGGAACTATAGCGAGCCGGCAAACCTATAATTCGGACCTTTTTCAGCTACTAGACAACGGAAGCGAACTAACACCTAATCCAGAAAATGAGGATTTAACCACTTCCAACATTACGGATTATAAATTTTCGGACATTTACCTAGGCAGTTATTTGAGGCTTAGGTCCGGGAAATTTACCTTCACCCCTGGTATTTCACTGCATCAGTACAAAAATTCAAATACCCAATCCGGAAACATCTCATTCGACCAAAGCTTTACCCAACTTTTTCCGGATATGGAGATTAGGTTTCAAATTAAAAAGAGTGAGTCACTCACTTTTAATTACAGGGTTCAAAACCAATTTACAGACATTACAAAATTAGCTAGTAGCCTAATAATGAATACCTACAACAGTTTTCAGTTTGGAGAATCTTCATTGGTAAATGGGGTTTCGCAAAACGTGAGCTTACTGTATAGCAGTTTTAATTTATTCAACAATACAAACGTTTTTATTCGGGCAGCCTATTCCACAAATAGCGATCCGGTTAGATCCCTAACCTCTTTCGATAATATTATTAGAACCGCTACATTTTTTAATTCGCCCTATACAGATGAGAATAGTAATGCCTTTGGACGCATCCAAAAAACCATAGGCAAAATCCGGTTATCCACAAATGGCAATCTAACGCAAACCAAGTTCAATCAGATTATTCAGGGAAGTCCATCCCTTAACAAATCCTTTACCAGGTCTATAGTTCCTGGAATTACTACCATTTTCCGTGATGCACCAAACCTTAGGGTAAGCTATCGAAATAGCATAACGGATAATGACCAGGGCGGACGCTTAACCAAATTTTACCGCAATGCATTAGATGCTTCAATAGATGCGTATATCAAAAAGAAATTTACCCTAAGTACAGACTACAGCTTTACCTCCCAAAGGAGTGAAATCAATACAGTCGAATTCCAAACCCTAAATACATCGGTCAAATATCGCAAGGACAAAGACAGCAAATGGGAATTTGAATTAAGAGGCACAAACCTATTAAACATAGATTCCCAGGTGCAGAATACCTCTAATAATATTTCTGTATTTTCCTCAGAGACCTTTATTCAACCCCGCTTTGTGACTTTTAGGTTTATATATTCGCTCTAAGGTTTCGGCTTCATTATCATTCTGAATATTTTCAAAAAGTCTCGTACTTCCGATATATTTCCAAAGGCTATAAAATCGTCCTTAAATTCAAGGAGTATCCCCAACGTTCCTTTCTTAGTCCGAATTCAAAGAATTTGGATAACTTTAAGGAATGGACAAAAAAAGAAATAATTTACCCTTAAGGAGAAATCGATAACTTTTGAGCTGTTTTTGGCGTAGTAATAGAAATTATCACTAAAAACATGGGGTTGTGGTTACCGGTTGGCATGGCGATTGGTGTAGGAATGGGCCTTTCGGGAGTAAATAAAGACTAATCCTTTTAGGAACCATTAAAATTTAGATAATCCATCTGTTTCATGGAATTGCTGGAAACTTTATATCAGGAAATAATAGGCTTTTTAGGAATTGAATCCCTTTGGGCTATTTTAAGTTCCGGAGATTATGGAAAACTTAAGACCTACGATGGTATAGTATCCCTTATTTATCCAATTATCCCGCTACTTATTTTGCTTGAATTTATACTTGGTTTAATCTATAAAAAACCTCAAACCAAGGTTTATAAAGCTGCCTTTATGATCTACGTATTTAATCGGATTATAGGCAGGTTTATTGCTATTGGAATGGTGGGATTAATAATTGGTTGGTTGCAACCGGTTGCACTGTTTCAAACTTCAGGAACATGGTATTGGTTTATTTACAGTTATATCATCTGGGAATTTGCACATTTTATATATCACTATCTGGGTCACAAAGTGAGGCTATTCTGGTGCCTTCACGCAACGCATCACACCCCTGAAGAAATGAACCTTGCTGTTACGCACGCTCATTTTTTTCTGGAGGCCCCCTATGCAGATGCCATTAGAACTTCAATTTGCATCGTATTGGGTATTCGGCCCGAGCTTTTATTTATAATCATGTTCATAGACGGAACGTATGGGGCATTTATACACGTGGGAGAAAATCTGGTCAAAGACGCGCGGTTCGGATGGCTTAACAAGTTCATTTTGACCCCTTCTCACCATTGGGTACACCACGCCCGTAACCCGCTTTATATGGACACCAATTTTTGCAACCTGCTAAACATCTGGGATAGAATCTTTAAAACGTATCAGGAAGAGGACATGACCGCAGGCGAATCGCTTTAACGGACTTTCCGGACCGGTTTTGCTCAATGCTAGCGGAGATAGGGCCAGCGGTGCCTTCGATTATTGGGGTATTGTAAACGATGGAGGAACTTTCAGTTGGAATGTAGTTGGTAAATCGAATTAAAGTCAGAACTAAATGGCCTGACTTTCGCGATGGCAACATACATTCATGAAAATTGAAGTGCGTTAAGCCATAATTGCTTTTTATTCTACCAGTTCAAAATCTCCCTGAATTACATCTTTACATGAAGTATCGTCTTCCTTACTGCATGTTGTGGTCAAAAATACAAGGGTCAACACTACTACTATTCTAAAGGTATTGGTCAGCAAACGCCTCATGATTATTTTGTCTTTAATAAAATATTAATAATTTTATATTCATCCCCAATAGTTACAAAGTAGGTGTCACTTTCCAGATTGTCAAATAACACCTGCCCGTTCGTTACTTTCTGAGTAAATTTCAGAATTCCGTTATTCGTTATTTCCACAAGGGCACCTTCTTGATTGGATACCACTTTAATCGCACCTCCTGCATAGCAAACGGCATCCTTTTTATAAAACAACGTAGGCGTTTTGGCTTGTGAAACCGTTACTTGATAAGTGCTAAGGCTGGATTCGTCTTCGGATAACACCTCGTAAACTATAGGAGCTGTGAAATCCTCTGTAAAGGAACCGGATAACTTTGCAACCCTGCTTTTAAAAAGCTTCCCTCCCTTACTTAGGGTAAATACCGGTTTTAGTTTGGTGATATCGTAACTGTCGAACAAAGTAATGTTTACCGCTCCTTCAATTATACTGTTAGAAACACTTTGCACGCCTTCAAAACCAAAAGTTAGAATTTTCGATTCGGCATTTAATGGCGGTTCTGCTATACTGAAAGACTGAAACAAATCACCCCTGTGCTCATTTACCTTAAAGACAATTTCCTTGGAAACATCGGTTACAGTATTGGTAGCGCTATCGTAAAGTTTAAAGGTTACATTTTCATTTTGTGTATTTGAAAAGACGGTGAGATACGCGTAGAAATTACGGTTGCTTTCCACATAAGTCAGGCCGCTAACTCCTCTGCAAGAAGTTCCTACAAAAGCCGCTACACGATCATCTGTATTCACCAGCTGTTTGCCGTTTACATTGAGTTTGGCGACAAACGTCATGGTATACTGATAATCACTTTCTTTCACACTCCAGGAAGGCACCTGAGCAAATGCCGAGGTAAACGCGAAAGTTAGAAATAATACGAGTCCGTGTTTCTGTTTCATATTCAAAGTCCCTTTTTTAACGGCATTAATTTGCATCAAATTCTATTTCGAATAAACGTGATTTTTGCAATCCCGATACTCCTTTTAGTTTTTAATGATTTTCTTGACGTACAAATTGTCTTGCGTACTCATTCTAAGGATATAGGTGCCCGAGGCCAGGTTTGGACTTATGTTTATCACATTGTCTCCAACAAATAAATCCAGATCATCGGAATATACCACCTGACTCAGCATATTGATGATCACCAATTTTGCAATTTCATTTTTTTCTGAGTTTATGGCTATTTCAAACTCGGAGTTAAATGGATTTGGTGAAATGGCAAGGTCTGCATCCAACAGATCAATTACAAAAGGATTCGAAAGACTTCCGAGAATGGTATCCCCTAAGAATCCGATAGATTTTGAGGTGGCCCGGGAAGTATTGTTCCCCATAGCAATTTGTGCCGTTAGAATTTCCGGTGCATTACCATAAAGGGTAACAAAGGCAAGCGGTTCGCCATTTATATCCTGGGTTGCGGCCCGACCTCTTAACTGACCCCCTTCATTGTAAAATGAGACGGTGTTGTACCCATCCGGTAATTTCACTATGGCACTCATCGTATTCGAAAATTGGGTAAAGGCATAGGGCAATTCAGTTAGCTCGCCCTGGTTGCCATTTGAGGTTTTGCTAAAGATAGACTTACTGGCACTCTGATCTAAATATACAGGGTAGGTAAAACTTTGAGGGGTATTTACTTTTAGCATATACCCTTCCCCGGCCTTGAGATAGGTAAGGGAGCCTTTCCAGCCCAAAGAAGCACTGTAACTGGCAAATAGGGATTGGGATTTTATAAAGTCGCCGTCTGTAACATCTAAATTGGCCAAAGCCTCTCCAATTGGAGCATTCTTGGTGGCCACATATGGCAACCAATTCCAGTTTTGCGCCAAATCAAAGGTCCAGGTATTCAAATCTACCGGCACCCCTTTTATACTCAAAAGCTGTGCGTTGGCCAGATTAATTTTATACATCTTATTGGAGCTGATTCCGCCATTTGCAGAAATTGTTCCGGACCATCCATTATTTGCCGAATTAACCGGATCGTACTGATAGGCATCAAACAGGGCAGGCCCGTTGGACTGAATTAAATCTGAAGTGCCCAGAACTAGATCCTTGGTTAAGGCATTCAAATCATTGAACAGTACGTCATCAACATTGAAGGAAACCCATGTCCATCCCTGATTTAAAGCCAATTGCTGACTCATTACATCGGTATTGCTGAAAATAGATGGGCTTGTATAGGTCCCAATAATGTCATCGGCCAAAAAAGATACAGAAAGTTGATCATCCAAAACGGCTTCTTTTAACTTACCATCCGATGCATCCCAGATGTAAAACACCACCGTATCACCACTTACGGAATTGCTGTAAACACTTAATAATATGTAATATTCATTTAAATCCTCATCGAATAATATGGGTGCTATGCCCCGCACTTCACCATCTACGTATGCAACCACCTTGTCATAGGGGTCATCCGTAAATTTTCCGTTTAATTTCACCTTCCCGATTATGGTCATAGATTCTGTAAAGGATGCCGGATCGAAAGAAAAATCAGGTTCATTTTCCAAAACTCGAACATCGAGATGAATTTGTTCGTTGTAGCCAAAATTGGTAGCTAAGGAGAGTATGGTGTTATAATCTCCAACCGCAATATTGTTGTTTACCGTAGCTTTAAGCGTAACGGTTGCATTCGGAGCTAAGGTTCCGGATTTGGCCGTTACAGTTAGCCATTGCGGCACGCTAATACTGTAGGACTCATTTTCCCCACCCTGATTAATCAACGTAATATCGAAAGTTAAATTCTCATTCGTACGCTTTATCAGGCTTACCACATCTTCATACCCATCAACAAACCATTTTATCGGATTTTTATTAATGTAAACAGACCAGGTTACCGGCGATTCCTGACGGTTATCTGCCAGATCGTTTAACCCGGACACGGTTATGTTGGCAATCTTGCCTTCGATACTGGCCCAATCGGAAATCTCAGGAATTAACAGGATATCCTGACCGCTTATTACCGGATTTATAATCAAAGACTGGGTAGGCCTAAACGGCTTAAGATTCGGTGTTACATCGGAGAATGAAATAATACCCGTATTCGACAAGGCATATCCGCTGGTCTGCTCAAAATAATTGAAGGGATAATAATATTTTGGACCGTTGGAATTTGCCAGTTCCGGTTTATTAAATGGAGCATAGAATAATAACCCGGTACGCTCAAAATCTACCTCATAATATCGGTCTGCTTCTATCTGGCCGGCAGATCTTGCCATATTCCAGATACGAAGTTCATCAACTAAACCATCGTAATAATTGTCGATATTGAGGGTGGTACCGTCTGCCTGGAATTGTCCTCTTGCGCCTACATACAAATGCCCTGCTGCAAATCCTCCGATTGCTTCGCTGGTATACGACCCTACCTCATCTCCATCCACATACATCCGCACGGTTGCATTTCGGGTTAAACTAAAGGCGATGTGATGCCAACTGTCGTCATTTACCGCAACATTTCCAAAGGGATAGGTATTTCCCTCCGATTGTAATTCCAACGTATTTCCATTCAGGCTTATAGCCCATTTATCGCTATATCCGTTGCTACCCGTAGCATCGGTTCCGTCTCCTTTACCATTAGAGATTAAGGTGGCCGCACCGGTTTGATTGGTTTTCATCCAAAACGATACGGTTGCATCCATCTCCTTGGAGATAATGACATTGGCCATTTGGTCGAAATCCAAATAGGAAGTACCATCGAAAGAATAGGCAGTGCCTTTCGGAAAAATATCCCAATTGGCGTTGGCAATAACCAGATTCTTGGAACGAACGATATCGATGGCTATATCACCATTACCTTCATTCATTGGCCAATACCCCAAAAGACCGGATTCATTGCCATTTAGAACCGAATTCATATTGGCAACAGCTTCTTCACGAGAGATAAACCGCTTCCAAAACCTAAGATCGTGCACGTTTCCTTTAAACGTGTTACCTCCAATCACAAGGGTATTACTATTGGTATATTGCAAGGTTTTGGCTGTGGATGCCTGCTTTAAAATTTTATCGTTTTCTATAATGGTCAATACCTTATTGCTGTCGTCGTAGGATAAGGCATAGTGATTAAAGCTGCCATCACTGGCTATTGTTGCGGTAATGGACTCACCTCCCAAAGAATAGGTAAGGGCACTTCCAACCAAGGTAATACTAAGTCCCGCGTCTTGGTAAAACAGGGTAGCCGATCCCGAACCGCTCTCATTTTTTAACCAAAATTCAATACTAAAATCACCATTTGAAATGGCCGGCTTTGCCATACTAGCCGTGTTGCTTGCGCCATTAAACGCCAAGGATACTTCATGAGCCACCGGCAGTTGGTTTTCTTGCACCAAAAACTCAAATTTGGTTACCGTTCCATTGGTTTTAACCGGTTCGTTAAATCGCAAGGTAATGTCGTCACCATTACCTAATATTCCGGTTTTTGGCGTTGTAGTACCAAATAAAACAGGAGCTGTTAAATCTACGGTACCTTCAATTATATCGGATTCAAAACCAGTGCCGTTATAACAGGTCGTAAAGGCCCTTAATTCGTAACTTCCATTGGCAATCCCAAGTCCGGCAATATCCCAGGCATAATTGAGCTCGGGGCCGTCAATAAGGTCAATATTGGTGTCTCCACCGGCTAGGGCTGCATCATAATCAACTTGGTTTTTAAAATAGGTTTTTAATCCAACCCAATTAGGCGTTCCCTTTAATCTATACTCCAAATTAATCTGTTTAAAACTGGCAAAACTCGTGTCATATTCGTCCATTGTTATAATCAGCGGAGTTGTAGTATTCGCGTTGAAGGCCGTATTTCTATTCATCAACCAGTTATCCTCCGGAGCAGATATCCGAATCGGCGAACAGGCAGGCACAAAACTCGCAGATAAAAATACTTCTCCTTTAAGGCTGTTTCCAATGCCTATTAAACTAAGATTCCGATCAGCATTACCGCAGGCAGATTCCAAATAGATCCGAATATTCTCATAATCGAATTGATCCTCTTTTCCCTTGGCCAGGGTAAGGGTGTACTCTACCGCCTCACCGGTTTTTATCAAAAATTGCTCTCCGCCATCATCTATATTTAGGATAGCATTGTAAGGATTTGTGGAAAGATCTACCTTGAGATTAAAGAGTGCTTCATTTTCTATTGCACTCGTATTGCTTAGCGTTAAAACAAATTCGGCGTTTCTCCCATCCGGAATATTGGTTACAGAGGCAACCTCAACGGTTAATTCCGGCTTCTCAAGTGCAGCCGTTGCATAGGATAAATCTATTCTTTCCAATAGTCCTAGCTCAGCAATTTCGGAATTAGGATTAGTAACATTAGAATGGGTTGGATTATAATAATGGGATTTTTCTGCAGGTTCGTAAGGACAGGACGTTTGCCCACCTCTGGTTACAAATATGGGGCCGTTCCCATCAAATGCATTAACAACATCAATAGAATAGGAATTATATTCATCATAATCCGCTAAAGTATAACTGATGTTACTACTATTATTTCGGGAGGCATCACCATCGTTCCCAATAGCTGTGGCATTGGAATTTTTAGTTTCAACTTCAAATCCGTTTTCATTGTACTGAAATCCAATTAATTGAGCAAATTCAGGCTCAACAACAAAATCATACGAATATGAGGACGATAAGATCTTTTCAACTTCAACATTCTGAGTAAACTCACCCGTTCCCGAATCGAACGAAATATTTTGAAAGAATGTGTCATCAATCATACCTTTCAAATCATCTTTCGCTGTTCCTGCCGGAAGACTTTCTAAGTCAATATTTATCGAGGATTTAAGAGCCGAGCTATTAGTTAAGGCTTCGTATTTTATTTGTTCATTATTCATTATGATTTGGCGCCACAGTTTCGCCGAAGTTGCATAGAAGTCTTTAGACTTTATTTGTCCTACACTTTCCTGAATTTCCCCGGACTCGATTTGACTCACAATTTCTTCATACCTGGGAATAATTTCTTCCAGTATAGCTTTTTGACTGTAGATGAAGAATGTCTTTTCTGGAGATTCCGTAAAATAGATTGCTTTTTGAAGTTTAGGATATAGGTTTTTCGTATTTCCTAAGCTATCTATCCCTTTGATTAGGGCCGAAAGATTTAAATATTTTATAGAATCTGTAACGGTTAAATCATCATAGGTTCCATAATACTGATTTGCAGATCTTCCAATATACAAATCAGCATCACTGCCAACCCATTCAGGTTCATCACTTGTTGATATGCTTTCATTAAAGGTATATGTAGATTCTACTTCCTTTCCTGTGGCCGAGGATTTTTCGAAAGACATTGCAGCATAATTGGTGTCTTGAGTCTCCGTTGCCTGAACAGGACCAACTATTCCTCCTCCCAATTGAATTTTCCCACCTAAGAATAACTCTGTTTTATTTTCTGACTTATACGTATCACTAATCGTAGAATTTTCTGTGAAACTATAGACAGAACCCTTTTCAATAGTTGCTTTACTACTAGACCCGGGCGGGTCGCGTAAAATAATATCTGCCCTCTCCGGACCTTCTGTTACAAAAGTTTGGGTTCCATCACTTATACCGCCCAGCACAATTCCTCTTGGATCGTATCCTTGAACATCATGATCAATGTTGTTGGCTCTAATTTTTAAATCGATTGTTCTTTCATAATTGGTGCCGGAATCAATATTAGGAAAGCCTCCTTTGAAAGTATACACTATGGTACTTGGATCTGATGTTAATGTGGTTATTCGCCCAGTACCCTCCATCGCTAAATTATTGGTTACCAAAAGCGTACCTCCAGACACAGCAACCGAATCGATAATAGGATTGCTAATACTATTGTCATAATTTCTATAAACTTCTATGTTTTTTATTGCAATGGAATAGTCATGAAGTTGTTTATAAATTAGAGGTGACTGGTCACTTGAAATAGTATACGTTTCTCCTTCTGCTTGAACTGAAGTTTCACTTGTTTGACTGGTAACAAAACTAATAGGAGATGCTAAATGACTAAATTTTAAAATCTCCTGATAAGGGTATTCACCTTCAATGGTCTCTCCATTTATAGATACACTTGGATAAGTCAATGGTTTTATTGTGGTGAAATTTATGACCATATCCGCATCTAGCAAAGGTTCACTATCGGGATTGATACCACTCAAAAAAGCGAGGTTGTCTTTTGGCAATATATAGGTTAATGGCAAAAGACGCACCCGGAATTCTCCGGTCTCCGAATTGGTACTAAACGAAGTTTGGTATTCGGGAGTAATACTGGTGGAACCTGCAGGTATATACCCCAAGGTTAGCTGAGCGGTACCGATATTATTTTTGGAGGTATAGATTTCCTCCCTGTCAATTCCATTTTGGTCGGTATAGGAATACGACTTGGTACCGTCAAAACCAAACCCGATTGTTTTATCCGCTTCAATGAGTCCACCCACCACTCGTCCTGCCACAATTACTTTTGTGTTATCAATAAAAGTTACGGGTTCATCACTGTCTTGAAAAAAATCTACAACGGTATTTGTAATATAGGTTTCACCATTGATTACTGTGCTTTCTATGGCCGGGTATCTCCCGTCAAATTCAAATTCATGAGAGGGCTTACTAACACTTATGGCATGCTTCCCAATAGGGACCTCAATCGTAAATTGTCCGTTAATATCGGTTTGTACAGGTACATTATAAGGATCCAGAACTTGTATGCCGTCAATGAAAACATTGGCCTTTGGAACGGGTATTTTCGCATAACGCACCAATTGGGTAATATTGCCCTGATCATCTTTTTCTGCCCAGTACTCCCCTTTTTGATATTTTAAATTTCCAACGGTATAGGCGTTGTAAAATTCATCTTCTTTTATGTCTCCTGTAATGGGTGCATCGGACGTGGCCGGGAATACCCCTCTACTGTCGTACACCACATTACCCCTAAATATAAATGATGATTCATCCTTAAAATCCAAATTATTAACCACTACCGAACCGCTCCCTATGTAGGCCAATTCCTGAGAAGGATTAAATTGGTGTTTACCCAAAGAAGGAACTACGGTAAAGCTTTCACCGTTTCCACTGTACGGCACGGATGAGATTACATAATTTCCGTTTTCATCTGTTACTCCTAAGATTCCCAATTGTGAGCTTGTAGGGACATTTGCAACATCATTTGCCCAAACAGCTGGAATTGGCGCATTGCTTAGTCTGGCGTCATTGCCGTGAAAATTATAACCGGTATGTGCTAAATCGTAAGCGTAATCTCCAATTCCTTCATTTGCCCGTATATAGGTGTGTAAATATGCCTCATTTCCTGCAATATAACGTCTGTAATCTGTAAGAATCGAACCGGAAGTTAGCGCTGTGGACCAAACCCGTAATTCATCAAAATAAGCATCGTTTCCCCCTCCAACACTAAAGTAAGACCAGGCATGTAAATTCCCAATTGTGGAGGTATTTAAATTGATCGGCATATTGTTGGACGTAAACGCAACGCTTTGTCCTGCCATATTGATGTCCTGAGACAAAAGAGCATTCAATTCTTCTGCATATACAGCAGACAGCAGACGTCCATTAATATATAATTCGGGTATTTGATTGTCCCTTATCACAATACTAAAATGCGTATATCTGCTATTCATTTCGGTTATGGGAACCAAGATATCCTCACCCTTATTATTGACCTCACCGCTTGGAATGTAATTGGTGAATGTCAAATTATACTCCCCAATATCTACGCTCAATTTGGAGTTATTCAAAATAATCTTGGCGATAAGGGAATCGCTGTGGTCACTGTAAAGCTTTAAGAGCTTTAAAGAAATATTATTAAGGTCATTTTTGGGTTTTACCCACGCTTGAAAGGTGATAGAATCCTTTAAATTTTCATGAAGTTTAGACACCAACAGATACGATTTTTTTTGTATCTCCAGCGCACTGCCAAAATTTAATTGAGCACCCGTAGGATTAGCAGTTACTAACACATTTTTTACCGGAGTACCTCCCGAATAATTAATAGAACCGGTAATTGCACCCGTAGGATTTCGGTAGCCTATACCCGTAATAAAAGTAGAATACGGTATTTCTATACCATCGGCCTCTACCCCTTTTGCAGCCAATTTATACCGGTATAGTTTGCCGCCTTCTACATTCGTGTCTGTAAAAGTTCCGGCATCGGGTGCCAAGGTTCTTATGGGATTACCCCAATTTGGAAAATCACTGGATATATCTAATGTTCGATAAACTGAAATACTGGTTATTTTATCCTGATTTGCTTTTATGATCCAATTCAGCTCAATATGATCGCTGAAATATCCCTTAGACACGGTAAAGGCATCTTCCGAAAACGTATTATAGCGATACCGGATATCCCAGGGAAATCCAAGGTCCTTAATGTAGTTCTGGATCGGGTTATTGGCAAAAGGAACATCAATAACCCCCATATACGGCAACCCGGCTTGAATATGCACGCTGTTAATGGTTACGGTTTGATTTACACCATTAACCGGTGTAGTTATGGAATGACCCAAATTTTCGGTTTGGGTAGCCCCGGCACTAATTACAGTTTTCACTCCCAAATTCTCCTGTGCCAAGAGGGTGCCAAAACTCAACAGCGTTAGTACTACTACAAGCTGATGTTTCATGATTTGCTATATTTTAAAATAAAAATTCCCGAAAACCGGATCTAAAATGTGGCCGCCTATATTTTAATTATATAATGCACACCATAATTCACAGGGCGTGTTTCAGTATCTCCACTACTGTCGGAATTTCCTGAGACGGTGTGTGTATGTGCTCCGGCCGAAGATGTAGTGCCATTAACTGCGGTAGTTCCGGTTAAGTCCCGCCAAACATTTCCTTTATTGCCTCCGTTCATGGCATCCAAATTGACGGTGATAGAAAAAGGATGATTATGGTTTCCATTGCTACTAGTGGGAACATTTGTCAAACTATGGACATGAGATTCATATGAATCTTGTTGAACAGCCATTAAACTCGGACCCGATTGCCCGGTAGCATGTGTTCCCGTTCCTCTCAAAAACATACCATTAAGGTTGGGGGTATTTGCGCTCCCCAACAACGCAATTAGATTGGCTGTATATTGATTATTTGGAATTGCACTGCCATCGCACAACAACCAACCGGTTGGTGCTACGGTTCCGATGAATGGCATAATTGCTCCGGTAGGAACGCCATTTTGAGCGTAAATGGAATACGGGACGGCTTGTAATTTTTCATTTGAAAATACAACCGAGCCTTGAGTAACTTTTAAATAGGCAGAATTATTGCTTATCAGATTGTACTGCAATTGATCTATCACCAATACATAAGAGAAAACACCAAAGTTATCTGTGGTAACATTAGCTGTTTTGGTAAGTATAAGCTGCTCGCTGTTTCCGGCACCTAAATAATAAATGGTAAAAACAAGTTCCAGCTGATCAAAATTGGCTAAAGCGCTATTGTTTTCGTCCCGGGCTATACCCTGTATGGACAATCCGGACGAAGTAACATTGGTTTGAGCCTGGGCATGATTTATTAGTAAAATCAGGAAAGCTACAACTGAGGTTTTAATAAAATTTTTCATGAAATCGGAACAGGTTAAATTTAACCTGCTAATAACCTCAATCTCATTTAAGCAGTCAATAGACAGCAGTTTTAAGCATTATATTTGTTACAGAAATTCAATATTTCACACATGTTTTTAAGTGTCGTATCACTTCTTGTGGGGTTTCTTTGCCTTTTTGCGGTATCGTTAATGGTGATTAACTCAAAAAGTCACACCCGAAATGTATACCTTATATTCATATTCCTCTTTGTTGGATTACATCGTTTTTTTAATGGCCTTGAAGCATTAAACCTAACAGAATTAACCTACAGTCCTTTAAAAATTAAGCCCGTATTTATTTTTTATATACTTCCAGTATATTATTTATTCTTTTCAAGACTAATGGAGTCTAATGCTTCGCTAAAAAAAGAACTGCTTCACTTTATTTTTCCAACCGTATTGCTGATCATAAATTTCTGGTATGTGAATTTTAAATACTTCAGTTTTATTTATTTATGCTACAGCCTACTGTATTTGATACCAACCTTAATCAAGGTCCGGAATTTTTTAAATTCCAAAAGCAAAACAATTCTCCAAAACATGACCGGTAAAGCCACTAAAAACTGGCTGTTACTAATGTTAGTGGTCTGTATTATAAATTTAATATATTCGAATACCTTCATATTTAGTAACCTCGAAAATCGAACTGTAATTAGCAATTACTATACGTATTCTTCTTTTTTTTGGTTAATTACCACACTCTATGTCTTTCTCAATCCCGTGCTAATTTTCGGAGAATCTTACCTGCTTAAGGGTATCCAAAAAAATACTGAGAAAGAATTGTCCATTTGGAGTTTAAAACCCCTAACTGTAATTGATGAAAAGGATAAAAAAGTGTATGAAACGCTAAGCAAAAGTATTGAAGGTATTGTTTTTAATATTAAAGCCTTACAAAATTCCGAAGCTATTATCGCTCGCATTACGCTAACTTCCAAAACCATTGCAGAGGAACTTAAAATACCTAAAAAGCACATCGATTTTGTTTTTAAATATTACTGTTATTATTCTATCAATGACTATAGCAATTTGATTAAAATTCTATATGCCATAAAACTAATAAACAGCGGATTTTTAAAGGAATACACCGTTGAGGCATTGGGTGCAAAATGCTTATTCAATTCCCGCTACACCTTCTCCCAGAATTTCAAGAAATTCGTTGGGGTATCCGCCAGTGATTATTCGAGTAGTATGCATGGCGAATGGGTTAAAAACGACCTTGCTGCGGAATAGCATTACACGCATTGATTTTTACAGCTTTTATATACCGATTCCAATAAACTACCTTTATGGAATGGACAAAAAGAAGAAAGCGTTTTCATTTAAAGAAAAATCTATCGCATTTGGATTAGTTGCCGGAGTAGTGGTTGGGGTAATTACGAATAATATCGGTGTCTGGTTACCCGTAGGAATTGCAATTGGTGCAGGAGTGGGTCTTTCGAGTAATAAGAAAGAAAACAACGGTTAATCCCGAGTCGAGTGAAAGATTCTGACTGAATCAATTTGATTAAATTCGGCTCCAAACTTTAATCCGGCATAAAATGAGAACGGTACTTATAAGCACTTACCTGATTCTATTTTTAGGGTCATGTCAGAATGACAATCTACAGAATCAAAATAATAATGACTGTTCCGGAGATTTTTCAACAGCCGGAATTTTGGTTGATATTAACGAGGAAATCTACAACAACGATGAATCTGTTAATGCAGTCAGTAAATATTCCTGGACCTCAGATGGAAATGACCGAATTTTAGAGGGAAACGGCATACCCAACCATGAGGTCGGAACCTTTCCAAATGCAAATAATCCCAATGCCATTGCGGCACAAAACGTAAGTGAACGCTTTACGCTTTGCCCCAAAATTATATCCGAAAGCGGCCTGGATGTGATTGGCCCGGCTTTGGCAATTGCTTATGCGCTAAATAGCGTGAAATTTGATCCGGCCACAGCAGGCAAATGCAATGATGCCGGAGTATGCAGTATGGCCCAAGGACAAGGCAATTGGAACATTGAAGCCTTGGGCCACGACACTTTTGACTTTGGAGCCGATATGAACCATGCTCACGTCCAGCCTACAGGTGAATATCACTATCATGGTATGCCGGAACTGTTACTAGAATTTTTGGGAAACAATCAAGGGATGACTTTGGTAGGTTGGGCCTCCGACGGATTTCCCGTTTATGCCAGATATGGGTATTCCGATCCAAATGATTCCAAGAGTGGCACAAAAGCACTAACGCCCAGTTATCGTTTAAAAACGGAACCCGACGCCAATCGCCCCAATGTACTAACGGCTCTTATCGGAGGTCCCGGCCAGGGTACTACCTACCCGAATACCCCCATACCGATGGGAGCATTTACCCAAGACTATGAATACGTTGAAGGGCTCGGAGATCTCGATCGATGCAATGGCCGTTTCGGAGTAACACCGGAATTTCCTGAAGGGATTTACTATTACGTGGTAACAGATGATTTTCCCTTTTTTACCCGCTGTCTGAAGGGTGAAGTTTAGAACGCTATAAATTCAAACTTCAAAAAATGCATCAACACCTATCCATTAATATATGAAAGCAAATAATCAACTGTTTGCTGAAAATACTCAAGTCGCCCCCCTACAAAATACTGCGATTCAAAATTGGTGTCATATCCCGGCCAGGAAACACCATCTGAGCTTAAATCTAGCGGACCATATTCTGGTGCTAATAAATCGTTCTCATCTTTAATCGCATTTAGTAACCCTAAAGTGGATTCTGAGATTAGGGAATTTCTATCCGAGGCTTCCCAATCGCGATATTCATTCTCATACCAATTATTAAGCTTTGCCTCTGTATATCTGAATAGAATATTGCGCTTCCAAGCGTTTTGAACAGAATATCGATACGCCGCTTCTGGAGAAATTCTTGCGGCACTACCAAAAGTAAGTACATAATTCTTATTGAAATCGTAGACCAGACCTAATGCATAATCTTCAAAAGCCTTGTCTATTTCTTTAGCCGATTCATAATAACCTTTAAATCGATTAACTTCTTCTACTGCAATGGCATTATGTTGCTGAAATTTTTCTATTTTTTGATCTATAGATAAAGCCTCATACCCTTCTATTCCGAGTTGTTGCGTCATAATTTCATAGCCATGTTCATAAATTTCTAACCTCAATAAATTTTCTCGTGGAGCAACTAAAATTTCATAAACATCAACATAGGAAGAAATATGTTCTTGAAATATTCCGTCTAATTCCGCTGCATTTTCAACATCAAATTTCTCTAAGAGCTGGGGTATCATATAAACAAGAAACCGCATCGCATCTGCTGCATCATTCGTTAATCCGTTTATCTCTTCAACATAACCGATAAAATTATTTACCGTTTCAAAATTAATATCCGGAAAGGAGGATGCAGTGGCGCTTAATGCAACTAGCTCCTGTCTCTTTGCCAACATTAAATCGTGAATTCCGGAAGCTGTTTGTATGGCGTCCTGAAAGCTTTCAAATTCTTCAACCGATTCCAAAAGTTGGTTTTCCGTTATAGACTCACCTTGCAATTTTAATTGACTTAAAATTCCCAACTCATCATTAATCAGCTCACCTATTGCATCGTAAATGCTCTGCATTTCAGAGTATAATTCTTCTGAGGTTGACACCTCTGAATTATTAACATTACTGCTGTCACCTAAACCTTTAAATCCCAATGAACTTGAGGATTCAAATACCGGTGTAGATTCTGGCGGCCAAATGCCATCCATTCCACTTATTCCTTCAAATAAAAAAGACCTTAATTCTACAGTTACCGATTTGCCGGAATCCTGAATACTCTTATCTGTTTCGCCCTGGTCTTGTTCATTATCAGAACAAGCAGAAAATAACAGTATACCTAAAAGGAAGATCGGGAATGGTTTCATAGTAATGATTCAGAATATGATAACTAAGATTAACGCCAAAATGAGTTAATTAGTATTGATCCAGAATAACTGAATTATCAAATATTTCTGAAGTATTAAAAACGTTAACTCCCCGCAAAAGGACTGCCAAAAATACCCACAGCCAGTTCGGCCCATACCAACAGAAATACAACAATTAAAATAAGTATAGGAATCAGTCGATTGCTCCTATTCTTAATTTTAGTTACAACAAGGTGGATTCCAAACCCGAGGGAAAGGAGTAAAACACCCATAACCACAAAGTCAAAAACCGACCAGTTAACCTGGTCCGAAAAGGCCATACCAACCATCGGAATTAGCAACAGGAAAAGGGGGTAAAAGATTCTTTTGGAAGGAAAAGTATTCATCTTATTTAATTTTAGAGGTTGTCAATTTTAATTTTATAAATGAGGCTAGCCCAATAATCAAGCATCCTATCAATAGTAATCCCGGAGCGTCATCAATTTCGCCAAATACAATGGCCAGTAGACCTAGAATGGAGATTTGAATTGGCGCTGGGTATAGCTTCAAGCAAAGTCCGTTAAGACAAAGCAATTAGAAATTCCGATAATCCCACGGGCCTCGATAAGCCCGATCCAACATCAGATTGGCACCCGGATCGTTAATAAATTGCTCGGATACAGGGTTCCACTCCAACTTACGCTGCAAAGCGTAAGCGATATTCGAAATGTTACATACGGAAGCCGAACGATGCCCTACTTCCACATCACAAATAGGTCGGGTTCTGGTTTTTATGGACTGAAGCCAATCCAGGTGGTGGTTTTCACTGCGGTATACCCGCTCGGTATCACTTTCCGATAATGGAGTTTCTGCTAAGCTTTCATTGGGGTAGGTTCTTAAATAACCCCGGCTTACTTCAATCCGCCCGTCGGTCCCGTTGAATTGAATTTCATTATTGCCTTCACTCCACTGGGAGTGTATTACCGTTACTCCATTCGGATAGGTGTAACTGAGTCCGCGTTCCGCATGCTCGGTAGGAGGTGTAAAAATAGTCGGGCCTGAGTGGTCCTGATTCAATGCCCATTGTACAATGTCGAACATATGAGCACCCCAATCTGTAATCATTCCTCCGCCGAATGGAAAATATTCACGCCATTGTCCCCAACGTTTGTCTTCCAACGGGCATGCCAAATCTGCATGGTAACCGCGGTAAGGTGCCGGCCCCACCCAGGCATTCCAGTCAATTGTATCCGGAGCTTCTTGTGTGGGTAAATCACATGCCTTGTAGGGAGAACCTATGGCCACTTTTATCTCAGTAAGTTCACCAATATATCCATTGCGGATTAGTTCAACGGCATGTCTGAATCGGTCCATGGACCGTTGCATACTTCCGGTCTGAAATACGCACTCGTACTTTCGGGCGGCATTGACCATGGCACGCCCTTCTGCAACCGAACTAGACAGTGGCTTTTCGCAATAAATATCCTTTCCTGCTTTGGCAGCATCTACCGCCATTTGCGCATGCCAGTGGTCTGGCGAGGCAATAACAACTGCATCAATATCTGATCTGCCAAGCAAATCCCTATAGGCTGGAATCAGACTTAGATTATGTAGTGATCTATTGTTTTTTTTAGCTGCTTCAATATAGGTTTCTGCAAAAAATTCCATTTTTCTGGAATCCACATCGCTTGCCGCAACCACTGCTGCCGTATCGTATTTAACAAAATTGGTCATAAGCCCCCTACCCTGCCGGCCTACCCCAATAAAGCCCAATTGAATTTTATCGTTAGGAGCAACACCTGTTCTTCCTAAAACATGGCTTGGCACAATACTAAACACACTGGCAGTAGCGGCCGATTTTTGAATAAAAGCTCTTCTTTTCATAAGGTATTGGTATTTTGGAGGTTCGTTGATTGATTATTTCCTTCTTCCTAAAGTATCAATAATTTATAATTATCTGAGTATTCAAATCTTTACTTCGCATTCCACCGCAATGCCGCGTCTCTAACCCGCCTACCGAGTTGCTCACCTTTTTTTGAAAACAGTGCATCCTTTTCCGGGTAACCTTTCAATTCTTCATTAATAGCAGAGGCGCCAAAAGGCGTGGTCCATTCTCCTCCTCCAACTACAACCATACCAAAGATAAGCATGGCATTTTGCAGTGCGTTTTGGACAAGTTCCTCTCCAGATGAAATACCCCCTGCCGTCACAAATACTGCACCAATTTTATTGTATAAGGGTGATTTTTCAAACGGCCATCCTTGAATAAATTTTAGCAGCTCTGGAGCTGGATTGGCATTGTATACCGGTGACCCTAAAATAATCGCATCGGCTGCCAAAACTTCTTGGTTGGTAGTTTCGGCTACCGGCTTAATCACCACATGAACCAAATTGTTTTCTATGGCACCTTTGTATACCGATTTGGCAAACTTTTCAGTATTTCCAGCATCGGAAAAGTAAGTAATCAGAATCGTGCACTTTGTTGGTACTTCTTCCTGACTGCGGCCCACAACACCAACCAAGCTCACAAATAGGATAAAGACTAATTTAGAGTAAACTATTATTCGCCTCATTTTTTACTGGATTTAGAGATAGCAAGATACTAGATTCCAGGTGTTGTCATTAATCATTATAACTATAACCGCGCTATTGTTTTAATTTGCATTCGGTAGTAACCCCAGAGCCATGAAAGTCACCCACCTTTATATTTACCCCATTAAGTCCCTAGCACCGGTGTCGCTAATAGATGTTGAAATTGGCCCAAAGGGCCTAATTGGGGATCGTGAGATGATGTTAGTAGACCAAAATGGCGTTTTTATTACGCAGCGAACACGTAAGGAACTTACTCGCTTTGAGGTAAGAATAACGGCGGATGGCCTTGGGGTTAAAGACAGGGAAACTAAATCTGAATTTACGGTAAAACCCGAGGAATTTGTTTCAACCTTAGCCAAGGTAGAAATTTGGGAAGACGAGGTCTTAAATACCCTAGTGAATCTTGAAGCGAGCCGTTGGTTTTCTCAAATTTTAAGCGAACAGGTACGTCTGGTAAAAATAAATCCCGCCAATAATCGAAGAACTAAGCCCAAACACCACACCAAGTACTCTCAAATTACCTCTTTCGCCGATTCGCTTCCTATCTTACTCTGCGGCACCGCATCATTTAAAGCGGTAGAAGAAGACTATGGCCCCTACAACTGGCTGCGGTTTAGACCCAATATTATTGTTAATACTACTACTCCATTTGAAGAAGATTTTTGGGATACCATCTCCATAAACGACGTGGAATTCGAAAATAAAAAACGCTGCGCGAGATGCAATTTAATTATGTTAGACCCAGAAACTGCATTAGTCGATAAAGAATTTCTTGGCAAATTAAGCCGCTATCGCACCCATGACAACCTTGTTTATTTTGGGATTCAAACCGTGCCATTAGGGCCAGGAACAATTCAGATAGGAGATTCGGTTACAACCTTCGCGAAAACAGATCACCCAAATGAGCTTGGGCTGAAATAACAAGGTTCATTTACATTTTTTCCCAAATGTCCTTTGGGTGTAAAGATTTGAAAATATACCCTCAGGAGCTACCTCATTCTTAAAGGGTTGGGATGCTTATTACCTTCCGGACAGATCGATTGCTTTTGTACGCACTTATCCGTCGGTTTTGGTGAGTTTAAATTGAATTCGCAGAATTTTCGTAAATTATTGGTATGAATAAGAAACATTTTCCAATGTGGGGCGGTAATGCGTAGACCAAATCCATGTATCAAAAATATTGGCACATTATTCTTTTGATTGGAATTGTATCAGTAATCCTTATAATAGAGATCAATTCATAACGCTAAATATTCTAGCCCTTGTTTATTTGGCAGACACCTTTACCTGTGGTTTGAAAACCACAACGGCTCGGTAACCTAAAATTCACTAAAAACTTCTGTGAATTCAGGTTTATAACCCGGTCGCAATACCTCTATAAGATGCAAGGTTGAATCTCCGGCATTGAATATTCTAACCTTGGTGTTTTTGGGAACCATGAAACCCTCATCTTTAGAATAATAGAACGTGCCATTTTGGTACTCCAAACCCAATTTGCCCTCCAAGACAATTCCGCGTATTTCAAATTGTAAGCGAACAATGTTCTCCGTCCAATGCTTTGGGGCAATTACCTGGTTAATCCCTATATCTTCGCTATTAGAATAATCGATTATCGTTCGCTCCACATTATCGTTTAGCTTAATAATCTTGGGAATTACCTTAAGTGAATCGATAGGATTTGAATTGGAAAATTGGGCAAAACCCTGTCCCGCTAAAAGCATCGTGTTAAACAGGAAGAGATAAAGTCGTGTTCGCATATGCAAAAGAATGTTATTGGTAAATAGGGACTATATCCAAACAAAATACAGCCCCTTTAAAAGATTTCCTATTCGGCATTCTTCCCAATAAACCTATTTATAAATTCGTAAGTAGCCTCTAGTGCATTTACCCAATTCTGATGCAACAAAAAACCATGCACCTCATCCGGAAAAATCATTTGTTCGAAATACACCCCGCGATCCCGCAATTGTTCTGACAATACCACCGTTTCGGAAAAAGGAACATTTCGATCATCGTCACCATGAATTAAAAGCACCGGGCTTTTCCACCCCTCCAAATACGCCTCGGGAGAAGATTCCAGTGCAAGTGCTGCAATTTCAGGATAGTGATTTTGATGGTACCAGGAGGCAAAGGTCGGGAGTTCCGTATTCCAGTTATGCACCCCGTGAATATCTACTCCAACTGCAAATAAATCACTCCTGCGAGCAAGACCATGCGCTGTTAAATAACCGCCGTAACTCCCACCCCAAAGCGCAATTCGCTCCGAATCCACATCGGCTCTAGAAGCCAAATAAGTTCCTGCTCCTATTAGATCGTTAACCTCACTGGCTCCGGTAATTCCATAATTGTCTGCTTCCCGAAAATCAGTACCGTAACCAATACCGCTCCGATAATTAATCATCATGGCAATATAACCTTGGCTTGCAAAGTACTGTTGCAGTGCAAAAGCATTACTGTAATAACTGCTGTAGTGATAGGTTTGCAACATTTGGCGTTTACTGCCTCCGTGCAGGAAGATTACAGCAGGATGTTTTTTTCGCTTGTTATATTGCTTTGGGTAAAAAATAGTAGCATTAAACGATTTTCCGTCTGTGGCTTCAATCTCCAGTACGTCGGGAATGTTTTGATGTTCAAACACCGCAGTCCGGTTTCCAATAAACTGAACGTTACCGCCTAAAAGTATTGCCGGACGGGAGGTATGTTGAGCCGAGGTTTTTAGAAACACCACTCCATGGGCAGTTAGGGCAGGACTAAATTCAGAACTCGTCCCCGAAGTAAGCATAGTGGCCTTTTTACTGGGCAGATGGATTTGACCAACATGTCTTCTGTGCAGGTCTCCAATATTCGTAGTATATACTAGGGTTTTCCTGTCTTCTGACAGCGTATAGTCTTCTACAATTCCATCCCCCTTGGTTAAGGTGGTAACTTCACCCGAATGGATATTTAAGGCATATAAATGCATCCAACCTTCCTTTTCCCACGGAAAAACGAGCTCATCATTGGTTGTCCATTCCAATGCCAATTCAGGGAATTGACCAAAATATACAGACCCCATTCCTTCGTCTGCCTTCCATATCGTTTTAGTGGCCTCGGTTTGCAAATCATATCGTCTAATGCTCCAGGGATGCCCTACTTTTTGGGGGGTAAAAGGGGCCACCTCTTTGGCATTAGGTTGCCTTATAAAAGCAATGGACTGACCATTGGGGCTCCATTCCGGAGAAAAATCATTATCGACCGATGGGTCTAAAAATTGTACGGTATTTCCATTTATGTCGTAGACCCCAATATAGGCGTGGTCTCCCCTAGAGCTGGTAAATGCAACTTGGCAATCATCGGGACTCCATTTGATGTCCGACTGCCTTCCTCTAACCCGAAACAGCTCTTTTGGTTGTATGCTATTTTCCAATAAATGGGCTACCCAAACCTGACCACCTTTAATAAACCCAAGCTTTGAACCATCGTGAGAAAGTTTTGGTGAAGCGCCGGCACTTATTTTTACGAGCGTGTCTACATCTAAGCCCTGCATGTAAATCGTTTGCTCCGTATTTTCTTGAAGAAGCGCAGGGTTTGCTGGCTCACCTTGGTTGTTTTTGGTGTTCCCTCTAACAAAAATTAAATTCTTCCCGTCTGCAGAAAATATCAAATTTCCGAGGGAAACGCCCTGGTCTCCAAGGTAGTTTGTAAGTTGGGTAACCGTAGAAAAATCGTTTCCGCTGCCTACAAAAACATTGCGTGCTCCGGCAACATTTTCTACCCAAGCTATCGTTTTACCATCTCTTGACACCGTTAAATCCGACGCAAAGGGTGCGTCCAAAATTTCTTTTAAGGTTTGGGCCTTCATACTAAGCCCAGCTAAAAGCACACAAAGAAGAACTACCGGTCTCATAATTGTCAAAGATTTTTAGTTAAGATACAATTTTAAGGCATCTTTTGTATCGGGCAGCTTCCGCAGCTAATCCGGCACACTAAAAATTACTCTTTTACAACCTTGTGTATCGTATTTAGGGTTATTCCCTTTATGCTTACAAGATAAAGGCCTTGAGCAAGATTAGCCAAGGTCGTTTCAATGATTCTATTTTCCGGAACATTGCGCTTTTCTGTACTTAATATAGCCCCTGAGAGATTTGCAATGGTGAGTTCTACCTCTTTGTCATTTCCGGATACTACAAGTTGCAAAGGCCCCTTAGTTGGGTTAGGATAAGCCTTTACCTGTTCCGCGAAATAGATCTCCTCCAAGTATACACCCTGGCAGCCAAGTTCTGTACTTACAGCAATCCGGTTAATTCCCGGCTCAAGGTTAAAGCTAAGGCGATTATCCGTTGTTGAAAACGTTTTACCATTATAAGTTACCTGATATGCTTTGGCTCCTGCTAGGTTGAGCACTACATTTTTGGAACTAAAATCCACTTTTGAACTGGCAGTTAGCGGCTCCGGTTCCACCACCTCAAGGGTATAACAATGCTCAAAATCCGGCACCCCATCTACCGTCAAACATACCTCGTAGCTTCCTGCAGATAAGTTCGATAGGGTCTGTAGGTTATTCGTTAACGGTTGAGCCGCTTGATTGTTCAAGCTATAGCTAAAACTGTAATCCGAATGGTCTGCACTAATCGTAATGGACCCGTTTACAGCATCAGGACAAGTTACCGAGGTGGCATAGATGGTAAACGTATTTGCCGGTAATGAAAAAATTTCACAACCGTTGGTGTCTACAATTGATCCCAAAGGTGTATCCGGGCAAAGATCAAAGGAATCGGGAACACCGTCATTATCCTCGTCTTCGGACACAGAACAAGTATCTCCCACTACATAATCTAAATATTGAGTAACCGAAAGTCCGCCTGCAAAAGCAAATTTAACGGCATAGGTTATCGTTTCTCCAGGGGTTTGATTGTTAAGCACCGCCCTAAAAGTACGAGGGCCTACGGATGACATCGGACTTTCGGTAAAAGGTGTTTTTTTCCAGAGGTAGGCTATAAGATCGGGTCGGTCGTCCAAAAGTTGAAATTCAATAATTACCTGATTACCTTCTGTCTTAAAATTATACGTGTACCCCAAATTAAAAGTTCCTTGCTGGGCAATATTGGATTCCCCCGAGCAGCTCGAATTGGTGCTTTCTGCAGTTGTAACTTCTATGTTTTGTTGACTTTCAGATACATTACCGTTTCCATCACGCACCTTAATTGTAAACAAATAGGTAGTTTGGGGATATAATCCTGAATAGGTAACTGTACTAACTTCCGAGGAGGATCCGCTAAAAAGTTGTTCCACTCCATTTTGCGCGACGCTATAAATGACGGATCCCG
>JBJOHX010000030.1:0-52756 GCA_046047415.1 Bacteroidota bacterium
CCAATACCTATCAATTCATCACGGAAAAATTACAGGCCTTGGGAGGCAGAATTCTTACCGATACAGATACGTTAAAGGCACTTCAAAAAGTACATGAAAGCGTTGTAGATTTGATTGTGCTACCTCTTGAAATGGAAGGTGTAGACGCCTTTCAAGCTTGCATGCGAATTCGAAATTCCCACAAAACTACGGCACGGAAAATTCCTATTATTTGTTTTGCAAATCGTTTAAGTATTCAAGATAAGCAAAACCTTAAGCGGGTTGGGGTTAATGAAATGATTACGGTAACTAACAGCACTAACGGATTACTCGAAGCCATTCAGTCCTGTATTCTTAATGAAAATTGCATAACTGAATCGGCATCCGATTTGGATCGTTATTATGGTGTAGAGCACGCATGGTGTAAAATTCTAAATGAAGTTGCTGGCAATCCAGATCTCTTCGACAAGGAAATGTGGGTATATCGTTCGGACATCATAACACTGTTGGGTGCCTTAAAAGTACATTTGACCTTACTTGATTACGACCAGCTAACTGTGAATTGCAATAAACTCAACCCCATTATTACACAACTTCAAATCGAGCCTTGGAAAATTCTATTGGAAGAATTCAAACGGCTAGTTCATGCCAGAACTGGGGCTCTACGCATGCGACAATTATATCGTGAAATGCTTGAATCCTATGAGCACTGGGATTTTTTGCTTCAGGAATTTATATCAAAACTCCGATACTAAAATTTTGATTCGCAATAATATCATATTAGCCGATTCTAAAGATCTACAGGGGAAAATGTTAAAATTTCGCTTGGAAAATGAAGGTTTCGATGTAACGTATTGTCGTACCAGTTCAGAAATAAAAAAAGCCTTTTGCAACAGCACACCGGATCTCATCATATTTAACAGATTACCAGAATTTTCGTATAAAGAATTCAACGATTACATCGGTAGTCAAAAGAAAAACCAAGTGCCCACACTTTTTATCAAGTCTCTAGAAAATGACCTGGATCAAATAAAGACAAATAAAAACAATTATATAAGTGCACCAGTTAGTCCTTCCGAACTGATTTTGCGCGTGAATGAATTACTTGGGAGCTAAGTCCTAAAACTTAAAAAAGTTTTCTGCACTTATCTGACGTTCCAAAACAACACTTCTTCGAAGTTTTTGAGTTTCACAACGATTTTCTTTGTTTTTACCACATTTTAAAGGCGGAAGTGCCTTTTTGAATTAGATTTATATCAAATCAAAGACACCCCAAGTCTTACTTTTAACTAACAACATATGATTTACGAAACCTACGGAGAAGAATTCTTATTGTTTCTTAATGAGCTAAATGAAATCCTGAGTTTAAATGAAATGGCTGTACTGGACATTTCATAGGCTTTAAACTCTCTAACCTATTTGAATTATGGCTTCGCAAAACTCAGATCAACTTGCCTACATCAATTTCTTAAATGCATTGAATGATATGCTTTCAGAGGTAAATATCGGTAAGCTAAACTATTGGTAAAGAATCTATTTCTTAATATTCAATGCGACCTTTGGTCGCATTTTTTTTTGCATGTATAGGCAGTTAATGCCAATGCTTTTTTCTTTGGGTTAAAAAACATTTTATATAAAAAGATGCTCGATTTGTAGAACAACCTGTTGTCTGCTATATTAGCCGGCAATGAGCAAGCGTGCATTAAAAACATATCTAGAAGGATTGAGTAGGGAAGACCTGTCTGAACAAGTTCTAGATTTATATGACAGATTTAAAGATGTAAAGGTATTTTATGACTTTGTCTTTAATCCCAAAGAAGATCAACTGCTTAATCAAGCCAAAGAAAGAATTGCTAAAGAATATACTGCAAGAGGAAGAAAAAGACCAAAAGCCAGAAGATCTGTAGCACATAAAATATTAAGTCACTTTAAGGTTTTAGGCGTACATCCGCAAGGTATTGCAGAGGTAATGGTCTATAACTTAGAGCTGGCTTTGCGTTATGAACAACAATACAACTGCAATCCTGCCTTTTACAAAAGTATTTACAAATCATTTTTAGATTTAAAGGATTTTGTGCAGTACGAAAGATTATTTGCGGACTTCGAAAATCGTATTCACGCAATTCACGCTGCACTGATGGATTCCAATGGACCTTTCACAGAGGAGCTGGAATTGGATTAAGAACTGCAAAAATCCTAAATAATTAGACTATGGCTTTGGTAATTATTCGAAATGATGAAAAAACCCCAATCTGGATGGCAGCTTTTCAAGAATTTGATAGCTCATTAAAGGTATACGATTATCGTAAGCCTCACCCAGAAGAGGAGATTAGGATGGCAGCCGTATGGAAGCATCCGCATCACAGTCTTTATACCTATAAGAACTTGTCCGGTGTACATAGTATGGGTGCCGGAGTTGATTTTATTCTAAACGATCCAAATTTGAATCGGAATTGGCCCATTCTTAGAGTTAAGAATGAGCATTTGGCATCGGACATGGCAGAATATATTCTGACACATATTTTATCGGTGCTAAAAGACTTATCGTATTACCACTCCAATAAGTTTCAAAAACACTGGCACCCTTTGGCCTATAAACGTATGTCTGAGGTAACTGTAGGTATCATGGGGTTAGGTACCCTGGGGCAGGCTGCATCCGAATTATTGACAAAATGTGGGATTCCTTGTCTGGGTTGGACACGAGAAACCCAACCTAAGGTGCCCTTTCCCGTGTATTCAGGTTGGGATTCCCTTAGTTTATTTCTGTCAAAATCTCAGATATTGATTTGCCTATTGCCGCTAACTCCTGAAACCCAAAATATTTTAAATAACGAAACCCTAGCGCATTTACCTAAGGGAGCACACCTAATAAATGTAGCCCGAGGGCCATTGCTCGTTGAGTCCGATTTAATTACTGCATTAGACAACGGACAACTATCAGGGGCAACCCTTGACGTATTTGTAAAAGAGCCTTTAGGTACAGATCATCCATTTTGGAAACATCCGAAAATTTTTATTACCCCACATATGGCAAGTGTTTCTGACCCTAAAAGCGTTGTGCCACAGATTGTTCAAAACTACTATACGCTACTGGAAGGTGGATCCTTACAGAATCGCGTAAATCTCAATCGAGGTTATTAACGAGTTCCTGTTAAGAATTCCATCAAGCAATATTTTTTCAAACCTTAAAAATCGGCTAGTTTTGCAAAATTGGACCTGTCCAATCAATCGTTAATAGAAATTGATTCAATAGTTACGTTTTGCGCGCCGAAATAGAAGCCACCGAAAAAACGCTTTACGATTATCAACTGGAAGACCTCAGTAAGATTTTTAAATTTCTTGAAGAGGCTCCGGAAGATGTCAACCTTTTGTATCAACTTCCAACAGGTGGCGGCAAAACAGTGGTGTTTTCCGAAATAGCCCGACGGTATATTCAATATCGCAAGAAGAAAGTTGTAGTACTTACCCACCGAATAGAGCTAAGTATTCAAACTTCCAACATGCTCCACGGATTTGGGGTGCGCAATAAAATTATTAACAGCGAAGTAAAAAAACTAGATGAACAGGAATCATACGATTGCTACGTAGCAATGGTTGAGACCCTTAATAATCGCTTGCAGGATAAGGCCATAGCCCTGCAAGGTGTTGGATTGGTTATTATTGACGAGGCCCATTACAATTCTTTTCGAAAACTCTTTAAATATTTCGAAAAATCAGTGATACTTGGTGTTACGGCTACTCCGTTGAGTTCTAATATCAAACTTCCGATGAAGGATCACTACAAGAAATTGATCGTCGGTGAAACCATTTCTTCATTGATTTCAAAAAAATTCCTGGCCCGTGCCAATCTTTACAATTACGATGTTAGCTTAAAATCATTAAAACTGGGAATTAGTGGAGATTACACCGTTAAATCGTCAGATGCCCTGTACGGGAACCAGCAAATGCTGGGCAAACTACTTAATGCTTACGAAGAATTAGGCAAAGGCACAAAAACACTTATTTTTAATAACGGAATAAGTACATCCAGATACGTTTACGAAACCTTTAGAAGAGCCGGCTATCCTGTTCGCCATTTAGACAACAAAAATTCGGCGTCGGAACGCAGAGAAATCCTAGACTGGTTTTCGACGACTCCAGATGCCATTTTAACTTCCGTAAGTATACTAACTACCGGGTTCGACGAGCCTTCGGTAGAAACAATTATTCTGAATCGTGCCACTAGGTCTTTGACACTATATTTTCAGATGATTGGGCGTGGATCTCGAATTTTCAAGGGAAAAAATGAATTTACTGTGGTTGATTTAGGCAATAATATCGCCCGATTTGGTTCATGGGATGCTCCAGTCAACTGGCAGGACATCTTCCATTTTCCGGATTTCTATTTAGAAAATATTCGAACCGACGAAGAAATTGAGCGTGAATTTGTCTATGAAATGCCCACCCTTTTACGTGCAAAATTTTCCAATTCACCACGAATTGAATTCGATGTTAAAGCTGTTTATAAGGAAATCTTTGCATCTGGCAAAAAATCAAAAGAGGTGCTCGAGCGAAGCATTGAGCAACATGCCACAATGTGTTTGGAAAACAGCAAAGATGTATTTCAGGCTCGAATTCTTGCAAAGGAGCTGTCTGAAGATATTGAATACAGGATAAAACAGTATTCTCATTGTATAATGAATAATACCAAGAATTATAGAGAATGGCTGCAGGAGGATTACGAACGAAAACTAAGACTACGCATCTCTCAATTGTTTGCTGCGAAAATGTAGGCGACCCAGGGTCAGGTTTATTAAAAAATTAACGAATCGGTTATAAATGAAAGCACAATGGATTCCCTCTGGAAATTTTAAAGATATTACCTATAAAAAAAGTGGCGGTGTGGCACGAATTGCCTTTAACAGACCTGAAGTTAGAAACGCATTTAGACCACAAACTACTAAGGAATTATATCAGGCGTTTTACGACGCCATGGAAGATCGCTCCATTGGAGTAGTACTCCTTACCGGAGAGGGCCCTTCACCTAAAGACGGGATTTATTCATTTTGCAGTGGGGGCGATCAAAAATCCAGAGGGCATCAAGGCTACGTAGGAGAAGACGGTTATCATCGTCTCAATATTCTTGAAGTGCAGCGACTTATACGATTTATGCCCAAAGTTGTTATAGCAGTTGTACCGGGTTGGGCGGTTGGGGGAGGCCACAGCCTTCATGTGGTTTGCGATTTAACCTTAGCTAGCGCCGAACATGCTGTTTTTAAGCAAACAGATGCAGACGTTACTAGCTTCGACGGCGGTTACGGATCTGCCTATTTAGCTAAAATGGTTGGACAAAAAAAAGCGCGTGAGATTTTCTTTTTAGGGCGAAATTACAGCGCTCAGGAGGCGTTTGAAATGGGCATGGTTAATGCGGTTGTGCCTCATGAAAATCTTGAAGAAACGGCCTATCAATGGGCACAAGAAATTTTAGCAAAATCACCAACTTCCATCAAGATGTTAAAGTTTGCTATGAACCTCACCGACGATGGTATGGTAGGACAACAAGTATTTGCAGGTGAAGCTACAAGGCTAGCATACATGACGGACGAGGCCAAAGAAGGACGGGATGCATTTTTAGAAAAGCGCAAACCTAACTTCGGAAAAGACCAATGGATTCCTTAAAATGCCTAAACTTATATTCGTATTTTCTTGGTAACACTAAGTTTTATTAAATTTCGTAACATCCTTAATGTTTCGATCATTTTAAATAACGGATCATTGAGGTAATAGAGCAAGGGTGAATTTTGCCACAAATCCATTTCCTTAAAAATTGCAAGAGGTTGGCGCTTTACTAAAACAATAATACCCTAACGTGTATAGTAATACGCAAAATTCACAATGGGGTTTAAAATATCCCAGGTATTACAAAATCGATAGGGAGACTAGTTTTAAAAAGTGGTCTGCATCGAACTCAGGCGATTCTGCCAAACCCGTTCGAACAATTACCAGATTTTTAGAGGGAATTATGAAGACATATTGTCCCTGAAAGCCATTGGCCGAATACATATCTTTTGGTGCGTTTGGAAAAGCACCTCCGGCATTTAGCCAAAAGTGTGCTCCGTAATTCCCTTGCGAATTTGAAGTGGGGTGGGTTATATAGTCTACCCATTGTGGATCAAAAATCTGCGAGCCATTCCAATTTCCACGATGCAGATACAGCAAGCCGAACTTTGCCCAATCCCGAGTAGTTGCCCATCCGTAAGAGGAGGCTACATAATTCCCAGCTAAATCCGTTTCAATTAGCATACTCTGCATTCCTATTCGATCAATTAATTCGCGATATGGAAAATCCAAATATTCCTGATAGTCAATAAGATCACGTCTAAGTAACCCAGAAAGAAAATTTGTTGTGCCCGAAGAATAATTCCAAAAGGATTCTGGTGCAGCAACCAGTTTTTTTTGAGGCTGAACCAAGGTCATATCTGTACTTAGGAACAACATCTTTGTAACGTCGGAAATGTCGTTGTAATTTTCATCCCATTCCAAACCGCTTTGCATACGCAATAAATCGTCATAAGTAATTGCACTTCGTTCGTCTAAATTCCATGCAGGCCAACCTACTGTGTCAAATACGTTTAGGCCTCCCTGGGCTTGCCTAATTCCATAAAGAGTCGCTAAAATACTTTTGGTCATGGACCAGCCCAATATGCGTGTGTTAATATTGATGCCCGGGGAATAGCGCTCGCCTATTACATGGTCCTTGTAAAGGATAAGCACGGAACGGGTTTTTTGCACCTGCGGATTATCAAATGCCGCATCCATGGCTTGTTCTAGAATATTGTAATTTATCTCCGGAAAAAGGGTGTCTCGTGGGGCCTTTGAACCAAAAGGATAGGGTAACAGGCTAGTGTGTATGATACGTTTGGGACGCTGAATCGAAATATTTTTGCCATCCGAATCAGGTGGTAGGAGTACGCCTCCAACACCTTCCCGGAAGACCGAAATACGCTCTTGCAAGCCCCAAACCTTAGCAGATGACCAAATGGAATCTCCAAGTTGGTGGTAAGTACTTTGGGCCCACTTAATTAAGGGAACATTTAATTCTTGCTCTTTTAAAGATTGTGTAGTTCTACCTGAAAGTGCTACCCCGGATACCATTGCTTTTGAAGCAAAACCAGTAATGATTGTTAGTTTTGGGTATTGCGTGCTCACAATTACTAGAAGCAGCAACACCAAGAAAAATCCAAATATTTTTACCTTCTTCATATTTAAATAAACACAACTTTAAAAGTAAGCATTCCAACGTCCTTTCTCCATAAAAATTCAATTTCTTTATTGGAATTTAAAGAATAAAGCTACATTAGAACAGACGAACCACCATTGTTAATGCACCGAAATTTTAATTTTCTTTTCAATGAGAGATTGTAATAGTTTAAAAGTTTTAAAATCTTATGTAACCATTTTGCTTTTGGTATTCGGATATGGCATTGCTTCTGCCCAAATTCAAACAATACAGCGTCCCATTATATGGGATTCATTACGCATACAGCTTACCCAGGAATATTTACAAAGCAGATATGGTATTACCTCTCGAGATGGCACAATTACGCCAAAAATGGTAGTGCTGCACTGGACCGCAATTCCAAGTCTTCAGGCATCGTTCGAGGCCTTTAATGCTCCAACACTACCCAATGCACGCGCCGACATTTCCGGAGGAGGAGCACTAAACGTTTCTGCACACTATCTCGTAGATCGGGACGGTACAATTTATCAATTGATGCCGGAAACCCTTATGGCAAGGCATACCATTGGATTAAATCATTGTGCTGTCGGTATAGAAAATGTGGGTGGCACGCCAGAAACCCCGCTAACTAAAAAGCAGTTGCGAGCGAATAAATATTTAATACGCAGTTTGGCAAATAACTACCCTATTGAATACGTGATTGGGCATTATGAATATACGAACTTCGAAAATCATTCGCTTTGGTTGGAACGCGACACAAAATATCGCACAACGAAAATTGATCCAGGAGAAGATTTTATGCGAAAAATTAAACGTGGTATTCAAAAAACAGGGATTAAATCGGCACCGGCCAATTTGTAAATCATGAAAATCATAATTACTATTTCCTTTATTCTGGTCTGTATCTTATATAGCTCGGCCCAAACCGAATCCTTTAGCGCTCGATTTTTTGAAACCTATGATTCTTATCGAGAACCCTCATTAAATAAACGTAGGATAAAACAAGAAGACATATTACCTCTAATTAATCGATTTGCTAGGCAGCAAGGATTTGAGGTGAATTTGGTAGGTAAATCTATAGAAGGTAGATCGCTACATCTCATTTCACTGGGGTCTGGAACTACCGATATCTTTTTGTGGTCTCAAATGCACGGCGATGAACCCACAGCTACTCAGGCAATATTTGACCTTTTAAATTTTTTTAAAGCACCTGATTTTAAGGCCGAAAAGGATAAACTTTTAAAGCGTGTTCGAATTCATTTTTTACCCATGCTAAATCCGGATGGTGCAGCAGTATTTCAACGGAGAAACTTTCTGGGTGTGGATATTAATCGAGATGCAATTACACTTCAATCCGCTGAAAGTCAAGTTCTTAAACGAGTTCGGGACAGTCTAGATGCAGAATTTGGATTTAATTTGCACGATCAGAGTCGGTATTATAATGCCGAGCGTACTTCTAAACCTGCAACTATTTCATTTCTCGCTCCTGCTTACAATTATGAAAAAGATATCAATGACGTGCGCCTTAAAGCCATGCAAGTTATTGGATATATGAATCGCATATTACAAGAATACGCACCTGGTCAGGTGGGACGCTATAACGACGATTTTGAACCCCGTGCTTTTGGAGATAACATTCAAAAATGGGGTACGAGTGCCATTCTAATTGAATCCGGGGGATTTCCTGAAGATATAGAGAAGCAGGAAATCAGAAAATTGAATTATGTTTCTATTCTTTCTGCCATTTATGCCATAGGATCCGGCAGCTATGAAAATGTTGCCTTATCTGATTATTTCGAAATCCCAAAGAATGACCGCATGTTATTCGATTTGAAAATTGAAGGCGTTACTTATCCGTTAAACGAAAAAAATTATGTGCTCGACTTCGGGATTTTTAGATCCGAAACCGACCTTCCCGGACACGCTGATTTCCTGAATGTTTCACAAATTGGCGACATGGGTGATTTGTCTACGTATTACGCTTACCAAACGGTTCATGCCCAAGGATTAGTGCTTAAACCGGGTAAGGTCTACGACAAAGTAGTGTCATCACTTCAGGAGGCGGCTAAACTCGATTTTCAGGCACTTTTAAAACAGGGAATCACCTATGTACGAGTTGCACATCTCGAGGCAGGTCTTAAAGCCAGTCCATATCCAATGAACTTGGTTTCAGAGGGGTTTTTGTTACCTGAAAATAAATGGGATGTTGGAAATAACGCAACTTTTGTATTGTACCGTGATAATGAACCGGTCTATGTTATCCTCAACGGTTTTTTGGTGGAAACTACTTCAGAAAAACCAGTAAGTTCTGTTAAAAATGGAGCAATTTTTAAATAAAGAAGAGGAATAGACTCCTAAAAATTGTAATTCACTATAAGGCTCATGTGAAACATATTGACCTTATTGATACTAAAATTTGGGTTGTCTGGAAAACTTCCTTTTGCATCCTTATAGGTGAATAAGAGCTCCGGGTGCAGATCGGGAATTTTTAAAAAATCAAAATATACATCGAGATTGTATTGGGCATAATTCGGTAGACTGTATTTGTTGTTTTCGGGTTCAAGAACATTGGCCTTCCAATGTCTTCCTGCACTAAGAATTGGCCGAACTTTTAAGGTTTCCGGTTTTATCAGAATGGGAGTCTGATAACTTAGAACTAACGCATGATTGTTGGCAGAACCCTCACTGCGCTCTAATTTTTGAAAACTAAAAAAATACTCCCGGCCCCATTCCCTTGGAAATTGAAAACGCCCTCCTGGCAAAATATAATCGTATCCCAATTGGAATTTAGATTTTCCTGGCATATGTCGTATTTGTAAGCCCAATACATCTGCGCGTTGGTGTTGAAAATATCTGTAATCTTCTAAGGTATTTCCACCGTTTCCGATTCGATTTTGATGTAGCCATTCGCTATCTACCCCCCAGGAATCAGAAATATTCCATTCGGACTTAAAATAAAAAGTATTGGAAATATTATCTGTAAAATAATTCCATAAACTAAAATGAAGGGCGTGGTTGATTCGTTTTTCGAAGTTCGACACAAAAACAAAATCTGAGTCAGTGTTGTTGGCATATAGACTTGGTGCACCATTAATATCCTTGCCCGTAGGATAGGCTCCAATACTTTTACCAATTGGCATAAAGGAACCGGTAGACCGTGGTGCGATTCTATTTAAAATTCCAAATTGAAATCCATTTTTATTAGTACCAAAGTGATTGTACCATATTCCCTGAACTAATGTGGGAATCATTCTGCCATCTTCCGGATTAATCTGAGGTGAAGTTAATTTAAACCTCCCTAAAGTAATGGAATTGCCGGCATTGCTATAGGTTAGAAAGATTTCGCCCAACAACGCAACATAGGCATTATTTAAATTTTGCCGGTCAAACAAACCTTCTTCATATCTACTTAATTTACCGGTGATGGGATCTGGTATTTGTAAATCCGATAACCCTAAATTTAAAGTATTATATATGGCTGATCCAAATTGCCAGTGCTTTCCCGGTTTATACTGGTATTTGAAATAGCCACCTGTCGCGAGGGCATTAAAATCCTTAAGTTCACCTTCATTTTCCGTTGCCATAAAAATTGAACGCCATTGACCTGAAAATTCATGCAGGCTTGCAGGGTTTTTAGGTTGGGCGGTAGTAACGATTGCTTGCAACAAAAACAGCAAGGAAAATACCTTTAATTTGCTCAATTATTTATTCTTTACAATGTTGTATTTCTCTTTATAATACGCCATAATTGGCTGAAAAGGGCCGTATTTGTGTTCTGTTGCAGTAAAATTATCGGACCAAGGTCCGTACGGAGTTGATACAGGCTTTAAAGTTAAATCCGGATAGTCCTTCTCGGTGTTATTCTTATGGGGCCTTTTGAAACTATTGATATAACCGGCGACATCATACGCTTCTGCATCACTCAATTGAGGGTTGTCTGCTGAGGCCAAACCGAAAGGCATATTGCTTCGAATAAATTCTGCTGCAGTTATTACGCGATGCATTCCGGCTCCGTCATTATAGCTGTCTGGCCCCCATAATGGCGGATAAAGATAACCTCCTTCAGGACCCGGCATACCCGAACCGTCTTCTCTATGACAGACTGCACAGGTTCTTTGATAAACTTCTCGGCCGGCATCGAGATCTACCGCTCGCTCAGGTAAATTTAATGGAGGGTAACCAGCATATTTTTGTTTTTGGGAATCGGGAAGATCTGCTCCAAGCCAATCCATATAGGCTACAATCGCTTTCATAAAATTTGAATCGACCGGTAGCTTTTTACCATTCATACTGCGCTCCATGCAACCGTTTATCCGATCTTCAATGGTCCCTATACGATTCGAACGTCCTCCAAACTGTGGAAATCGACTCGAGACACCAACCCACGAGGCCGAGCCCGCCTGTGTTCCCCCTTTTAAATGACAATTGGTACATGAAAGGTTATTTCCGGTATAGCGATCCTTCGAATTGGAGGCCTTAGGCCCCATTAAATTACTGCTTTGAGATACCAATTTATAACCCATTTGAGCCAAAGGATTTGAATCTACTCCCGGATTATTAATGTCTCTAGGATTCCACGACTTCTGTATTTCCTGTGCCGGCAAAATTTCATAGGATATAACTTCTGGTCTATAGTTTATTAGACTCACAATCATGATCATCATAATTCCAAAAAGTGCGGCAAACAAAATTCCGATTCGTCTGGCTAAAGCTTTTATTGGGTCCATTGGTGTTATTTTGGGTTTAAATCACCGACACAGCTGGTAAATTTCTATAAATGCTTGGATTCATTTAGTAACATTTGTAACATAGAGCACAAAAGCCGCAGTAGCCCAATAAAAATTAGGTTTAACCTTTTATTGTTAAGACAGTAAATCTAATTTTGTAACTTTCATTGTCGTATTTTGTGCCTAAAAGGAAAGGCTTATAATCCTTTTTAAGGCCGCGCATATTTGCTATGAAGATACTTTTATTTGGCGTAACTCAGGAAATTGTTGGGAATCGGATGTTAACACTTTCGGAAACCTTGCAGTCTGAGATAAGAACTGTTGGGGAACTAAAATCGTATCTCAAAAAAACATTCCCGGGTTTTGTTTCCCTTACAAGCATTGCTGTTGCTGTTAACATGGAATATGCTCAAGATGACACCGAAATTCGAAAGGAAGATGAAGTGGCAATTATCCCTCCTGTAAGCGGTGGTTAACGATTAATTCCTATGTTAATTGACAATCATAATCGGGTTATTTCATATGTGCGACTGGCAGTTACAGACCGTTGCAACTTACGATGCAATTATTGCATGCCTGAACGTGGAATTTCATTTGCAAGGAAAGAAAAACTCCTGAGCATAGAAGAAATGAAGCGGCTCAGCACCTTACTTACGGAAATGGGTATCGAAAAAATCAGGCTTACTGGCGGAGAGCCCTTTGTTCGTGAAAACCTAATGGAACTAGTGGAGCACCTTTCGGAGCAATCAGGCTTAAAAGAGGTGTCATTAACTACAAATGCCACATTAATTGGCCCGCATATTGAAAAGTTAAATCAACTTGGAGTTCACAGCGTCAATGTAAGCCTAGATGCTATTACTCCAGAGGCATTCCACCGCATCACCCGCAAAAATCATTTTGATTTGGTATATCATAACCTAATGCAACTTATCCAATCGGGTATGCACGTACGTATAAATTGTATTGTACTGGAAGGCCAAAATGAATCAGAAATCTTACCGCTTTTAAAATTGCAGGAGGCCTATCCAATATCCGTTCGATTCTTGGAAGAAATGCCTTTTAATGGAGGCAGTAAAGATTTCACACACCTAAATTGGAACCATCATAAAATTATAGAATTTATTACTTCGCATTTTCCGAAAATCGAAAAACTACCTGCGCCTATTACTTCTACTGCCGTCAACTATAAAATACCTGGTCATTCCGGTTCTTTTGGCATAATCCCTTCTTTTAGCAGGACATTTTGTGGCAGTTGTAATCGTCTGCGTATTACTGCAACCGGAGATGTAATTACCTGTCTTTACGGTAAACCTGTGATTAATTTAAAACAAGCATTGCGATCCGGGAACGATAAAGCAGTAATACAAATGATTCAGAATGCTGTAAATAAAAGAGCTCGTGATGGATTCGAGGCTCAAGAACAAGGCGGATCTGTCTTTGGAAGTTCAATGACCTCGATTGGTGGGTAATTTAAATAGGATGAATCAAGAAGCAGAAGTTTGGGGCCTGGTGTTGGCAGGTGGAAAAAGTATCCGAATGGGATATGACAAGGGGTTGTTACACTATCATGGGAAACCCCAACGCCTACACATTTATGAGGAACTAAAAGAACTGCTTCCGAACACTTTTATGAGTTTGCGTCCCGAGCAGGAAAATTATGTTCCGGATAAAAAATTTCATATCTACGACCAAAATCAATTCAAAGGCCCATTTAATGGACTCCTTTCTGCACATCATAAATTTCCTGATGTTGCTTGGCTCGTTGTAGCATGTGATTTACCCTTATTAAGTCAACAGGGATTAAATTATTTATTGAATAACAGAAATAAAGATGCCATCGCAACAGCGCTTACCCGTACCGATTCCAATTTACCTGAGCCCTTAATAGCCATCTGGGAACCTCAAGGTTTAAAACAGGCCAAAGCTTATTTACAAATAGCTGAATCCTCATGTCCACGTAAATTTCTATTGAATAACCACTGCCACATGTTGACAACCCAATCGAATGATTGGCTTGAAAATGCAAATGCCCCAGAAGACTACAAATCAATTGTTTACAAGATAAAAAGCAGGTGAATCGCGAGCGTAACATAAAACAAATTCGGCTCAAGGAATTTGGCGTAAAAGGCCAGTACAGCTTAGAAAAAAGTTCCGTTTTAGTTGTTGGAGCAGGGGGGCTTGGTATTCCAGTTTGCCAGTATTTAAATGCTATGGGAATTGGCACACTAGGAATCATTGATGGCGATGTGATTGAAATGAGCAACCTGCATCGACAGCCGCTTTACGAGCCTGACACTATAGGACTATCTAAAGTGCATGTTTTACGTTCGTGCCTAAATCGTCAGAATCCAGATACCGACATTCGCATTTATGAAACTTTTCTAGGATTTGAGAACGCGTTGGATATCTTAAAGAATTATCAATTAATAATTGATGCTACAGACAATTTAACAACGCGATATTTGATCGACGACGCTGCCTTAATTCTGAATATTCCATGGATTTATGGAGCTTTACACGGATTCGAAGGTCAGGTTAGTGTCTTTAATTACAACCATGGCCCCACCTACAGGTGTTTGTTTCCAGATTTACCAAATGCAGGGGAAATTCCGGATTGCAATACTATGGGAACCTTAGGAGTACTACCCGGAATTATTGGTAACTTACAAGCCCTAGAGGCTGTTAAAGTGATAGCAGGATTACCCGGAATCCTCTCTGGAAAGGTGTTGATGTATAACGGTTTGGATCAAGAAATTAGACAACTCAAAATAAAAAAGAATCCCAACAGATCCATTCCCAATGCCGAATTAAAGCCCAATACTTTTGTCTGTGATTCAGCGTCTGCAGGAATTATGCCTGAGCATTGGATTCAACACATAAATAACGGAGCTAGAACTTGTATTGTAGATGTGCGCGAACCTGAAGAATTTAAAGCTGATCACCTTTATGGAGCTGTAAACATACCCCTTTTAGAACTTCGGAATCGCTTAGATGAAATCCCTACTGAAAAACATGTTCTCCTAGTTTGTAAGTCTGGGCCTCGAAGCATTCAGGCCTATAGGTTTATTCAAAATATGTCCCAAAACATCCAGTCAAACTGGTTGATTGGCGGATTAACTGCGTACCGTAAAAAAAACTTGTGATAGCTTTTGAATCTGCTCTGAATCATGTGATAAACCACTCTAAATCCTTGGGTTCGGAGGAAATATCACTAGTCAATGCCAACGGGCGATTTCTCGATGAAAATATTATGGCAGATCGAGATTTCCCACCTTTTAATCGGGTTACAATGGACGGCTATGCCATTGTTGCTAGCTCCTGGCAAAAAGGACAATCTGATTTCATCATTTCGGGAATGGCACGGGCCGGTTCGCAAGCATTTGGTCTTTCCAATACAAGTCAATGTGTCGAAGTAACAACAGGGGCTGTACTCCCCGAAGGATGCGATACTGTTATTCCCTATGAACAAACTGAAAAACATGGGAACACCATTAAAATTTTATTTCCTCCAAAAAAAGGGCAAAACATTCACAAACAGGGAAGTGATTCCATTAAGGGTAGTTTGCTATTAAAAATTGGAAGCCCCCTATCTCCTATAGAAATTGCCGTTTTGGCAACGGTAGGCAAAGCCCGTATACGAGTGAAAAAAGTTCCGAAGGTTATTGTGCTGTCTACAGGAGACGAACTCGTGCCTGTGGATCAAGTCCCGCAACCACATCAGATTCGGATGTCTAACTCCATAATGATTGCATCTGCACTTCAATACTATCAAATACAGGCAGAAATCATTCATATTCCAGATGATCCTGAGCTTATAGCATCACAATTGACGGGAGCACTTTCAAAAGCAGATGTACTACTAATTTCGGGAGGTGTCTCTATGGGGCCCTTTGATTACCTTCCTTATGTTTTGGAAAAACTCGGTGTTCAAAAGCATTTTCATCGCGTAGCTCAAAAACCGGGCAAACCGATATGGTTTGGTTCCTGGAAAAAAGATCGCTGTGTGATTTTTGCCCTTCCTGGCAATCCAGTTTCGGCCTTTCTTAACTATTTACTTTATTTTAGAACATGGTTAATGCAGTGTTGGGAAATATCACAACAGGTACTTTTCGTTCAGTTAGAAGCAGGTCTGGAGAATAATACTAAACTAAAGCAATTCATCCCGGTAAAACTGAATATTAACAATGCAGTTTTATCTGTGTCAAAGGTATCAAATAACGGTTCCGGCGATTTTTTCAGTCTTACTGAGGCAGACGGCTTTATTAAGATCGATCCAGATACCCATTTACCTAAAGCTGCCTTGGTACATTTTATTCCTTTTAGGCCATTTTGATTATGACACATGAATTCAAACAGATTATAGAAACAATTAAACAAGCACAATCCTTGAACATAAAAGGTGTATTGGCTTCTGTGGTGCATTTGGAAGGATCTTCCTACCGCAGGCCGGGGGTTCGCATGTTGCTAATGGAAAACGGGTCGTCGTTTGGAGCGGTAAGTGGAGGTTGTGTGGAAAAGGAAATATTTCGTCAGGCTCAGGAGGTATTTCAATCCGGATTACCAAAAATCATGACCTATGATGGTCGATTCCGATTGGGGTGTGAAGGCATTCTATATATTTTGATAGAACCTATTAATCCATCTCAAACGGTATTTGAACTCTTAAGCACATTGTTTTCTGATCGGCAGCACTTTAAACTAATTTCGTACTTTTCTCTTAAAGTTGGGAGTACAAAGGGGATAGGGACAGTGCTTTTAGGTCCGGACAAGTTAAAATACAGTTTAAACCAAGATGCGAACCCAAAAGAGGCCCTTTCCTTACAACAAGAAATGCCTCCATGTCAGCGTCTATTAATTTTTGGAGGGGAACACGATGCCGTAATTCTCACCGATATGACAGCAAAACTTGGTTGGGACGTGGAGGTTATTGTAGCTGCAGATGAACTAAAATCACAAGAATATTTTCCTGGTGCCAGTAAATTCCACAAGGTAATACCTGAAAACCTGGAAATTGGACCTGTGGATTCCCAAACCGCTATGGTTCTTATGACCCATAGCTATTCAAAAGATTTAAAGTATTTACTACAACTTTGCGATACTGTTCCGAATTATTTAGGGGTTTTGGGTCCTGTAAAACGACGTGAGCGATTATTGAATGATCTTTTGGAATATCAACCGGATATAGAATCAACTTTTATTGACAGGATTTACGGTCCGTCGGGGCTTGATTTGGGAGCAGAAAGTCCTCAGGAAATTGCGGTTTCTATACTCGCCGAAATCTTATCGGTAATTCGTAATTCGAATCCTACCTCGCTTCGGAACAAATCCGGTGCAATTCACAATTCATGAAATTGAATATTGGCGCAATTTTGTTAACCGGAGGATTGTCTAGTCGCATGGGACAACCTAAGGCATTATTGCCATGGGGAACCTCCAACGTTTTGGAACATCTCATTAAAACGATAAAAGATGCCGGGATAACTCAATTAACTATCGTGACCGGAGCACATCACAAGGCCATAGCGCAGGGCTCTCAAAAAACAGCCCCATACCTTTGTTATAATTCCAATTGGGAACGCGGCATGGGCACCAGTATACATGCGGGGGTTGTCGATTTATTTCACCGGTTCCAAGCGCTCGATGCAATACTTATTTTACTTATAGATCAACCCTTGATTACCGCAGTTTATTTGGAGCAAATGCTAAAGCAATTTGAAAAAGGAAGATATAACCTAATTGCTTCTCGTTATAATAACAATTTAGGAGCACCAGCGCTGTTTGGTAAAACTTATTTTAAGTCGCTTCAGAATCTTCCTGAAAACGAAGGGGCAAAGGCTCTAATTCGAAATACGACTTCCAAAATTTTCATCTGCGATGCAGCATTAATTGGGGCAGACATGGATACCCTGGAGGCATACTATAGGCTTAAGAAAAACTTTGATCAAAGCCTTTAAAATCAATTTTCTATTCGGTTAAAGATTCCAACGGGATCGATTAAATTTAGCACTATGAATTTAGAACATCAACACATTCTTGTCACCGGAGCATCTCAAGGGATTGGAGCCGCAATTGCGAGTTCACTTCTTAATCAAGGGGCTCGAGTTGCCTTGCATTATAATAAAAATGAATCTGGGGCACAAGCGGTGATGGCAAACTCAAATCAAAAATTGGGCACAATTTTTCAGGCGAATTTAGAGCAATTGACCGAAGTTGAAGCCCTGTTTACTAATGTATTGCAACATTTCAATCACCTTGATACCTTGGTTTTAAATGCGGGGGTTTTTGATGAACACCCAATTTCTGTATCCAATCAGGATTGGCTCACTGTTTGGAGAAAAACTATGGCTATAAATTTGGATGCACCAGGGCTGCTAACAAAAATGGCTCTCCAACATTTTCAAAAAAGGGGAGGAGGCAGATTAATTTACATTAGCAGCCGGGCAGCTTTTCGGGGAGAAACCGAAACTTATCTCGGTTATGGAGCCTCCAAGGGCGGACTTACCTCATTAGCACGCACTGTTGCGAGATCCTATGGTGCCTATGGCGTAAAATCATTTATAATTGCACCAGGATTTACCAAAACGGCCATGGCCGAAACTACAATTGCTCAAATGGGGGAGCAGCTTAGAAACGAAACAGCCCTAAAATCCATTACTACCCCAGAAGATATTGCTCCTTTGGTCGCATTCATTTGTACCGGGAACATGGACCATGCTACTGGTTCTGTTATTGATATGAATGCGGGAAGTTACGTGCATTAATTACAAATGTCGATTCTTGCCTAAACTTTTGTTAAGGAACAACAGATAAACTGTTCTGGGTTGTAATTTGTAGTATAGTCTTAAAGTAAAAGTTTTAAGCTACCACAATATTTCTTAAAAAATGAAACTATGGATATGCTACAACGTGCTCTGGAATTCGAAAATCGCAAATGGTCTGGGATTACCACAAGTGATCGAATTCAAGCTTCCCGCGATTTAAAACAATTAATTTTAGAGATCAACGAAGTTTACAAACGCAGTAGGGACGGCCATCTTATGGATCTTATGAAACGACTTACGGCCATTAAAAGAAAAATAGAAACAAGGCTAAAAGGGAACCTTGAGATTTGATTTTCCATCACTACCTTCATAACATTTAATTTAATACACTAAAACATGAAATTCACAAGAAATGCCCAAGCTGTTTGGGAAGGTTCCGGAAAAGAAGGAAAAGGGAGATTAACCACAGCAAGCGGGGTATTATCTAATACCTCATATTCCTTTAATACCCGATTTACAGATGAGAAGGGCACAAATCCCGAAGAACTTATTGGTGCTGCTCACGCCGGTTGTTTTGCTATGAAATTGAGCTTTGTGATTGGGGAAGCTGGTTTTATCCCAGAAAAACTCGATGTAAATGCCGATGTGGTATTTGAAGACGGTGCAATTACCCAAATTCATTTAAATTTAAATGCCATAGTCCCTGGCATGGATGTACAAGCTTTCTTAGCAGCCGCCGAAGACGCGCGCAAAAATTGCCCAATCTCTGCACTTTTTAATGCCGAAATACTATTGACAGCGCATTTAGGATAATCTTTGGATTAAGCATAAAAAGATTGCCTAAACATATAAATCCCCCTAATGTTCTCAAATGTTTGGGGGATTTCTTTAATATTGCCTCCAATTTTACTTCTTCAATATGGAATCTCGTTCCAGATTATCCTTGATAATAGCCGCCTTCGTGGCTATATATGTCATTTGGGGTTCAACCTATCTTTTAAACAAAGTAGCTATAGCCGAACTTCCGCCGTTTATGTTGGCCACCATTCGTTTTATTACAGCAGGTTTATTGATTTTTGGGCTGGCAGGTATAATGGGGCTAAGTCTAAAAATTACGAAAGCCCAACTCTGGAATGCTTTGGTAGCTGGTTTTTTGTTTCTAAGTTTTGGAAACGGGGTGGTGGTTTGGGCATTAAAATTTGTAGACAGCAATTTTGCAGCACTTATAATTTCGGCCCAACCCTTATTTGTAATGTTATTAATGTGGATACTCCAAGGCCAGCGCATAAAGCCTATGTCTTTGTTTGGAGTATTTTTAGGAATTGCCGGCATTTATTTATTAATAACCCAAGATGCGGTTCATCAAAATGAAAATGCATGGATAGGTATCGCAATGATTTTTGCAGCGCTTTTGGCTTGGGCCTATGGAAGTATTTTTGTCGGTAAAGCGGATTTTCCGAAAAACTTTTTTGTCAATACCGGGTATCAGATGCTTATGGGCGGTATAGTTTTAGGTTTAACTAGTTTTCTTTTGGGGGAACAATGGAGTAGCCCCTTGTACTGGCAAGAACGCACCTTATGGAGTATGATATTACTCATATTCTTTGGAAGCATTTTGGCTTTTACCTCATTTAACTTCCTTTTAAAAACGGTTTCTCCCGAAAAGGTAGCCACTAATACCTATGTGAACCCAATTGTTGCCATGTTTCTGGGAAATTATTTTCTGGATGAACCAATCTCATTTCAATCTATTCTAGCAGCCATAGTGCTCCTTACCGGGGTATACTTCATCAGCACCAATAAAAGTTGGAAACCATTAGCACGATTCAGACGCAAAGGAATTTGATATTATTTGATTAAATCGAATCGATGCGTATACTTAACTGTAAAAACTTGATTGTTAAGTCCATCTAAAAAGTCTTGGTCCTTAACTACATTTAAAACCACAAACAATCCTGTATTTGCATTCTGAAGCCAACCAAAACGTGCATTCACCGAGGTAATATTGGAAACGTTGTTGCGTTGTATAAGACTCTGTACAAAAATTCGTGGGGTAAATGAATAGGCCAGTCGCAACCCTCCGACAAATGCAGTAAGATCCCCATTGCTAAGTGAAATATCACTATGACTAAAGGTAAATGAGGTATTAAACTTGTCACCCACGCGATAATTTGCCGTACCGCTATTGGTGACACGATTTCCATCGAAATATCCTCCAATAAAGGTTCTAGTGCTAAAGTTAAGCGCATTGTTTGGATTTGAAATTACTACCAATTGCAACTCCTTATTCTCGTAAAAACCTTCGGGCACCGCTATATTGGAAATGTTGAAAGATTCTAAAACGCGCTCCGACGTAAAGTTTACTCCAGTGTGAATTTCTAAACCACTGCGAAATACCCAATGGTTGTCTACGTGTAGAAATCCAGTAACTAATTGATCATTAAAGTTCCAAAAGCCCCTGTAAGAAGCATGTGGTCTTATTTCCATCATTGCTCCATCACCCTTGAATCTTATGGCCTTAAAAAGTAAAAATTCAGGTTTTTTAAAGGCTGAGCGCTGTAAAAATCCAACCTCAGGGTTAAAATTCTCGCCTAATTCGGTATATCCGGCACTTAAATTCCAACCGTTCCAATCATAATTAGCTAAGAATTTGAATGCGTGATCTCTTCCTTCTAATCCAGGAGTGTTGCTTTTGGCTACAAATCCTGTAATAGCCGCTTTATTCCCCAATCCCCATTTACCGTCCATGGCGTAAACACGGTTATAGTCGTCTTTTATTCCGAGACCCGAACGACTTACAAAAATTCCACCCAAAGAGGACCGTGTCCCTTGAAAGTCGTGATTTACACGTGCAACCGAAAAATTATTTTCATTAATTCCGGCCCCTGATATCCCATCGGTAAACATACTTAGTAAACCCACATTGGTTTGTCCCACTTTTCCAGATAATCGGGAGCCTCCAATAATTGGTACTACAGCACCATTATTCCCAATTCCAATTCTTCTACTAAAAAACAAATCAATTTCACCAGGGCTTCCTACGCTAAATTGCCCCGCATTTTCAAGGAAAAAAGCTCGTTTCTCAGGGAAAAATAGGTTAAAACGATCCAAGTTAATTTGCTGATCATCTACTTCGACTTGAGCAAAATCGGTATTATAGGTTAAGTCCAGGGTTAAACTTGGTGTTACACTATATTTTACATCGACACCAGCTTCAATTTTTGAGTCAGTATTTGCCGGATCAATTGCCTGATCGCGAACTACTTGACTCAACGCATAGGGTATGAGCGTTAAATTTCCGGGAGATTCCAAGTTAAGGCCGGTTAATTTTCCGGCCATAGAGACACGCTTCATGTCAAATCGCAAGGGTAGGGGAGCCCAATACGCCGTTTCCGACCGCTTACTAATATTTCGTTGAAAATTCAAACCCCAGGTTTTGTTTTGCCCGGTTGCAAATCGAATGGAACGCAACGGAATTGCAAATTCTGCACTCCAACCATACTCTTTAAGTTCTGTACGTACAGTCCAAGAAGCATCCCAATTTAAATTAGTGCCACCAATGACACCGCCTTGTTGCCTATTTGCATTGAGCGAACCCACTCCTTCATTATTTATTTGAGCATCGTATTCCATTCCTTGGGAATTGGTGCCAAACAAAAATCCGTTCTGGCGGTCGTGATACGTGTCAATAATAAATAAAAAACTATCCTCGTCGTTTAGATCGGCATCACGCCTGGAGTCATTTACCACAATTTTATCCGGAGTAGAATCATAACAAATCACACCAACATACAAGGTAGACTTGGTATATGCCAATCGAATTAGCGTTGCCTCCGAGGCAGGCTTTCCAAAATTTGGCTGAATTTGAGTCATTTGATCCAACGCAGGAACCGATTGCCAAACCGGATCGTTCAAGACATCACCGTCTAAAATTGGCTCAGAAGTAAGCTGGGTAGCTGCGTAATAAGGTCTTCCTCCAAGAGAATCTGTACTAGCGTTATTTTGTGAAAATGCATTAATGGAAAATAGCATTCCAAAAATCAGGAGGTAGCGATTGGTTAAAGCATTCATAGTAATGGCATTAAAAGGCGCTAATATAATAGATAAATGTTTTTAATACACTCATCTGTTTAGAGGTAAATAAATATCATCACCTGATTATTTTGAATTTGGACAATCAAATAAAATCTTATTTCTTGAATTTGTATTTTAGAAGCGCTAAAACACCAATACTTTATGAACCTTTTTAAATGCAGCTCAATAACCTTGCTTCTAATTGCTGGAGCATGTTCAGGACCTTCAATTACTGATTCGGTACAATATGATGAGGCGCCAAGTGACATTCCTATAGATCGCTTGTTGCTACCTTCGGGTTTTAAGATTGAAGTCTTTGCAGATAGTGTTTACGGAGCTCGATCCATGGCAATGGGAACCGACGGCACGCTATTTGTAGGAACTAGGAGAAACAAAACAGTTTATGCAATTCAGGATCTGGATAAAGATTTTAAGTCAGACCATATGGTTGTATTGGATTCTACCCTTGATGTTCCAAATGGAGTAGCCTTTAGAAATGGATCGCTCTTTGTAGCTCAGGTGAACCGACTCTTAAGATACGACAGCATAGAGTCAAAATTGTACAATCCACCTGCACCGGTAGTGGTCTACGAGGATTACCCAGATGCCTTACACCACGGATGGAAATACATTGCTTTTGGTCCGGATGACAAACTGTATGTACCAGTTGGTGCCCCTTGCAACATCTGCGATTCCACTGTGGTAGATGAGCGGTTTGCCAGCATTACACGTATGGATCCCGATGGCGGCAATCGTGAAATCGTTGCTCGTGGGGTAAGAAATACAGTAGGTTTTACCTGGCATCCGCAAACGGGAGAGCTCTGGTTTACAGATAATGGACGTGATATGTTGGGGGATGACATTCCCCCATGTGAGCTCAATCGGGTCACGGAGGTAGGGCAACATTTTGGCTATCCATTCTGCCATGGCGGTACTTTGTCCGACCCCGAATTTGGGTCACAACATTCTTGTGAAGAATTTGTTGCCCCAGTGAAGGCGTTAGGAGCCCACGTGGCCCCATTGGGGGTTAAATTTCCTACAGGAAATATGTTCCCTGAATCGTTTAAAAATTCGCCCATTATTGCGGAACACGGCTCTTGGAATCGTTCCAAAAAATCGGGATACCGTTTAACCCGTGTAGAAATGGAAGGAGACAGTGTGGTATCTTATTCTTCTTTTATAGAAGGTTGGTTAAATCAAGAAACCCAGGAAGCCTTTGGACGTCCGGTAGATTTACTATTCTTACAAGATGGGTCCTTACTGATTTCGGATGATGTCGCAAATGCCATTTACCGCGTAACCTATAAGGCAGATTAAATTAAATTAAATTAAATTAAATCAAATCAGATCACTTAGTATGGCCGCTGTAAATATAACTACCGCGGCTTTTTTTTATGTTCTAATTCAAGGTACTAATGCTATAAATTATGTACTTTGGAAGCATCAACCTATAAACCATAAGTATGTCAAACCGGAGGCAATTTCTGAAAAATTCATCGTTAGCGGCATTAGCAACGCCTCTAATGTCTTTAAATACCAAGGCAGATTGGTCTTTGACGGAAATTAATAATATTACCGTAAAAGATGAAGACTATTGGAAGGCTGTTCGCAAGATGTTTCCTTTAAAATCGGGTCAGACCTATTTTAATAACGGTACAATGGGGCCAACTCCCGGATATGTATTAGATAAGATGATTGGCCATATGATGCACTGGAATACCGAAGCAGCCACGGTGGATTACAAAGATGGTTCCGGTCCCGAACTGTTAAGTGGATATTTTTCCTACGATGAGCTTCGCAAAAAATTGGGAATTATCGTAAATGCAGATTACAAAGAAATATCACTGGTTCAAAATGCCACTTTTGGAATGAATTTAGTTGGTATGGGATTGGATTTGAAAGAGGGGGATGAATTGTTAAACACGAACCAAGAACACGGTGGTGGATTTGGAGCTTGGCAGTTGCTAGCAAAGCGGAAAGGATGTGTATATAAACAAGCCACCATGCCGGAACCTGCAAATGACCCACAAGAGGTATTTGATGCCATTTTTAATGCGGTAACCCCAAAAACCAAAGTAATAGCCATTCCGCATATAATTTCAGTTTATGGTACAGTAATGCCTGTTAAAGAAATATGTGCAGAAGCTAAAAAACGGGGAATTTTCACGATTCTTGACGGAGCGCAATGCGTGGGGCAAATTCATGTAGATGTAAAGGAAATTGGCTGCGATGCCTACTATTCAAGTCTACATAAATGGCTATTGGCCCCTCCTGGTAGCGGTTTATTATATGTTCGAAACCAAGTCGCCCCGCAAATTTGGGCAACCCTAGCTAGTTATAATTGGGATAATCAGGACGATCACGGCTTCAGATTCATGCAATACGGGACTGGAAATCCAGCTCTTATAACAGGGTATGAAGCCGCTGTTGATTTTTTTAATACCATTGGTGCAACTAGTTGGATTGGCAGGATAAAGGAACTGGGCATGCATTTAAGAACTGGTCTTAAACAAATTCCCAAAGTTAAAATACATTCCTCTGTAAACGAAGATATGGCTGCGGGAATAACCACGTATGCCGTGATGGGCTATTCAGGACCCGATGTTCAGCGACTTATGTGGGAGCGTGAACGACTTCAGCCGAGATCGGTAGGAAATGAATTGGTAAGACATTCTGTACATATTTATAATTCCAAGGAAGAGATTGATAAAGCCCTTAATGTTTTATCAAGTTTGTGATTAAAATAAGTATTGTTGCTATGAAGTTACTTGTCAACCTTACATTAATTTTAATAGCTTGTACTTCGAGCTATTCGCAAATCATAGACATGAAAATGAGTCTCTTGGGATATCGCTTTGAACAAGATGGGCAGCGGGTTTCATGGAGTCAATTAGAAAATCAAACCCAATCAAATGCCTTAGCCTATAGTTTGGTAAAAAAGGCAAATATGCATCGTAAAATAAGTGGTCTGGCGGCATTTGTAGGTGGATTTTTGATTGGTATACCGATTGGCCAGCAGCATTCTATGCAGCGAGAGCCCAATTGGACACTGGCTTATATTGGTGGTGGCATATCAGCAATTGGAATTCCATTTTCCTTTAGCGCATTTAACAATGCAAATCGAGGAATTGACAAATATAATGAAGGTCTGATCCGATCTACCGGGTATCACTTCAATCCAACCTTAACTCCGATATCAAATTCCAGTGGACTTGGACTTTCACTGAAGTTCTAGAATTTATTTTACGTTTGTTCCTTTTACTTAAAAGTTGGGGTTGTTTCTTTGAACTATAATTTATATTATGTCAAATAGTATATTTAATAACACAGAATAACCCGAATAGATAATAATATTAGAACTCTCATACACTAAAGCAAAAACGGAATAATCGTATCTTCACATCATTAATTCCCGATTGGGTATGAAATCCTTGCTGTTCTCTTGTTTTTTACTTTTTTGGGCAAACGGCCATACTCAGAATTACCTCGATTTACTCACTGTTGGCTACAGCACTACACCAAATACGGGCTATGATAGCGCCTTAAGTAATACCCAAACTCGTATTACTAACATGGATCTTAATTTGTTACTACCAATACCACTTTCCAAAAAAACTGCAATACTAACAGGGTTTAATGGATATATGAACAGCTTGAATCTATCGCCCGATGGTCCCAAAACCGAATTGTATACTGCAGCAGTTCAGTTGGGATTAAACAAAACTTACACCAACGGCTGGAGCAGCACTCATTTACTATTTCCAAGAAAAACGGGAGCTTACAATCAAAAACGCTTTTCCTATCAAATTGGAATGGCCAATCTGCTTCAAAAAAAATTATCTAATGGAAATGGTTGGGGATTTGGATTCTACATGAATACCGAAGAACAAGGGTTGCTCTTTGTGCCTCTATTTTCATACTTTCTACGGGCTGAATCGGGGTTATGGGAATTTAATGCATTGCTTCCCTCCCGGGCCGACTTTACTTTTCTATTGGATCATAAAATTCGTGCAGGAATTGGTTTCGAAGGACTTGGCAATTCATATGCCACAACCCTTGAACCCTACGGCGATTCCTATGTTCAAAGGTCGTCTGCTGAAGTGAGCCCTTATCTGCAATTTCCAATTACCAAAAACCTGTTGCTCAATGTTCGGGGTGGATATGCGTTTTTTAGAGGATATCGGGTGTATGATACTTCGGATACGGTGAAATTTTCATTCCTGAATTTATTTATCAATTCGAGCCGTACACCACTCAATGCGTCTGTAGACGATGGATTCTTTTTTGGATTAAAACTGTTTTATAGATATTATCTCACACCTCCCACCAAAATACATCGTGCAGATTAAGGCTTTCTTGAGGGACCTTTGGGATGCGGGTATTGATCATGCTGGCTAGCTAAATCCCGATCCAAACAGACAAAATCCTTTTCTATCAAAACCGATAAGGTGCTACCATTTTGAAGTTTCAATGTGTTTTCACACCCCACAATGTCATTTGTGTACCAAGGTTTTCCAAATTTTTCAGGGACATAGAGTATAATCTCATTGTCTAGAATTTGCGCATTTAGATCATCTATACCAGAATCCAATTGTACACGATATTGCAGTACGCCATGTGGAAAATTTGTCGATTCCCCTATACTTTCGTGACGGGACAAAGCTTCAACTTCGGTTTTACGCAGTCTAAATCGCAACGAGTTTCCTTCAATTCTTAATTTCATGATGATTTATTGAATATTACGCCAATACGAATATACGTTTACCATACTTAAATCCACTTGATTGAATTTCTGAAATAAATGGATGAAAATTAATAAATCCCGTATTATCGAATCCGTTACCTTTGACGCGTGGTAAAGGAAAATCAGTCGCACTTTGAATTTATTGCCTTAATGGCAGCCTTAATGTCTATTGTTGCATTATCCTTAGACGCCCTTCTTCCTGCATTGGATATTATCGGTTTAGCTGTTGGAAATACCGACGCGGCATCGAATCAACTGCTGATAACGCTGTTTTTTTTGGGTATGGGTACCGGACCACTAATTTTTGGCCCTTTATCCGATAGTATAGGGAGAAAGCCGGTAGTTTATATTGGTTTCGGTTTATTTATAGTTTCGAGCGTCCTATGCATTCAAGCGATAAGTCTTCCCTGGATGATCGCGGGCAGAATGCTTCAAGGTGCATCACTTTCTGCTCCTAGAACGGTGAGTATTGCCATGATTCGCGATCGGTTTAGCGGAGACTATATGGCCCGAGTCATGTCATTTGTAACCGTGGTCTTTTTGTTGGTTCCCATTATAGCTCCTGCGGTTGGTAAAATCATGTTAGACCTATGGGATTGGAAGGCTATTTTTTATCTGCAGATTTTAATTGGGCTTCTCGTCTGTATCTGGTTTTGGAGGCGACAACCGGAAACATTGCATTTAAGAAATCGTACAAGTTTTCGAGCCATAGCTATTTTTAAAGGTTTTAAAGCTGTTCTGAATTATAGGCTAACGATGCTGTTTACCCTGATTTGGGGACTCGTTACAGGGTCATTTCTTGTCTATCTAAGCACATCCCAGCAAATCTTTGAATATCAATATGGTCTTAAAGAAAGTTTTCCCATTCTATTTGCTGGACTGGCCATTACTATTGGTACAGCAACATTTTTAAATGGTAGTATGGTTCTAAAATTCGGCATGCGAAAATTAATCACCTGGGCTTTATTTGCATTTACAGGAATACCTTTGGCCTATACGCTGCTATTCATGAATCAGGCAAATCCGCATATTGGCATTTTAATGATTTTCTTGGGATTGCAATTTTTTGCTACAGGATTTTTATTTGGAAATTTGAGATCCATGGCCATGGAACCCCTAGGACATATTGCAGGTGTTGGAGCTGCAATTACAGGATTTTTAGCTACGGCAATGTCCGTTCCAATAAGTGCATGGATAGGTCATTTTGTTACTAGTTCTGCCCTACCCTTGTTTTTGGGATTTTTAATCTGTGGGTTGCTTTCATTGGTATTACTTGGGATTTCCTTTTATCGTATCCGAGAGCACAAGATGTGAAATCCATAAGCTTTCTGTTTAGCGCATATCAAACCTTAAGTCTGTAGTATATTTGTTTTAAAATAGCATTTATTTAAATGATTTGGATTGCTTTTATTGCAGGCATTATTATTTTCCTAGCACTGGATTTGGGTGTTTTTCACAAAACGGATCATGTTATTCGTGCCCGTGAAGCGGCGATTTGGACAGGAATTTGGGCCGCCGTAGCCTTATTGTTCACTTTTGTGATTTATTGGATTTTTGACTCGGGTCTTACTCCCAATCCTACAGGTTTAACGGCTGGCGATGCAGCTCTAAAATATATTACCGGCTATTTAATTGAGCTTTCCTTAAGTATTGATAATGTCTTTGTCATCGCAGTAATCTTTTCCACTTTTTCAATCCCGCCAATGTACCAGCATCGAGTACTATTCTGGGGCATTTTAGGTGCTATTTTATTCCGAGGATTAATGATTGTTTTTGGAGTTGCACTCATCACTAAATTTGATTGGATTATCTATTTATTTGGAGCTTTTCTATTGATTACAGCCTTTCGAATGCTGCGCCATTCGGAGCATGAATTTAATCCTGAAAATGCTTGGACCCTAAGGCAATTGAGGAAAATCTTTCCCATCACAACAACCTTAGAAGGGCATGCGTTTTTTGTGCGTTATATGGGGGTAAATTCTGCGACTCCCCTTTTTGTAACATTAGTTATGATTGAATTTACGGACGTACTGTTTGCCTTAGACAGTATTCCAGCAATCCTTGCAATTACTGCAGATCCGTTTATTGTATTTTCCTCCAACATTCTGGCCATTTTGGGACTGAGATCAATGTATTTTCTAATATCGAGAATGCTCGAAAAATTTCGGTTTATTAACTTTAGTCTTGTTATTATTTTAGCATATGTAGGGTTAAAAATGATTTTTGCTCATCAAATTCATATTCCGGAGTGGCTTTCATTGTCCATAATTGTAAGTTCCTTGGGAGGCGGTATTTTTGCTTCGTTGCTCATTCCTGAAAAAACAAATAATTAGGTGCGGTTCGTATTGCCCGATGGTATTTATTTTTTCCCAAATTGAAGGGATTTCCAGTCTGTACTTTAGATTCATGGAATTTTAATTAGTATCGATAATACAATGAGGATTGTCATATAAGATAATGGTAAATGCATGTAATTTTATTGAAAACATAATACCATGGACATCCACTTTGAATACGACGCCGTTAAAGCCAGTGAGCGTTTAGAACAATTAACTATTCAACGTCTGAATAAAATTGCCGATAAAAATGATTTTATAGTACGGGCAGAGGTACTCTTCAAAAAAGAAAATACTTCCAGTCCTGAAACCGGGATGATTTGCGCGATTCATTTAAGTGTTCCCGGCCCCCGTTTATTTGCTCATGCAAGTCATAGCAACTTTGAGGCATCTATTGCCGAAACAGCAGATGATTTGGAAAGGCAACTTCAAAAGCGCAAAGACAAAATTCGAAATCGTAATTAAAGACGAACAAAAACCCCGCTTTTGGCGGGTTTTTTTAATAATTGAGCAGATCTTCTAGTGCCTCCACCAATCGATGTTGTGGCAAGAATCCTTGTTCCAAATTTCGGGCAAAAGGTACAGGTGTTTCTAAAGAAGCAACTCGTTTAATTGGTGCATCAAGGTATTCAAAACAATGCTCCGCTATTTGAGCGGCAATATCCGAAGACACACCGCCAAACAAAGTGTCTTCTTGCAATAAAAGCACCTTACCAGTTTTTTTAACGGATTCAAAAATGGAGTCCCAGTCCATTGGCATTAATGTTCGGAGATCCAACAAATCTACATTATCTATTGCCATTTCATCCAAGGCTTTTAAAGCCCAATGTACTCCGGCTCCAAAAGTTATAAGGGTTAGTTTTTTTCCCGACCTTAATAAGTTCGCTTTTCCCAATGGCAAGGTGAAGTAATCTGTAGCTACTTGACCATATATGGAACGATACAAGGCCTTGTGCTCAAAAAACAAAATCGGATTCGGATCATTTATACATGCAGTTAGCAGCCCTTTTGCATCTGCAGGAAAAGCAGGATATACTACTTTTAATCCCGGCACTTTAGTAAACCAGGCTTCATTGGTCTGAGAATGAAACGGACCTGCTCCTACTCCGGCTCCACAAGGCATTCGAATAACCACATCTGCAGATTGCGCCCAACGGTAGTAAGATTTTGCCAAATAATTCACAATAGGGTTAAATCCGGAGCTCACAAAATCTGCAAATTGCATTTCAACCACAGCTTTCATACCATTTATGGAAAGCCCCATAGCAGCGGAAACCACGGCAGATTCGCAAATAGGAGTATTTCTGATACGTTCTTTTCCAAAACGTTCTGTAAACCCTTCGGTTACTTTAAATACACCGCCATAATCTGCTATATCTTGCCCCATAACAATCAAATTTTCATGGCGTTCCAAAGACTGACCTAATCCTTGAGAAATTGCATCGACCAGTCTCATTTCTGTAGTTTGACTACCAGGTTCCATAGCGGTGGCCTGATAGGGCATGTAAACATCATTCAGTTCTTTATTTGCATTGAATTCAACCGGTTTTTCTGCAAATGCTACATCTAAAGCTGCATTTATTTCCTCCAGAATCTCCTTTTTGTAGTCAATTTCCCGTTTTTCGCTCAATTGTCCACTACTTCTTAAAAAAGCGGCATAATTTTCTACCGGATCACGCAACGCCCAGAAATCCATCAATTCCTGAGGCACGTATTTGGTGCCACTGGCCTCTTCATGACCGCGCATCCGAAACGTTTTAAACTCTAAGAGCACTGGGCGTGGATTTCGGCGCATGCTTTCACAAATTTCACCAACGCGAACATAAACTTCAAGTATGTTATTCCCATCTATAATATGGGATTCCATACCATATCCTGCCCCCTTATCTGCTAGGTTTTCACACCTATATTGTTCCATTACCGGAGTGGATAAGCCGTAACCATTGTTTTCAATACAAAATAAAACCGGTAAATTCCAAACAGCGGCGATATTTAAAGCCTCGTGAAAATCGCCTTCACTAGTAGCCCCTTCGCCCGTAAAGACAGCTGTCACTTTCCGGCGTTGGTTTAAAAGATCGGACAGGGCAATACCATCGGCTACGCCCAGCTGCGGTCCAAGATGAGAAATCATTCCCACGATGTGGTGCTCCTGAGTACCAAAGTGAAAACTACGATCTCTTCCTTGTGTAAAACCACTCGCTTTTCCCTGCCATTGTGCAAAAAGCCTGCTCAGAGGCACCTCTCTATAGGTGAACACGCCAAGATTACGGTGCATTGGTAAAATATATTCATCGGGCTTAAGACACGCGGTTACCCCAACGGCTATTGCTTCCTGGCCTATTCCACTAAACCATTTAGAAACTTTGCCTTGCCTAAGCAAAATCAACATTTTTTCCTCAATCATTCTAGGCAACAACATGCCTCTATATAACATTAGGGACTCCTGTAAGGAGAGTTTGTATTGGTCAAAATCCAATGCTTTAGGGCTCATGCAATATTGAGAATTATAGGATGAGAACACAAATCTACATATTCGGCAATACAAGTCTTAATAATTTTTAATTTTGAAGCTTAAAGCAAGCTATTATGAGTGAAATACCAAGTGTTGATCTTAAAGACTTTTTATCTGAGAATCCAGAACAGAAAGCCAAGTTTGTTACCCAAATAGGCGAAGCGTTCGAAAACATTGGTTTTGTGGCACTACGAGGACATTTTTTAACCGATGCACTGGTTAATAATTTGTACGCTGAGGTCAAAAAATTTTTTGATTTACCACTCGATACTAAATCAAAGTACGAAATTCAAGGCATCGGGGGTCAACGCGGATATACCTCATTTGGTAAAGAACACGCCAAAGGAAAAAAAGAAGGAGATCTCAAAGAATTTTGGCATTTTGGACAGCATTTAAAAGCAAATTCCAGTTATGCCCATGAATATCCTGAAAATGTGATTGTTCATGAACTTCCAGATTTTAACCTTGTAGGCAGATCGGGTTTTGAAATGCTCGAAAAAACAGCAATTTATGTGTTGCGCGCGCTTGCATTACGACTAGGTCTTCCTGAAACCTACTTTGATGGTTTTGTCAGTGAAGGGAATTCAATCTTAAGAGCAATACACTACCCTCCTATTCTGACCGAACCCGAGAATGCCGTTCGTGCAGCGGCACATGGTGATATCAATTTAATAACGTTGCTTATGGGGGCGCATGGTCGGGGATTACAAGTACAAAATCACGATGGCGACTGGATCGATGCAATTGCTGCCCCAGATGAGTTGATGATTAATGTAGGCGACATGCTTTCTCGTCTTACCAACAATCGTCTTAAATCTACTATACACCGTGTGGTGAATCCTCCACGCGAATTATGGGGCTCTTCCCGATATTCCATTCCATTTTTCATGCATCCTATTAGCGCTATGCCTTTAAATTGCCTTTCACATTGCATAACAGAAGACCATCCTAAGGCATATGAAGACATCACAGCTGGTGCTTATTTACACGAACGATTGATTGAACTTGGTCTCGTTAAAAAATAAAACCTACTTATGGATCTAAAGGATCAGCTTAAAAATCTGTTTCCGGACCATGTATCAGAACAAGAGGAATCCGTTGGCTCTGCACCAGAATTTTGGATGCAAAACACCCCCGTATTGTGTAAGTATGAGAAAAGAAACGGAAAACCAATTACAATAATCGAGGGATATACCGGGGCCCCTAAGGATTTTGAATTATTGGCCCGTGCACTTAAAAAGGAATTTAGTGTAGGTGGATCCGTAAAAAATGAGCTCATTATCATTCAAGGAAATTATCGCGATCAAATTATGGTCTTTCTGAAATCCCTTGGTTTTAAGGTAAAACGAGTGGGTGGTTAGCTGTTTAAAAGGCTTGTTATTTTCACAATTATTTTGCATAACCACAACTAAGTACTACATTTATAGGTCCTAACCCCTTTAAAAAGGATCTGATGAGTTCCCAGTTGCATATTACGAACGGGGATGCATTTACCCAATTGCTCCAATCCCAAAACCTTAAAGGTGAAATAATTACTTGGCGCGAAATGCTGTGCGAAGGAAAAACAGAAACCAATGTGGGTTCTGAGGTTTTTTGGAGAACACGATTCGATTTTTTACACAAGACCTATAACGTAAGTAAATCTTGGTTTATTGAGAAAACCTTAAAGGAATACCGCTCACTTTGTAACCACAAGCAACAAGATGAAATTGTACTCTGGTTTGAATACGATTTATTTTGTCAGATTAATATGTTGGCGGTAATCAGTTGGCTTAAGACCTATAGAAGACATGCCAGGATTACACTGGCATGTAGTGGTGATCAACAAAAAAAGGGAGTTTTTAAAACACTCAATCAATTAAGCCCTTCCGAGATTCATGACCTCTATACAAATCGTTTTGAGCTTAGTCAAGACGATATAGAATACGCCGATTACATTTGGCAATTGTACTGTAGCGATAATCCCATTCGGCTAGAGCACCTTTCGGATTTTCAAAACTATAATTTTAAGTACTTGGAAAATGCCATAAAAGTGCACTTAAAGCGTTTCCCGACCATTAAAAACGGATTAAACGCCATAGAAAATAAAGTTCTCCAAATCGCAGATTCCGAAAAACTGGTATCTAAATCCGAACTTATAGGGTCGGTATTAGGGAAACAAGGCTGGTACGGATTTGGAGATTCACAATACGACCGGATGTTACAATCACTCAATCCACTTTTCAAATCTTTTAACCCTGTGCGCTTGAGCCTAAAAGGAATTGCGATATTGGAAAATAAAACAAGTTATTACCAGGAAATAAGGAACAACGAAACTTATTTGGGAGGGGCTCTTAAATATAATTTCCTTTTCAACTCCGATACCGAGCGTATTTTGAAACTCTAGCATGAATTTGGCCCCAACCGAGTTAATTCTAAATCCGAACGGATCAATTTATCATTTGAACCTCACCCCCGAGGATTTGGCTCCAGTGGTTATTTTAGTGGGGGATCCTGAACGCGTACCCAAAGTTTCAAAATATTTTGATCGCATTGAATTGAAAAAAAGCAAGCGAGAGTTTGTTACGCACACTGGTTTTTTAGGTTCAAAACGAATTTCAGTACTATCTACAGGGATAGGCACAGATAACATTGATATTGTTCTCAATGAATTAGATGCCTTAGTTAATATTGATTTAAATACCCGAATTCCATTTGAAAATACAACCAGACTAAATATCATTCGAATTGGGACTTCGGGAGCCCTACAACCAGAAATTGCTGTAGATAGTACGGTTTTAAGCGAATTCTCCCTTGGACTAGATGGCCTTTTACAGTATTACGAAAGTAAAGCCATTCGCTTACATGCCATGGAAATGGCATTTGTTGAAGCTATGAATTGGCATAATTCCTTACCCTATCCGTATGGTGTTTCATGCGATAGCGCACTTAACAAGGTTTTTAGTTCGGAGTTCAACTTCCAAGGAATAACAGCTACACTTTCAGGTTTTTACGGGCCTCAAGGCCGAAGGTTACGACTGAATACCTTACCCAATTATGGTATAGATAAACTTGCTTCATTTGAATTCAACAATCGTAAAATAACAAACCTGGAAATGGAAACCGCCGGAATTTTTGGTCTTTCTGCCCTTTTGGGACATTCAGCGGTCTCTCTAAATTGTATTCTTGCAAATCGATTCAATGGAACCTTTTCAGAAAATCCTAACAAAGCCATTGACCGTTTGATTCAATTTACATTGGAACGTATTGAAACACGAATTTGAGGCTTAATTACCATAGAATTTGATCAAGGTTTTTCTCCTGCAAATAGGCATTTGCCTTACTAAAATGCTGGTTTCCAAACCATAGTCCACGGTTCGCGCTTAACGGAGAAGGATGACCTGCATGTAATACAAAATGGCGATCGGTTGCTATATCCTTGGCTTTTTTTTTAGCGTAATTGCCCCACAATAGAAAGACTATATTGCTGCAGTTTTTATTTAAAAAAGTTATTATAGCATCAGTAAATGTTTCCCATCCTTTACCCTGATGACTTCCAGCCTTGTGCGCCCGAACCGTAAGCGTTGCATTGAGCAATAGTACTCCCTGTTTTGCCCATGCCTCTAAATTTCCGCTTCTGAGCGTCGACATTCCAAGATCGGTCTCTATTTCCTTAAATATATTAACCAAAGAAGGAGGTAATTTTTGACCCTCGGAAACTGAAAAACTTAACCCATTTGCCTGTCCGGGGCCATGATAGGGATCCTGACCAATAATTACAACCTTAATTTTTTCAGGGCTACAATACGAGAAAGCCGAAAATATTTGACCTTTATCTGGATAACAAGTGTTTTCCTCATATTCGTGCTGGACAAAATGCAACAGCTCTTGAAAATAAGGTTTAACTAGTTCCTCGGAAAAAACAGGCTTCCATGATTCAGCAATATTTAACTCCATAAACAGTATTGCTTTTCAAGTACTAAAAGCTTTAAGTGCGTTTTCCAATCTATTATAATATTTTCGCTCCAGTGCACTAAATCGTTCTCCCCCTACACCCAAGGTATCGTCTTCCTTTGCGGATTGGGCCACCTCCAATGCTATTTGTTTTAACCATGTCGCATAATCGGACGTGGTGTGGCCAGCTTCCCGTTTTTTTATGGCCGGTAAAACCTCATTAGCACATGTTTCTATACGCTCCCATAAATCCTTGTGGGTGCGAATACCGTGAATATGTAAATAATTCAATGCAGCATCATAGTTTTCTATCACCTTTTGAAGTGCTTGTTGATCTTCTTCCTTAACAAATAATATTTTGGAAATGATTGGATTGCCCGGAAAATCAATTCGAGCAGAAAGAATGCTTTCCAAAGACCTATGCCGTTCCTGAATAGATCCCAAGACCCCACTTTTTGCAGCTCCCTGCATGCCAATAGCTATCATGTAAGGTAATTGTCCTATTTTAAGCCAAATGTCTGAATCATATTTTTCAGTTCCTTCCATGTCGTTTACATTAAATGCTACCCATTAAAAGCTTTATTGTGGAAAGTTACAAATTTAGAAGGGGTAAATCAGTATCTTTTGTCCGATTCTCTAATTGCTCAAAGCTTATATAAATTCGGGGCTTTGTTTAAATTTGTGTCATTAAATATATTCAATGAAGAAGGTAACACAAAAGACTTTAGACGACCTTGAATTCCCAGAGGTTCTTGTTCAGTTAAGTACATTTTGCGTTACCCAACCCGGACATACTACTGCTCTAAATATTAAACCATTTCGAGATGAAAATCTACTCCGGGAAGCCTTGGGAAGAACTCATGAATATTTAGGATCAATTCAGCAAGATAATCGAATCCCCAATCACGGGTTTGCTTCGCTTAAATCAACGTTGGGTATGCTCAGGATTTCCAATAGTGTACTTGAGGTAAACGCTTTTCGTGAGCTTGGACTGGTAACAACACGAATTGGGGAACACCAGAAATTTTTCAACAATTTTAATGCGTATTATCCCTTTTTGTTGAGCTGGGTAAACAAAGCTACATACCAACCCTTTATTACAACACGTATTGATCGTATAATTGACAAATTCGGAGAAATTCGAGATGACGCCTCCGATACCTTGCAACAACTCAGAAAGCAAATTAATCAGGTTAAGGGCGCAATCAGTCAAAGTTTTAGCAGCGCGTTGATCTCGTGTCAAAAGCAGGATTATTTAGACGACATTCGTGAATCGGTAGTCGATAATAGGCGTGTATTGGCCGTGAAGGCAATGTACCGCAGAAAGGTGAAAGGAAGTGTATTGGGGACATCAAAAACGGGAAGCATCGTCTATATTGAACCGGAAGCTGCATTAAAATACAGTCGGGAGTTACAATTATTAGAACTCGAAGAGCAAGATGAAATCAGGAAAATTCTAATTGCACTGGCAGACGATTTAAGGCCTTTTATTTCCGATTTTGAAACCTATGAGGTCGTTCTAACGGAAATAGACCTAACGGCTGCTAAGGCGAAATTTGCCCATCAACTAGACGCCTGCCTGCCAGAAATTAATGCCGAGAAAAAACTGACCTTGCGCGATGCATATCATCCGTTACTTCTTTTAAGTAACAGGGAGCGTTCAGAAAAAACATGGCCTCAAACCATTCTCTTGAATCCAGAGAACCGAATTATTGTAATTTCCGGACCGAATGCCGGTGGCAAAAGCATTACGCTCAAAACCATAGGTTTACTTCAACTAATGTTGCAGAGCGGATTGCTCATTCCGGTACACGAAAAGAGCAGTTGTTGCCTATTTGATCAGGTACTTACAGACATTGGCGACAATCAATCCATTGAAAATCATTTAAGCACATATTCCTATCGGTTAAAAAACATGAATCGCTTTCTCAAAAAATGTGATGATAAAACCCTGTTTTTAATCGATGAATTTGGTACAGGAAGTGATCCAGAATTGGGTGGAGCCTTAGCCGAAACATTTTTAGAAACCTTTTACGAACGTGAATCTTTTGGAGTAGTGACCACTCATTATGCCAATCTTAAGGCATTGGCAGATGAATTGCCTTGTGCTACCAATGCAAATATGCATTTTAATGCGAGTACCTTGGAACCAACCTTTACCCTCGAAATCGGTCAGCCGGGTAGTTCGTTTACCTTTGAGGTAGCCCAAAAAAACGGTATTCCTTATAGTTTAATTAATCGTGCAAAGAAAAAAGTAGCACGGGCAAAAGTTCGCTTCGATGCCAGTATCGCAAAGATGCAAAAGCAAAGGCGCGAAATGGAAGCCACAGGAAATCGTTTACAAGAAGAGGAAATAAAGGCCCGTGAAGAAGCCCGTAGGTTGGAAACCTTAAATGAAAAGATGAAAGCCAAACTCAGCGGCTATCAGGAATTATACGATTATCATCAGCGTATGATTCATTTAGGGAGTAAAATAGACCAAATTGCGGGTCAATATTTTAAGGACAAAAAGAAAAGGACTTTGATTTCTGAACTGATTCGGGTAGTAGAAACCGAAAATAGCAAACGAAAACCAGCGGCCTCTAAAAAACAAAAAACGGATCAGGCCGAACAAGTGAAAAAAGCAAACATTGAAAAGGAATTATTAAAAGAAGTAGCAGAAGTTCGAAAGCAAAAAGCTGCAGCCAAAAAAAAGGAAGCTCAAAAGGAAAAGAACAAACCCAAACCAGTCCTGCAAAAAGGAAATCGGGTGCGTTTGCAGGACGGAAAGGCTATTGGTGTAATCGATTCTTTGGAAAAAGGAAAGGCTGTAGTCAATTATGGACTTTTTACAACCCATGTTAGTGTAGATCAATTGGAATTGGTTGAATCGAAGCTAAAATAATCCTTGGGAATCTATAGCAGAAAAAGCATGGCAAATACCGAGCAAAAAATAATTCTATTCGACGGCACCTGTAACCTGTGCAACAACTCCGTGAACTTTATAATTAAGCGAGACCTCAAGAATATTTTTTCGTTTGCACCGCTACAAGGTGAAACAGGTAAAAAATTGTGCGAAGTACGCCATATAAACACCCAAGAGGTAGACTCCATAATACTTATTAATCCAGGAAAAGCCTACTACATAAAGGCAAGAGCCGCAATTGAAATTGCAAAAGAATTAAAAGGTTTTGGATGGATTCGGTTATTTGATTGGTTGATTTCCGACCGGCTGGCTAATTTTATTTATGACTTGGTCGCAAAAAATAGATATAAGTGGTTTGGTCGGCAGTCAAAATGTATGGTGCCTACTCCTGAACTTCAGAATAAATTCATTTAATCCCTATCTAATTTTCAGATTGCGTATCGGGTTGAACCAATTTACCAACAGACTTTGCCACAATCATAGCAACGGTTGCGTCACCAGTAACATTTACTATTGTCCGGCACATATCTAACGGACGGTCTACCGCGAAAATTAATGCCAAGCCAATCGCGAGCTTGTCTGCAGGAAACCCGATTGACTCCAGAACAATGACAAGCATAACCATACCGGCACCGGGTACGGCAGCAGATCCAATAGAAGCCAAAAGTGCCGTTAAAATAATGGTAAGCTGATCTCCAAAATCGAGGTGAAAGCCCAAAGCTTGAGCTATAAATACAGCAGCCACACCTTGATATAAACTTGTGCCGTCCATATTTATAGTGGCTCCAACCGGCAACACAAAACTAGAGACCTCTTTATCTACTCCGATATGCTCCTCTACCCGTTCCATAGTTACGGGTAAAGTTGCTGCGCTGGAACTTGTAGAAAAAGCCAACAATTGAGCAGGGCTCATTTTTTTAAGAAATAAAAATGGATTATATCCTGTAATGAAATAGATTACAATTACATAGAATACTATCATTAAAGCCAATCCCAATACCACAACTCCGGCATATTTAAGTAAGGCCACCAATAGATTTGGGTCACCGGATGAAACTACCACGTTTGCCAATAACGCAAAAACGGCGTAGGGAGCAGAAAGCATTATAAGATCCACCATTTTCAACACCACATCGTTTAAGGCATCAAAAAAGTCTTTTAAAGGTTTTGAGGTTTGCTCTCCTATCAGCAGCATTGCAATACCAAAAAATATGGTAAAGAAGATTACCTGTAGCATCAGACCGTTATCACCCAAAGCCTTAAAAGCATTATCGGGCACCATATCTACTACAAACTGAAGCGGACCAACATTTTGCATTCGACCAGCTTCTTCAAGTTTGGTCGTTACACCGGAATCGGATGCATACGTTTCAGTCAATTGAGCAATGGTTTCTTGAGAAATCCCCGAACCGGGACGTATCAGATTTACCAAAATTAATCCTATTGTAATTGCAATTATGGTCGTAACGATATAAATACCAATAGTGCGCAATCCAATATTTCTAAATTTACTAATGTCCTTTAGATCCGATATTCCTTTAATAAGAGAAGCTAAAATCAAGGGTATAGCAATCAGCTTGAGCAACTTTACAAAAATGGTTCCAAGTGGATTGATCCAATTCTGTACGAATTCGGAACCCCATGATGGAATAGTCATGATAAATCCAAAAAGGATTCCCAATACCATTCCAATTAAGATTTTCCAATGTAATTCAAGTCGCTTCATACTAGCCAATTTGATGCTGAATATACTATTTAAAATGCAACCCCTCTAAAAGAGTTATTTAGACTTTAGACAATCGATTCATTAAATAAAAATCTGCCAGCACCAAAGCTGCCATGGCCTCAACAATAGGCACGGCCCTTGGGACCACGCAGGGGTCATGTCTTCCCTTTCCTTGCATTACCACAGGATTCCCCTCCTTATCAATAGTATCATAGGTCTGTAGCAGGGTCGCCACGGGTTTAAATGCAACTCGAAAATAGATATCCATCCCATTGCTGATGCCACCCTGAACACCACCGCTAAAATTTGTAATAGTGGTGCCATCGGAATTAAATGCATCATTATGTTCACTTCCCTTTAGGGTTACCCCCTCAAAACCACTCCCGTATTCAAACCCTTTTACCGCATTAATTGATAACATGGCATGGCCAAGGACACTGTGTAATTTATCAAAAACAGGTTCGCCTAAACCAATTGGTACATTTTTGATAACGCAACTCACTACCCCCCCAATAGTATCTCCTGCTTTGCGAACCTCGCGAATGCATGCTTCCATCTTTTCTGCGTATTCTGGGTCTGGACATCTTACCGGATTGGATTCAGTAAGATTAAAATCCAATTCCGGATAGGGTCGCTTTAATTCTATAGGGCCCACCTGTGAAACGTAGGCGTTAAAGGTACAATCAGGTATTATTTGCCTAGCAATAGCCCCTCCTACTACCCTGCTCACGGTTTCACGGGCAGAACTCCTGCCGCCACCCCGGTAATCTCGAAATCCATATTTTTTGTCGTATACAAAATCCGCGTGAGAGGGTCTGTAAGAATTCGCAATGTGCGAATAGTCATGAGATTTTTGATTCGTATTACGTATTACAAAACCTATTGGCGTTCCTGTAGTTTTACCCTCGAATAGGCCGGAAAAAAATTCAACTTTGTCTTCCTCTTTTCTTTGGGTAACAATTGCGGATTGGCCGGGTCGTCTGCGTTGTAACTCATTTTGAATAGCATCTAAATCCAAGGTAATTCCAGCCGGACACCCATCCAAAACCCCGCCTAAACCTAAACCGTGCGATTCGCCAAATGTGGTTAATTTCAATACAGAACCAAAAGTATTTCCCGCCATGCTGCTCCTAAACTTAACTAAAGTCGTTAATTATGGCCTCAAATTTACCTTTTCGACCCATGTTTACCAAAAACCTGCTATTTAAATAGTTCTTTTTATGGCCGTGTTTAATTATTATTTAACCGTAACATAGCTAATTCTTGATTTTGGAAAGCGCGATGTATTTCATTACAAGGGCTATTTTTGTTTGTAATTTGAATCTACTCTTGAAAAAAAGATTAATCGATATTGCCGTTTTGTCTAACCTAAAACTTGGATCTAATACATGCAAGGCGGAAGAACTTCTAACATATTTAAACAGCATTAAACCAGGTTTAATACTACTTTCAGGTGGTATTTTTGACGATAGCCTTTTATATGCCAAGAAATGGCCTCAGGAACACATTCAGGTTTTGCTCAAACTACTCGATTTTGCTACTTCTGGAAGTGACATTTTATATTTAGGCTCGAAAAATGATGTGGCTGCGAATAAATTGGCCGATACCTTTCACATCAAATTTAAAATCGTAAAAAAGCTTACTATTATGACCCAAGAGTCTAAGATCAAATTCATTGCAAATGAGAAGGATAGTGAAAAATACGAAAGCAATATTGAAAAAAACCGATTGGTTTATAAATTAATACATCGAGGCTACACCCACCTGATTTTGAATTCTGATCAAAAATCCACTAAAAATTGGATGGATTTACCCCAAGGTAAAATTTGCATTATGACCTCCGGGAATTGGACCCACGCTCCTTCGGCTCTAGAATTTGCATTTAAAAGGTGGAAAACTTACCATTTTAGCGAAGACAAATTAACAGCCTTCTATGCAGACGAAGCGATTAAAACAATGGGGTATAAAGAAATATTGCAATCAGCTCACTTCAAGTCGAAAACGCATTAGCGAAATGAGGTGCCGGTTTATTGCTTCAATGCCTGTCTTAAAATACTTATTGGATGCAAGGCTTCACGCCCTGTTCCATCTGCTATTTGATGTCTACAACTCGTGCCATTGGCCGCAATTATCACGGATTGTTCGCTTTTGTTAATCGCTGGAAAAAGCTTGAGGTTCCCCACTTGCATACTAACCTCATAATGCTCTTTCTCGTACCCAAATGATCCGGCCATACCGCAACAACCAGAGGGTATTATGGTAACGGTATAATTCTCCGGAAGTCCAAGGATATCTGAAGTTACTTTTTGATTTGAAAGCGCTTTTTGATAGCAATGGTTATGCACCTTTACGATTTTTGATTCTTTTGTAAATAAGTCTGAAGTTAAAGCTCCCATTTCAATCTCCTGTGCCAAAAACTCTTCAATTAAAAATGAGTTTCCAGCTATGGCTTGGACTTCCTTGTTAGGAAGTCCTAATCTAAGGTACTCGTCTCTAAAGGTTAAAATTGATGAAGGTTCAAGTCCTAAAAGTGGGATTTTCGCTTGGGCTAATGCTACTAGTGGTCCCAGATTTTTGATTGCCAGATTTTTCGCCTGCTCCAAAAAACCTTTGGATATAAAAGTTCTTCCACTATCTGCATAAATGAGCTCAATACGATAACCCAAGGCATGTAAAAGCTCAATTGCATCTTTCCCTTGCTGAACATCCAAATAACGCGTAAACTCATCTATAAGCAAGGCAACTTCTTTGCCGGAATTGACCTGTTTCCGATTAAGATTGGCTAATTGGGCATCAAAATTGAACCGATAAACTTTTGGCAACTTTCGCAATGTTGCTACGCCCATCAACAGTTGAACCAGTACGGAAATTGGCTTAAAATTAAGGATAAAGTTAGACAGTTTAGGCAATCTTGATATTAAAGCGTTTATTTTGGTATTATAGGCGAACATTCTGTTTCTCAGGGAGAAACCATTTTCTTTTTGGTATTGATATAAGAATTCGGCTTTTAGGGTTGCAACATCTACATTGCTTGGACATTCACGCGAGCAGGCCTTGCAACTCAAGCAAAGATCAAAGGCAGATTTTAACTCCGGTTGGTTAAATGGGTTTTTTGCTGCAGGATGCGTTAACAATTCACGCAACACATTGGCCCTACCCCGTGTTGTATCTTTTTCGTTTTTGGTGGCGTGATAACTCGGACACATTGCGCCGGGCATTTCGAAAGATTTCCGGCAGTCTCCACTTCCATTACATTTTTCTGCTGCGCGCAAGATACCTTCACTATCCGAAAAATCGAAAAGGGTATTTATTTCTGGCTCAATGCGATCTGTTTCATAGCGTAATGCTTTATCCATTGGAAATGCATCTACTATTTTACCCGGATTAAAAATACCTTGAGGGTCAAAAGCCGATTTAATTCGGCGCAGCAATTCGTAATTCTTTTCACCTATCATAAGTGGAATAAATTCCGCTCTTACAATACCGTCTCCGTGTTCCCCGCTAAAGGAACCTTTGTACTTCTTTGTCAAATGCGCCACATCTGTTGTGATTGCACGAAACAGCTTAACATCTTGAGATTTTTTTAAATCCAAAATAGGTCTCAAATGTATCTCTCCGGCACCTGCATGCGCATAGTAAACCGCCTGCTGGTCGTATTTTTTCATGATTGATCCGAATTCCCCAATAAAGTATTTAAGATCCGGAAGGGCCACGGCGGTATCTTCAATGCAGGCAACAGCCTTGCGGTCTCCAACCATATTACCTAGCAATCCCAAGCCCGCCTTTCTCAAATTTTCGGCCTTGGAAATGTTTTCACCCCAAAGTACGGGAGCGGCATAACAGAGACCGGAAGCACTCAATGTTTGCTGTAGGGATTCTACTTTTTCCTCTAATTGTTTTGGATCGTTATCTCTTACCTCCAACATTAGGATTGCGGCAGGATCACCTTCAACAAAGTATCGGTTTTCCATTTGTTCCCGATTGCTTTTGGTACAATCCAATATGACCTTATCCATGAGCTCACAAGCATAGAGCTCATGCGTCATTGCGGGCACAACATCCTCCAGACATGCCGCTAACGTTTTGTAATGCGGGGTAATCATTGCACCTTGTGTAGGTGGTAACGTGTCAAGCTTAAGGGTAATTTCGGTAGTAAACGCAAGCGTCCCTTCACTGCCGCACAACAAGGCAGATAGATTAAAGTTAGACTCTGAATCTGAAAATACAACCGTTTCCAACAAGGAATCTACTGCATAACCCGTATTTCTTCTTTTGATCTCATAATTCGGGAATTCATTTCGTATTTCAGATTTTATATGACTGGAATCTAGCTCTTTATATATGCTCTTGTAAATTTCAGCTTCAAAAGTATTTCCGGCCATTTTCTGTTGAAACTCTTCGCGATTTAGTCCAGAGGTTTCCACCACTGAACCGTCTGAAAGTATTACGCGCATTGCCATTACCTTGTCACGTGTTACTCCATAACGAATCGAAGTGGTTCCGCTAGAATTGTTTCCCACCATACCCCCAAGCATACACCTATTAGAAGTAGAAGTGTTAGGTCCAAAAAACAAGCCATGTGGCTTTAAATAGGTATTTAATTCATCGCGAACTACCCCGGGTTGCACCCGAACTTCTTGTCTTTCCAAATCTAGATGTAATATCCGATTGAAATATCGGGACACATCTACCACTATACCTGGACCAACACACTGTCCGGCAAGAGAAGTCCCTGCTGTCCTAGGGATTAATCCAATTCCGTGTTTGGAAGCAAAAGCGATTAATGTTTTTAAATCGTTTTCGTCCAAAGGAAATGCAACCCCAATCGGCAACATTCTATAAACCGAGGCATCAGTAGCGTATAGACTTTTATACATCCGGTCTGTCTGGAAGTTGCCTTTAAGCTGTTTTGACAGTTGATTTAAATCGCTTGTGTTCAAACTAAAAATTTTTGAAGCTAAAATACAGTTTTGAACGTGATGGATACTCCCTAAGACTTAATTTTGTACCAGGAATCTAAAATCCTCGGTAATGAAAAATGCAATACTACTTTTAGGCCTGGTATTATTTAGCCAAGCTTTGTTGGCTCAAAATATTTCGAATCACCTTCTCGGCTTGCGGCTTGGAGATGCAGACGGATTTGGCACTGAAATATCTTATCAGGCGGCTCTTGGAAGCTCAAATCGTGTGGAACTTGATTTGGGATGGCGAAATGGAAGCAGTTGGGATGGATTTAAATTAACCGGAGTGTATCAGTGGGTAAATAATCTGGACGGTAATTTTAACTGGTATTACGGTTTTGGAGGCGGATTGGGCAGTGCACGCTACGCTCTTGCAGATTCTTCCGTAAACGAAGGTGGTGTATTTGCTCACGGTGCCGGCGTTATTGGCTTGGAATATAAATTTGAAATCCCTCTTATGATTTCTTTGGATTTAAGGCCAGAAATTGGCATACTTGGGTACCATGGGCCGTTGAACAACCCGGAATTTGATCTGGGACTTGGAATTCGATACGTATTCTAAATTATGTCGTTTTTTGGGATTGAGCGTTCCATTTTATTATTCTATTGCTTCTCTATACTTTTGTAGGACTATAATTTACCCTCATGAATAAATTCTTTTTGATTGCCACTCTTGCAGCGATTGTTACTTCATGCTCTGGCACAGCTTCGGATACCTACCAAATTTCAGGTAAGTTAAATGGTGAGATTCCGGATGGTACCGCTGTCATATTAAGAAAAAGTGACGAAACCTTCCAGACCATAGATGTAGACAGTACCCAGCTAACTGGTGGTGCTTTTACTTTTAATGGCAAATCCACTACCCCGGAATTGCATTTTATATACATTGAAGGCCTAAGGGGAGGGATTCCAATGATTTTGGAAAATGGTAATATTTCGATTACAGCGCACCGGGACAGCCTTCAGAATGCAGAAATATCGGGAACTCCTCAAAATGACGCCTATGCGGCCTATCTTAATAAAGCGCGTTCCTTATCTGCACTTCGCATGTCCATGAACGAAGATTTACGAGATGCCATGATGCAGCAAGATAGCGCTCTAATTCAATCCTTACGGGATGAATTTTTTGAACTGCAGGATAAAATGGTAGAATTCGAAAAAGAATTCGCCATTACCTATCCAGATGCCCTGATAACTGCCTTGATTTTGGATCGCATGTTGGAATCCGGATCGGCCTCTCCGGATGAGGTCGAAAATTTGTTTAACAAAATGTCCGATTCACTCAAAAATTCAAAAATAGGGATGGGTATTCGAGAAAAATTGGACGCTATGAAAAAAACATCCATTGGCTCAAAAGCGCCTGATTTTAGTGGCCCAACACCCGATGGCACGCAGCTTGCCTTGAAAGATGCAATGGGTAAAGTTACCCTAATTGACTTTTGGGCCGGTTGGTGCAAACCTTGTAGAGCAGAAAATCCGAATGTAGTTGCTGTTTATGAACAATATAAAGACAAGGGGCTACGTGTACTTGGAGTTTCATTAGACAAAAATGCAGAAGAATGGAAACAAGCTATTGCAAATGACGGATTAAATTGGAATCACATTTCAAACATTGCATATTTCGATGATGAAATTGCCCAATTATATAGTGTTCGCGCAATACCAGCAAGTTTTATTTTAGACGAGAATGGCGTGATACTTGCCAAAGATTTAAGAGGCGAGGACCTGGGAAAAAAAATGGCCGAATTACTCGGAGATTAAGGAAAGTCTATATAGCCGTTTGAATAGGTCAAAGAGAAATTCTTTGGCCTTTTTTTTGTATTCGTGAAATTAAAAATATGCACTAAATGCGCTTATGCTTTTTGAGCCAAAACAATAAAAGTATTGGTGCAGCCATTAAAAGAACGATGTCGGTGTGCATTAGTAAAATTTCCGGCTTAAGTATTAAGGTGATAACATAACCGCCAATTGCGCCTCCAAAATGGGCGGAATGACCAATATTACCCATTCGACTTTTCATACCGTAAATTGAGTAGAACAAATACGCAATGCCTAATACATAAGCGGGTAACGGAATTGGAATAAACATCAATGCCAATCGCATCTCGGGCTGCAATAAAATAGCAACATACAATATACCGGTTACCGCACCACTGGCGCCAACTGCAGTATAGTAGGTTTCTCTGCGGTGAAAATAGAGCGCAAACATACTACCGGCAGCAAGAGTAATGATATAAATAAATAATAATTGAAATGGACCAAAACCAGCGATAACTACTGGAGCGAAAAAATAAAATGTAAATAGATTTAAAACTAAATGGGCAACATCTACATGTAAAAATCCTGAGGTGAACATGCGAATAGGTTGCCCGGATTGGATTGCACCAACGTTGAAACTGTATTTATTAAAAAAACCGTTGTCATTAAAACCCCGCATACTAAATAAAACATTGGCAACAATAATCAAAAGGGTAACCGGATGTATGTGCATTTCAGAATTCGTTACGGTTTAAATATAGCTATATTTGCAAATTTACAGGAGTATGTATCGTTTAAAATTCCTCAGTGCTTATCCCTTCATTTGGGTAATTTCCAGAACTCCATTCCCTTTGCTTTACTTGTTTTCGGATTTCCTATTCTTTGTGCTCTATTACTTGGTGCGTTACCGAAGAAAAGTAGTGCGTTCGAACCTTCGATTGGTATTTCCAACAAAACATAGAAATGAAATTAAAACTCTGGAGCATAAATTTTACAGGCATTTTTGCGATATTTTTTTAGAGACCGTTAAAACCTTATCGATTTCTGAGGCTGAGCTAAAAGCACGTTTTACATTTCAAAATATAGAGGTACTTAGAGCCTATGAAAACGCCAATGAAAGCGTTATAATTCTGTTTCCGCATTATGCAAATTGGGAATGGGCTACAGCCTTGAACTTGCACCTAAAGGGTAAAGGATATGGAATTTACCAGCCATTGGTAAATCCTTATTTCGACAAAATGGTCCGTTATATTCGAGCGAGATTCGGAGGAACCCTAATAACAACTAAGGAAACTCGTGAGGTAGTTGCCAAGAACAGGGCAGAGAAAATTCATGCTATTTATGGTATCTTAACGGATCAATCTCCCAGACCAACTCAGGCGTACCACTGGAGTTCCTTTATGGGTATTACCGTCCCCATGCATACTGGAGCGGAATATATGAGTAAAACTTTAAATCTTCCCGTACTCTATTTAAAAGTAACCAAAATAAAACGAGGCTATTACACTAGCGAATTTTCCGTTTTGGCACATAACCCCAATGATTTCAAGAATTACGCCATTACCGATGCTTTTTTTAGGGCAACGGAACAATCCATATTAGAACAACCTGAATTCTATTTATGGTCACACAGACGTTGGAAACATAGAGATAAGGACCGTGAAAATTTCACCAAACCACAACCAATCAAGAATTAAAGACCTGCAAGGGCTTCTATTTCATGGATAAAACGATCGGCAAGATTGGAGGCTTCATCTTCCGAGGATGCCTCTGTGTAAATACGTATAATAGGTTCTGTATTTGATTTTCGCAGGTGTACCCAGCAAGATTCAAAATCTATCTTTAACCCATCTACTGTGGTATGCTCTTCTTTATTATACCTTTCGGTTAAGTTTTGCAATAAGGCGTCTACATCGAGTTCCGGAGTGAGTTCGATTTTCTTTTTACTCATATAATATTTAGGATAGGACTCTCGTAGCGCACTTACAGTACAGTCACGTTCGGCCAATAGCATTAAAAAAAGCGCCGTACCTACCAAGGCATCACGCCCATAATGACTCGAAGGGTAAATAATCCCTCCATTACCTTCACCACCAATTACTGCATTTGAGGCCTTCATAGCGGCAACAACATTCACTTCACCAACGGCTGCAGCATAATAGCTTCCATTATGCTTTAAAGTAACATCTCGCAACGCCCTAGTAGAAGACAGATTGGAGACTGTATTTCCTGGGGTTTTACCCAAAATATAATCGGCACAGGCAACCAAGGTATATTCCTCTCCAAACATGTTGCCTTGCTCATCTATAAAGGCCAATCGATCTACATCTGGATCTACAACTATTCCCAAATCTGCGCCGGTTTCCACGACTTTTTCACAAATATCGAACAGGTGTTCCTTGAGCGGCTCAGGATTATGGGGGAAATGGCCTGTAGGATCACAATACAATGGAATAACTTCTACACCTAAAGCTTTGAGCAATTTGGGAATTGCAATGCCGCCGGAGGAGCACACACCATCTACAACCACTTTAAATTTTTTATTCCGAATGGTATTTTCATTTACCAAATCGAGCTTAAGGACCTCGTCTACATGTATGTCCATATATGCATCGTTGACTGAAGATTGCCCCAATGCATCGACACTTGCAAAAACAAAGTCTTCCTTTTCTGCAATCTCAAGAATTTTAGTCCCTTCGGCTGCATTTATAAATTCTCCGCGATTATTAAGCAATTTTAATGCATTCCACTGCCCGGGATTGTGACTAGCTGTTAAAATTATTCCTCCATTTGCATTTTCCATTGGAACAGCAAGTTCTACAGTAGGCGTAGTAGACAAGCCTAAATCGATTACGTCGATACCAAGACCAAGCAAGGTAGAAACCACCAAATTCTGAATCATTTCACCAGAAAGCCGTGCATCTCGACCTATGACTACTTTTAATTTTGGTTGCAGGGTAGCTGCTTTTAACCACGTACCGTAGGCTGCAGCAAATTTTACGGCATCCAATGGAGTTAAATTATCTGCAGGGACTCCCCCAATGGTTCCTCGAATGCCTGAAATTGATTTAATTAGGGTCATAAAACGATTTTGCGTGTAAAGATACAGGGATATAACGCTAAAAATTAGGATTTAGTAAATTTGATTTTTCAAACTTCAAAGTTGAATTTTCTAGCACATATTTATCTGTCTTTTAACCACCCGGAACTGGCGTTGGGAAATTTTATTGCAGACCGAATCAAAGGCAAAAATTACTCCCATCTTCCGGAAAATATACAGAACGGTATAATATTACATCGGGCTATAGACACATTTACAGATTCCCACCCTATACCGCGTCTGAGTAGCGCACGCTTACATTCAAATTATTCTCATTTCAGCCGTGTAATTATAGATATCTATTACGATCATTTTTTGGCCCGAAATTGGAACTTATATCACCCGATCCCGCTCAATGAATTTGCTGAAGAATTCTACACCTTACTAAAATGCAATTGCGAATACTTACCAAATTCAATCTTAACCCTAATGCCACATTTGTTTAGGGAAAATTGGTTGGTGAGTTATGCTGAACTCCGTGGAATTGAACAAGTTTTAATTGGGATGAATCGCCGTACACGGTACAAATCGGAAATGGATAGGGCTATAAAAGACTTAATTTTACATTACGATAGTTTCCATTTAGAATTTTCAACTTTCTTTGAGGAATTAATTACCTTTTCACAAGAAAAAATTCAAAGCTTTAAAAATGCATAACCATTGCCATTACTTTAAAAATTTGCTCGGCGGAGCAATCCTTTTGATATCTTCCTCTTTTCTGTTTCAATGTCAAAAACCAGAGCCAGCCCCTACCGGACTTGTGACTGAAAACGCCATGGTCGTTTCGGCTCGAGCCGAAGCCTCCAAAATCGGCTCCGATATTATTGCAATGGGAGGAAATGCTTTCGATGCTATGATTGCAACCGAAATGGCATTGGCCGTCGTGTATCCTTTTGCTGGCAATTTAGGTGGTGGTGGTTTTATGGTTTATCGATTAAAAGACGGCAGCATTGGCAGTTTGGATTATCGTGAAAAAGCTCCCTTGTCTGCTTCAAAAAATATGTACCTGGACAGCCTAGGAAATGCTCTTTCCGATTTGAGTAGAAAAGGCGCTACCGCTTCCGGTGTACCAGGAACAGTTGCAGGGATATTTGAGGTTCATAAAAAATTTGGCAGCCTCCCAATGAATACAATACTTGAACCGGTTATTGCTCTGGCAGAAAAGGGTTTTCCAGTAACTAAAAATCAGGCTGCAAGACTTTTGGGGGTGCGGGAAGAAATGATTTACGTCAATGGGGATAGTGCCTTATTTAGTCTTGAATACCAAGAGGGTGACAAAATAAAAAATTTAGCCCTGGCCAAAACCTTAAGGAATATTGCAGCCAACGGAAGGGACGAATTTTACAAGGGAAGCACCGGGGAAACTTTAGTACGTTTTATTCAGGAACGTGGAGGATATATCACCATGGAAGATTTAAACAGGTACCAAGCCATTTGGCGCGATCCTGTGGTTTTCGATTATAAGGATTTGAGAATTATTTCAATGGCACCTCCAAGTAGTGGTGGTATAACCATGAATCAAATTCTGAGCATGATTGAGCCCTATGATATTAAAGCCATGGGGTTGCATTCCGCTAAAGCTATACAGCTATTTACTGAAGCGGCCAGAAGAGCTTATGCCGACCGAAATTATTATCTAGGTGATCCAGATTTTGTAAGTATCCCTTCAGAAACCTTAAGTTCTAAGGCATATCTAAATGAACGTATGGCTGATTTTACCTTTGACAAGGCTACTCCCTCGTTAGCGGTTGGTGCCGGAACGGTAATTGGCCATGAAAGTCAAGAAACCACGCATTATTCAATAGTAGATTCGGAGGGAAATGCTGTTTCAGTAACTACCACGCTCAACGGAGCTTATGGCTCCAAGTTGTATTGTGCCGAATTGGGCTTTTTTATGAATAATGAAATGGACGATTTTAGCATTAAACCCGGAGAGCCTAATATGTTTGGTCTTATTGGAGCTGAAGCTAACAGTATTGAACCTGAAAAGCGAATGTTGAGTAGCATGACCCCTACAATTG
>JBJOHX010000031.1:0-104128 GCA_046047415.1 Bacteroidota bacterium
GAATATTCATCTGTGCACCATACGAAATACCGTCATTCAAGGTGAGCTGATTAAAAAAGGGTACCCGCTCTCCGGTAAGCATATCCCGAGTCTGATCTGAATATCGGGTATTGTAATTGAAGAAAGCTCCAACAGTAGGTAAATTGGCGCCTTTAGCAATTTCAACATCCTTCTTAGCGAGATCTACAGTAGCTTCAGAAAATGCTATATCATTTCGAAAGGTCAAAGCTTTGGCAAAAATTACCTTTGGCGAATTGGCCAAGATATCTGAGGACGGAACGTCAAAATCTTCCTGAGCAATATCAAATTGGGTGTAATCGGTAATTTGCAGCAACTGCGCCAAAACAATTCGAGATAGCAGTACCTGATTTCGAGCATTTACAATCTGTTGCTCCTGATTAGCAGCAGTAGCCTCAATTTCAAGCAAGTCGCCTTTGGGCAAAACCCCTGCCTCTACCTGCTCCCGAGTACGGATCAAATCCTGTTTTGTAATACTGTACTGAGCCTCTGCAACTTTTAAAGACTCCTTGTTCGAGACAATTTGCAAATAGGCATTAGCCACATTTAGGCGGATATCGTCTATTAGATTATTGAGTCGATATTGATTGGCAAGGGCATTCATTTCTGCACGCCGCAGGCGATTGATATTGCGCAAACCATCAAATAAGGTAATGCTGGAGGTCAGGTTTCCGGTTGCTGTTTTGATAGTGGTAGTAACAGGAGCATTGGTGGTAGGGTCAAAAGTTAGACCAGTATTTCCGCCTCCCTGAAGTCGTGCATTTAAATCAGGCAGCATAGCTCCAACAGCATCGGAACGGTCTATCAGGGCATTGTCCAGATCGAGCTCAAATTGCTGAATGCTAAGATTGTTTTCTACGGCATACACCACACATTCCTCAAGTGTCCATTTGTGCAATTGTCCAAAAGACTGAATCGAAGTAAGTCCAAAAAGTAGTGATGCTACACTGCTTTTTAACATGTGGACCTTCAATAGATTTTTGATATTCATGAATAGCGTTTTATAGGCATTATTCTAATTTCTATGATATTAACGGGTTGGTGTACTATACAGTAAAACCTATCAACCCCCATTTCCTCTCCGTGGTGATTCAGATTCAATGGGCTCAGTCTTATTCCAAACTTTAATCTCATCCTTTTCTGAAACACCAGAAAGCACCTCTATATAAATACCATCAGAAATTCCGGTTTCTAAATCTCTACGCTCATAGGTATTCTCACCGGTTTTGACTTCAACAAAAGGCTTTTCAGTATCTTTATCGAATTGCAGCCAGGCTTCTTTTACAGCTAGAACACTGTCCTTTTCCTCTAATACCAACGAGGCATTTGCACTATAACCCGCTCGGATAAAAAATGAATTGTCCAAGGCCACATCGCCTTCTATTTTAAATTGAACGGCTCCGTCTTCTTCTACACCTTTGGGAGCGATAAATTTAAGATCAGCTTCAAATTCCTTCTCCTGAATTGCTCCCAAGGAAATGGATAGGGGCATTCCCAATTTTAATTTACCTACTTCTGCCTCATCTACTTTTCCTTCAAAAATCATTTTACCTAGATCGGCAATGGTGGCAATTGTTGTTCCATCGTTAAAGTTGTTGGATTGAATAACCTGATCTCCCTCTTCTACAGGAATTTCAAGTATGGTTCCGGTAACCGTTGCCCGAATATTCGTATTGGCACTGGAGGAACCTCCGGCCGAACCCAAGCGAATAATTCGGTAATCAGCTCTTGCATTTTCCAATTCCTGTTGGGCTTGTTCGAACTGACGTTGCTGATTGTTGAATTCCTGATTGGAAATAACCCCTTTATCATGCAAGACTTTATTGCGATCAAATTCTAATTTAATAGTGTTTAAAGCAATTTCCGCAGAACGAACACGTCCTTGTGCCTGATTCAAAGATTGCTCGTTAGGAACCACACGAATCACAGCTATAAGATCTCCCGCTTTTACCTGTGCACCTTCCTCCAAATATATTTTATCTATAATACCAGAAATCTGAGGCTTAATTTCGACCTCTTCCTGAGGTATTACTTTTCCAGTGGCCACAACTTTATTGAGAATATTCTGCTTGCTGGCCTTTTCGGTTTCATACAATTCGGCCGGCTTAGAATTGGTTTTTAAAACCCGGGCAATGGCGTAAAATGCCCCAAGCGCCAATATGGCCAATAGCGTGTATTTTAAATACTTATTCATGGATTATTAAGGTTTATTAGCTTGTTTTATATTTAAATTATTCTTCCCTTAGGGCCTCTATAGGTTTTACTTTTACTGCACGATTGGCCGGAATGAGTCCAATAAGAATACTTAGGGTTACCATTAGAGCAAATGAAACAATCACTTGAAGCATGCTTACTGTAGGATTGGTAAAAGGAGCATCTTCTGCCTGCCCGTATGCATTATCGAGCAAATGCAGCCCTGCTATTGAGAGGATAAAACCAACCAAACCAGCAAAGGAGGTAAGTACAATAGACTCCAATACAATTTGGCGCTTTACCATGGCCGGAGTTGCTCCCAATGCCCTGCGAATACCAATTTCGTTGGTTCTCTCTTTAACTGTAATGAGTAAAATGTTACTTACTGCAATTACGCCCGCCAAAAGCGTGAAAATTCCAACAAAAAATGAAAATCCGGAAAGCACCAGGGTAAATGCGCTTATCCCTTCAAAAATTTGCGAAAAGTCAAAAGAACCAAATGCACGGGGATCGTCTGGATGTATGTTATACTTGCGTTTAAGCAAAGTTTTTATTTTTCGCTCTGCAAGAGCCACAGATTTATCCGGATGCACCAGTATAGCCATCCAACCTACTTCATCTCCGCTGTTAAAAGCGGTTTGAAATGTAGTAAACGGAACAAAAATGGTGTTTTCCCCTTCAAAATTTATGTTATCGTTTTTCTTGAAAATTCCTACAACAGTAAAATATACCCCATTTATTCGTATGCTTTCACCTATAGCGTTCTCTCCCTTATCGAATAACAATTTATAGGCATCCACGCCAATAACACAGACCTTACGGGCTTTTTCAATATCCAGTTCATTCAGAAAACGGCCTTCCACCATCTTCTTTTTAGACATATTATCAATATTGGGATAGTCTCCATAAACACTAGAACCGCTGCTGCGCCCTCCTCGAATAACTGTAACAGTTCCTCTAAAGGACCCCAATTGAATACGAGGTGCGATTTCGCTTACCTCGGGAACCTCCCTCAAGATCATATCTACATCGCTCAAGGACAAATCAATTGATCTTCCTCTTTCGAAACCCTTGTAGGCCATAGAAGTTCGTTGTGCCCACAAAAACATACTATTGGTAGCTGTGCCTGCAAAGATTCGGTCAAAGCCATTTTTCATTCCGTTGGTGGCTCCCAATAATCCTATAAGGATTACAATTGCGAAGATTACCCCCAAGGTAGTCAGGAAAGTCCTGAGCATGTTTTTACTAAGGGTTGCAAAAACTTCACGCCACAAATCACGATCAAATAGTCCCATATTAATCTGCTCTTAGCGCTTCAATTGGTTTAATATTTGCGGCCCGTACCGAAGGCACCAAACCAGCCATTACTCCGGCGAGAATTAAAACTACCGTACAAGTAATCACAACTGTATTGTCTACATTGGGATTTGAAAATGCCGGCGCATCAATGGCCGGAGATATCATCGCAACCAATCCCATCGAAAAAAACATCCCCGTAAATCCCGAAAGTGTGGTAATTACAATGGATTCCATCAGAATTAATTTTATGATCTCTACGGGCCGTGCACCCAACGCCTTGCGAATTCCAATTTCTTTGGTGCGCTCTTTAATAATAAAGATTAAGATGTTGCCAATCCCAACAATACCAGCAATCAGGATTAGCACACCAACACCTATAGCAACCCAGGTTAAAAAATTGCTAAATGTTTGAACGTTAGAAAATCCTTCGGCATAGTTGTTTATGAAAAATGCACTCTGATCCTCGGGATCAATGACTAAGCGCCGTTTAAGCACATCCTCCATGGTGTCAGAAAATCCTAAAGCCCTAGGCAGGTCAAAATCCGGGTTGTAGGTCATGGATATTTGATTGATTTGATCGGTATTACCAAAAATTTGTTGCATGGTGGTGTAAGGGGCATAGATATTACTTTCCTCCCTTTCATTTCCATCATCCGTAAAAACACCAATAACTTTAAACACGAGCCCGTTGGCAATTATACTCTGTCCTACAGGGTCTTCGTCTTTAAACAATTCCTTTTTCACCTGCCGCCCAATGACCATGACTTTATTTTTATTATTCACATCATTGAGGTTTAAATATCGCCCATTGGCAATAACAGAACGCTCTATATTTTGATGATCAGGACTTACACCAACCACCGAGTAATTACCTGTCTCTTGCTTATGCTTAAAGGTCATGGAACGATTAAACCTGGGCGACAAGTATTCATATGATCCTACAAAACTTCCTCGAATAAATTCAAGATCACGATTCCTAAAAACGATGCGCCTACCCGCTTCAAAACCACCATAAGGCTTTGATGTGGCATTGGGGTAAATAAAAATAGAGTTGGTGGCGTCGTCGTTAAATTGTTTTTGGAAGCCATTTTGCATTCCGTTTACTGAAGCCAATAGTAACACTAGAATAAAAATTCCCCATGCTACCGAAAATCCGGTAAGAAAAGTTCGGAGTTTATTATTCTTAATACTGTTCCAGATTTCCTGCCAGGTGTCCTTGTTAAACATATTGCGAAGCTCTTACCTGCTGAATTCTTGAATCCTCTACAATTACGCCATCTTTTAAACGAATAATACGTTTGCACATTTGGGCGATATCTTCCTCATGAGTTACTACCAAAATGGTGTTCCCCTGATCGTTGATTTGTTGAATCAAATCCATAACCTCATACGAGGTTTTACTGTCTAATGCTCCTGTTGGCTCATCGGCCAGTAAGACCTTAGGCTCTGCAGCCATTGCTCTTGCAATGGCAACGCGCTGCTTTTGCCCTCCCGATAACTCACTTGGTAAGTGATGGGCCCATGCTTTCAGACCTACCTGCTCCAAATATTTTAGCGCCTTGGCTTCCCGCTCTTTTCTCCCTACCCCTTGATAATATAAGGGCAACGCCACATTTTCCAACGCGGACTTATAATTTATAAGGTTAAATGACTGAAAAATAAATCCAAGAAATTTATTGCGATAGCGGGCAGCTTTGGTTTCACTTAAATCACGAATTGGCACGCCATCCAAAATATAATCCCCGGTGTCTGCTTCATCTAACATTCCCAATATGTTGAGTAAAGTAGATTTTCCAGAACCGGAAGAACCCATAATGGCCACCAATTCACCTTCAGCAGCGTTAAAATTGATGCCCTTTAATACGTGAAGAGAATTACTTCCCATCTTATAGGACTTGTGTAAGTCTTTAATTTCAATCATAATTGGTACTGTAATAAATGCATGTACGCTCTCTTAGACCCCAAAAACAGTCTTTTGTTACACACTTAAATCTAAATGTTTTGTTAAAAAAATTGAACATTAATCTGTATTCAATTCGAGAAGCATGTCAAATTTGCAATCCTTAAGGCAATTGGTTGAAAGACCGGTTCAGGCTATTCCGCGCTAGGAGCGCAGCTTACGAACAACGAAAAACAAGAGCACACCAATAAGTATATATGGAATGGCCATTAAATAAACTATGCCATTATTAATACCCTCTGCTACAGACTTATCTGCATTCGATTCCAATACAGCTCTACACATGGCGCACTGTCCTACTGCATTTTGATTAAACAAAATAAAAAGTCCAAAAAGCACGAGGTACCGGAAATTTCGCATGGGGCTTTAGTTTGTATAATAAGGGGATACCATTAAGTAAACAACTACACCGGTAATGGCTACATATAGCCAAATTGGAAAAGTAATTTTTGCCAACCTTCTGTGTCCTTGAAAATCATTTAAATAGGCCTTGGCGTAGGTTTTTAACACCAGCGGTATTACTGCAATAGACAATAAAATATGGGTAATTAATATGAAATAATACAGATAACGGAGTATTCCCGAACCGCCAAACGGAGTTGAATCGGATGTCATATGATAAGCCACATACATCAATAAAAAAAGTAGTGATAAGCCAATTGAAACTGTCATCAATTTTTGATGCAAATCCCGTTTTCCCGACTTTATTGCCAATAATGCCAAAATAAGCAGAACAGCAGTTGCCCCATTAATACTTGCATACACCGGAGGCAAAAAAGAAAGGGAATCCACCCCGGGTAATCGGATTCCAAATAAGATAGCTACAACTAAAGGAATGGCAATAGATATTCCCGTAATCCAACGATTAAAGCGTTTTTCTTTTTCTGCATTATTTTTCATAAGACTCTTCCAACAACTTTAAAATGTCCTCTTTAAGTATGCTAATTTGCTCAGTCTCCCCATGATCGTTGGTTTTGCGATTTTGGGGAATTGATCCCCGATAATAAATAATAGGATTACCAAATTCATCCTGTCTGCAACGGAGATAACCTTCACGGTCAACCAACGCAAATAATCCAGAATGCTCAAAGCCGCCTGGAACCTCAGGGGCTTCAGTAGCAAAAATATTAAATCCCGCATTGGCCAACTCATAAACACTTTCTGCATCGCCGGTTAGCAAATGCCAATCCATATCTTCTATGCCATATTTCTCGGCGTATACTTTTAGCACAGAAGGGGTATCATAACGCGGATTAATGGTGAAAGATGCCACTCCAAAATCCGGATATGCCTTAAAAGCATCCTGAAGGCCTATCAGATTTTCAGTCATAATAGGACATATAGAAGGACAGGTTGTAAAAAAAAATTCAGCGATATAAACTTTTCCACGATAATCTAAATCAGTAACCAAAAGACTATCCTGATCCAAAAAGGCAAAACTAGGAACCTTTCTGCGCGCTCCATTAAGGGTAACATATGCCAAGGGAACATTTGATACCTCCTGGCTCAAGCGACTTTGGTCCACTACATCGTGGGTGCTTAATCTTTCCGCTATCTTGGGTATAAATAACAGCGCAAATACAATTATTATAATCGCCAACCCACTGTATTTTAAAAATCCTTTTTTGCTTCCCATTTCCAAGGTATATTAGCGGGTATTATTATTCTTTTTGAGAGCTAGACGATATTCAGCGAGAATAATTTTAATATCGTCCTTCATCTTGTTATTTAAATCTGCCACAGCGGTTGCATCAAAACCATACTTGGTACCCTGATCTTCATCATCGGTTCTTCCACGAAGCATTAAATCCTTATCTACAATAAAAACATATGGTGTTCCTCCAGTAGCGTCCAAAGTTAAATCGGTATTGAGACCTTTAAAAAAGAGAGCGATTTGCTGTTGGTCGCCAAAGATAAAATGCCAATTTTTTGTGTCGGTAAAATTTGATAATTCTTTTATAATCTCATCGGCCTGCTGCTCTGTTCCCAAAGGTGAAACCATTACCATCTGAAAATCATGAAATTCAAAATAGGGCTTATAAATCTTTTGATTTAAATTAAAAACATTCCCTTTTCGATTTCTCAAATCGCTCCCGAGAAAGCCAAGAACTGTAATTCGGTCTTTAAGTTGTATCCCAGAGTTAAAGGCAGAAAGTTCGGAGACTGGTCCTGAAAGTATGGGTAATCTGCCAAAATTTGTGACTCCGGAGGCAAAAAAAAGGTATACCACCAATGGCAAAACAAACAGTACGATTAGTACTAAACTTTTTTTCATAGCAACCCATTAAAATCACAAAGACGGTTCAAGAACCGTCTTTGTGTATTTTTTATGACTTTAGAAATTCCAACTCATAAAGCCGTCTTTCCAGACATTATAAATGTAATCGGCCTCGAAGAGTAAAATAAATAGTAAATAAGATACCAAGAAGATTGGTGTCCATACAACCGCTCTTCGCAATGAACTGCGCTCATCGCGCATGTGCATAAAATCCCAGGTAATATAATAGGCCTTAACCAAAGTTAAACCTATAAAAATCCAGTTGAGTAATTTCATACCCATAAGGTGGTTCCCTGTTAAAAATTGCGGCTTAATTATCCCCAATCCTACTTCTATGGTTGTTACCAAGGAAAGAAAAATTAGGACTCCCCAAATTTTCTGGGTATTGGACTTAAATTTTAAAAGCCCTCTAAATATTTCAAGTTTATGTTCGTGTGCCATAAGGCGAATATTTTAATACGTTTATTAAACCAAATAAAAGAAGGTAAATACGAATACCCAAACCAAGTCTACAAAGTGCCAGTACAGACCTACTTTTTCTACCATTTCATAGTGTCCTCTGCGCTCGTAGGTTCCCAAAATTACATTAAAGAAAATAATGATATTGATTACAACCCCGGAGAAAACGTGAAAACCGTGAAATCCTGTGATAAAGAAGAAGAAATCTGCAAACAGCCGGCTACCGTATTCGTTATGAACTAGATTGGCTCCTTCTACAACCTCACGAAAATCCTTAATTCTCCCTACAGATTCTTCGTGGGTTAGCACCGTTTTTTTATCGTCTACAATAGTTTCAGTGCGAATTACAATATTCGGGTTATTTCGTAACCCTTCTGCAACTTCTTCTACAGTAAAAGAGGGAAGTGCAGCTTCGGACTGAAACCAAAATGCCTTATCACGCTCCAGACGCTCCCGATCACTATGCGACGCTACCGCAAAATCCGCAAGCGCGGCCCGTTCGCCTGTTTCGGTATTTACAAATTGTAAAATCCTACCGCCTCGAGTTTCTACGGCGCCGTAATCTCCGCGAATAAAGGTCGCCCATTCCCAAGCTTGTGAACCCACGAATATAAGTCCGCCAATGATAGTAAGAAGCATATATAGGATTACACTTTTCTGTTTCATTTTGTGACCTGCATCTACCGCCAACACCATAGTCACAGAAGACATAATAAGAACAAAGGTCATAAACGCCACATAGTACAACGGATAATTACCATGAAAAAAAGGCACGTGTGTAAATACTTGTTCTGCGATAGGCCAAGTCTCGATAAACTTAAATCGGGTAAAGCCATAGGAGGCTAAGAACCCTGAAAAGGTAAGCGCATCCGAAACAATGAAGAACCACATCATTAGCTTCCCGTAACTGGCTCCTAGAGGCTGCGTGCCCCCTCCCCAGATTTTACCTTCCGAACCGGTTGAAACCGTTGTATCCATAGGTTTTAGTAATGGTTAAATAGAATTTGTGCAAAAATACATTTTTTTAAAAAATACTTGTCTGCCTTAGCGCATCAATCTTTGATAAATTTTTAAATATTAAAGGGAAATTCCAAAAATCAAGGATCCCCCTGGACCAAAAATTGCATTCCAATCCGGATTATCATTTAAAATATTACGGGTGGTGTGCATTCGAATCTCAAAACTCAATCTTTTATTAGCCTGATAACCAACACCAAATGCAAAATTTCCTTGAGGCGCCTTAGCCTCAATATTATCAGGCCTACCCAATTGACTGTCTGAGATGAACACAAAATTAGAAGCCATATTAAATTGCATGGCCACGGCCATATTCAAAAAAAAGGAATTATTATTACCAACATAGATGTATCGTTTAATCCCAATAGGCAATTCAAATGTTCCGATTTTGGCTTCGGTTTTTACTAAAACTTCGAGCGCCGGATACGAGCGTGTGTACTGGGTATTAAAATTTGTTTTATAATACGATGGCTCCACAAAAAGCGCCCAATTCTCACCACGACTAGGTAATCTCACTTCGACCTGAACACCGAAGACAGGAAAATTGGAAGCGCCATAATCCGCAGTTACTTGATTTACTGAAGGCAATTCGTAACTTACATTCTGATCCAGAATTAATCCAGTTCTTTGCAAACCTAATCGTCCCTGTATTTTAACCTGGGTATCCTTAACGGGTAAAGATTGTGTCTGTACATGAGACCCGGAACAAGCCGCATATTTTTCAAAATGCTGAATTAAAGCACTTTGCTTGTATTCCAAACGATCTGTATTTAACGGAATTCCGTTTGAGCATTTCAGCACTACCTCAAGTTGGTTTCTAAACTGCAAATTGGCGCCTATTGCTCCAGATTCCATCCGATATCTCTTATAGACCAAAGGAATTATTTCTTCCGAATCTGATAGCTGATAAAAAAACCGACTGCTAACGGACGACTTAAACTGCAGCAATTTAACCGGTCCATTTACCAAAAGCTTCAAAAAAACCAATCTTTCTTCATAATTCGGGCTTCTCCTATAATCCAAATCAGAAGTTAAATCACTAGAAATTTCCAAACGCACCTTATGACGTTCGTATTTGAGGTAATCCCCAATACCAAAGGCAGAAATATTCTTAACATTCAAAAAATTAGACGCAGCATCCCTTGAAGTCCGAAAAACTACATCCTCCGGATTATCCCCCCATTTTTCGTCACTAATCCAACCCTCGATTCGCATACCCGAATCGTCAATAATATAGCCCCTTTCCAGAGTTTTCTGTGCATTTATCCCGTAACCGGTTAAAATACACAACACAAAAAAACCAGCTTTAAAACTTAAACGCATAAGTCGTAATTATCCCGAAGAAGGGTAAATTATTCAGAGTACCTATCCTTTCTTAATACAAGGAGAAGAATAATATGAGATAGACCCACAAAATATCAACAAAATTCCAAAACGTTAGGCCAAGCTCTACACCCAGCATATTATCAGCGCTGTATTTACCCCGTAGTTGGTTAACCAAAACAACAAGCAAAGAAATGATTCCCGCAATAAGGTGAAGGATATGTACGGCTGAAATTAGAAAAATATAAGATAAGGTAATATTACTTGTAGGACCGGTAAAATAATATCCCAATTGAATCATTTGAGAATAACCCTGAAATTGGGAATAAATAAAAACTACTCCGAGTGCAAAAGTAACGAGCAACCAAGCAGAGGCTAAACCGGACTTGGAGGCTTTTATAAACCTGGTACCCAACCAAAACGTAAAACTGCTCAATACAATAACAACTGTACTGAACCAAAAGGCTTCAGGCACTTTAAAATCCGTCATCCAATCGGCCCTGGAACTACTTACGATATAGGCACTAGTCCAACCCGCAAAAGTCATAATTAAACTAACGATACCAAACCAGAGCATCATTTTTTTGGCATTATCGCTCTTGGAAACTTTGGAATTTGAATTCATGCGTTTAGAATATAAATTTATCAATGACGTATACTACTTGAATTAAGGTAATATAAGAAACACTGCTAAGCATTAGGTTACGCGCAGATTTATGGTCGCGCCTCTCGTACAAACGCAGCGCAGACCACAACATCACCATCCCCATTAAAAAAACTAGTACAGCAGCAGCTAAGGATAAATGGAGTGAACCGGTAATTCCGAAAACAGGCAAGATCGAAATCACAATCATCCAAATCGTATACATGATTATGAGCACAACTGTTCCAGTGTCCTTTTTACCTGTGGGCAGCATTTTAAATCCACCTTTGGAGTAATCGTTGTCTAGCATCCATGCTAAGGCCCAAAAGTGAGGGAACTGCCAGAAAAATTGAATCATAAACAAGGTGCCGGGCTCAATTCCAAAAGCCCCGGTAGCCGCCACCCATCCTAGCATAAATGGAATTGCCCCAGGGAACGCCCCTGCAAAAACGGATAAAGGCGTTCTAGTTTTCAATGGTGTGTAAATGCAGGTGTAAAGAAAAATTGAGAGCGCCCCAAATAGAGCAGTTTTAGCATTGATAGCATAAAGTGAAACTATCCCCATTAAGGTCATTGCAGCCGCTAGAAGAAATGCTGTTTGCCCTGAAACCCGATTTGCTGGCAAAGGGCGGTTTTTCGTTCTTTCCATTAATGCGTCGAGTTGACGCTCCATTATCTGGTTAAAAACATTGGAAGCCCCAACCATGTTATAACCCCCAAAGGCAAGCAAAATCAATACTTGGAATTCAACTTCCGGAGCGCCTAACAAATAACCCGCAATTGCAGAAAACACGACACTAAGTGCCAGTCGAGCCTTAGTAAGCTCCCTAAAATCTTCACCTGAAGGCAATCGTAACTTTTGGGCTGAAAGGCTGCTAGATGAAGGCATAGGCGATTAATAGGGGTGCAAAGATAATCTGTATCGGATTGCTTTCCAATGGAAACGAATCAATTCAATTAGTTTACCAATCTAACGCTCCAATATGCGATAGAAAAGCACCGCCAAATTTTCAATGAATATATGTAAAAACAAAGCGCCCGGCTAATAGCCGGGCGTTTTGATACTTTCTTATAGAGTTGCATTATTGCAATTTAAACATAATTGGAATACTAAAAGGAACCCTTACCGGACGCCCCCTTTGCTTTCCAGGAGTCATTTTTGGAAGTTTAGAGATGATGCGTTGAGCCTCGGCCTCCAAATTTCTATCTGGACCTCTCATGCGAATATTCCCAATACTTCCGTCTTTCTGAATGGTAAAGAGTACAGAAACACGACCTTGAATTCCCATTTCCTGAGCAATTTCAGGATAGCGGAAGTTCTTGCGTATGTGATCATTCATTTTTTCGTTGAAACAAGCGCGTTTGTCACTGGCTTTTTCACAACCCGGAAAAACAGGCACATCCTCGATAACTGCGAAAGGAACATCAATATCTTCGTCTACTTCCTCAACTTCAACGTCTTCGATTTCAATAATTTCTGTTTCCTGACTGGTTTCAGTAGACTCAATTACCGTTTCTTCTACCTCTTCTTCATCTTCAACTACTTCAATCACCTCAGGAGCTGCAGGAGGTGGAGGAGGTGGAGGCGTTTTTAACTGCTCCGTCATTGGAACTTCCTCGTCGAGTAACTCCTCAACATTCATGGAGATATCATAATTATTTGCCTCGTCATATGTTTTCCATTCAAAAGCAACATAGACCAACATCATAACTACGGCCAAACCTAAAACAAAATACAAGCCACTATTTCGTCGCAAATCCGCCTTTGGGCTCTTTTTTAATTCCATGTGTTTAAAATTTAATGTTCGCTAATTTAATGATTCTTTCCTCAAATTTCCAATTAATCCTTTCAATTTAGATTGAAGCATTTTTTCTGGCATATTTCAAAATTAAAATTCCGGACAACAATCCAAGTGTATTTGCAACACCGTCAAGAACTTCAGCACTTCTTTCGGTGGGTAATACTCCTTGCAATACTTCAATAATAATGCCATAAAAAAATAGGCCCAAACCTAGAAACAGAATTTGCTTGGTGAATTTGGCACCCTTAGGATCTCCATTTTGGACCCAAATGCCGCCCAAAAACACGGCAACAAAATAAAAGGTAAAGTGAACTAGCTTGTCTATTTCAGGCAAATCAATTTCCGGGCCGTCTTCCAAGGTGAAAGGCATTAAAGACAACATGGTTATGCCTGCCATCCAGAGAACAAAACCCAAACCAGACCAATTTCTTTTAGGCACCAATAAGCGATTTGTACTGGTCGGAATCTAATAGACTTTCCAATTGATTGCTATCACTCATCTCTAGACGAATCATCCAACCCGATCCGTAGGGGTCGGAATTTACGATCTCCGGAGTGTCCTCAAGGGTTGAATTAAATTCCAGTACAGTACCGGAAATGGGTAAAAATAAATCTGAAACGGTTTTGACAGCCTCTACCGTGCCAAAAACCTCTTCTTGTTCCAGACTATCTCCAACAGTCTCTACTTCAACATAAACAATATCACCCAATTCTCCTTGAGCAAAATCTGTAATTCCAATTGTAGCAATGTTGCCATCTATACGCACCCATTCGTGATCGCGCGTGTATTTTAAGTCTGCCGGTATATTCATGAATAGTAATATTTTGAATGCAGACAAATGTAATTTATTCCATTCAGACCTGCCAAGGCAATTTTAAAAATCCAATTAAATCGGATTAGTTGCCAAAATTATAACGCAGGGTAAATCCTGAATTAATTGTTGTTTGTGGAAATGCGGTTGAAACAGCAAATTTAGAAAAGGAGTGATCGTAAAAGAATAGTGCATTTAAACTCTTGCTTAATGCATAATCTGCTGTAAATTTTAGAGAAACCAGGTTTTGACCCGAAGTAATCTGAGTATTTTCAATATCCAGATTTCGTATCATCGTAACATTGTCTCGCAGACTAAGATCTGCTTTGAGGTTTAAATCGCCCTTTAAACGAGTACGTTCGCCACCAATACGGGTTACAAACTGAACATCTTTGAGTCGGTAGCCCAACCCTAAGGTGTATTCTTTTCCGTTGATTTCCGTAAGTAAATTGTTGTCAAAACTCATCGAAAGCGCCCGGTCACGTCTTATTTCTGCCAGAACACTTAAGGAATTTTGCATTTCAAAATCGAAGCGTATTAGCGGATTAAACTGATCGCTAAGCACTACGTTATTGACAATTTGTTCGGGCATTAAATTACCCGTATCCTGCTCCACGGCCGGAAGGCCTTCTTGCAACAATTGATAGCGTTCCAAATTGGTTTGAAAAGCATTTACGGTATATAGGGATTGATACCCATGACTTAAAGAGAATCGTTTGAATTTCTTTTTAAACCATTTGGACTTCATGAGTCCGGTATATTTTAAATTCCAATTTGGAATTGGAATATCGCGAAACACATCTAGGTTTACGCGCGCTGCGTCTTGTCCTGTATAGGCCGCAAAGAAGGCAGGCAATAAGACGGCCTGACTCGTTTTTCCGTACTGCACTGGAAAACCATCTTCATCCAGACCTAAATCCGAACCGCCTTCTGAGGCAATTAACCGATTTGCTATATGAATACGATTGGATTTAAAGGTTTCGAAATTGTCGGATCGATTGGCATCTCCCTGGCCAAAAGCAGTTTTTAACATAAGGGTAGATATGCTAAAATTTCCAAAAGTATTGGGCGCTTGTGGTTGGTACACTCCGTCGGTGATACTAAAATTCTCTTGTAAGGTTTCTATGTATTGACGATCTGCAGTTAAGTCTATTGTTAGCTCCTGGGTGGGCTGGGCAGTTGCAGTAAGATTTAATTGCCGATTTAATCTACTTACAAACTGTTCGTTAAACGCATTGAAGTTGGTTAGCCATCCGTTGGCCGCCGCCAGATAACGTATATCCCGTTGTCCACCAAAAACAAATCCCATTGTTGGCTTGGAGGTGCCAAGAAAACCAATGGATCGGGTGTATCCCGGCAATAGCGTACCGCTGTTTTGACTGTAATTTAAGTTGACTCTTTTAATCATAGTTAGCCAATCCACCAGCGTTTTTCCGAAACCGCCTTTTTTTGAAGTACTACTGGTACGGGGTAGATTCGAAGTGGAAGCTGTACGATTTCCGGTCGCAACAACCGTACTGCGACGGACCAATCCAATACGCTCATAAAACTGCTGCATGCTAAGCGTAGCGCTGAGTACGTGAGTTCCTGCATTCTGAATGGTGTTTATGGACGGAAGTTGCAATTCATTTTCTGGAACATTAGGATTTTGAGCCTTTGCAACCGCAAGATTAAGGGCGTCGCCTCCACGCTGCCAGTCAAAATTACTAGTGTAAGTATATTGGGCGTTCACAAAATCCAACAAAGGAATTTTTGAAAAAGGCAACTCATAATTCAGAGTAAATTGTTGTGAATGTCGGTTGGGCTCCCCAATTTCAAAGAATCCATCCCACAAATCTCGATCGTTCAAAATATTAGAAAACGGATTGCCTGGCTCGTCGTAATAGTTGCGAATGATATTATTGTTGGATCCATTAATTTGAATTCGAACAGATTTAGTAAGCGCATAATTCAAATTATACTGCCAGTTGAAAAGGTAATTGCGTTGCTGTAATAAGGGCAATTCCAAAGCTTCAACACCAGGCTCTAAAACATCTCTAAAACGTTGTTGGTTAAATTGCCTATTAATATCGGATTGAAACGAAATACTGGTTGGCAATAAATTAAGATTCAGATCTTTTAACCATTTCCAATAAGCTCCCGTAAACAAGGAATCCTTCTTCGCAAAAGGAGCCACAGTCAAAGGTTTAAAGGTATGATTGTACACCACGCCTGCCCGAACCGTTTGGTTGTTCAACTCGGAAACTTCGAAATCGCGGTGTTGCGTTTCATTGTAAGAATAATTAAAGGTAAAGTTTTCGATATCGAAAAAATTGGCTTCGGCTTCATCTCCCCTGTTTTTACGCACCCCGATAAGATTAAAGCTGGTTCTCTTGGTGTAATCTTCTGCCTGACGTAGGATCTGGTCTGCCTCTATGGCAGTTGCCGATGCGGCAATGCGATCCTGCAGCCTTAAATCGTCGTAAACGGGATCAAACTCAGGAGTAATTAATTGTTCTGAAATTCCGTAATTAAAAGGGATTTGGAGATTCCAGCTATTGGGAAGTAATTGACCCAATTCAAGGTTTGTAACTACGTCGTAAGACAGTGCATCTTCCCTTGCCCGCTCATTGGGCATTTCATCCAAAGCGCCAAAACCCGAAGTACTCTTATTTCCTGTAGCCGATATATTTGCAAAATCTGCCATATTTGCATCGAAAGCAGCGACTGCGGCCCACCCCCCCTTATTGTCTAGTCCTGCCAAGCGAAGTTCATTAAACCAAACTTCTGCGCGTAAGGGGATATTGTCGATGTTCTTTACCCCCACCATTATGCTGCGTATACTTCCAAGCGAAGGATTACCCCTTAACCCGATTCGAATGCGCCCAGGTTCCCTCGGACTAAATTCATTGACAAGCTGCACTTGCCCATCAACAACCTCATAAAAAGTAATAGCGCCAAGGGTTTGATCAGATATTCCTTTGGATTTTACCTTTTTGAGGTCTTCCAAAAGCACATTTAACATGTTTGTTTCGGGCCATACTTGTTCGGCTGTTATTGCCGAATAATCCGTGAAGGCAAGCGGAACTTCTATTTGGTAAAAATTCTCTGAAAAATCGGTTCCAATACGCAAGAAACCAACCAAAGATTCTTGGTCCATAAATGGATCCGATGCGTCGATTTTTTCGGCATGCATAAACATTTTAATGCGTTCATACTGCCTGAGATCCATACTGACGTTTTTAAATACCCCACGGGCATCTTGCGATTCGAGCTGCTCTACTACCATAGATAGCGATTGCTCGTTTTGACGTACAATGGTATTGTTGTTGTTCAATTGCTCCCGAAATACGCCTGGAGGCAATACATAGGGAATAGGAACTCGAGCTTCATTTTCTTCTACGTTAACCGTGTTTACATCTACGGTGGTTCCATCGTCCGAAGGATTGTCTAAATTACTTTGCAGGCTTCGGGTGTAGGTACGCCAATCACCGCGTACCAAATCCAATGTCGCAAAACGCAATACTACAGGATTAGCAAATCCGGTAACGTACATACGCATAAAACTAACAGATCTAAAATCCGTAATACCACCAACCGCTTGTGTAAAGTCACTAAGAGGAATCTTAAACTGAATCCATCTGCGACTCAGTTGGCTTCCATTGGGCAAGGTGGGCGTAATTCCTTCTTTGATATCTGTGATATATTTGTCTGCAACGGTTAGTCCCGGCTTAATTGGAATGCGGTATTCGTAATAGCTGTTTACCGTATTCATAGTAAGGTCTCGGTCTACGTCTTCTGTATCTGGCAGTGTTGTACTTCCTCTATTGGTATTAGATACTGCTACCGGAGAATTTCCTTGTGGATTATTAAAGTCCAGATACCGCTCCAAAACGTTACCATCTCGATCTAAATAATACCGATAATTGTCCAACGCCGGATCCGATTCAGGCCCATTGTAACCCAATGTTGCCTCCTGCTCATCTCCGATTCCGTCGAATCCTAGGTCCTGTAACTCCCGATTCTTTGGGTCCGCATCAAAAGCATAAATCAGGGCTTGAGTAGCCGGAACCTGTCCCCAGGGTGTCTGAGTGATCAAATCTGTAGCATTCACACCCGGCAGTCCGTTCTCATATTGCTTTCTTCCATCTGCCAAGATATCTTCTGTAATATTTCCAAGATTTAAAACCAGTTCCCCGGAATCCGGCAACGCGCCATCTACAAAAGGATCGAGCATCCAGAATTGCACAAATTCTACATTGGATTGCTCAAAATTTGTACTGGAAAGCGAACGCATAATTCCCGCCCATTTATCGGAATCCGATTGAGACTCAAAATTAGGATTTGCATTATATGGCCCTTTGAGGTTGGGATAATACGCCAAATCCAGCGTGTTTTGAACAGTAGTTTGGCCTTGAGCAATATCAATTCTAGGAAAAACCTCATCGATAAATATCCTTCTGGAGGTATTCACAGAAATATCATTATCACTTATTCCAGACGGACGTAAATTGGTATAAAATATTGGATCGATGGTATACCAAGCCAATTTGGCCCGCTTATACCCCGATGTAATCCCGGTCTCCCCTCCACTTAAAAATTCTTGAGGTGTACTTGCCAAACTCCATCCCAAAGCCGAACGGATATCTATTAAAGCTTGAGCGCCTTCAAAATCATCGAGATACGAAGTTGTTTCGCCCTGAAAATTTGCATTTTTAGGGGCACTGGGACTCAAAAATGCGGCTTCGGCACGCAGGGAAACATTGGATGGCACATCGGTATCTACAAAGGGTAATTTGTTCGCAAGTCTGGTAAGAAAAGGGACTTCCGTAGAAAAAATTCCATTAAGCCCAAATACAGTATTGTTAACCGGTTCTACTCCAAAATTTGCCTTTTGGGTAAGAGGTCTCTCATTGAGATTCAGCAGTGTTCCACCCAATACGAATTTTTCACTAAACCGATGTTCAAGATTTACTCCCGTAAACCTTCTGGTCTGTTGTCCGAATACAGCATTGTTTTCTACAGATATCTTAATGGGAATATTAGAGGCTTGTAAACTGGGGTCTAACAACTGCACTGTTCCGGCCTGGTAATTTACGGTGTAATCGATACCTTCCTGAAGCTGACGCCCTCCGGCCGTTACGCGAACCGAGCCCCTTGGCACATTAAATGCACCAATTGGTATGCCATTACCTCCGCTAGATTTATAGCGTCCTTTTAAGCGAAACCTATTCTTTTCCGCATCCTGAAGGGAAGCGGCCTTGGTAAGGGTATACATATTGCGAAATACGTATTTACGCTGGTTGGCATTATAACCCTGATCATCTGCCACATCGTAATTACCCCCTCCGAGTACATCGAACATAAACGACCCAAAGGGTTCTACCTTGGTAAATATGATTAACCCGTTTTGAAGGTTAACTGTAAGTCCGGGAATAAAATCAAAGAATCCGTCTCCACCGGGCTGCACATCGTTGTAAGCGTTTAAACGATCTAAGTTAAACACATCGAGTAGAATCCGGTCCTGAAGTGGTTTTGGGGTGCTAGGCCAACCCGTGTTGGGATCTACCGGGGTAATATAATTACGGGGGGTAGGATCCGAGTAAAGAATATTAAATTTAAAATCTTCCTGACTTAACTGATATGCTCCGGTGGCATAAATGTTCTTCATCATCAAGTCCCAGATTGGATCACTTACAGCCGTAATATTGCTTTTTAGCAATTTTAAAACCAAGGCATTATTGGTTATTTGGATTTGAGCCCCGGGACTTATGGAAGTGGCATCTAATCCACCATTTGCAAATTCACCAACTTGAAATACCTGACCGTTGTAGGTATATTGATAAGCTACTGCCAGTACCTCGTCGTTACTTAATTTTTGATTTAAGGATATATATCCCAATTGTGAATTGAAGGCGTAATCCCGACCCGGATCTAATTTTCTTGCATTTTCTAAAATTGCATAATCAAAACCTTGACTCGCTCGGTATCCACCGGGAATTTGAAATCCCGCATCTACCGTAGCAATATCCCGTATATCGCTCGTTAGTGCACCGCCATTACCAATAAGATTGGGGTCGAAGTCATTTGCCCCATTACGCGGCAAATTTGGATATGCCCCATTTAAATTAAAAAAATCTACAGGAGCTCCCCCGGTACGACCAATTCGGGTCTGCTCAGCCAATGCTTCCCCTAAATCCTGAAGGGCAACTACATTCCGAGCATTCAAGGTTTGTTGCGTGCGGTTTGTTACCCAAACCTCGAGTCGCGTAATCTGAACTTGACTGCGGATATAGGGGTAATCCTCCAATGCCTGATCGTATTGATCACGAAAGAATTGTCCCAAAAAAAAGTGACGATCTTCGTCATAATCCAAGGCAGTTAATTCAAAATCATTTAAAGTACCGCCTCCTTGAGCAACAACAGTATTATTTTGAGACCGCTGTTCTGAAAATACGGAGGTTACGGTTGTTTTTCCAAATTGCAATTGTGTCTTAACACCAAAGAGGCTTTGAGCCCCTGTAATCAGTGAACTCGTTAACGGCATATTCACATTTCCAACTTCAATCTTTTGTAAGATGTCATCTTCAGTTGGAGTATAATCTAATTTAATTAGGTTTTGAAAATCGAAAGTTGCTTCGGTATCATATTGAGCAGACACCTGAAGGCGCTCCCCGATTTTTCCCAGCATACTCAAGCTAATACGCTGATCGAAATCAAATGCAAGGTTACTCCGGTTGCGCGGCGATAGGGCCGGATTGTCATTTTTTTGCCAGATTACCCCCAGATCCATAGCCACAGAGCCTTGCGGGACTACCTCTATGGTGTTTCCTCCAAAAATGCTTTCAAAAAAACTGTTGTCGACATAAAAGTTTGGCAATAGATTTTTTCTAGCCGCTTCACTTCCTGCCTTTTTACCGCTTACGGCATCAATTTTTTCCTTGAAATAAGATTTAATACCCTCCTTTCTAACCAATTCCAGATATTGCTCAGAAGAGAGCATAATGGGATAAGAAATATTGTAATCTCCTACGGTTTCAGAATAAATGTATCGATCAAGTTTGGGGTCGTATTTGTATCGAGCAACAATACTCTCAGGATTCTCCATACGCAAGCGCCCCAAATCGAAACCGGTCTTCAGAGAATCGGTTACCTGCTCCTGATCCTGTTCCTGTCCGTGCAGTACGAAGGACATCCCAGAGGATAGGTAAACCATAAAAAAGACAAACAGAAGTCCGTTTGACTTAAAAAATGCCGAAAGACGGGTTTTCAAACGAATTACAAATTTTTAAGCGCCAATTTAATAATGCCCTCAACGCTCATGGAAGGATCTTGCTTTAACACAGCTTCCACGACTTTTTCGGCTTGTTTTATGCCGAAACCGAGAACCTCTAAAGCAGATAACGCTTCTTGTTTATTTGTATTGTTTGGAATTTGGGAAACTTCGTTTAACTCGTAGATCTTTAAAATTTTGTCTTTAAGGTCAAGAATAACCCTTTGGGCTGTTTTAGCCCCAATACCCTTAACCGCTTGAATAGTCCTTACATCTTCGCGGGCAATAGCATCGCAAACCTGTTCTGGGGATAATGAAGACAACATTGTTCGGGCAATATTTGCACCCACTCCTGAAACAGAAATCATTAGTTTAAAAACTTCACATTCGGTTCGGGTCCAAAATCCATATAAAGTGTGAGCATCTTCCCTTACTTGCAAATAGGTATAGATTCGCAAAATATCCTGATCGGGAATGGCAGAGAAGGTGTGCAGAGAAATATTTACAAAATAACCAACCCCACCACATTCAACAACTAAATAGGTAGGGTTTTTTTCGACCAATCGTCCATTGAGATAATGAATCATTTACGCTATATTTTCGAATATTCTCCGAATTAATTTCCTCTGTTTTGAGAGATTTTACGTTTCTCACGCTCTTGCACATCCACCACGGCAACAGCTGTCATATTTACCATTTCTTCTACACTTGCACCCATTTGCAAAATGTGAACAGGACGTTTAAGGCCAAGCATAATGGGGCCAATGGTATCGGTTGCGTTTAGCTCTTTGATGAGCTTATAGGTGATATTTGCCGGTTCCAAATTTGGAAAAATAAGCGTATTAACTTCCTTACCGGATAGCTTGGAGAAGGGAAAGCGACTCTGTCTTAACTGCTGATTTAAGGCAAAATCGGTCTGTATTTCTCCATCTACTATTAGATTTGGTTCTTTTTCATGTAATATCCGGATAGCCTCCCGCACCTTTAAAGCTTTGCGATCGTCTGAAGATCCAAAGTTGGCATAAGAGAGTAAGGCAATGACTGGCTCAATATTAAAAGCCTTGGCTAGGCGAGCGGTCATTCTCGTAATTTCTGCCAATTCCTCTGCCGTAGGGTCAATGTTTATGGAGGTGTCCGCAAGTAGAAGCGGACCTCTTGAGGTAATCATAACGTGAACTGTTGCAGCCTTGGAAACTCCGGCTGCCCTACCTATGGACTCAAAAATAGGTTTTACTACTGACGGAAATGCCCGAGAATATCCAGAAATCATCCCATCGGCATCACCTTCGCGAACCATCATGGCTCCAAAGTAATTTCTGGACTGCATTCTACTGCGTGCGCCATAGAGTGTACAACCTCTACGCTGCCTTTTCTCCCAAAAACGTTGGGCGTATTCCTCCCTCTTTTTTTCGGATTTCTTTTCGTGCTGATCAATAATTAAGATATCTGCATCAAATTCAAGCTCCTTCATCAATTGAGTAATAACCCCCCTGTTTCCAAGTAAAATAGGGGTAGCAATACCTTCTTCGTAGGCAATTTGAGCGGCTTTTAACACGTCGAGTTCATCTGCCTCGGCAAACACGATGCGCTTGGGATCCGATTTAGCCCGGTTCATGAGCCAACGCACAATTTTTTTATTATCGCCAGAACGTTGCAAGAGGTCTTCCTTATACTTGTCCCAATCCGTAATTGGGGCTCGCGCAACACCACTGTCAATTGCCGCGCGGGCAACCGCAGGTGGTATTTCAGCAATAAGTCTAGGGTCGAATGGTTTCGGGATAATGTATTCTCGTCCAAAAGTCAGACGGGTTTCCCCATAAGCAATATTGACCTGTTCCGGGACGGGTTGCTTTGCCAGCTCGGCTAGTGCTTGAACGGCAGCCATTTTCATGGCCTCGTTTATTTTAGTTGCTCTTACATCTAAAGCGCCACGAAATATAAATGGAAAACCAAGAACATTATTTACCTGATTGGGATGATCTGAACGTCCGGTTGCCATTATGATGTCTTTCCGGGTCTTCATCGCCAAATTGTAATCAATTTCCGGATCGGGATTTGCCATCGCAAATACGATTGGATCTACGTTCATGGATTTGAGCATTGCGGGCTTTACGATGTTGGCTATAGACAACCCTATAAAGACGTCGGCTCCCTTCAGGGCTTCTTCGAGCGTATCTATTTTCCTATCGGTTGCAAATTCCAATTTTTCTTCGGTAAGCTGTTCCCGATCACTTCGTATTACTCCTTTACTATCCAGCATCACCATGTTTTCACGCTGAGCCCCGAAAGCCCTATAAAGTCTACTGCATGAAATAGCCGCTGCTCCTGCCCCACTGATTACAATGCGAACTTGAGAAATATGCTTCCCAGTGAGCTCTAAGGCATTTAGTAATGCAGCTGCCGATATTATGGCAGTTCCATGCTGGTCATCGTGCATTACTGGAATATCGAGCTCCTCTTTGAGTCTACGCTCAATTTCAAAAGCCTCTGGAGCCTTAATATCTTCCAGATTAATACCACCAAAAGTTGGCGCCATTATTTTAACCGTATTGACAAAGGTATCTACATCCTTGGTGTTCAACTCAATGTCTATGCCATCGATATCCGCAAAAATTTTAAACAAGAGACATTTTCCCTCCATAACAGGTTTAGCAGCTTCCGGGCCAATATCTCCTAATCCAAGCACAGCTGTGCCGTTGGAAATTACGGCAACTATATTTCCTTTTGCCGTGTATTTGTAAACGTTGTCTTTTTCTTTCTCTATTTCCAGACAAGGTTCGGCAACACCCGGGGAATAGGCCAACGCCAGATCCCGTTGTGTAGAATAGGGTTTAGTAGGTACAACTTTTATTTTACCTGGTTGTGGTTTGGCGTGATAAATGAGCGCCTCCCGCCTGTTTTTTTCCTTACTCATACTTAGGCTTGCTTAATGAGCAAAGGTAAGAAGGTAGGAGCATCCTACAATTTGAAAAATTGAAATTTCTCAGATACAGTCTATCTGATTCGTAAATTACCGTGGCCTACAATGAACTAAAACCAATTATCAAACCAAATAAATCCATTTTCTTTTATTTGTCCTCTACATTGAGACGTAAAGCGAGAATGGCAGAAAAAACAAAACAAACCGCTGCAAACAAGATCGCATTTACTGCATTTTCCCCTAATAAATTAGTATAGATAGGACCAAAACTCAAGGTTTCAATCCCCATAGGTATAACAATCATCATGTTTAAAATGCCCATGTAAACACCTCGTCTATCTTGGGGTACAATTTTGGAAACCATACTGTACGGAATACCCATCATGGCTGCCCATCCTATTCCAAATAAAATCATTGGTAAAAGCACTAAAATAGGATCTTGTATATAAGGAATCGCAAATAACGCTATAGCAGTCCCAAGTAAACTCAAGGCATAAATCTTTTTGCCGCCAAATCTAAACGTTAAGGGCACCAATACCAATGCTACCAAAGTTGTAACAACATTGTAGGTAGTGCTCATTTTAGCTGCCTGAGCTGCGGCTTGGGAGGTGTCAAAACCCATAGTTGTGCGAAATAGTGGCGTAATAAATTGCCAATAGACAAACAGTGCGTACCATTGAAACAAATACACCCCGGCGAGCTTCCACAAAAAGCCAGGCATCTCCTTTACTGCCTTACTTATTTCGGCAAAGGGCATTGCAAGCCGGGCGCTAAATGGTAGTCTTCTGTGATTATTAATAATTTCCAATTCACTATCAGAGGGTGGAATTTCGGGGGTTTTTAACACAGACCAGAGAATGGTTGCCAAAGAAAGAAAGGAGCCAATAAAGAAGGAATAATATAACCACTTTGGAACTGTGCCTGCTACATCTGCTCCACCTCCAAACCAATCCTGAAACAAAAACATGGACGCATTTGCGAGCAAAATTCCGGCACCAACAAACAAACTCTGCATCTGATAGCCTAAATTCATTTGTTGATCTGGTAATTTATCGCCAACAAAAGCCCTATATGGTTCCATGGCCATATTATTACCCACATCTAGAATCCACAAAAGTCCTACTGCAAACCAAAGGGCAGGGCTTAGGGGAAACAAAAAGAGACATATACTACCCAATAGGGCACCAATTAAGAAAAACGGCTTACGTCTTCCCCATCTGGGCGACCAGGTTTTATCCGAAATTGCACCAATAATAGGTTGAACAATAAGACCAGTTACCGGTCCGGCAATATTCAAGATAGGAAGCATCTCTTCCTTAGCACCCAGAAACAGAAATATGGGATTAATAGCACTCTGCTGTAATCCAAAACTATATTGGATTCCCAAAAATCCCACATTCATATTAAATATCTGCCAGAAGCCTAGATTGATTTTACGTAAATCCATGAAGCATTTTTTCAGGTTGGTTTAAGCCCGTTAAATTAAACCTTTAAAACCTAATTAAAAGAGGTTTTGAATGAAATTTAGGTAAATACGTCTACGAAAACGATAGCGTTTGATATTTATCGGACCGGCCAGTTCGCAATGAAATTCTATGTGTCTAAGAATTTAATGTTCCGTTGAATACCAGAAAATTTGGTGCGCTTTACGGCAGATTTAGAAAACAATTCGGAAAATAATGACTCGGTAAGTTCTATCCAATCTGATTTTTCCATTTCTAGCATTTTATTGTCAGGCACAAATCGAGGTTCATTATGTGGTTTAGAAAACCGATTCCACGGGCAGACATCCTGGCAAATATCGCATCCAAATATCCAATCCTCCCATTGGTCTCGGGCATACTCAGGGATTTGGTTTTTCAACTCTATGGTATAATATGAAATACACTTGCTACCATCGACTACATAGGGCTGCACAATAGCCTGTGTTGGACATGCATCTATGCAGGCTGTACAAGAACCGCAATGATCTGTAACCGGGCGATCTGCATCCAATTCTAAATCCAAAATAAGTTCAGCGATAAAATAATATGAGCCCACAGCTTTGGTAATCAAATTGGAATTCTTACCCACCCAACCTAATCCGCTTCGGGCGGCCCAGGCCTTTTCCAATACTGGTGCAGAATCTACAAACACTCTACCACTTACGGCTCCAATATTGGTCTCAATAAACTGTAGAAATTCAAAAAGTTTGTCTTTAACTACTTTGTGATAATCTTCCCCAAAGGCGTACTTCGATATTTTGAAAGTATTCGATTGCTGTTTTTCTTCGGGAAAGTAATTATAAAGTAGTGATATGACCGATTTTGAATCTGGGACTAGTTTTCTTGGATCGAGTCTTTTGTCAAAATGCTGTTCCATATAAGACATTTCACCATGGCTGTTTTGCTTAAGCCAACGTTCTAGCCTAGGTGCCTCGTCTTCTAAAAATGCAGACTTTGAAATGCCACAGGAAAGAAACCCAAGCCGAAGGGCTTCGGTTTTTATCAATTGGGTATAACGACTTTGCGGTTTCAAAATCTTAACGGATTTTTTTTAGATTTGAGCCCTAACCTATCTCGAGTTGCCCTATTGGGTTAAAGCTTGGAAGGCTTTGGCAGCGAATATTATAATTGGCGAAACGATTTTATAAATCAAATCCGAAAAGCCCTTGTTGATTAGCGGAATTGAGCCTTCCTAGGTGTCGATATGCCAATTCGGTAACCTCTCGTCCTCGGGGCGTTCTTAAAATAAACCCCTGTTGAATTAAAAAAGGTTCATAGACTTCTTCAATGGTTTCTGCATTCTCGGATACCGCAGTAGCCAAAGTCGATATACCCACAGGTCCTCCTTTAAATTTGTCTATAATGGTTAGCAGGATTTTATTATCCATTTCGTCTAGCCCGTAGGCATCTACATTCAATGCCTTTAGTCCAAATCTCGATATTTCCACATCAATATTGCCATTCCCCTTAATTTGAGCAAAGTCGCGTACCCTGCGCAGTAATGCATTTCCAATCCTTGGTGTGCCTCGGCTTCTTCCGGCTATTTCAATGGCTGCTTCATTTGAAATAGGTACACGTAAGATTTCGGCAGAGCGATTTATTATAGTAGATAACAATTCTGTTCCGTAATATTCAAGCCTCGAGGAAATTCCAAACCTGGCCCGCATTGGGGCTGTTAACAATCCTGAGCGTGTGGTAGCCCCTATCAAGGTAAAGGGGTTAAGATTAATCTGCACAGAACGGGCATTGGGGCCAGCTTCAATCATAATATCGATTTTGAAATCCTCCATTGCGGAATAAAGGTATTCCTCAACAACAGGACTTAACCGATGTATTTCATCTATAAAAAGAACATCCCTTGGTTCTAAATTAGTAAGTAGCCCGGCCAGATCTCCTGGCTTATCTAAAACAGGCCCAGAGGTAACCTTTAAGCCTACGCCCAACTCATTTGCCAAGATGTGTGCCAGGGTGGTTTTACCCAATCCCGGTGGGCCGTGTAGCAGGGTATGGTCCAAGGCCTCTTGTCTTAAATTGGCTGCCTGTACAAATACTTTTAAATTTTCAAGTACCTGCTCTTGCCCCGTAAAATCTTCGAAACTTACAGGACGTAATGCCCGTTCAATGTCTTGATCTTCGGGGGTTAGCCGACTTGCCGTAGGATCTAGATGTTCATTCATAGAGAAACAAAGATAAGAAAGACAACATATCCTTAATTTATTTTAAAAGTTTAAAAGGCTTGACAATTATCATATTATAAAAATGGACCTCAAGGTAACTTGCCCTCAAGAGGCACAACCTATAATATTCAAACGTAACACTTTTCAACACACTCCATTATGTCCAGCATTGATCTTACACAATACGGCATTCAAGTAAAATCCATTTATAGAAATACGGCCGTTCCCATTCTCTATGAAATTGCCTTAAGGAAAGAAGCAGGCACTGCAATCTCCGATACCGGCGCACTACTGGTATATTCTGGAGAAAAAACAGGTCGAAGTCCCAAGGATAAAAGAATTGTACGACATCCGGATTCTCAAAATGATATTGACTGGGGTCCAATAAACATTGGATTGGATGAACAAACGTACATGGTTAACCACGAGCGGGCCATTGACTATTTGAACATTTGTGACAGACTCTTTATAGTAGATGCTTTTGCCGGTTGGGATCCAAAGTATAGGATTAAAGTACGTATTATTTGTACTCGGGCCTATCATGCTCTTTTTATGCAAAACATGCTAATTCTCCCCACGCCTTTGGAACTCAATCAATTTGACAAACCCGATTATGTAATCTTTAATGCAGGTGGATTCCCGGCCAATTTATACACCTCCGAAATGACATCAAAAACGTCTATAGACTTTCATTTGGAACGCAAAGAAATTGTGATTCTGGGAACACAATATGCCGGGGAGATGAAAAAGGGAATTTTCTCAATAATGAATTATCTAATGCCTAAACAAGGAGTGTTACCGATGCATTGTTCTGCCAATGTAGGAAAGTCGGGAGATGTCTCAATTTTATTTGGGCTTTCCGGAACCGGAAAAACTACACTTAGCGCTGACCCCAAACGCAAATTAATCGGTGATGATGAGCATTGTTGGACCTCCGAAGGCACCTTTAATATAGAAGGGGGTTGCTATGCCAAAGCAATAAATTTAACTGAAGCATTTGAGCCAGAAATTTACAAAGCCATTCGATTTGGCACCATTTTGGAGAATGTCGTATACGACAAAATATCAAGGATTGTGGATTATACAGATACCACATTCACAGAAAACACAAGAGCGTCTTACCCAATACAACATATAGACAATGTTCAGGTTCCTTGTGTGGCTGGCCATCCTAAAAATATAATCTTCTTAACAGCAGATGCATTTGGGGTACTTCCACCTTTAAGCAAACTTACCCCCGAACAGGCCAGCTATCATTTTATCTCCGGATATACAGCAAAGGTAGCTGGAACCGAAATGGGGATAAACGAACCCCAAGCCACCTTTAGTGCTTGTTTTGGAGCTGCTTTTATGGTATGGCACCCAAATAAGTATGCCGAATTGCTTGCTAATAAAATAAAAGAACAAAATGTAACTGCATGGCTTGTAAATACTGGATGGACCGGAGGACCGTATGGAGTGGGAAATAGAATACCACTAAAATATACACGCGCTATGATAGATGCCATACACCAAGATGCCTTTGAATCCGTTTCATTTGAGCAAGATTCCGAATTTGGATTTAAAATTCCAGAATCGTGTCCCGGAGTTCCCACGGCCATGCTTAATCCTAAAAATACATGGGAAGATAAGGTCGCATACGACGCAACGAAATCAAAGCTAATCGCCCTGTTTAAATCTAATTTTAAGAAATTCGAGGCTGGTGTGAACACTGGAATAATAGCAGCGGGCCCACACTAAAGGAATTGGAAACGGACATTTAAGACCTAGAACTATTGCATCACTATTTTCTTAAATAGATCGGACAAACTAGCCTAAATAAAAAAACCCGCTATAGGCGGGTTTTTTTATTTAGTGTTGTAGTTCTTCTTCATTAGGCTGAAGTGGCACATCCTGAGGAATATAGTCCTGACCCGGCAAAATATATTCGCCGTTGTCATACGTTTTGCTGTAATCATAAGACCAACGATGTACTTCTGGAATTGCACCAGGCCAATTTCCATGAAAATGCTCTTGAGGCGCTGTCCATTCCAAAGTGGTGGCCTTCCAAGGATTTAATGGACCACGAACACCGTAAAAAATACTGCGAATAAAATTGAAAAGAAAAACCAACTGCGCAACGGCGGTAATGATAGCAAATACAGTCATAAGCACCTGCACATCTACCAATTCATCAAACATTGGAAATGCCGTGTTTTGATAATAACGTCTAGGAACACCTGCCATACCCACAAAGTGCATCGGGAAGAATACGCCGTAGGAACCTACTGCAGTTACCCAAAAATGCACATATCCCAGGTTCTTATTCATCATTCTTCCTTGGAACATTTTAGGGAACCAGTGGTATACCCCTGCAAATAAACCATATAATGCCGAAATACCCATAACTAAGTGAAAGTGAGCAACAACAAAATAGGTGTCGTGTACATTGATGTCTAGCGTACTGTCTCCTAAAATAATACCGGTTAAGCCTCCGGTAATAAAGGTTGAAACCATTCCAATAGAGAAGAGCATCCCCGGATTTAGTTGCAGGTTACCTTTCCATAAAGTCGTAATCCAGTTAAACGCCTTTACGGCAGATGGAATTGCAATTAAGAGTGTGGTAAAGGTAAAAACAGAACCCAAAAACGGATTCATACCAGAGATAAACATATGGTGACCCCAAACAATTGTAGATAAAAATGCGATTGCCAAAATAGAGGCAATCATAGCACGGTAACCAAAAATCGGTTTTCTAGCATTAACCGACATAACTTCGGAAACAATACCCATCGCCGGTAGGATAACAATATACACCTCGGGGTGTCCTAAAAACCAGAACAAATGCTCGTACAATACAGGTGAACCTCCCTGATAGTGCAGAACTTCTCCCTGAATAAATATATCGGAAAGGAAAAAGGAAGTTCCAAAGCTTCTGTCCATTATCATCAAAAGGGCAGCCGATAAAAGTACCGGAAATGAAATAACACCAATAACCGCAGTTACAAAAAATGCCCAAATGGTTAAAGGAAGACGTGTCATAGACATACCCTTGGTACGCAAGTTTAATACTGTAACTATATAGTTTAGAGAACCTAGTAACGAAGAGGCAATAAATATAGCCATGGATACAAGCCAAAGCGTCATACCCATACCTGAACCCGATTGGGCCATTGGCAAGGCACTCAATGGAGGATAAATGGTCCATCCTGCAGCTGCAGGACCTGCTTCCACAAATAGCGAAATAACCATAATTACACTGGAAACAAAGAACATCCAATAAGAGAGCATGTTTAAGAATCCAGAAGCCATATCACGTGCACCAATCTGCAACGGAATAAGCAGGTTACTAAAGGTTCCGCTCAATCCGGCAGTAAGGACAAAAAAGACCATAATGGTACCGTGAATGGTCACTAATGCCAAATATATATCGGCATCCATTACACCTTCGGGCGCCCATTTACCAAGCAACGCTTCAAAGATTGGCGACGACTCTCCAGGCCATGCCAATTGCATACGGAATAACAAGGACATTGCAATTCCAATGGCACCCATTATCAGACCTGTAATCAGGTACTGCTTAGAGATCATTTTATGATCTTGGCTAAAAATATATTTCGTTACAAAAGTCTCCTTGTGGTGGTGGCCGTGTTCGTGATCATCGGCGTGAGCATGTTCGTGAGCTGACATAGTCCTTTTGTTTAAATCGCTTAGTAGTTTATTAAATTATTCTGCCGAGGCTGACATCATTTCGCCGAAAGTTTGTTGCGAGGCCAGCCAACTCTTATAATCCGCTTCGGATTCAACGATTATTTTCATTTGCATATTATAATGCGATTTTCCGCAAATCTTATTACAAAGCAAAATATAATCAAATTCCCATGGATCCGAATTGGGCAAGCCTGCAGTAGCCTTTTGAGCGCGAATCGCATTGGTGCGCTCCACTTTAGCTACAATATCGGGATTCTGACGCATCTCTGCAGTAGTCACCGTTGGGGTAAAGGAAAATTCTGTAATCATTCCTGGAACGCAATTCATTTGTGCCCTAAAATGGGGCATGTAAGCAGAATGTAAAACATCCTGAGACCGCATTTTAAAGTTCACCTTTCTTCCAACAGGTAAGTGTAATTCCTTTACAATGATATCATCGGAGGTGTTTGGATCGGATTCGTCTAATCCAAGTACGTTTGCACGATCAATATCAATCATACGCACATTTGCATCACCTAAAACATTATCTTCTCCTCCATAGCGGGCTGTCCAATTAAATTGCTGAGCGTATAACTCCACCATTATTGGGTCATCATCTTCGTTGATGTCCATGATATTGGTCCACGTATAAAGCCCCCACAAAATAAGTCCAGCCAAAACAACTACTGGAATTATTGTCCAAATAAATTCTAGTTTACTATTATCTGCATAAAAAAGGGCTTTGGTCCCTTCTTGCCCTCTGTACTTGTAGGCAAAATAATGCAGTAAAGCCTGCGTAAGGGTTTGGACTACAAAAATGATAAAGAAACTCCACCAAAGCAATGAATCGTATTCTGCGCCATGGGCACTGGCGGAGTCAGATAAGATATACTTACCGTATTTGGCAAAACTAAAAATGGTAATACCATAAATAAATACCAAAAAGGCAAACATTAGGTATCCATTGTTTTTGTTGTCCTCGATCGAGGCTATTTCCGAAGTCTCTGATTTAGCCTTGATTTGCGACAATTCGAAAATCTTGGTAAGCTGCCAGATGGCAATTGCAACCAGAACTAAAACAGTTATCGTCATTAATGCTGTCATTGTAGATTCGGATAAAATTCGCGATTAATTCTAATAATGAAAATGTTTACTCTCCTCGATAAAAGGATTGCCAGTTGGCTGCAATGGAGCCTTTGAAAGCGCTCGGAAAATCCAAAACACAAATGCACCACCGAAGAACAACACGGCACTAATTTCAGGAATTCCAATGGCCCATTGGTCACCAACAGTTGCTGGAGTTATCATGACATATACGTCTAAATAATGCCCTAACAGAACTATTATGCCTGTCATTACCACAAACCAATTTATACGTTTATAATCACTATTCATTAAAACCAACAGTGGGAATATAAAATTCAATACCAACAAGGAAAAGAAAGGCACTTTAAAATCTTCTATTCGGGTAACAAAATAGGTTACCTCCTCAGGTATGTCCGCATACCAAATTAACATGAATTGACTAAACCACAGGTATGTCCAAAATATGCTTATTCCAAACATAAACTTCGCTAAGTCATGTATATGGCTATTATTTACATCTGGCAAATAGCCTTTGGATTTTAGATAAATGGTAACAAGTGCAATTGTTGTAATACCTGAAACAAACATACTGGCAAATACATACCACCCAAATAAAGTACTGAACCAATGGGGATCTACACTCATAATCCAGTCCCAAGACATCATAGACTCAGTCACCAGATAAAATACAAGAAAGCCTGCAGACCATTTAAAATTCTTTTTAAAGGCAGAAAGATCCGAAGCCACATCTTGTTGAAGAGATAGTTTACGAGATAATTCCCGATAACCAATCCAACCTCCCAAAAAGATAGCCGCACGAATTAAAAAGAAGGTGGTATTTAAATAACCTGTTTTACCTTGAATCAATTCATCATGCGCAACAGTTTCCGGATCCATCCAAACATATAAGTGATTAAGATGTAAACTGGAGACTACAAGGATCACAAAAATAACAATACCTCCAGGTACAATATAGGATGTAATTCCTTCCATTACTCGGAATAGCAAAGGAGACCAACCGGCTTGAGCTGCGCGCTGAATCGCATAAAAGGCCAGAGTGCCTAAAGCTATCATAAAAAAGAAGAAAGCTCCTATAAACAGCCCTGCCCAAGGACGATTTTGTAATTGGTGTAATAGATGCGTGTCGTGAGCATTGTCATGTGAACTCTCATGTGCATCCTCTGTATGTGACATAGCCGCATGATCGCCGTGATCTGCTTGAACTGCATGGGCCGTTCCATGACCATCTTCATTTGCACTAGCAACAATCTCCTTGGCTTCTTGCACTGAACTCGGTGCAGTCATAAATCCGATTCCCATCCCGATAAGGCCCAAAACCATCAGAATTAGAGATCCAATTTTCAATTTATTCGAAAGGGTATACATCTGCAAAGCGCTATTATTTTGTTAAGTCTTCTTTGAGTTTCATTACATACTCCGCAACCTGCCAACGCTCAGTTTCATTTAATTGACCTGCATAGGAACCCATTGCGTTTTGTCCGTAGTAAATAACGTGATACGTGCTACCGATATTAATGTTGCGACCGGCATCTGCATAACTTGGTACGCCAAGAATTTTCTCTCGTTTTACAAGGTTTCCTTGACCATCTCCCTTATTCCCATGGCAGATTGCGCAATAAATACCATAAAGGGTAGCACCAGCCTCAAGATTTTTATCCTGCATTAAGGAATCAAGAGGGCTAATCATGGCTCTTGAAAGTTCCTTTCCTTCGGGATTGTTTTGAAATTTATAAGTCATTTTACCCCTTGCAATTGTATGTTCTGCAGGTAGCAATGCCTCACTACCATTAGGAAGCCAGGCCACTGGCTGATAAGCCTCATAACCTACAGGCTCATACATATTAGGCATATATTGATAGTTGGGCTTATTGGTGTCTTGACAGGACGCAAATACCATTAGGGTTAACCCAATAAATATGTTAAATAGCGAATTCTTCATCTTGACTACTACTTTTCTATTGTGTTAACTTCCAACGCACCGGTTTCGCGCAAAAGGGCTGTTAAAGCCGCATCGTCTCCGTGTAATTCAACATCCATAATAAAGTGTGCGTCGGTACTCCTTAAATCCGGATTTTCGGCCTTCTTAAAAGGCCATAAACGACTGCGCAAATAAAAGGTGATAACCATTAAGTGCGCTGCAAAAAATACGGTTAGCTCAAACATTACCGGCACAAAAGCGGGCATATTCTCCAAATAGCTAAAACTTGGTTTACCACCAATATCTTGAGGCCAATCCTTAATCATGATGAAATTCATCATAATGATTGCTACTGACAGTCCAGTTAAACCGTATAAAAAAGATGTAATAGCAATACGTGTTGGGGCTAAACCCATAGCCTTGTCCAAACCATGCACCGGAAAAGGGCAATACACCTCTTCTATATGATGTTTTGCGGCCCTTACCTGCTTAACGGCGTGCATCAACACGTCATCGTCATCGTAAACTGCCCGTATTATTTTAGAAGCCATCTGTGCTATTTAATTATAATTTAATCTCTGTTCTTAACTTCCGAATCCCTTTAGAAAATCTTATGATTCCTGGTGATTTGAATCTGCATCACCCTGAACTTCATGTAGCGGCTTGCCGGCATCACGAAGAGTCTTATATCGGGAACCCGATGATTTTAAAATCGATTTTACTTCTGCTTGTGCAATTACCGGGAAGGTTCTGGAGTACAACAAAAAGAGTACAAAAAAGAATCCTATGGTTCCGATGAATATCCCAATATCTACGAATGTGGGAGAAAACATGGTCCACGATGATGGCAAGTAATCCCGGTGAAGCGAAGTTACTATAATCACAAAACGCTCAAACCACATTCCAATATTTACAACAATAGAAATAATAAAAGAAACCAAAATACTGGTTCGAATCTTCTTGAACCACATAACTTGAGGTGAAACCACATTGCAAGTCATCATTAAGGTATAGGCCCACCAATAAGGACCTGTAGCCCGATTTAAGAATGCGTATTGCTCATATTCCACACCAGAATACCATGCAATAAACAGCTCAGTAATATAGGCGCATCCTACTATTGAACCTGTGATCATGATTACAATATTCATGAGCTCAATATGCTGAATAGTAATGTAATCCTCTAGGTGACTTACTTTACGCATGATAATTAACAGGGTCTGTACCATGGCAAAGCCTGAAAATATTGCCCCTGCAACAAAATAAGGAGGGAAAATCGTGGTATGCCATCCTGGTATAACCGAAGTTGCAAAGTCAAAGGATACAATGGTATGCACAGAAAGCACAAGAGGGGTAGCCAGACCGGCCAACACCAATGACACTTCCTCAAATCGCTGCCAATCTTTTGCACGACCAGACCATCCAAAACTAACTAAACTGTAAATCTTCTTTTGAAAAGGTTTAACAGCCCTGTCTCGAATCATAGCGAAATCAGGCAATAGACCAGTCCACCAAAAAACAAGAGACACAGAAAGGTATGTGGAGATTGCAAAAACATCCCACAGCAAAGGAGAATTAAAATTCACCCATAGCGATCCGAATTGATTCGGAATTGGAACAACCCAATAGGCCAACCAAGGACGCCCCATGTGTATAATTGGAAACAGTCCTGCCTGCACTACCGAAAAGATAGTCATTGCTTCGGCAGAACGGTTTACGGCCATTCTCCATTTTTGACGGAATAGCAACAATACCGCCGAAATCAAAGTTCCGGCATGACCGATACCTACCCACCATACAAAATTCGTAATATCCCATGCCCAATTAACAGTCCGGTTAAGACCCCAGACCCCGATTCCGGTCGAAATGGTATAAATAATACAACCTATTCCCCAAAGAAATGCAGCCAAGGCTATTGAAAAAACAATCCACCATTGCTTATTCGCACGTCCTTCAACAGGGGCTGCAATGTCTACTGAGACATCGTGATAGCCTTTGTCTCCAAGGACTAGAGGTTTGCGTATCGGTGCTTCGTAATGAGACGCCATAAAATTTATTTTACGTTCGGTAGTTTGTTATGCTTCATTTGTGTTTCTAACCTTTACTTGGTAGAACACATTAGGTTTTGTACCTACATGTTCTAGTAAATGGTACATACGATTGCTCGCTTTTAGGGCAGAAACCTCACTGTTTGGATCATTGATGTCACCAAACACTATTGCTCCACTGCTACAAGCATTTGAACAAGCGGTCTGGAACTCGCTATCGGCTACAGGCCGTCCATCTCGCTTGGCATCCAAAATTGACTTTTGGGTCATTTGAATACACCAAGAACATTTCTCCATGACACCGCGTGAACGCACATTTACATCAGGATTAAGTACCATTTTACCTAAATCGTTGTTCATGTGGTAATCGAACTCATCGTTATTGTTGTATAAGAACCAGTTAAATCTACGCACCTTGTATGGACAGTTGTTTGCGCAATAACGGGTTCCAACGCAACGATTGTAGGCCATGTGGTTGTGACCCTGGCGACTATGTGCTGTGGCCGCAACCGGGCATACAGTTTCACAAGGTGCATGATTACAATGCTGACACATTACCGGCTGGAAAGCAACCTGAGGATTATCAGAAGGACTCTCCAAGGCCTCAAAGCCCGATTTAGTTTCCATTACACCAGAGATGGCATCTTTTTTGGCATCGTCTCCCTCAAAGGTTTCCTCTGAAGAATAATAACGGTCAATGCGCAACCAATGCATATCTCTTGATAAGCGCATTTCACGTTTTCCAACAACAGGGACATTATTTTCTGCGTGACACGCAATAACGCAAGCACCACAACCGGTACATGCATTTAAGTCAATAGACATATTGAAATGATGGCCAATAGACCGATCAAAACTATCCCATAAATCTACCGTAGTTGCTGGAACTTCCTGATGGTTCAAAGAAACCATTGGTACAGCATTCCACTCTTCGGGATTTCCATGGTTGTACTGTTCTAATGTAGTTTCCTTTATAATATCTCCACGCCCCATTAGGGTGTTGTGCAACTGAATGCAAGCAAACTCATGCATGCCTGAAACCTTAGCAACACTCACAGTTTGTTCACGTTTAAAATCCTGATATAGGGCAAAAGCATTGACTCCTATCTGCATTTCAGGTTTTAAACCCGCCTTCTTACCATAACCAAACGAAAGCCCAATTGTGCCCTTTGCCTGACCGGGTTGAATAATTGCAGGAACATTCGATATCGTAGTGTTTCCAACGGTAACATTTACATAGCTTCCGTCTAAACCGCCATTGGCCACATGCTCATTTACAATACCCAATGCCGCAGCATCCTGACGAGATACCGTCACATAATTGTCCCAAGATACTCGAGAAATAGGATCAGGGAATTCCTGAAGCCAAGGATTACCGGCCTGTCTACCATCACCCATTCCTGATTTTGAATACAGCACAAGACTAAGACCTGAATCCTGCGCAGTAGCTAATCTACTCGCAGCAGCTTCTAAATCTACAGTATTGAGTGCGGGATTGGCGACCTGAGCTGGATTTTGTTGTTCAACTGCATTTTCATGACTCCAAACCCCATCGTGTAAGGCTTTATTCCAATCCCCTCCATTCAATATATCAGCACTCCAAGTAGCTTGAATATAATCCAACCAACGCTGATCGGATCCCATCCAATCTAAGAGACACTGCTGGAATTGACGCGTATCGAACAACTCACGAATTACGGGCTGCGTAAGACCGAAATGTCCTTTTTTGATTTGGGTATCACCCCAACTTTCCAAGTAATGAGAAGCCGCAGCTACATAGGAACAAAGCCCCGTAGTTTCATTTTGATTTGTTGCAAAAGCGATTGACATCTCAACATTCGCTAAGGCAGTCACAAAATCTTCTGCCGCAGGTGAAGCGTAAACCGGATCAACTCCGTCTATCACCAACAAACCAACTTTATTGGCTTTCATATCGGACAACAGCGACTGAAATGCCTGCTTATCGCCTTGGCGTACATATTTTGGGGCCGCAGCATCAAAAGCAGCACTTTCCAATTGTTGATTTATACCCAACACTAAAGCCTGTGCATCCTGATCATCTAATCCCGTGAGCACAACAGCGTTTGACCCGCTAGTTTTAAGGGCTGCAATTATCGAATCCAATAGTGCAACTTCTTTTTCTGAAAGTTTAACTGTTTGGCTCGAACCAGTTAAGCCGGCATAAACATAAGCCAGGGCCGCTTTTTGACCTGCAGGACTTAGCGCAACGCGCTTATCGGCATTTGCACCCGACAAAGTCATATTAGACTCGAACTGAATATGACGAGACATCTTACCTGCCTTAGGAACACGCCCTTTTGCATAACCGGCATCATATCCGCCACCTTGCCAATCACCTAAAAAGTCTGCGCCAAATGAAACAATCAATTCGGCTTTAGACAAATCGTAATCCGCGAGGGCGCGTTCACCATATACTGCAGCAAAAGCATTCAGTGCAGCATCTTCTCCAATAGCATCAAAGGTAACATGCTCTACACCAGGATACGCAGCACCAAAATCAGCTATCAATTTTGAAGTAGAAGGACTCGCATAGGTTTGAGTAAGGAAGACCGCTTTCTTACCTGAATTTTGAATACCAGCCAACTTGGCTTTAACCATTGCATTGAGTGTATCCCACTCAACATCACCCTGAGCACTTCTAGGCCCCTGAAGACGGGTGCTGTCATACAAAGACAACACAGAAGACTGTACACGGGCATTGGTTGAACCCAAATACCCAGCTTCACGATTACGCTCAATTTTGATTGGTCTACCCTCTCTTGTTTTTACCAGAATATTAGCAAAATCAAAACCGTCTGCAATAGTTGTTGCATAATAATTGGCAACACCAGGAACGATACGCTCCGGCTGCAATACGTAAGGAATTGATTTATGAACAGGACCTTCGCAAGCTGCCAAGGAGGCTGCTGCCGTACTGAAACCTACATATTTAAGGAAGTCCCTGCGACTGGTCTGACTGGACTCGAGTTGTTCCTTATCTCCCAAAAATTGGTCAACCGGTATTTCTTCAGGAAATTCGTTTTGTCTCAGCTTATCAACAATGGAATTGTTCGGGGATAACTCCGCCTCACTCTTCCAATATATTTTGTTTGATGCCATATGCAATCAGTCTTATTAGCTGTATTAATTTATTAATAGTGACATTTTCCACATTCCAAACCACCCATTTGAGCAGCTGTAACTTTTTCTACACCATATTTCTTCGCGAGCTCCTCGTGAATTTTTTCGTAGTAGGCGTTACCCTCCATTTGCACATTGGTTTCGCGGTGACAATTTACGCACCATCCCATGGTAAGCGGAGCGTATTGATACATTACTTCCATCTCCTCTACAGGACCATGACAGGTCTGGCACTCAATTTTCCCAACTGAAACGTGTTGAGAGTGATTAAAGTAAGCGAAATCAGGTAAATTATGTATACGCACCCACTCTACCGGTTGAGATTCACCAGTATAACTTTGAGTCTGTTCGTCCCAACCTACAGCAGCGTATAATTTTTTAATCTCACCGGTATAAAATTCATTGGTGTAACCTTTTGCCAAATCCTCGGCACTCGGACCTTCCGGGTTGCCCTTGTACTCGTAAATGGATTTATGACAATTCATACAAACATTTAAGGCAGGAATACCAGAGTGCTTCGAAACACGAGCAGATGAGTGGCAATACTTACAATCGATGCCATTATCTCCGGCATGTATCTTGTGTGAGTAATGAATTGGCTGTATTGGAGCATAGCCCTGGTCAACGCCCACCTGCATAAACCAGCCATAGGCAAAATACGCCGCAGAAAGCATTAGAATAATAACGGAAACCAAAACCAAAAACTGATTTTGAGCAAAAGCCTTCCAAACCGGAATACCACGCTCCGATCTTTCCTTTTCAACAACTATACCATTTGCGGCAGCAATGCGTCTTAAGGTTTGATTTACCAAATACAGCATCATAACCAGCAAGGCAAACACAAGAACAAGCGCCCCTAGAATAATTTCGTTGGAAATACCACCAGTATTACTTTCCTGACTCGGATCTCCGACAACCGCAACAGCCGCTACAGGAGCAGGAGCAGGCGCCTGAGTATAAGCCAAAATATCATTAATATCTTGGTTACTTAGCGTTGGAAATGGAGTCATGGCGGCCTGATTGTACTCGGCGTATAACTTTGTAGCGTAGGCATCTCCCGAAGCAATTACTCCCGGACTATTCTTTATCCAAGCATAAATCCAATCGCAGTCCAGACCCTCATCTTCCGTGAGGCGTGTTGCTACCCCACCAAGTGCAGGACCTGTCATTCTGCGGTCTAAAGCATGACACGCAGCACAATTCTGATTAAACAATTGCTTTCCTTTAGCCGCATCTCCAGGACCACAAACCGCAGCAGATGCATCATCGGAAGATGTAGCATCCTGAGCCGAGGCTACAGGCGACAGGAGTAGTGAAACAACTAAAATGAGACCAAAAATCGCAGGAAACGGTTGGCGGTACGGAACCTTTTTCATGTGTTGTCGTTCGATATTTCTTAACGCATTCAATTGAATTGTAGCTCATGAAACCATTTTCAAAAAGCACTACGCAAACAATTGCACAGGTAATTAATCTGTAAATTATTGAGAATGAGTATTAGAGAAAATCATCGTGAAATGAAACCCAATATCTACTCTCAAATTGTGAGCAAAAATAAGACTTTGACTTTATTCTGTGAATTTGAAAGGTTTTATAATAGGTAATTTATAAACGTTCTAAATAAACGAAATCTAAGTCTTGTAATCCTTAAAAAAGATAAGTTTATCTTTGTATCAATTACAGCTTATACCCATGAAAAAATGCTTTTGCATACCCTTAATATTTTCATTCTTGAGTCACATTGGCTTTGGTCAAACCGGAATTGTTCAGATTCAACAAGAATCTGATTTAACACGGCTGTTGGAAATCTATTCAAAAGGAAATGCAGACGCCAAAGTGTATACCATTCAAATTGGATTTGGCTCGTTTAAAGAGGCCGATAAGCTAAAGGAAGAGTTTGCCTTGGAATTTCCAGATTGGTCCGTAATTCTCGTTTTTGATTCCCCTACTTACAGGGTTCACGCCGGGCGATTTCACAATCGATTGGATGCCGAACGCGAATTCCTGGAAGTCCGTAAAAAATTCCCAGGTTCCTTACTTCTAAGACCAGGGGATCGTCACTAATTCAAAACAAATTTTTTAAAGTATAAAAAAACCGCACCTTGGTGCGGTTTTTTTTAATTGATACTTTTCAGTTTAGAGTTTCTTTTTAACAGCAACCTCCTGGAATGCTTCCAAAATATCTCCCTCTCGTATATCATTGTAATTTTTGACCTGCATACCGCAATCGTAACCTTTAGAGACTTCCTTAACATCGTCCTTAAACCGCTTTAAAGAAGCCAATTCTCCAGTGTAAATTACCACACCATCGCGAATCAATCTAATATTAGAGTTCCGATAAACTTTACCAGCTGTAATCATACATCCGGCAATTGTTCCAATTTTGGAAATTTTAAAGGTCTCACGTATTTCGGCCGTACCGGTAACCTCTTCCTTAATTTCCGGAGAGAGCATACCTTCCATGGCATCTTTCAGATCATTAATCGCATCGTAGATAATTGAGTATAATCGGACATCAATTTCTTCCTTCTCGGCTAGATCACGGGCATTACCCATAGGCCGAACGTTAAATCCTATAATAATAGCATCGGATGCAGAGGCAAGCAATACGTCGGATTCAGTAATCGCTCCAACCCCTTTATGAATGATATTAATTTGAATCTCGGCCGTTGTTAATTTTTCGAATGAATCCGACAGTGCCTCTACGGAACCATCCACATCCCCTTTGAGAATAATATTCAATTCCTTGAAATCTCCTAGAGCTATACGTCTACCAATTTCATCTAGGGTAATGTGACGTTGTGTACGCACCGTTTGCTCACGTAACAACTGAGACCGCTTAGCTGCAATTTGTTTCGCTTCTCGCTCATCTTGCAGCACGTTGAATTTATCACCTGCCTGAGGCGCACCATCCAATCCCAAAACAGAAATTGGAGTTGACGGACCAGCTATTTTCACCACGTGACCGCGCTCGTCGTGCATAGCCCGAACCTTACCACTGCAGGTTCCTGCCAATAAATAATCACCAACTTTTAAGGTGCCGTTTTCAACCAAAATGGTAGAAACATAACCCCTACCCTTATCCAAAAATGCCTCCACCACAGTTCCTGAAGCATTCCGATCCGGATTTGCTTTAAGTTCCAATAGTTCAGCCTCTAAAAGCACCTTTTCTAACAATTCTGCAACACCCTGACCTGTTTTTGCGGAGATGTCCTGAGATTGAATTTTTCCGCCCCAATCTTCGACTAACAAATTCATTTGAGCCAATCCTTCCTTAATTTTCTCAGGATTCGCGGTTTGCTTATCGACCTTATTTATGGCAAAAATTATGGGAACCCCGGCAGCCTGAGCATGGCTAATAGCTTCACGGGTCTGTGGCATAATGTCGTCATCTGCAGCCACAACAATAATTGCGATATCGGTAACCTGGGCCCCACGTGCCCGCATTGCGGTAAACGCCTCGTGACCTGGAGTATCCAAGAAGGTAATTTTTTGACCATTTTCAAGGGTTACCCCGTAGGCTCCAATGTGCTGCGTAATTCCACCACTTTCTCCTGCAATTACATTTTCCTTTCGCACATAATCCAAAAGGGAAGTTTTACCGTGGTCTACGTGTCCCATTACTGTTACAATTGGCGCACGCAAGGACAAATCTTCAGGAGCATCGGGCACCTCTTCTATAGCTTGTTCGATATCTGCGGTTACAAATTCCACATCGAACCCAAATTCATCGGCTACAATACTGAGGGTTTCCGCGTCAAGTCGCTGATTCATAGTGACCATGATACCCAACGACATACAGGCAGAAATAATATCTGTGGTTGGAACTCCCATCATTACGGCAACCTCACCTGCAGTAACAAATTCAGTAACCTTTAAGATTTTACTTTCCAACTCTTGTTGTTCCAAATCCTTTTCGGTCTGTTGCCGGTGCATATCCCTTTTGTCTCGACGGTATTTAGCACCTTTACCTTTCTTGGTTTTGCCCTGAAGTTTTTCGAGAGTTTCGCGAACTTGTTTTTGAACCTCCTCATCTGTGGGCTCAACTTTTGCTGCTACTGGTCTTGCTTTTTTTACTGCAGGTTTACCTTTGGCTCCAACATCGGATTTACTGGTTATTCTGCGTCTACGGCGTTTGCGATCGGCATCTTCTTTAGACTCCTCTTTCTTCTTCTTAGGCTTTTCAAATTGGGAGAGGTCTATTTTATCCTTAATCTTAGGACCTGAAAGTTTTTGATATTCAGTCTCCAAACGCTGTGGCTCGGATGGCCCTGCAGGCGCATCCTGCTTAACAACTTCTACTTTTTTTGGCTCAGGAACAACTACTGGTTCGGGTTCCGGTTCAGGAACTGGATCCAGTACTGGTTCAGGAACAACTACCTCGGGCTCAGGAAGCACAACAGGCTCAGGCTCGGGCACCTCAGTTTTAACTGGTGGATTTAAATCGATCTTTCCGACTGCCTTTAAACCGGCCAACTCCACACGTGCCTTTATTACCTCAGTCTCGGACTGACGCTTTTCACGTGCCACGCGGCGTTCTTCCTGCTCCTGCTCTACTTGTTGGCGAATAGCCTCCTTTTCTTTTCGCTTTTCTTCACCAATTTCTTTGGAGGCAACCTTTCGGCTTTTATCCGAGCTGAATTCCGAGAGCAGTACCTCGTAAACCTCATCAGATATTTTTGTTGTAGGACGAGCCTCTACCTGATGCCCTTTTGAGGCCAGAAAATCGACTGCTCTATCCAATGAGATATTGAGTTCCCTGAGGACTTTATTAAGCCTTATGGTTGCATTGTCTGCCATAAATTCTTCCTTCGTACGCGATTTTTGCGCTAATATAGAGCTTAATCTTCAAATTCTTCTTTAAGGATGCGCATCACATCCAATATGGTTTCTTCCTCCAAATCGGTTCTTTTAACCAAATCTTCAGGATCTTGTTCCAAAACAGCACGTGCCGTATCTAGTCCAATTTTTCGGAATTCTGCGATAATCCATTCTTCGATTTCATCACGGAATTCGGTTAATTCAACATCTTCTTCTACCCCTTCACGGAATACATCGATCTCATATCCTGTCAACTGACCAGCCAAACGAATGTTGTGGCCTCCGCGACCTATAGCTTTAGAAACTTCCTCAGGTTTTAGGTATACCTGAGCTGTTTTATTGGCGTCGTCTAGCTTCACTTGAGTAACCCTTGCAGGACTTAAAGCACGCGTTACCAATAGTTGCGCATTATTGGTCCAATTGATTACATCTATATTTTCATTTCCCAATTCACGAACGATACCGTGAATACGAGATCCCTTCATTCCCACACAAGCTCCTACAGGGTCTATTCGATCATCATAAGAATCTACAGCAACCTTTGCCTTTTCGCCTGGAATCCGGACAGCCTTTTTAATGGTGATTAACCCGTCGAAAACCTCAGGAATTTCCTGATGAAATAATTGCTCCAGGAATACAGGTGAAGTGCGAGACATAACAATTAAGGGTTTGTTCCCTTTTAATTCCACGCTTTCTATTACCCCTCTTACGTTGTCTCCCTTGCGGAAAAAATCCGATGGAATTTGCTTTTCACGCGGTAAAAGAATTTCATTGCCTTCGTCGTCTAAAAGTATTATCGCCTTATGCCGGATGTGATGTACCTCGGCAGTGTAAATCTCACCTTCAAGATCTTTGAACTGCTTGTAAATGGTGGTATTATCGTGCTCGTGAATTTTGGCAATCAAATTCTGACGCAAGGCCAAAATGGAACGACGCCCCAAATCAATTAGCTTTACTTCTTCAGATACATCTTCACCTACTTCAAAATCTGGCTCAATTCGCCGTGCTTCGGAAAGGGAAATTTCCTCGTTGGGCTCTTCCACTTCACCATCGGGAACCACTACACGGTTTCGCCAAATCTCCAAATCGCCCTTATCTGGGTTGATGATAATATCAAAATTGTCATCTGAACCGAATTTACGTTTTAAAGCCGCCCGGAACACTTCTTCCAGAATAGCCATTAGGGTCACGCGGTCAATGAACTTGTCGTCCTTAAACTCGGAGAACGATTCAATCAATGCGAGATTTTCCATTTTTTAAAAAACCTTTAAAATTTTAAAACAACTACTGCCTTATCGATATCGGAAAAAGGTATTGTCACCTCCCGCCTTACCGTGTGTTTGCCCTTTCCAATCGGCTTGGGCTCCCTGAATTTTGAACTCAGGGTAATTTGAACCTCATTTGCCGCTTCCAGGGTGCCTTCTGTTTCCATTCCACCATGAAAAATCTGCAATTTACGGCCAATATGCTGTTTGAATTGTCTTGGCATCTTAAGGGGCGAACCTGCTCCAGCAGATCCGACTTCCAAAGCAAAATCCAATTCGTCACGGTCTAGTGCGTGTTCAATTGCACGACTTACGTCCATACAATCCTGCAAATTCACACCCCGGTCTCCGTCTATCGTTATCTTAATACTGTTATCAGGAGTTATCTTAAAATCTATTAGAAAGATATCCTCCCGAACTTTAAGTGCTCCCTCGAGAAGCGTCGTTACCTGTTGCTTGAATACCTCGCTTTTGGCGGTCATATTTCTTAAAACCTGACAACAAAAGAGGGGACTTACGTCCCCCCTCAATGAATACCTAAATTCTTTAAGTTAGGCAAAGGTACTATTTTTTTAGAAATCAGAAACATCTCTAGTGAATAGAAATAACTATCAACCCAAGTAGCGAGGTAAGGCTCTTAAAATTTTTTATTCAGAATTCGATCTTTTGGCAAGCAACTCTTATTCCTTGAATGGTAAATGCGTTATCTTTCAAAAATCAATATGAATTAAAATGAAAATAATTCTTCCCATCTTGATCTTCTCAGGGACCATGGTCTTTGGACAATCCATACTTAGAAAGGCTTCCATTTCTGAAATTGCCGGACTTAAATCCGTAAGCGAAGTACAGGTGAGCCCAGACGGGGATTGGATAGCATATTCTCTCCAAATTGTAGATACCCTTAAGGATACCCACAACTCGCAAATCTGGATGGCAGCCACCCAGGGCAGAACATTGCTTCCAATGACCGCCATATCAGAATCTTCTTCTGCTCCAAAATGGAGCCCAGACGGCAAATTTCTTACATTTCTTTCTGCTCGCGGAGCCCATGCAAAAACCCAGGTATGGACTTTAAACAGAATGGGTGGAGAAGCACAACAAGTTACCAATATACCTCAGGGGGTTCTCGGTTATGAGTGGTCGCCGGATGGAAAACGACTATTACTTTGCCTAAGAGACCCCAAGCCCGAAGATATAGCTGATCCTAAGAAAGAAGAACACAAATTACAACCGGTTGTAATTGATCGTTTGCAGTTTAAACAAGATTATGTTGGTTACCTAGACCGAAACAGAACACATTTGTATAGCTATACACCTGGAGATTCTACCGCGATTCAATTGACTTTTGGTGATTTTGACGACACCAATCCGACTTGGAGCCCAGACGGTAAATTTATTGCATTCGAAAGTAATCGCACATCAGATCCGGATTCAAACAGCAACACAGACATTTGGTTGATTTCGGCTCATCCAGACAGCACAAAACAGAATCCAAAGCGAATCACCACAAATGAAAACTCCGATTCGAATCCAGCCTGGAGCCCAGACAGCAAATGGATTACCTACACCGCGGTTACCGACAAGGCCGCAATGTGGTATGCCACACAAAAACTTGCAATCGTTGATGTTACAGGAGGCACCCCTGCTTATCCTGCCGAATTTTTAGATCGTAATTGTATGAGTCCAAAATTTTCGGCCGACGGCAAATCCATTTATTTTCTTTTGGAAGATAATGGTAGACAAATATTGGCCTCGGTTGCGGCCTCGGGAAAATCCTTTAAACGGGTGATTGCAGGAGATTTGGTGATTAGCGAATTTGATGTACAGAAAAATCGTATTGGATTGCGCCTAGAAAACAGCACTACTCCCGCCGAGATTTTCACATGGGAATCTGAGTCCTTAAAACGACTTACTTACACCAACGCCGAACTTTTAACTCAGCTGCATAAACCAATTGTTGAACGCATTACATATCCTAGTGCCGATGGCACCGTTGTTTCAGGGTTTGTAGTTAAACCCGCTGATTTCAAACCTCAGACCAGATACCCAACAATTTTATGGCTTCACGGTGGTCCGGTTAGCCAATACGATCATTCTTTTCACGAACCCAGTCAGGTATTTGCAGCAAATGGCTATATCACTTTGCTGCTAAATCCGCGTGGATCTTCCGGTTACGGTCAAGCTTTTTCTCAAGCTATTTTTGCCGATTGGGGAAATAAAGATTTTCAGGACGTAATGGCTGGAATAGATTATGCGATTGCTTCAGGCTATACAGATCCAGAGCGTTTGGGTGTAGGCGGTTGGTCTTATGGCGGAATTTTGACCAATTATGTTATTACCAAATCGGACCGATTTAAGGCCGCCGTATCGGGTGCTAGTGAAGCACTATATCGATCAAATTATGGTCATGACCATTATCAACTCACATGGGAACAGGAATTGGGACTCCCGTGGGAAAACGCCTCTGCATGGGAACGAATTTCTCCTTTTAATAATGTTGCGAAAATAGTAACTCCTACGTTGTGGATGGGAGGGAGTGAAGACTGGAATGTTCCTATTCTTAATTCCGAACAAATGTATCAGGCAATGAAGCGACTGGGAAGAGAAACACAATTGGTTGTATATCCCGGTGAGCATCATGGGATTAGACGCCCAAGTTTTCAGCGCGACCGAATGCAACGCTGGATATCTTGGTTTGACAAGTACCTGAAGTAAATTTCGCCAATAGGGTTACTTATTAATATTTATTCTAGCCGCGTTTAAGGAATATGCTAGGGAGGGCCTGCCCGCCCTCCCCTTCTAAATTAGCACCAAGGACTGCAAACCACGATTTGCTAGATGACCGCTCTTAAAAAATTATTGGACAACGTCTTGGACTGCCTTCATTCAATTCGGTTTTCTAACCGCAAATAAAAGCGTTATAGAAGCTTGGGCTAAGAAGCTATTAATGGGGTATTTCCCAATCACTTAGAAGCATTTAATGATTCCTTATCGAATCCGGCAATTTTTTTGTAGTTGTTCATTATCGCGGCAAGTTCATTATGAGGAATTTCTACTTCCGAAAATCCATTGGGAAAACGATCCTCCATCAAATCCATAATTTCATCGGGGCCCTTTGCCCGATTTTGAAAAACCACGCGACTTGTGGCCGGAAGTCTTTCGGCTTCATAGGCCGATAGCGCTTCTGGATTCACACCATATTTTATCAAGTTAAGGGTTAACGACTCACAATCTAAAATCGCCTGGGACGCACCATTAGAACCTATTGGATACATTGGATGGGCAGCATCTCCCAATAGCGTAACCCTTCCAAAACTCCACTTTTCAAGAGGATTTCTATCGGACATAGGGAATTCATACACGGTCCTAGCCAAATGAATCATTTTAGGGACATTTAACCAATCAAAATTCCAATTTGCATACAATTTTTCTAGTCTAGCCTTATTTGCCGGACGATTCCAATCCCTAACCGTTAAGGCAGATGCTCCTTCCTTCAGATTTGCGACCCAATTGGTTAATATTTTTCCATCAGAATCAGGACTACTGATGGGATATACCACCATTTTTTGCCGCAGGCTTCCAATCATAACCATTGTGCGTCCGTTTAAGAACGGGGGCATTAAAGCAGTTCCCCTGTACAACACATTTTCAGAATACACAGGGGCTCCTTCGTCTGGATAGAGCTGAGATCGTAGCGCGGAGCCTATACCATCCGCACCAACAAGCAAGTTTCCGTGTACAGCCTCAACAATTGCACCTCCTGCATTTTCCGAAAAATAGGCCGTTACACCCTTACTGTCTTGACTAAATCGTTCCAGATGCCTCCCAGTTTTAATGGCACCTTTACCCAATCGAGATTGAACCGCGTTAAAAAGTACCATTTGAAGCCCTCCCCGGTGTATAGAAAACTGTGGCCATTTATATCCGGCTGCCCTTCCTCTAGGCTCCGACCAGTAACACTGCCCTTGGCGATTGTAATAGGACAAATCCGAGGTTTCCACTGCTATTTCCCCCAAGGTAGTCTGTAAGCCCAAATCGGTAAGTACGCGAACACAATGTGGCAACAAATTTATACCTACTCCCAATGGTTTCAATTCGGGGACGGATTCATAAATCTCTACCTCGAATCCCGCTTCGTGTAAGGAAAGTGCCGCAGTTAATCCGCCTATACCACCACCTGCAATTAAAATTTTCATAGAAAAGTGTTGGTATTCCTGTGTTAAAGCCATCTCTGGAATCTAACAGGAATTAAAATTTTATACGCCTCCCAAGATAGATTAAAAAAATTATGTTATAAAGGTATTTTACCTTATGAACGGAGCAGCGATTCGCTAAAGAATAAGTGAATCCCAATAAAAAAGCCCCGATGAAACATCGGGGCTTTACCCAGTTGGCCCACTAGGACTCGAACCTAGAATGACTGAACCAAAATCAGTAGTGTTACCATTACACCATGGGCCAGATTGCTCAGGGCGTGCAAATTTAAAATAATCTTTCGTTACGCCAAACAAATTTCACCTCTCTTTTTAAAATAGCATTTTAGGCTCAGTATGTGTTAAAGCTTTTCCAATTTTAAAGTCCGGTATTAGCCGTTTTTAGTAATTTCGCCTTTACCCTGTAAAACCTAAGGATTCATGTTTGCAAAAAACTTCGAGAAGTGGGATACCCGCATTGGATGGCTTGTATTTTTAGTTACCCTTATTACTTACGCCATAACCACCGAACCCACGGGAAGCTATTGGGATGCAGGTGAATACATTTCAACGTCTGCAAAACTTCAGGTGGGACATCCTCCCGGAGCCCCTTTTTTACAGATGATGGGAGCTGTTTTTGCGCTGTTTGCACCGGGATCTGAGTATGTAGCGCTTATGGTGAACTACATGTCTGGTGTGTCCTCAGCTTTTGCAATCCTCTTTATGTTTTGGACAATAACTAATCTTGCCTTAAAACTTACGGGGGGCCTTAAACAGGAAGAGAACGCAAAAGCAATTGCAGTGCTAAGCAGCGGACTCATTGGCAGTCTTGCGCTTACCTTTTCCGATAGTTTTTGGTTTAACGCGGTCGAAACTGAGGTGTATTCCATGGCCAGCCTTATCATGTCCTTTCTGCTTTGGCTTGGCTTAAAATGGATAGACAATTTAGAGACTCCACGAGGAAACAAATATCTACTGCTAATTTCGTTTGTAGTTGGGCTTACCTTCGGAATTCAGTTTATGGGGTTTTTGGCAATACCCTCTATTGGGCTGTTGTATTACTTTAAAAAACATCCCAAGGTTACACTTTTAAATTTTGTAATCGCAAATGCCATTGTAGTCGGGATTTTAATTCTGGTTTATAAATTTTCTCTCACCTACGTCCTTAAATTGTTCGGATGGGGTGAAGTGTTTTTTATCAATCAAATTGGCCTTCCCTTTAATTCGGGTACCATTATTATTGGTTTGGCATTCGCGGCCACATTCTATTGGCTCTTAAGGTATACTCGAAAAAATAATTATGTATTTGGCAATACCCTGGTACTTTGTTTACTGTTTATGTTTCTTGGATTCTCGTCTTGGCTTATGTTGCCTATTCGCGCCAATGCCAACGTGGTAATCAACGAAAATAACCCAGCAGACGCCCGTGCATTATTGGCCTATTATAATCGGGATCAATATCCGGGTGTAGACAGTCCGTTTTACGGAGCTTTTTATTCCGATCGTTTTGCGGAAGCTGGCCCAAATCGGGACGACAAACCAAAGTACGAACAAGATACACTTACTGGAAAATATGTAATCGTAAATGCATTTGAAGGAGCTTTACCTGGCCCCAATCCGGAACATATAGGATTTATGCCTCGGATGTGGAGCGATCAGAATGCCGAAAATTACATGAAGTATTTTGGGCCCTTGGAATTTACCCTTACCGACAACAATCCCGAACTTCGCGAAGCGGCACAGCAATTACGTGACGGCCTGCAATCCGGCGAAATCGACGAAGCTCAATATATTAGTTTTCTAAGTCGGTTTAGTGATTATTTAAAGGTGCATCCGCCTACCTTAGGGCAAAATTTAGATTATCTAGTTCGCTTCCAATTCGGCTACATGTATTGGCGGTACTTTATGTGGAATTTTGTTGGGAAACTCGACGATAAACAAGGTAGGTACAATGGCAATGGAGAATGGTTGAGTGGAATTTCATTTTTTGACTCCCCCAGACTTGGAAGTCAAAAAAATCTTCCGAAGGATGTTCTCGAAAATAAAGGACGAAATACCTATTTTTTCCTACCACTAATTCTAGGATTGATCGGATTAATATTTCAACTGGGACGTAACCGAAAACAATTCTGGGTACTATTTGTTTTCTTCCTATTTACAGGCCTAGCGATACAATTTTACACCAACCCTTATATATTCCAACCCCGTGAACGCGATTATTCGCTGGTAGGCTCGTTTTATATTTTTGCGATTTGGATTGGGCTTGGAGTAATTGCACTTTTTGAGGAATTTAAAAAATGGGTCCCAGTAAAGGTATTGGCACCTGGGCTTACTGTAATTTGTCTTTTGGGTGTTCCGTTGTTAATGGCACAACAAAACTGGGACGATCACGACCGATCGGGCCGCTATACGGCAAAGGCCGCTGCAATGGCTTATTTAGACAGTTGCCAAGAAGATGCGGGCGCCATGATTTTTACCATTGGCGACAACGACACATTTCCACTTTGGTATGCACAGGAAATTGAAAACTATCGGACCGATGTTCGCGTAATCTGCACCAGTCTCTTTGCAACCGATTGGTATGTAGACCAAATGAAACGTAAGGCATACAGCTCGGACCCCATACCCTCACAATTAACCCACGATTTATACCGCTATGGGAACCGCGACGTTATCTACCATCAGAAATTGACTGAAAATCGTTGGGACATAAAGGATTTTATGAATTGGATTGGGAGTGACCGACCCGAAACTAAGATTAGGTCGTATCTTTCGCGCATGGGTGCAGACCTTTCTGAATATCCCGAGAGCACATTGGAAACCGTATACTATCCTACCAATAAAATTAGAGTACCTGTAAATAAGGCAGAAGTTTTAAAATCAGGCTTGGTAAAAGTTTCTGATTCGGCACTTATTGTAGACTATATTGATATTGATTTACCGGGGGTACTGCCTAAAAACCGAATTCTAATGCTTGACATCCTGGCCAATAACGACTGGAAAAGACCTATATATTTTTCTGGAGGCAGCTTTGAGTCCGGTGAATACCTTTGGATGAAGGAATACCTCCAGCTGGATGGGCTTGCTTATAAACTCGTGCCCATTCATACTAAAAACCGCAACGGGTTTGAACTTGGACGAATCGATTCGGAATTGATGTATGAAATTGTCATGAAATGGGACTGGGGCAACTCCGGCAGCTCGGAAATTTACCACGATCCGCAAACCCGGTCTCAAGGGCTCTCATTCCGCAGCAATCTTGCACGTCTAATGGAACAACTTATTGCGGAAAACAAGATAGACAAAGCACGCAACGTTATTGAACTTGCGCTTACGCAAATGCCAGTAAAGTATTTTGATTTCTACACTTTTGCAGAACCGTTTTTGGATGGGTATTACAAAGTTGGGGAAACAGAGAAGGCTCGGGATTTATTTGAAGAATTAAAGGCGATTTATAATGACCGATTAGATTATTACGCCGGAATTCCGCTTGCCGAACAATATGCCCTAGCAGAAGAAATCCTTCAAAATCTAGAAGCCTATAAGCGCCTAACCGAAATCCTATCCAACAATAAAGACACCCAACTTGAAGGCCCGGAAACTGAACAATTCCAAGCCCAAATGAACCGGATAGAATTATTGAATCGGGGAGATTTTCTAAATGATTCCTACGAAGAGTTCGAAGAGGTTGATCCTTCTGAATTGCCTGTAAACTCAAACGATAGCACGGTAGCCGATGATTAATCGGAAATATAATTTTCTAAATAATTAAATTTTATTCTGAAATTAATCGGTAAAGCGGATAGAAAATATTGAAAAAATCATTAGCCCTTTGGCTTACATTATTTTGGCTTATTTCCTGTCATTCGGATACATTTTCAGAATCTGAAACACTTTACGAATTCATCAAATCCTACACTACAACGATAACAGTTGGTGGATTTGTCGGTGTTACAGAACGCACTTTTGAACTTGGAGAGGTGTATTTCGGAACCGTTGTCGATGCAGGCCATATTTCAATTCGGATTGCGACGCACTCCAAACAAAATGAGGACTGCCCGAATCCATGGTGCTATCAGGAATTTCTTGAAGTTCCCAGAGAATATCTTCGGGTTTTGCCTTGAGAAAACCTGTTACCCAAATGGTTCAGATTAAAAGAAGGATTAAGAACCCGCCCTGAGTAAACTAAAGACAGAAACCAAAAGTCGTTTAGACTATTACCTTCAGAAGGTGTTATTTGGAAAATAAAAGATTAAAGGTATTCGTTGAGGATACCTATTAGGGTATTGGCATCTTGTTCTCCACTTTGGCGCCAAACCATTTCACCTTTTTTATAAATCATAAGCGTAGGAAGGCCTTTAATCCGGAGGGCCTGAGACAATTCTTTATTCTTGTCTACATCTATTTTAATAACCTTACCCTTTGCTCCCAGTGCCGATGCTACATCCTTAAGTATGGGATGCATGGAAGTAGATTGTTCGTTCCACTCGGCATAAAAGTCGAGCAGAATGGGCATATTTTGATCGATTAACTCCCCAAATTTGGACATTCCGAAAGCATTTTATTAAGATTCAAAAGTATAAAAAATTGCGAAAAGCCTTACGCACTTCCCGTTTTCTTGAGGGTAATAACCGTAATTTCGGGCCAAATTCCAACCCTACCGGGGTAACCTAAAAAACCGAAACCTCTGTTTACATTAATATATTGTCCCAACTCCTCGTAGATTCCAGCCCAATATTTATAACGCCATTTAACTGGACTCCATTTTACCCAACCTGGTATTTCAATACCAAATTGCATGCCGTGCGTGTGTCCGCTCAAAGTAAGATGAAAATGCAATGGATGAGGTATTACCTGGTCTTCCCAATGCGAAGGATCATGACTTAGTAATATTTTAAAATCCTCGGGGTTTATATGTTCCACAGCCTTGTTTAGATCTCCTGCTTTTTTGAATCCGCCTCTTCCCCAGTTTTCTACGCCAACTAAAGCAATGCGATCGCCCTTGCGCTCCAAATAGCGGTGTTCATTTAACAAGAGATTGAAACCCATCTCGCGCTGGAGCACCTTTAATTCTTCTAAATTCTTCTGTTTTTCCTCTTCGGTGTCCCATTCAATATAATCTCCATAATCATGATTTCCTAAAACAGAATAGACCCCATCTGTAGCCTTTAACGTTGAAAACAAATCACGCCAGGGCAACATTTCAGAAGTTTTATTATTAACCAAGTCCCCAGTGAAAAATATAACGTCGCTTTCCTGGCGATTAATTAAATCCACGCCGTAAGCAATTTTTTTACGGTTGTCGAAACTACCACTATGAATATCAGAAACTTGAGTTATGGTATAATTATGAAATCCCTCTGGAAGGTCTTTAAATTCCAAATTGTATTTTAAGACACGATAATTGTATTTACCGCGGTACATCCCGTAAAGCAATGCTCCAAACGGCAATGAAGCCAATCCAAGAGCTATTAAACTCAAAAACCGTCTGCGCTCCGGGATACTGAATTCCGGGACATTACCAAAAAATTTTTGATAGGCGGCTGCCAAGAGGCGATAAATATCTTCTGAAAAAAGAAAGAAAATGGTGATGAGATTAAATACAAGTACAGAAATCAAAAATCCAAAAGCATAGCTTTTAGGACGACTCAACACCCTACCTGGCTCTTCTCCCCATGTAAATTGGTAAACAAAATTTCCAAGCACCACCAGGCTCACAGCCAAATAAAGAAAATAAACCCAAGGAAATCGAGTTCCGGCTCTTAAGGCCTGCAATGTGTATAAACTCATGGCCAAATAGGCCAAAACAAAAATTAACCACCGAAACATGGAATATTTTTTACAAAGATACCCCTTTTATGTTGGATAATAGGTCCTGAATTAATGCTTAACTGTTTGCATCACCGCACGGATTATTTCAGGATTGCTAATAAGTGGTTTTCCTTCTTGCAATAACCCAGGAGAATTCATGGGTAAACCTGTATTAATTTGGGGTTCAGTCTCTTTTGAAATACCCGAAAGATGAATGGCAGAAAACCCGAGTTTTTGAAACATGCCCGCATTTTCAGGATTCACTCCTCCACCGGGCATTATGGCGCAAGTAGTATTTAATGACAATAATTTAGTTAATATAGGAAGTCCGGATACCGCATTGGGGGCCTGACCACTTGTTAGCACCGTTTTTACACCTAATTCAGCTAGGTCTTTTAATGCCTTTACGGGATCCACACAACGATCAAAGGCCCGGTGAAAGGTAAAATGGCAGGAACCAGCAGCCTCAATGAATTGGGCGGTGGCTGTTAGATTAAGCGTTCGATCTGCATGTAAACTTCCGCTCACTATTCCAGCAAAACCCATTTCAGCACATGTCTTTATATCCCGAATCATACATTCCAATTCAGCATCGGAATAGCAAAAATCCCCGCTTCGCGGTCTAATCAGAACATGCACGGGTATCTTGATATTTTCACGGATCCACTCAAGCTGCCCATAAGATGGTGTTACTCCGCCCACTGCAAGTTCATTACAAAATTCAATGCGATCGGCCCCAGCCTCTTGTGCCTTAAGGGCCGAGGCCGGGGAATTTGCACAGACTTCTACAAGCATAATGTGTATCTTTAGAGTCCTAAAATAACCTCTTCAATTCATGAAGCGAAGAAAATTTATAAAAAAATCCACCCTGGGATCTGTTGGAATAATCGGGGTTGGAACTACAGCCTCCTCTATCGAATCAAAAGGAAGTGAAACCGGAAATACAATGGCTTTATCCGAAACAAAATCGGTGGTGGTGTGCACCTGGGATTTTGGTAATGCTTCGGCAAAGGCTTGGTCCGTATTGAATTCGGGAGGAAATGCATTGGATGCTGCAACATCCGGGGTAATGGTCGAGGAATCCAATCCTGAAAACCAAACTGTTGGGCTTGGGGGCAGACCAGATCGTGATGGTAACGTTACTTTGGATGCCTGCATTATGGATTCCGAAGGGCGATGTGGTGCGGTAATGGCACTGGAAGGATTTGAACACCCTATTGCAGTAGCGCGCAAAGTCATGGAAGAAACCCCTCATGTAATATTAGTAGGCACCGGTGCAGCAGAATTTGCCTTAGCACAAGGCTTTGAGAAAAAGAATTTACTTACTGCCGCATCAAAGCAAGAATGGGAAATCTGGAAGCAGGAATCGCACTATGCCCCCATAATCAACATCGAAAATCACGACACCATTGGTATGATTACATTAGATGCAGAAGGTAATTTAGCCGGAGCCTGTACCACCAGTGGACTGGCCTACAAAATGAAAGGACGCGTGGGCGACTCCCCGATTATTGGCGCCGGACTTTTTGTCGATAATGAAATAGGAGGCGCGGCTGCAACAGGATTGGGTGAAGAAGTTGTGCGCACTGTTGGGAGTTTTCTAATCGTTGAATTAATGCGACAAGGCATGAGTCCCCAAAAGGCCTGCGAAGAAGGAGTGCAACGGATAATGAAGCGCAATCAGGGTCGTACAGATTTCCAAATTGGCTTTGTTGCATTGAATAAAAAAGGTGAGAGTGGTGCCTATTGCATTCATTCAGGATTCACTTACAGACGCTACGATCATAGCGGTCATAAGAACATACCCGCAGAGAGTTTTCTGAAATCCTGATTTTCTGAATTAATACATTTAAGATTTTCATATAATATGTCCGATAAAAAAAGATTGTTCCTGCTAGATGCCTACGCGCTAATATTTAGAGGATACTACGCCTTGATTAAAAATCCCAGTATCAACTCCAAAGGTATGGACACCTCTGCGATTCTGGGTTTCATGAACTCCTTATTCGATGTAATTCGGCGCGAAAAACCAGATCACCTAGCAGTTTGCTTTGACAAAGACGGTAGTGCAGAACGCACAGAACTTTTTCCGGAATACAAAGCAAATCGAGACGAAACCCCGGATGCCATTCGCATTGCAGTCCCATGGATCCAACAAATTTTAAGGGCCATGCACATTCCGGTGATTGAACTTTCAGGTTTAGAAGCAGACGATATCATAGGAACACTTGCCCGACAAGCAGAAGTTCAGGGCTATTTGGTTTATATGGTTACCCCAGATAAGGATTTTGGCCAATTGGTCACCGAACATACCTTTATGTATAGGCCGTCAAGAATGGGGAATGGTATTGAAATTTGGGGTATTCCTGAAGTTCAGAAGCGCTTTGGAGTAACCCGTCCCGATCAGGTGATTGATTATTTGGGCATGATGGGTGATAGCAGTGATAATATTCCCGGATTTCCGGGGGTTGGAGACAAGACTGCACAAAAGCTGATTGCTGAATTTGGCAGCATGGAAAACCTGTTGGCCAACACCGATAAACTTAAAGGCAAACTCAGGGAAACCATAGAAACAAATGCTGAACTGGGAAAACTCTCTAAGAAGCTAGCAACCATTTACACCGATTGTGAAGTAACCTTTGACGAGCACGACTTTGAATTGAGTATGCCAGACAGTCAAAAAGTTCAAGAGATTTTTGAGGATCTAGAATTTCGACGACTGAAGGAGCAATTTTTAAAACTCTTTTCAGAACCAGCTACTCCGATAACCCAAGTGAGTAGCACCGAAACGGCAAAACAATTGGCTAAGGTTGCCGGTAGCGGCCAATTCTCACTTTTTGGTGACGGCTCCGAGTCAAATTCTGAATTAGAACGGTTTTCCGGAAGAAAAAACTTAAATGATACTCCCCATTTATACCAATGTGTTACAACACTTTTAGGAAGGGAACTCTTGGTAAAAAGTCTAATGGGGCAAACCCGTGTATGCTTCGATACCGAAACAACCTCATTGAATCCTCTAGAAGCCGAATTGGTAGGCATTGCATTTAGTTGGGAAATCCACAAGGGTTTCTACCTCCCCTTCCCAGAAAAAAGGGAAGAAGCAATAGAATTACTACAGGTATTGGTTCCGTTTTTTGAATCCGAAAGCATCGTAAAAGTGGGTCAAAATCTAAAATATGACATTAAGGTGCTAAGTACTTATGGCGTTCAGGTAAAAGGAACGCTATTCGATACAATGCTAGCACATTATTTAATTAATCCGGATATGCGTCACAATATGGACGTGCTGTCTGAAACCTATTTGAATTACAGCCCTATGCCTATAAGCGATCTTATAGGTAAAAAAGGGAAAAATCAACTGAGCATGCGCGAAGTGGCTCTCGAAGATCAGACAGAATACGCAGTCGAAGATGCCGATATTACATTGCAATTGGCAGGTCATTTTGAACCGGAACTTAAAGAATCCGGTACTACCAAATTATTTGCTACCCTAGAAATACCCTTACTTCAGGTTCTCGCACAAATGGAACTCGAAGGGATAAATTTGGATGGAGATTTTCTAAGGCAGCTATCTCGGGAAATGGAGTCAGAAATTGAGGCACTTGAAACATCGATTTACGAGGCGGCAGGAGAAGTATTTAATATAGGTTCTCCAAAACAATTGGGAGATATCCTGTTCGAAAAACTAAAATTAGTCAACAAACCAAAAAAAACAAAAACGGGTCAATACTCCACAGCCGAAGATGTGCTGACCGACCTAAAAAAAACACACCCCATTATTGAAATGGTGCTTGAATACCGTGGCCTTACAAAACTTAAAAGCACTTATGTTGATGCGCTGCCAGACCAGGTGCTCCCCAGAACCGGAAGGGTGCATACGGATTACCTTCAAACTGTGGCCGCTACGGGGAGACTTAGCAGCAACAATCCAAACCTTCAGAATATTCCCATTCGAACCGATCGAGGTCGCGAAATTCGAAAAGCATTTATTCCCAGAAATGAAGATTACGTGCTGCTGTCGGCAGATTACTCCCAAATTGAACTTCGAATTATTGCGGCCTTAAGTAAAGAGGACACTATGATTGAATCGTTTAAAAAAGGTGAAGATATTCATGCAGCTACTGCAGCCAAAGTATTCCAAGTTCCTCTGGAAACCGTAACACGAGAGCAACGCTCCAATGCAAAAACAGTAAATTTTGGCATTATCTATGGAGTTTCTGCATTTGGTTTAAGCAACCAAACCGATTTGAGCAGAAGTGAAGCCAAAGAGCTTATAGACACCTATTATAAGACCTATCCAAAACTAAGGGATTACATAGACGAACAAATAGCTTTTGCTCGCGAAAACGGCTATGTTCAAACGGTGTTGGGCAGAAGGCGCTACTTAAAGGATATCAACGGCAGCAATGCCATAGTTCGGGGCGCCGCGGAACGCAATGCCGTAAATGCCCCTATTCAAGGAAGCGCCGCAGATATCATTAAAATCGCGATGATTCGGATTCACGAGAAACTTAAAGAAGGCCGCTTTAAAACCAAAATGCTGTTACAGGTACACGATGAATTGGTCTTTGATGTATTTAAGCCAGAATTGGAAGCCGTAGTTGACCTAATTCGCACGGAAATGGAGCAGGCACACCCCCTATCCGTTCCACTCGTGGTAGATATCGGGGTTGGAAATAACTGGCTAGAGGCCCATTAATTAAACTTAAAGTTATAGGTGAGACCAAATACAGGAGTATTTAACACCGAAAGCTCATAGCTACCTAGCGGACTTTCCAGAAAAATATCTCCGTTCACACTACCCTGACGTTGTGAGTAAAACAGGTTAAATGGATTCCTTCGGCCATATAGATTGTAGATGGTAAAGGTCCAATCCCCTATCCACCTCCGGTTTAACTTCTTTCCGTATTTAACCTTCCAAGACAAATCCAGTCGGTGGTACGGACGCAAGCGTACATTGTTGCGATCTATAAAAATAGGCACGTCAATATCCCGATACCGAAATACACTATTAGGTGCAGAAAAAGGCCTCCCAGACTGTAAAGTGAAATTAAAACTCAAAGTGTTGTAGAGATCACCCTCAAAATTTACAGTACTATTTAATACATGAGGCCGGTCGAATTCGGCAGGATACCAAGCATTGTTATTTATACGTTCGCGTAAATTTTCCCCATTACTTTTTAGGAAACTCCGGGCATAGGTATAATTGAGCCATCCGTTTACTTTACCTTCCGGTTTGCGAACACCTAATTCCACACCATAGGCCTTACCATCTACCTGAAGAACTTCACGTTGCAAATAGGGTTCCAGAAAAAAATCTGCCCCGGCCTTATACGCCAAATTATTTCGAGACATTCTGTAGTACGTCTCCATGGAAACTTCCCAGCGATCATCTGCGAACCCCTGGTAAATCCCAATACCAAAGGCGTCACTTTGTTGTGGCTTAATTAAAGGATCCGACAACTTCCATCTGGAAGTAGGGAGTGGTGTTGTGGTATTAAAAATATTTTGAAGGTACTGATTTAATCGGGCATAACTTCCTTTGATTGAACTGTGCTCACCCAATTTATAGTTTAAACCAAGGCGGGGTTCTAAACTGGTATACTGAACAACAGGTTCTCCGGCTGCTATTTCATTGATGGATACAAGATTGTCTGTGTCCGGATCAAAAGTTGGCATTTTAAAGGGTCCCGTTAGCATGAAATGATTGAGCCGTAGCCCAGCCGAAATTCCCAAGCGATCCGAAGGCTTTAGGTTTAAATTTGTATAAGCCGCAAATTCATAACCTTCTTCTGTATCTAAAGTTACGGGGTTAATACTATTACCGGTACCTGGATCCAAATCCCCAGGATCTATACGATATTTGATTCCTTGTAAACCAGCATGCCAATCCAATTTTTCACTTGGAAATCTCAAGTACTCCGAATTCGCCGAAAGATATCGAATACCGGATTTAAATCGGATTTCATTGGGATTGTCTTGCTCTGGAAAAATATTTTCCGGACGATAATCCGAAGCTACAAGTACACTTCGCATACTCGCCTTTTCATCGATCATATGCGTCCAAGCCACCGTACCATTTAATGTTCGGAATTCGTATTGGTTGTTTTTAGCATTAATTTCTTGAATCTTGGAAATTAGGTCCAATTGATAAAAATCCCAAGACTGAAATCCACTAAAAGATATTTGATCTCTTTCCCCTGCCAACCAAATCAACTTTAAGGTGGCATCATTGAACTTTGCCTTTGTATTATCCAAACGATCTGAAAACACGGGCAAAAGGAAATCTGTAAATCCGGCCCTTGTACCCATTGAAAGATTGAGCTTATCTTTTATTAGCGGGGTTTCAATTGCCAATCGTGATGAGATAAGCCCCACTCCTCCACTCATTGTAAATTTCTCAGGATATGGATTCCGGCTTTTAACATCCAAAACCGAACTACTTCTACCACCATAGCGGGAGGGAATATTTGCCCTGTATAAATCCACTTGGGAGATTACCTCCGGGGTAAAAACAGAGATTAAACCGAAAAGGTGGGTTGGGTTAAAAACCGGAGCATAATCATAAAGTATCAAATTTTGATCCAAGGAACCGCCGCGTACAGAAAGCCCATTACTAACATCTCCTGCGCTATTTACCCCAGGCATTAAGGTCATGCCTCGCAACACATCTAATTCCCCTCCGGCCATGGGAATTTTCTTAATTTCTTGCATCTGAAGTTGTAACGCACCCATTTGAGGCGATTCAATATTCTGAGTCGTACGGCGTGCACGCAAGACCACCTCGGACAATTCCTCGGCTTCTTCTTCCATATTTACCGTAAGCGCTACCGGGTCTTTAACCGTTATTTTTCTGGTCTCCCCACGAAACCCAAGGTAGAAAAATTCCACATCGTAGTTCCCAATGCGCAAATCAATGTTGAATTTTCCATTTTGATCCGTAATTCCACCGCAAAAACAAGGTGTTAGCGCTACTTGCACACCTTCTAATGGAGCGCCATCGTCTGCACTAAAAACCTGAACACTAAATCGTACGGTATTTTGTTGGGCATGCATTGGCATTCCAAATATCAGAACAACAGCAACTAATAAGCTTCTGAGAGCGGCATGTTTTAAGCCGAAAATATAATTAAGTGTTCTCATTGGTTCCATCCATTGGGCATTACTGAAGTACGGTAGGGCCCTTCGTCACAGGGCGCTATGGTTTGCATAGGGTCGGGTACCGAGCCGTACTCTTCGGCCTGAGCAAAAACAGGAACTTCTAATTGATCTTCGGGTAAACTCAATCGCTCAATAAAAACGTTTTTACCATCTTGGGCAGCAACTGTAAAACGCCCGAGGACATATTCTTCAGAATTATCAGGATTGTACAAATTCCCCAACAAAGCCGCAGGAAGCGGAGCGTTAAATCCGGAATTATTGTCTACCAAATCTTTGAGCGTCTTGTAATAGCGGTACGCTTCGCGATTCACTGTATATTGTTGGATATTTACCAGGATATTCTGCTTCTGATACAATAAAATCTTAGCCACCGGATGTTCGGCTACAACAGCTCCGTCGGAAAATGTATCTGCAAACAATTCAATTTTATCATTATATCGGATTTTCCAACAAGCCTCCTCACAGGTATACGTATAATAGTCCTGTAAAGGTGCTCCAACAGACCCCGGGTAGGGATCAAAACACTCTCCGTCTCGGAAAACAGTGTAGTTATAACACAACTTACAATAAAGTAATCGTTCGTAACTACGATATTGCCAGAGATAATAATTCTCTTCTTCAGGAGGGTCGTTATACGTAAGTGAAATTTGATGCCCTGGAACCCAACGGTTATAATCATCTACAAAAGCCAATTCCTGTTCATAGGTAACCTTTACCTCTCCTACTGGAACTGTAGAAACCGCAGACTCCGGCTCAGACATATAATGACGACCGTCTGCCAACACAACGTCTAACTGCCAGGATTCCCCTTCAGCAATAACAAAGTCATCGGGAGGCAGATAACGATCCTCGGTCTCGTGTAAAACCACCACTTCGTTACCAGAAGCGTTCACATAACGTACCTGCGCTCCACCCTGAAAGGTAATAGTGTTACGCCCATAAACCTGATCAGACTCATAAATTTGAACATAGGATGAGCCAGCTGCATTCGAAGCAAATGCATCGATATATATTAGTCCGTTTGTGATTTTGAATTCCGGGTCTACCGGGTCTGTGCAACCCATTAAAAGCACTACAAATGCAAGAACCTGAGGGAGCCGCGAGGCATTTAGGTCGGGCAACTTAAGCATATTAAATATTTTAAGAATTCGAAGGTAACTTAAAGTTTTAAACATACGTGTTTAATTAACACAAAAAAGTCATATACTTTTAAACCTGTCAGAATTTAACTAAATCTCATGAAATTTATACGCTCCGTGCATAATTCTGACAACATAATAATTACCTTAACATTGGTTTGGATAAAAAATAATTAATGAAGTGAAATTATTGACCCAACTCCATTTGCAAATAAACATATTAATTGTACATTTGCAGCCCGTTAGTCGGGATTGAAGAATTTAATGCACTAAATATTCGAGTAGTGGATACATTGAGCTACAAGACAGTTTCTGCCAATAAAAACACCGTGAACAAAGCATGGTTGTTGGTAGATGCAGAAGGCCAACCCTTAGGACGCCTTGCTTCTAAGGTTGCAAAAATATTACGCGGTAAATACAAACCGGATTATACCCCACACGTAGACTGTGGCGACAATGTGGTTATTGTAAACGCAGAAAAAGTTGCCCTAAGCGGCAAAAAATGGGATGCGAAGCAATACATACGCTATACAGGATATCCTGGAGGACAGCGTGTTCAAACTGCTCGTGAGCTTATGGATAGAAAGCCTGAAGCGGTAATCGAGAAAGCAGTTAAAGGAATGCTGCCAAAAAATAAACTAGGAGCAGATTTATTTCGGAATTTGCGTGTTTATGTAGGTACCGAGCATGGACAAGAAGCACAAAAACCTCAGGCAATCAATTTAAACGACCTTAAGTAATGGAGGTAATACACAAAATAGGCAGAAGAAAAACCGCTGTTGCGCGTCTTTATCTTTCTTCAGGTAAGGGAAATATCACAATTAATAAGCGTGATATTACTGAGTATTTCCCAACTGCTACTCTTCAGTATAAAGTAAAGCAACCGTTTACCCTCACCGAAACGGAAGACACTTACGACGTTAATGTTAACGTTTACGGTGGTGGCATTACTGGTCAGGCAGAGGCAGTTCGCCTTGCGCTTTCTCGTGCACTTTGCGAAGTAGATCAAGAAAATCGTGGTGTATTGAAGCCCGAAGGCCTTTTAACCCGTGACCCCAGAATGGTAGAACGGAAGAAATTTGGTCAGAAAAAAGCCCGGAAGAAATTCCAATTCTCGAAACGTTAAAATTTATTCCCCTGCCCCACGGCAGGGGATTACTTTTATATACTTGATTTTTATGTTGCCTTTAGGCAACTCATTATTAACCAAGTTCCTTGAAAGATCTCTGCGGAGAGACTAGCTTAAATTGGAATGCATAATAGCATTTCAATTACGCATTTAGTTTAGCATCTAAATGATTGAGGCGCATTTTCAGCCCACACTGAAGGTAACCACTTAATCATTGCTCATTCAACGAACGTAAACTAAAATTAAAAATGGCTGCAAAAGCTGAAGTTAAAGCCCTACTTGAGGCTGGTGTACATTTTGGACACCTCACACGGAAATGGAATCCCAACATGGCGCCCTATATCTACATGGAGCGCAACGGTATTCACGTAATCAACCTTTACAAGACTGTAGCAAAAATGGAAGAAGCCTGTGAGGCGCTGAAGAAAATTTCAGCCTCAGGTCGCAAAATTCTATTTGTTGCTACCAAAAAACAAGCAAAAGACATTGTTGCCAAAAAAGTATCTGCGGTAAACATGCCTTTTATTACCGAGCGTTGGCCTGGTGGTATGTTAACCAATTTCGTCACCATTCGTAAAGCGGTTAAAAAAATGACAGCTATAGACCGAATGAAGAAGGACGGTACGTTTAATACACTATCTAAAAAAGAGCGTCTTCAGGTAGAGCGCCTTCGAGCTAAATTGGAGAAAAACCTAGGATCTATTGCAGACATGACCCGTTTGCCAGGTGCCTTGTTTATTGTTGACACCATGCGCGAGCATATTGCAGTTAAAGAAGCACAAAAGCTTAACATCCCAATTTTTGCAATGGTAGATACAAATTCAGACCCACGTCCTATTGATTTTGTAATTCCTGCGAACGATGATGCTTCAAAATCCATTGACATAATCATGGAATTTGTTACACAAGCCATTGCAGAAGGGTTGGCAGACCGCAAATCAGACAAATCAGACGATCGCGATTTAGATGAGGAAGAAGAAGTTTTAGCAGATGACACCTTTGAAGAAGATGCAGACGACGATAACAGCGACGACGATTCCAACGAATTTGAAGATTCAGACGAAACTCTGGATACCGACGGAGACGACGACGAGGATTCTCAATTTCAAAAATCCAGTACCAAGCCTAAAAAGCCAAGTGTCGAGGACTAAACTAAAATGCTACCCTATGGGCGGTGTTGAAATACACGTTTAAAACCTTTTAAAACGGAATTTATATTCCCCTAAATCAAAAAGAAATGGCAAATATTACCGCAGCAGAGGTTAATCAACTGCGCAAAATGACCGGAGCAGGAATGATGGATTGTAAAAAAGCCCTGGTCGAAGCTGAAGGAGATTTCGATAAAGCCATTGAAATTCTTCGGAAAAAAGGACAAAAAGTAGCTGCAAATCGTGCAGATCGCGAATCTTCGGAAGGCGCAGCCATTGCAAAAGTAAATCCTTCAAACACCGAAGGTGTGCTTATTTCCCTTAATTGCGAAACCGACTTCGTAGCCAAAAACGAAAGCTTTGTTGCTTTGGCCAATGAGCTTGCAGAATTGGCACTTTCATTTAATTCTAAAGAAGATTTCCTATCTGCCGATTTTAAAGGTATAAGTGTTCAGGAAAAATTAATGGAGCAAACCGGTGTTATCGGTGAGAAGATTGAGATAGGTGGTTTCGAAAGATTAAGCGCTCCTTTTGTTGGGTCTTATATTCACGCTGGCAACAAAATCGCCACTTTAGTAGGTTTATCTGCCGCTGTTTCAGGCGCAGATACAGCAGCGAAGGATGTAGCAATGCAAGCGGCAGCAATGAATCCCGTGGCATTAGACGAAAGTTCAGTTGATCAGGCTATCATAGACAAAGAAATTGAAATCGCTAAAGACCAATTGCGTCAGGAAGGCAAGCCAGAAGCAATGCTTGAGCAAATCGCAAAAGGAAAATTGAATCGTTTCTTTAAAGATAACACCTTGATCAATCAAGACTTTATTAAGGACAGCAAAATGAGTGTAGATCAATATGTGAAATCAGTAGACAAAAATTTGTCTGTAACCGGATTTTCACGCGTTGCCTTAGGCTAGTCCAATATTTACAACCAAAAAGAAAGCCACCCCTATGGGTGGCTTTCTTTTTAAATTGACTCGCCTTTCAACTGCGATTAAAGCTTTATAACGCGTGCTAATAGATTTATAAGACCTTAACGCTAATACCTCACCACATTAGACTTATCCTTTTAACCATGCTGCTCGCAAGCGTATTTGTGCATCGCTTGCCTCCAATAGCGGAGTAATTTGTAGATCTGTATAAGTTGGATTACCAGCCTTACCACTAAGTTCCAAAATTTCGGAACCACGACGGACTCGCATTTCTACATGCGTATCAGGAGTCCAAGTTAAACTTTGCATAATAATCTCACGTATGCCCTCCAAATCAACCGTCAATCCATTGACTACTTCCAAAATATCTCCGGCCTGAACGCCAAGATCCAAGAGAAATGTATTGAGTTCAATTCCTGCCCTGACAAAAATTTCATTAGGATTTGAAGGACTAATATCTACAAAAGGGATTGCGCTTTCCATATCCGTTAAAAAATAACCACTTGGCAAAGCCACGGATCCCACACTCAAGCCAACTTTGTTTAAAAACAAATTGTAGTTAATGGGAGTATTTCCAATCACATAAAGCTCAAAAAAGTCGCGCAATTCCGGATAAGTTAGTGCTACAATTTCTTCGAATAATTCTGTATCCTTAAAAGGATGGCTTGTATCGTATTTTTTGGACAATTCACGCATTAGGTCTATGAGGCCGTAGGCTCCATTGCTCAATGACCTCAACAAAATGTCCAGAGACATGTTGATGAGCGCCCCTTTTTCATACACATTCGTATATTGACCTGCATAAGGCTCTATAAGCACATTTTTACTCATTTCCGTAAACGACAAACTGTCATTATACCCTTTAGCGTTTAAGATCTTAGTGTAGATTCGACGGTAGAACTCCGATTCCGAAATAAGCCCTTCCCGAATTTGAAACAGATTTGCGAAATATTCAGTGGTTCCTTCATACATCCAAAGGTGCCGAGACATTTTTGGAAAATTGAAATCAAAAAAGTGTATTTCCTCCGAATGCACATTAAGGGGGGTAACTGTATGGAAAAATTCATGAGAGACCACATCTATAATTGCTTCTTCCAATTGCGGAACTGTCATTTGTTCTGGCAACACCACAACGGTAGATGTATTGTGTTCTAAGGCTCCAAAACCTAGTGCATCTTGCTGCATACTCGATAGATAAAGTAGTATGGTATATGTTTTGGTGCCGGTAATATCTCCTAGGAAAGCTTTTTGCGCTTGCATCATGCGCTCTACTGCCGGTTTAAATTGTTCCGAACTATAAATGCTGTTGGGCGAATACACACTTAGAATAATCGAAATATCATCCACCTGAAAAGATACAGATGGCTGATTTGAAAACTGAATGGGATTATCAACTACCTCAAAATAGCGTTTGGCTAGGAATACATAGTCTCCACCTACCGATTTACTCCATGACAACGAAGTCGCCGGATATAGCGATTCTGGTACCTTCACAGTAATCCTGTAGGGATTTTCGCTTAACCCTTCGAAATAACCAATAAAACCATGGAGGTTAAGCATAAAGTTTTCTTCTGCTAAAATGTTTGTACCTGCTGGCGAAAAAGGAGCAGCTGCTATACCCCCTTCCATATCGTATGAGTCATTTACCCAATAGCTAATACTATGAATATTTTCAGTAGCTTCAATAAACCAGGAGTTCACATTCTCCCGATGTACCTCGAGCGATTCACCAAGTTCACCAAAGGCTTTCAAGTCCTCAATATAAACTCCGTAATTGTCTTCACTGTAGGTACCCGGAACCGTTTTAGGGATAAAGAATCGATATGCTCCCTTGGGTATTCCTACCGGAGCAATTGTAACTTTTACCCTGTCTTCACTAACATCAATTAAATCCAACGTAACATTAATGGTTGTTTCGTTATCAATTGGTGTCAACTGAGCTACCAATCCACCGTGTAATAAACCTAGAAGTAATAGTTTGTACGATAAGCTCCTCATCCTTTTTATAGTTTAAACAAGAATAATGTTTTTAAGGCATTGACTCCATTAATTTGAAAATAAATAACGCTATTTTCTCACAGTGCCACCAATATTATCATCTTATTATTTTCCTTATTTTTGTGCCGATTTAAACTATTATCATGCAATACAGCCGCATTCTGCTCAAACTTAGCGGGGAAGCCTTAATGGGAGACCGAAATTATGGAATTGACCCTGTTAGGCTACAGTCGTATGCAGATGAAATCAAAGCAGTTACAGATAAAGGAGTTCAAGTTGCGATAGTTATCGGAGGCGGAAATATCTTTAGGGGAGTAGCGGGTGCCAGTAATGGCATGGATCGCGTTCAAGGCGACCATATGGGCATGCTAGCTACGGTAATCAATGGTTTGGCCCTGCAGTCGGCTTTGGAAAACAGCGGTCTGCAAACCCGACTGCAATCTGCCATTAAAATCAATGAGGTGGCAGAACCCTTTATTCGTCGCAGAGCCATTCGACATCTTGAAAAGGGAAGAGTTGTAATTTTTGGTGGAGGCACCGGAAATCCTTACTTCACAACAGACTCTGCCGCCGTGCTTCGTGCTATAGAAATAGAGGCCGATGTGATTTTAAAAGGAACCCGTGTAGACGGAATCTATACTAGCGACCCAGAAAAAGATAAAACAGCCACTAAATTCGACAAGATAAGTTTTCAGGATGTACTGAACCGTGGTTTAAAGGTAATGGATACAACAGCCTTTACTTTAAGTCAGGAAAATGAATTACCCATTGTGGTCTTTGACATGAACAAATCAGGCAATCTCCTTAAATTAGTATCGGGTGAAGCCATCGGAACAGTGGTTAACTTGTAATTTAATTATAATCAATATTTTACGTTTCGCTACCAAATCACTTAAGGCATGAACGAAGAGATAAATTTTGTACTGGACGCTACTCGAGAAAGCATGGATAAAGCCATAGCTCACCTTGAAAAGGAATTAATAAAAATCCGTGCAGGTAAAGCAAGTCCCGCAATGTTGTCTACAGTAATGGTGGAATATTACGGAAGCATGACTCCTTTGTCTCAAGTAGCAAATATCAATACTCCGGACGCCAGAACCATTTCCGTTCAACCTTGGGAAAAAAACCTAATCGGCGCAATTGAAAACGCCATCCTAAATGCCAATTTGGGATTCAATCCTATGAATAATGGTGAGTTGGTAATCATTAATGTACCGCCTTTAACAGAAGAGCGCCGCAAACAATTGGTGAAACAAGCCAAGTCCGAAGCAGAAGAGGCCAAAGTAAGCATTCGCTCGGCAAGACAGGAGGGTAACAAAGAAATTAAAGCATTGGAGGTTTCCGAAGACCTTGCGAAAAATGCCGAAATTGACATACAAGAGCTAACAAATAGTTATGTTAAAAAAACGGATGCTATTTTGGAGGTCAAAGAGGCAGAAATAATGAAGGTATAACTCCAAAGGCTTACTTCTTGTTATAGTAACTATTGCATGAAATCCTTAAAGGAGGTGATTTAGTTTATGCCTTGCGCTCCAAACAATCCGGAAAGTCATTTCTATATTTTTGGGTACACTGCATATGATTTTCTACCTTTGGCCCCGATTCCAAAAGGATGGTAGCTAAACTCACACAGGACTTCTGGGCAAAATTGGCCCGAATCATTCTACGTAACCGAATTCCAATTCTCATTGGGATAGCCGGAGTTACCTTCTTGCTGTCTACCCAATGGCAGTATATGCAGTTTACGAATTCCGAAGCTAATTTATTGCCAGACCAACACCCGGCTAACCTACAATACCAATCTTTTTTGGAATCCTTTGGGGAAGAGGGGAACACCATTGTTGTAGCTGTTCGCGATTCAGCTTTATTTACACCAGAAAATTTTGAGCGATGGAACGTACTAAATCAGCAGCTCGAGGCCGCTCCGGAGGTATCCTTTGTACTTTCTACCCACAAACTTCAAAAACTTGTTAAAAACACAAACGGTCAGACCTTTGAACTCCAACCCTGGAACGAAACCGAAATTACCAGGCAAGGGCAATTAGACAGTTTACTTTTAGAACTGTTCAATGACCTTCCTTTTTATAATAAACTTTTATTCAATTCGGAGAGCAAGACCATTCAAACCGTGGTGTATTTGGACCAGGATTTGGTCAACACTAGTGTGCGCAAAGATTTTGTGCTGAATGATCTTCAGAATCTAGTTGCTGATTTTGAAAAAGATACGGGTTTGAAGGTGCATCTTTCGGGTATGCCCTATATCCGGACCATGAACGCCCAAAACATTATAGACGAAATCGGATTATTTATATTTGCGGCCCTGGCTGTTACCTCCCTAATATTTTTCTTCTTTTTCAGATCCTTCCGCGCAACATTAATCTCTATATGTGTTGTCATTATTGGAGTCATGTGGGCATTTGGAACTTTAGGGCTCTTGCGTTACGAAATAACAGTCCTCACTGCTTTAATTCCGCCAGTTATTATTGTTATTGGTATTCCTAATTGTATTTTCCTAATCAATAAGTACCAACAAGAGGTAAACAAACACGGAAATCAGGCATTATCCCTACAACGGGTCATCTCAAGAATTGGCAATGCCACGTTAATGACCAATGTTACTACGGCCTCCGGTTTTGCCACCTTTATTATCACAGACAGTAAGTTGTTATCGGAATTCGGAATAGTTGCCTCCCTAAATATTCTTGGGATTTTTATTCTCTCTCTTCTTATTATCCCTATCCTTTATAGCTTCATGGCTATGCCCAAATCGAAGCACTTAAAACATCTAAATAAACGCTGGGTAAACTCATTTGTTTCCTGGATGGAAAATATTGTTAGAAATCGTCAAATTTCCGTTTACGTTGTTTCTTTATTACTATTGTTGACCAGTATTATAGGGATATATCAAATTAGAATTTCCGGTAGTCCTATAGAGGACATGCCTAAAACCGCGTCTTTTTTTAAGGATATTCGCTTTTTTGAATCTGAATTTGATGGGATAATGCCCGTTGAGATTATTATTGACACAAAGCAGCGTAATGGCGTTCTAAAATTGCCGACACTAAGGCGAATGGACGAGTTGGACCGTTTTATAAGTGAAACTCCGGAACTCTCGAAACCCATTTCGGTTGTCAATTTGGTAAAATATGCCAAACAAGCCTATTACAACGGTATTCCGAAATACTATCAATTACCAACGAATCAGGAAAGTAATTTCATTCTCGATTTTGCTAGGCGATCTAAAGGAGATTCACAATTGCTCGGCAATTTTGTTGATTCTACAGGACAAATTGCGCGTATAACTACCTACATGCGCGATATGCCAACCGAGCGTATGGAAAAAATTGAAGTGCAGCTCTTAGAAGAGATTTCTAAAATTTTTCCAGAGGAACGCTATACTGTGTCCATCACAGGGAAGGCCTTATTATTTTTAAAAGGAACCAAATATCTAGTATACAACCTTGTCTTGTCACTCGCTTTAGCCATCGGTTTAATAGCTCTTTTTATGGCCTATCTTTTCCGCTCCTTCAGAATGATTGTGATATCTCTAATCCCAAACCTTTTACCACTTGTTATAACTGCTGGACTCATGGGTTTTATAGGCGTTCCCATTAAGCCTTCTACCATATTGGTCTTTAGTATTGCCTTTGGAATTTCGGTAGACGACACCATACACTTTCTAGCAAAATACCGACAGGAATTGGCGTCTCACAATTGGCGAATCCGACAATCCGTTTTTGCTTCATTGCGAGAAACCGGTGTGAGTATGTTCTATACTTCCATTGTTCTTTTCTTCGGATTTTCAGTGTTTATTATTTCAAGTTTTGGAGGTACTGTAGCATTGGGTGCTCTGGTTTCGACCACTTTGTTGTTTGCCATGCTAGCCAACTTAATTTTACTCCCTTCCTTACTTTTGTCGTTGGAGCGAAACATAGCCAATAAGCAAGTCCTGAAGGAACCACAAATAGATATTCTTACCGAAGAGCATTCCGACTCCTAGAAATGGGTAAAGTGCACTTCAAGACTTCGAATTCCCGAATTAAATTTCACTCTCAAAAGATTATCTTTGCCTCGCTAATCTGATATTTACAGGTCACATGACGGTCATTAATTCCATAATAAAAGATCCAAAGCTATTACAAGATGTTACCGTATACGGTTGGGTACGAACTTTTCGATCTAATCGATTTATTGCGCTTAACGACGGATCTACCTTGCAAAACCTGCAATGTGTTGTAGATTTTGAACAACTAGATGAAGCCACTTTAAAACGAATCAATACCGGAACTGCCTTAAAAATAACAGGTACCTTGGTAGAAAGCCAGGGGAGTGGTCAAAACATAGAAATTCAAGTAAAATCCCTTGAAATTCTAGGAGATTCGGATCCTGAAATATATCCGATTCAACCCAAAAAACATTCAATGGAATTTTTGAGGGAACAGGCGCACTTAAGAATTAGAACCAACACGTTCAGTGCTGTTATGCGGGTAAGGTCTGCACTGGCTTTTGCAATACATCAATATTTTAACAGTCGTGGGTTTTATTACTTTCACGCTCCAATTATTACAGGCTCGGATGCCGAAGGTGCAGGGGAAATGTTTCGGGTAAGTACCCTTGACCCCATAAGGCCAGCACTAACTCCAGAGGGTGATGTAGATTACAAACTTGATTTCTTTGGTAAAGAAACCAACTTAACCGTTTCCGGTCAGCTAGAGGCTGAAGCCTATGCCATGGCCTTGGGTAAGGTATATACCTTTGGACCAACTTTTAGAGCAGAAAACTCAAACACTTCCAGACATTTGGCTGAATTTTGGATGATAGAACCAGAAATGGCATTCTATGATTTGGATGCCAATATGGATCTGGCAGAAGACTTTATACAGGAAGTCCTCCGATATATACTTGTAAATTGCCAGGAAGATTTACTTTTCCTGGAAAAGCGCTTAATAGACGAAGAGAAATCAAAACCTCAGGCAGAGCGCTCTTCCATGACATTAACCGAAAAATTAAAATTCGTTACGGATCAACCATTTAAACGCGTATCCTATACCGAAGCCATAGAAATTTTAGAACAGAGCACTCCGAATCGAAAGAAAAAATTTCAATATCCTATTACCGGTTGGGGCACAGACTTACAAAGCGAACACGAGCGATATCTGGTAGAAAAACACTTCCAATGTCCAGTTATTCTCTTTAATTACCCTGCTCAAATTAAGGCCTTTTATATGCGCCTTAACGAAGATGGAAAAACGGTGCGCGCAATGGATATTTTATTCCCAGGTATTGGAGAAATCGTTGGCGGTTCACAACGCGAGGAACGTTTAGACGTTTTGCAAGAAAAAATGAAGACCTTAGGGGTAGATGAAAAAGAATTGTGGTGGTATCTGGATTTAAGAAGATTCGGAAGTGCCGTACATAGTGGTTTTGGCTTAGGCTTTGAACGTCTGGTGCAATTTTCAACAGGCATGGGTAACATTAGGGACGTAATTCCATTCCCTCGAACACCACAGAGTGCAGAGTTTTAAATTCGTTTTCAGTAAATTTAAGGTGATTACCCAGCCATTCATTTCGCATTCATGCTGAAACAACATCTGCAACTCAAACTTTCCCAAAAGCTATCTCCTCAGCAGATTCAGCTCATGAAGCTGATTCAATTGCCTACACAGGCCTTTGAGCAGCAAATTAAGCAGGAATTAGAGGAAAATCCGGCATTAGAATCTGGCAGAGATGAAGTTATTGAGGATGATTTTTCTGATTTGTATGAAGGGGAAGACGACAGTCAGCATATAGAAGCAGAAGACATAAATCTCGAGGACTATCTGGGAGACGACGAAGTTCCGGATTATCTCACACAAAGTCAAAACTATTCAGACGATGAGTCCGATAAACAGGTGCCCTATGCCTCTGGAATATCTTTTACCCAATACCTCCAGAACCAGTTGAGCACAGAGTATCTAGACGACGAATCCTGGACTATTGCAGAATACTTAATTGGAAGCATTGATGAAAGCGGCTACATTCGTCGATCCATTCCGGATCTTGTAGACGATCTCGCTTTTACTCAAAATATCTTTACCAATGAATCGGCGGTACTGGAGGTCCTTAAAAGGGTGCAGCAATTAGATCCAGCGGGGGTTGGGGCCAGATCGCTTGAAGAATGCCTTTTACTTCAGTTGGAACGAAAGGAGCCCTCAACTTCGAATCTACTAGCTCGTGAAATTGTCAGTAAATCCTTTGAACACTTTTCGAAAAAGCATTTTACCAAACTGCAACAGAAGTATGACCTGAGTGATGACACACTTAGACAGGTACTTTCTGAAATAGAACGGCTTAATCCAAAGCCCGGTGGTTCGTACTCCGGAGGCACTAAAATAGTAGAGCATGTTGTACCGGATTTTGCCATCAGAATCAACGAAGGTGCGCTGGAACTAACCCTAAACAGCAGAAATGCACCTGATTTGCATATTTCCAGAGATTACACCAATTTGCTTGAAGGTTATAAAAATGCACCTGAAAAATCTAAGGACCAAAAAGATGCGGTGCTCTTCATTAAACAAAAATTAGATGCAGCCAAATGGTTTATAGATGCCATTAAACAAAGACAACAAACATTGTACGTTACCATGGAAGCCATTATGAATCATCAAAAGGCATATTTCCTTAGTGGGGACGAAAGGAACCTTAAGCCGATGATTTTGAAAGATATCGCAGACAAAATTGGCATGGACGTATCCACAGTATCTCGTGTGGCAAATAGCAAATATGTAGACACGCCTTACGGCACACGACTCATAAAAGAATTTTTCTCCGAAGCTGTTAAAAATATAGAAGGAGAAGATGTCTCTACACGTGAAATCAAGAAAATATTAGAAACGGTATTGGGCGAGGAAGATAAACGCAAACCGCTCACGGATGACAGATTGGCCAAGATCTTAAAAGAAAAAGGCTACCCAATTGCCCGACGTACAGTCGCAAAATACAGGGAACAATTAGGAATTCCGGTGGCAAGACTTAGAAAAGAGCTCTAATGCGTGTAATTGGCATATTCATTACCTACTTCTTTCATCCCTTTTTAAGCCCTTGCTACGGCCTTTTGGTTGTTCAAACAAATCTTTCACTGGAATATGGTAGATATTGGCCAGTACGCTTTTATTTACCCTTGTTTCTTCTTACGTTTATGCTACCCTTACTTAGCTTTATCCTGGGACGCAGCTTAAGTTCCAGCAGAAAATTATGTTTATCCAAGACAGCCGGAACATTACTGTCGGTTCTAGTATTTATTGCTTCTCTAATTTTTATATTATTCGGCCCCATTCCTATGGAAAATACCCCAGTAATATATTATTATTACCTAGGGCTTATTTTAGCTTCATTTACTTACCTGTTGTTAAAAATAACAGGAAATGCCGTAGATCCATACCCAATAGGCATTGGATCACTTCTAGGGCTTTTAATAGGATTAGCTGTGAATTTTGAGATTAATCTTACCACCCCTATAGCAACCGTTGTACTTCTAAGCGGTATCCTAATGTCCTTGCGACTGTACATCAAGCAACGTGGCAACGTGGAAATTATTACAGGATTACTGATCGGCGGGCTATCACAGCTTATTCTACTACAAATATGGTATTGAAATAGAAATTTCTGGGCACTTTTTTAAAGCACATAAAAGATTAACCCAAACCGTAAAGGTTTAACCTCCAAAGGTGCATCGCCAATTATTTGGGCTCCATCCTTAATCAGGCCATTTAAACCGTAATACAAGTGCAATGTAAAAGCATTGTAACCGGTGCTTAAAGTAAATCCGTATTGCAATTTTCGCACATCAGAATTAATAAAATTTTCCTTAAAGGTGTCCGAAACGAATTTAGAACGACCTAATAGGTTATATCCCAATTTAAGCCCGGCATAAACCCTCCAAAAAGCATAATCCGTTGGATTTGAATTACGCCAACGCAATTCCAGTGGAATTTCTAAAGCACTAGTAGATAGCTTATTTCGATTATATGGTGTTTCCAGTCCAGGAATTTCATAGTACGTATCCGAAGTACCAGAAACAGCTCTTAAATTCGAGTAATAATTTGTGAAAGCATACCCAGCGCCAATACCTACTGCCAAGGTACGTTCAGTATTAATAGGCATATCACGAATAAAACCAAAAAGTACCCCATACGAGAAATTCCTTTGCGTAACATTTTGGGGAGCATTACGCCAAAAATTATAGGTAGTACCCAAATAAAACTGATCTTCTCGATAACGAGTGTCGGGCAAATCCAGAACAGATTTGTTAGCCTGAGGATGAACATCAATACCCAATGCCAATACTAATCCACCGAACAGCAATACAGACCTTTTCATTAATTAAATGATTTATGGTAAAAAAAAACGCCTCATTTCTGAAGCGCTTTTTTAATCCAATTTGGTTTGAAAATTATCTTAAATTGTTGAATGCATCTCCTTCGTAGGTTGTATAATTAACCTTTAACGCATTCACTTTTCTAAGTTCCTGTTTGATGTCCGAAATCAGACCCATATTGGCATTTTTATCTACTTTAAGAGCAGTAGTTAATACATTCTGCAATTCCTGGGCCTTCTTAGCGCGTTCCTGTAAAATAAAAGAACCTATCTCATTAACATCAGCAAATTTGTCATTCAGCTGAATTTTAGGCTCGGTTCCAAATGTCTTTTGGTATTGACTATTGGGTTTACCCACAAAGACATAGATTACACGATCCTTCTTTTCTAACTTTTTGGTCTCACTTGCATTTGGCAGAGTATTATCAACCATTAAAGTGCTATCCTTCATTGTGGTAACCGTCATGAAGAAAAACAACAACATAAAAACGATATCCGGCAAAGATGCCGTAGAAACTGCTGGCAGATCCCCATTTTTTTTCTTGTTAAACTTAGCCATTTCTCTCGTTTTTAATTAGTGGTTGTTTCTGCCTCTGAGAACTTCTGAGGAAACATTTCCTGAATTTTCTGAACCTTTTCCTTCAATTCATCGCGAATTTCGGATTCTGTCTCAGGATTCAAATATTGTGCTTCCATTTCAGTAAAGTTTTTGCCGTATAGGCGCTGACTTTCCCGATTCCGAAGATCATTATAAGCTCCTACAATCTCGTTCTGGACAGTTATGTAAATTCCATATTGAGTTTCCCGGTCATTCTTTAAGGATATAATGGCCTTTGATGGGTTATCTGACGAACTCTGGTCCTGTTTACCCTTGCAGAAACTGCATGATTGATCTCCATTGTTATCTAAAAAAGCGATGGCCGAAGCTCTCAATTCTTTTAGATCTAACAATTCATCCTCAACAAGCAATTGCCCGTTCTTATTAATATTCACGGTGAATATATTCTTCTCCTTAATTACCACATCAACATCCGGCGGTTCAATTGGCGGAAGCATACGGTCCAACCCAGCATCCGTCTCAATTGTGGTGGTAACCAGGAAAAAGATTAACAACAGGAATGCTATGTCTGCCATAGACCCTGCGTTCACCTCTGGTGGTGCTCCTCTTCTTGGCATAATGCAATAGTTTTATTTGTTGGTTATCTTTTTCAATCCACCCCAAGCCATTGAAGCGATTGCGATAAGTACCAGAATAAAAAACATATTCAAACCGGCACCAATATTCTTAACTGTTCCCTCAGTTGTAGCTACACCTCTAGAAGCCATTTCCTCAACAGTACCATCGGCACCGTCAGATAGTGCGTAGGATATGCCTACCACGATTACCAATCCAACCAAAACGAAAAGTGTTTTCTTCAGGTTCTGGGGATTTGAGAAAAGGTTTTTGAGCGCATACAGCAAGCTGAAAACAACTGCTATAGCTAACAACAGATATGTGATCATAAACATCCAGTGCATTGATGCACTTTCCACGGCCACTTCGGGCGGCACGCTGGCAGATGGAAGCTGCAACCAGAGTAAGACTCCAATAGCGCCCAATACTACCAATACTATTTTAATTATCTTATGCATAATCAGGGTATTTAGAGTCCTTATTACTTCTTGTGATCTACCAACATATCGATCAAGCTGATCGAAGAATCTTCCATATCATTTACGATACTGTCAATCTTAGCAATGATATAGTTATAGAAGATTTGCAGGATAATCGCAGTAATAAGACCAAATACCGTAGTCAAAAGAGCCACCTGAATATCACCCGCGATAAGGGATGCACTAAGGTTACCTACCGCAGCAATTTTCTGGAACGCTTGAATCATACCAATTACAGTACCCATGAACCCAAGCATTGGCGCAACTGCAATGAATAAGGATAACCAAGATACGTTTTTCTCTAGTTGTCCCATTTGAACACCTCCGTAAGCAACTACGGCTTTCTCTGCAGATTCAATACTTTCACCTGCACGATCTAAACCTTGATAATAGATAGAAGCAACAGGTCCTTTTGTGTTACGGCAAACTTCTTTAGCCGCTTCAACACCACCTGAAGCTAGAGCATCTTCTACATCTTGCTTTAACTTGGCAGTATTGGTACTTGCCATATTTAAGTAAATAATACGCTCAATAGCAACAGCTAGACCCAAGATCAAACACAAGAGTACTATGCCCATAAAGCCTGCGCCACCTTGAATGAACTGCTCTTTCAATACTTGAGTAAATCCTGTTTCTGCTGCAGCCCCATCGGCATCATCTTGAAGCATCATTGAAGCAGAAGCCGCTGTAGTGTAGACATTAGAAACGATGGCGGCCGCCTTAGCGCTTGCCGTATTTGTTCCGATGACAAACATACCAGCCACGGCAATGAAGGAGAATAATTTTTTCATTTTTTCAAACTTAAATTTAGATTAGTTATTAGGGCTAAAGATAAAAAAAAATTGGAACTAAAAAATTTAATTTCAGACTCCCGAAACAGTTGAAACTCAAAAAAAATAAGGGTTTCAAACTCATTTTCAGTTGGTGTCAAATATACGCTTATTGAATCGTCTAGCAAACGATTAGGGAATCAAAAAAGTTGAGCGCAATTTATGAACCTTTAAGTGCTGATAAATTCCATCTATAATGGATTAGCTCCGCTGATCCCTAAAACCTCATTCCGGTGCAGGACAAGCATGGGCATCGCAAACCGACCCTGTCGGTATGTAGCCTTAAAAAAAAACGCTCCTTACAAAAGCAAGCTTTTGACGGAGCTGGTTTTTTTAAGGCCTACCGCCGATTCGCGGCGGTGATGCCCTTTTGTGCAGAGAGGAAGGGATTCGAACCCTCGATGCACTTTTGGTGCATACACACTTTCCAGGCGTGCGCCTTCGACCACTCGGCCACCTCTCTATTAAAAAAAAGACCCTTTTTTAAGGGTGCGCAAGAAACGAAAAAAAAGGGAATTTCTAAAATTATCTCTCGTTAAAATTAAGACATCTCGCCCCGGAGAGCACTTTCAAAAATAGTCTGAAATGAGGTGCTTGAAACCTGAGCTCCTAATAAATACATTAACTTGGCCAAGGCGGCTTCAGTTGTAATGTCTCTACCATCTATAAACGGCACACTGCGCAAGGCGGAACTGGTTTGATATTGTCCCATAAGAACACTTCCTCCCCGACACTGGGTTACATTCACCAAAATAATCCCTTTTTCGAAGGCGCGTTTAAACTCCCGAAGCAACCAAGGTGCCGTAGGGGCATTCCCAGCCCCGAATGTTTCAACAATCAGTGCCTTTAATCCGTTACTGTCTACTATTGCCTTAACCCAATCCGGATGCATGCCAGGAAACAACTTAAGTACCCCAACCTGATTGTTTAAACGGGTATGTAGTTTCAAGGACTTAGATGCATCAGGCACCAACAAATTTTCCTTTTGAATATTTAGATGCACCCCAGAAATGGCCAAGGGCGGAAAATTAGGAGAATCAAAGGCTTCAAAATGTTCAGTGTTCATTTTAGTGGTCCGGTTTCCCCTGTAAAGTTTATATTCAAAATACAACCCAACCTCGCGAATAACCGATTGATTTCCATTTCTAAGTGCGGCCAATTGAATTGAGGTAATTAAATTTTCCTTGGCATCGGTTCGCAAATCTCCAATTGGCAATTGCGATCCGGTTAGTATAACCGGCTTCGATAAATTCTCCAACATAAAACTTAGCGCACTTGCAGTGTAACTCATGGTATCACTCCCATGTAAAATTACAAAACCGTCGAAGGCATTGTATTTCTCCGAAATAATTACTGCTATTTCCTGCCAGTGCTGAATATCCATATTCGAAGAATCGATTGGTTCCTCGAGGGATACGGAGTGAATCTCGCAATCCAACTGCTGCAACTCCGGAATCTGATCCAAAACTTGCGCAAAATTGAATGGACGCAAGGAGCCGCTTTGATAATCACGGATCATTCCAATAGTACCACCTGTATAAAGAATCAGAATCTTAGGAAAATTCATAACCGCCGCATTTATGTGCTATACGCCAAAGATTTGTTCCGCATTCGCTGTAGTTACCGAACCAATTTCTGCTAATGGAATGTGGTAGATTTCCGACAGCTTAGAAGCCACTTCCATAAGATAAGCGGGTTCGTTACGCTTACCCCTGTAGGGCACAGGAGCCAAATAAGGAGCATCTGTTTCCAGTACCAAATGTTTTAAATCGATTGATCTAAGGAAGTTATGCAGGTTGCCATTTTTAAAAGTAACTACCCCTCCAATACCCAATTTAAGCCCCAACGATATAGCCAACTCCGCTTGAGCCTGGGTTCCTGTAAAACAATGAAATATACCTTTAACTCCATCGGATTTAAACTCTTCAAGAACCTCAAAAATTTCATCAAATGCCGACCGACAATGAATCACAATTGGCAAATCTCTAGCTTTAGCCCAGTTTATTTGTATACGAAAAGCTTCAATTTGCTCTTTTAACCAGTGAGTATCCCAATACAAATCAATACCGATTTCACCTACTGCCACATAACCTCCCGCGTCCAGTTCACTCAAAACCACTTGCAACTCGTCTTTCCAATTTTCCTTAACGTAAGTAGGATGAAGGCCTGCCATTAAGTGGATTGCTTGGGGCCATTGCGTTTTTAGCTTCTTCATTTTTAAGATGCAGGAGGAATCAATTGCAGGCAAATAAAACCGGTTAATACCCAAAGCTTTCGCTCTACTAATAACTGCCTCACGATCTGTATCGAATTCTGAAGCATATAAATGCGTGTGCGTATCTACCAGGTTCACTTAAAGTGTTTTAAAAATTCATTCATAGCAGCGCAACATCCTAGTTTGAAGTTGGCCTAAATCCAGTAAAAAAGGTTGAAAGACTGCGCCTTTCAACCTTTTTAGTGCTTTTTCCAACAACAGGTGGTACAGGCATCCTGCCTAAAATTAAAGCTCTAAAGCGCGCTTGGCATCACCTTCCATAAGATGTTCCAATGGATTCTCAATAGCCTCCTTGATGGCTACCAAAAATCCTACAGACTCCCGACCGTCTATAATGCGGTGATCATAGGATAGTGCAACATACATAATAGGTGCAATCACAATCTGACCATTCTTGACAATGGGGCGATCTACAATATTATGCATACCTAAAATCCCACTTTGGGGTGGATTAATAATTGGTGTCGAAAGCATGGATCCAAAAACACCACCGTTTGATATGGTAAAGGTACCTCCAGTCATTTCGTCTACGGTAATTTGCCCATCCCGTGCGCGAAGCGCCAGTCTTTTTACTTCGGATTCTACCCCTCTAAAACTCAAATTTTCAGCATTTCTTATGACAGGAACCATTAACCCTTTTGGACCTGAAACCGCAATACTGATATCGCAATAATCAAAGCTGATCATTTCTTTGTCGTCTATCATTGAATTGACGGCAGGATATAACTGTAATGCCCGAATAACTGCTTTTGTAAAAAAGGACATAAATCCAAGACCTACATCGTGCTTTTCCTTAAATGCGTCCTTATATATATTTCTCAATTCAAAAACAGCAGACATATCAACCTCGTTGAAGGTGGTAAGCATAGCTGTTTCATTCTTTGCAGATACCAATCGCTCTGCAACCTTTCGTCTTAACATAGAAAGCTTAGTACGCTGTTCTCCGCGCTTCCCAGAGCCCGGAGTTCCCATAGCAGGAACGGCCTGAACCGCGTCTTCTTTTGTAATGCGACCTCCTTTTCCAGTGCCCTTTACAGCAGTCGCAGGTATCCCCTTTTCTTGTAAAATTTTCCGAGCGGCGGGCGAAGGAGCACCTGAAGCATAGGATGCTTCTTGTGGAGCAGTAGTCGAAACAGCCTTCTCTTCTGCCTTTGGTGCTTTTTCTGCTGCACTTTTAATATCAGTAGATTCGTTATTGGAGGCCACTGGTTTAGCCGCCCCTGTATCGATTAAACAAACAATTGCTCCAACAGCAACCGCATCTCCAGCCTCGGCCTTTAGGGTAATTATACCGCTTTCCTCTGCAGGTAATTCAAGGGTTGCCTTATCGGAATCGACCTCGGCAATGGCTTGATCCTTTTCTACATAATCGCCATCCTTAACCAGCCATTGGGCAATTTCTACTTCCGTAATGGACTCCCCTGGCGAAGGGACTTTCATTTCTAATATCATGAGATGCGATTTTAGTTTACACTATTATGGTTTTCAATAAATTGTTCTTTCAAAGGCAAGTAATCCGACTTAAACTCACCATTTACCAAAATGGATTCAAAAAGTAATTTTGCACCTGTAGCTTTGTGAAAATCTCTGGCATTTTGCAACTGTAAATGTAAATGTGGCTCAGAACTGTTCCCTGAATTCCCGCATAGTGCGAGAAATTCACCTTGCTCAACTTTTTGACCCTTTTGCACTGCAATTGATCCTGATTTGAGATGCGCAAAGAGCACGTACTCTTTATGTTCCGTTTCCAATACAAGGGTATTCCCGGTAACGTGTATTGGATTAAGATCTCCGGGCTTATTGTCTGGAACACCATCAATTGCAAGGACCACAGTGCCATCACAAGGAGCTATAATGTCCTGACCATAAGCATGATAACTTTCATTCTTTGACGGATCGCCAAAATAAGAAGCCCCGTCCTGAACAATTAGTAAATCATATGCGTATTGTTGATGCACATTGGCCATATGATAATTTAAATCCTCGGATTCTCCACCCCAAAACACAAACCACTCCCCTTTTACAGGTAACATCATTTTGGTAATATTCCTTTCTATAATGGGATATTGCGCATCTACCGGCAAATGAGGCTTTAGATAAAGACCGTTTAATCGGTTTTTAGGGTCTAGGGCAATTAATATGTCCATTATATCGCCTTCGAAAGTACTTTTATAAATATGAGCGTCTCCCTGATTACGATAAAATTCCATTTTTCGAATATCACCTACTGCACCTCGAATTTGTTTACCCAAAAACTCACGGGTCCGTTCCAAAGAGAGCCCTTTTTGCATTACACTGTCGAACATGCTAAAAATGCGCTCATAGTTTTCGGCATTATAGGCCTCCATAAATATTTCTGCAACCTGACGATAGCGCTCCTGCTCCTGAGCTCTGGCAGATATACTTAAAATTAACAGAAATAGAAGCCCTATAAACCTCATTGCATATTTTCCGTTACGGTATTTGGGCGTTTTGAATTATCCTTTGATTTGTCAAAAACAAAATCAATAACTTGTTGATGACGCATTTTGGATCTGGCAGGGCTTCCGGCTGCTGGAGAAGCGTAGATCCTCCGAGCTGCTACACGGAATCTTCCGGCATCTGGAAAATGCATTAAAAGATGACCCCAGGCTCCCATGTTTCTGGGTTCTTCTTGCGCCCAAACCAAGTCATTTACATGACTGTATTTTTCCATTGTGGACTGAATTTGTTCCACGGGTAGCGGGAATAATTGTTCCACCCGAACCAATGCCACATCGTTTCTATTTAACTCTTCTCGGGCAGCCAACAAATCGTAATAGAATTTTCCAGTACAGAAAACTAAAGTCTTAACATGATTTACCGAAACCTCGGAATCGTCTATAACCTCTTGGAAACCCCTTGAGGTAAAATCTTCAATGGTTGAAACACATTTAGGATGCCGCAACAAACTCTTGGGCGTAAACACCACTAAAGGTTTACGGAAATTTACCAGCATCTGTCTGCGAATTAAATGGAATAAGTTTGCAGGTGTACTAACGTCTGCAACATACATATTGTCGCGAGCGCAAAGTTGCAAATAGCGTTCCATACGTGCAGATGAATGTTCTGCACCCTGCCCTTCATATCCGTGAGGCAATAGTAGTACCAATCCATTTTGCAGCTTCCATTTATCTTCTGCCGCAGAAATGTACTGATCAATCATAATCTGAGCCCCATTGCTGAAATCTCCAAACTGTGCTTCCCAAATGGTTAAAGTATTTGGACTAGCCATGGCATAACCGTATTCAAAGCCCAAAACCCCGTATTCGGAAAGCAAAGAATTGAAAATTTGAAATTTCCCCTGATGTTCTGAAATGTGATTGAGCAGCAATAGTTCTTCTTCACTTTCTTCGACCTTCATGACGGCGTGTCTATGAGAAAAAGTTCCCCGTTCAACATCCTGTCCAGAAATACGCACCCCATATCCTTCCAGCAATAAACTTCCATATGCCAGTAGCTCGCCCATACCCCAATCAATACTATTGGTCTCAAAGACCATTTTCCGACGGTCTTCTACAAGACGCTCTACCTTGCGAAGGAATTTTTTATCGGATGGCAGTGTGGTAAGCACATTAGCGACCGTTTCCAATTTATCCTTGGAAATTGAAGTATGTACAGGCTCCATCATTTCCCATTCCCGAACGGGCTCAAATCCGCTCCATTCATCTGCCATAAAGGGAGTAATCCGGGTTTTGGATTCCTTCTTACTCACTTCTAAATCTTCCTCAAGACTATTTTTATATTCAGATTCCAAATGACCAACATACTCAGAATCGATAACCCCTTCGGCAATAAGTCGTGCAGCATAGATATCTCGAGGATTCATGTGAGAGGCAATGGCTTTATATAATTTTGGCTGTGTAAATCGGGGCTCGTCTCCTTCATTATGTCCGTATTTCCGATAGCCTAATAAATCCAAAAACACATCGCTTTTAAAGCGCATACGATACTCAAGTGCGAACAATGCCGCGTGAACAACGGCCTCGGCATCGTCTGCGTTGACATGCAACACAGGGCTTAACGTTACCTTGGCTACATCCGTACAATATGTTGAAGTTCTGGCATCTAAATAATTGGTCGTAAATCCAATTTGATTATTCACTACAATATGAATGGTGCCATTGGTGGTATAGCCTTCTAATCCCGCCATTTGAACAACTTCGTAAACAATTCCCTGGCCTGCAACTGCCGCATCTCCGTGAACTACTATAGGCAAAGCCTTAGAAAAATCTTCGGGACACAAACGATCTTGTTTAGCACGCGTAATACCAATTGCAACTGCGCCAACAGTTTCGAGATGCGAAGGATTAGGAGCAATATTCATATGAATAGCAGCACCCGTAGAAGTCTCGCGCTTGGAGGTCCAACCCAAATGGTATTTTACATCGCCGTCGAATATCTCTTGTTCGTAGTCCTTCCCTTCAAATTCACTGAAAATGTCCATGGCCGGCTTACCAAAAATATTGGTGAGCACATTTAAACGGCCTCTGTGAGCCATTCCCATCACAAACTGTGCAACACCAAGTTCCGCAGCGCGCTCAATTATGGCGTCCAAAGCAGGAATAAGGGATTCATTTCCTTCTAATGAAAACCGCTTTTGACCCACGTATTTTGTATGTAGAAAGTTCTCAAAAGAAACAGCCTCATTTAACTTGCGTAAAATGTACTTTTTACGCTCCGGGGTAAATTTAGGATGATTGTCATTGACATTAAGTTGATCCTGAATCCATTGAATTTGTTCGGGGCGTCGTATGAACATATACTCAACACCAATAGACTCGCAGTAAATTCGTTTGAGATGGTCCACGATTTCACGAAGCGTGCTGGGACCTATACCAATAATTTCACCGGCTTTAAAAACAGTTTCTAAATCGGAGTTTTCAAGTCCAAAATTCTCAAGATCCAAAGTTGGGGAATACTTACGGCGCTCCCTAACCGGATTGGTTCGGGTAAACAAATGTCCACGAGATCGATAACCATCTATCAATCGGATTACTTGAAATTCGCGCTGCATGGAATCTGGCATTGCTACGGCCCCTCCATTTGGAGCGGTAACGAATCCCATATCTGCATCTACATTGTAATCCGAAAGCGTGCTTTCTACGCCAAAATCAAAACCTTGAAAAAATGCCCGCCAGCTTGGCTCTACGCTATCCGGATGGGTTTGGTACTTGTCGTATAGCTCTGAAAAAAAAGCGGTATGAGCCGCATTTAAAAAGGAGTACTTATCCATTAAGAATTGTATTGTACATCGTACAGAATATCCGAACAAAAATAAAACATTTCAATTGGAATAAAACACCTAAATCGCTTTAAAATTGGACTTTTAGATACTGTAATGTCGATATTTGTCAATTCGTTAGAAAACTTAATTTGGAAGATGAAATTTCTGCCAAAAAGAACAAGCGCCCTACCAAAAATCTGTGATCCAAAATAAAAAGCTATCTGGATTCGGATTGGTCTGGGGGTAAACGACTGGAAATCCCAGCACGAAGGCATACTTTTTGCCATTCCCGATTGATTAATATTTCTAATGCCGCATCGGCGGCTTCTACAGGATCTTCAAACACAGCGGTTCGAAACTCGAATTCAGGAATGTCTGCTGCATACATCAGATTTAAAAATCCATCGAAATCTTCCATGAGCAGCTTATACAAAAACTCCCTAAGGAGCTCAGGCAACCTTTCATTATTCCCAACACGAAGCAGATTACCCTCGAAATCAGATAAACCCGCGCGTAAAAAATCCTTTAACAATTGATTTTTTAGCGCGCTGAGCAAATCCAATAAAGCGGCACGGGTTACTATTTCTTTGACCTGTTGCCGATGCATGAATAAAATTAACTTTTGGGAATTTTCCTATTGCTTATATACCGCACCATCCTTCATAACAAATTGAACTGCCTGCAAGTCCTCTACGTGTTCTAACGGATTTAAGGTTACAGCTATAATATCAGCTAAAAATCCAGGTTTTAATTGACCTAGATCTTGCTCCATGCCAAGCAATTTGGCATTGGTAATTGTGGCAGATCTTAGTGCCTCAACCACCGGCATACCAGCCTCTGCCATATGTTTAAACTCTTGGGCATTGGTGCCGTGGGGAAATACTCCAGCATCTGTTCCAAAGGCAATAGGAACCCCTTTTTGGTATGCCCTGCCAAAGGTCTTTTGACTCATGGGGCCTATCTCACGTGCCTTTACCGCAACCATTTCAGGATAATACCCGGGAATATCAGCAAGACGGCTTGCCTCCTTCCCTGCTGAAATAGTTGGAACCAAAAAAACCCCGTATTGCTTCATAAGTGCCATGGTTTCATCGCTCATTAGGGTGCCGTGTTCAATGGTTTGAATTCCTCCCAGAATAGCGCGTTGCATCCCTTCATCTCCGTGAGCATGGGCAGCAGAAAGCATGCCATAATCTCTAGCAGTTTCTGTAATTGCCTTAATTTCCTCTATTGTAAATTGGGGATTCTGTCCATTCTTGGAAACACTTAAAACGCCTCCAGTGGCTGTAATTTTAATTACATCGGCCCCATCTTTATAACGCTGACGCACGGCTTTTCGTCCTTCTTCAGGAGAATTCACAACTCCCTCTCTTGGACCGGGATCGGCCATTTCGTCCCATCGGCGGCCATTGGTAGGATCTCCATGCCCACCTGTAGTAGCTATTGTTTTACCGGAAGTATACAGCCTAGGGCCTGGAGTTAACCCCTTTTGAATGGCCTTGCGAAGTGAAATATTTACCCCTGTGCCTCCAAGGTCACGAACCGTGGTGAAACCTGCCATAAGGGTACGCTCGGCATAAACAGCAGCCTCATAGGCAATATCTGCTTCGTTTGAAGTGAATCGCTTAATGTAGGTATCAGGACTTGACTGGCTTTCAATATGCACATGCATGTCAATAAAACCCGGTAAGACATAGCTTTGTTTTAAATCTATTATTTTATCGGAGGCATCGCCGGAAACAAATCCCTTTTCTACCGAGGTAATTCTATTGCCTTGAACTACCAATGTTTGTTCAGAAATCATTTTACCGGATTCAGAATCAAAGACATGACCACACTGCAAGTAGGTCTTCTGTGCACTAAGAGAAACGGGGAAAGACAATAAAAGTGCCGCTGGTAGCACCGCCAAACTAAAACGAAATATTGGAGTCATAATTGGAAGATTTTTATCCTTTGACAGGGTAATTTAGGTTGTACAAGGTAAAAATTTCCAAGGATGTGTTTCTACTTCGATCGTATTTTTTGCTCCCAATCCCAAGCAGATTTCATGGCATCGTCTAAGGTGCTTTGAGCAGACCAACCTAATATCGTATTTGCTTTATGGGTATCGGCATAGGCCGCCACCACATCTCCCGCGCGCCGACCTACAATCTTATAATTTAATTTTCTTCCTGAAACACGTTCAAAGCTCTGAATTACCTCTAACACGGAACTCCCCTTACCTGTGCCTATATTAAACACATCGTAATTAATCGTGTTTTTATCGACAAAAAGTCGCTCTAAGGCAATTACGTGAGCATCTGCCAAATCCACAACATGAATATAATCTCGTATGCAAGTGCCGTCTGGGGTGGGGTAATCGTTCCCATAAACAGATAATTGTGCTCGCAAACCTGCAGCAGTTTGGGTTATATAAGGAACTAAATTCTGAGGTACTCCTATGGGCAGTTCTCCAATTTGAGACGAAGGATGTGCCCCAATGGGGTTAAAATAGCGCAAGGCAATGGCCTTAAGCTTGGGGTGGGCAACGCAGGTATCTCGAATAATGGCCTCCCCAATTTGTTTTGTATTACCGTAGGGTGACTCCGCAGGTTTCACTGGGGCGTATTCAGTAATGGGCAAGGCATCTGCCTGACCATAAACGGTACAGGATGAACTAAATATCAATCGTGAAATTCTATCCCGAACTGTTAGTTCTTGAAGCAGATAAGTAAGTGAACACAAATTGTTTTCGTAGTATAACAATGGATTCTCAACACTTTCTCCCACTGCCTTGGAAGCTGCAAAATGAATTACACCATCGAGATCTTGATTTTCATCAAAAAAGGATTGGACCGCGGCTTTGTTACGCAAGTCCAGTTTTACAAATTCTGGCCGAATTCCGGTAATGGAGGTTATGCCCTCAAGAACCGATACTGAAGCATTTGAGCAATCGTCCACAATAACCACACGATGACCCGCCTGCTGTAAAGCTACTGCGGTGTGCGATCCAATAAAACCAAGCCCTCCTGTAACCAAAACTTTCATGTTCCTCGAATTTAGTCTTTCAAATCATCTTTACTTCAGGCGTTGAAAAAAGTCAAAATAGTATCACAGATAAAATCCAACTGCTCAGAATCCAATTCGGTATGCATGGGAAGAGAAATTACCTCTTCTGCAAGCTGGTTGGTCACCGAAAAATCGGCTTCATTATAACGGGTATCTGCGTATGCCTTCTGACGGTGAAGGGGTACTGGATAATAAATCCCATACGGAATTCCGGCTTCGGATAATTTTTCGGCAAGTGCATCTCGTTTACCCCCTCCTATTCGCAAGGTATATTGATGACAAACATGACAATCACAAGCATCGCATAACCCGTCGCATGACCTTACTGTATCTGGCACAGTTATTAAGGCAGCAACCTGTAGTCTGCGATTGTAATGCCTAGCTGCATTCCTTCGACGCTGACAGTAGGCATCCAAACGTGGGAGTTTTGCCCGTAATACAGCGGCCTGAAGGGAATCGAGTCTTGAATTAACCCCAATTACATCGTGATAATAGCGTTTATACATACCGTGGTTCACAATTCCACGTATTATATGCGCCAACTCATCATTATTGGTAAACAAAGCCCCGCCATCTCCATATGCTCCAAGGTTCTTGGATGGAAAAAAAGAAGTTGCCCCAATGTCACCAATAGTACCTGCCTTTTGTTTACGACCATCTGAAAACAGATAATTGGCACCTATAGCCTGGGCGGTATCTTCAATTACGTACAGATTGTGCTGCTTAGCTAGGGCTAAAATAGCCTCCATGTCGGCACATTGGCCAAAGAGATGAACCGGCACAATGGCCTTAGTTTTTGGTGTAATAGCCCGGGCAATGGCCTCGGGAGTTATATTAAATGTTCTGGGATCTACGTCTACCAACACTGGGGTAAGATTAAGCAGGGCTATTACCTCTACCGTGGCAGCAAAAGTGAAATCTGCAGTAATGACCTCGTCCCCAGGCTCCAATCCCAAGCCCATCATCGCAATTTGTAGGGCGTCGGTACCGTTTGCACAAGGAATAACATGCTTTACCCCTAAATATTCCTGAAGCTCTCGCTGAAAAGCATCGACCTCTGGACCATTGATAAAAGCCGCGGTGTCGATAATACGTTCAAAGGCCAGTTTAATTTCATCTTTAATTTCCTCATATTGCGTGGTGAGGTCCACCATCTGAATTTTTCGCATACCCCGATTTTGATGGCTCAAAATTACGAAATAATGAGTTTCACCCATTGATATGAATAAAGTAGCTTAATTTCGTTCCAAAGCCTATCCAATGATGCTATTGTATAATTTTATTGTAGTCCTGACTAGCTATTTTTTGGAAATTCCCGCGCGATTTTTACCAAAAATCGGCTTATTTGTAGGGGGTAGAAAAAAAGTGTGGAGCTACCTTTCCGAATTCCGGAAACCGAATACCCCGCTTATTTGGATGCACGCCGCATCACTTGGTGAATTTGAACAGGGATTACCCATTTTGGATCAGCTAAAAGTCCAATACCCACACTATCAGTTCTTAATTACTTTTTTTTCGCCTTCTGGTTACGAAGTTAAAAAAGACAAAGTTACCGATTTTGGAATTTGCTATTTACCATTAGATACGCATTCCAACGCTTTAAAATTTATTGAATTAGCCAAACCGGATCTGGCCCTTTTTGTAAAATATGAAGTGTGGCCCAACTTTTTTAGAGTTTGCGCTCAAAAAGAAATTCCGCTTTTCATGATCTCTGCCCTATTTAAACCCTCTCAAATTTATTTTCGCTGGTATGGGCAATTGCTGCGTAATGCATTAAAACAAGTGTCTCATTTTTATGTGCAAGACAATTTGTCTGCAAAATTGTTGAAGCAGCTCGGACATAAAAACACCACAGTATCCGGCGACACTCGATTCGATCGTGTTTCTGACATAAAAAAACGTGACAATCGGTTGGAATTTATGGAAATGTTTAAGGGAAAAAGAACCTGTTTAGTGGTTGGTAGCTCGTGGCCCGAAGATGAAAAAGTCATTCTGCCTTTTTTGCTTGAATTTGCCAACACAACCAATTTATGTGTAGTGATTGCACCCCATCAGACCGATATTCACAAAATCAATACACTTTTACAATCCTTGGGAACAAAAGCCCAAAAATTCACTGAATCCGCTCAAGAAGACTTGTTTAAATTACCCATTCTAATTGTAGACACTGTAGGTCTACTGACTCGGATTTATGCCTATGCAGATATCGCATATGTCGGTGGCGGTTTTGCTACCGGACTCCACAACACACTAGAACCCGCCGTTTTTGGTATTCCTGTGCTAATTGGGCCAAACTATATAGGATTTCGCGAGGCAGAGGCACTCATTGCATCCGGAGGAATGATATCCATATCGAATGCTGAAACCTTTAAAAACGAAGCATTGGCCTGCATTAGAAACCCCGAATTACGAAAAGAAAGAGGTGCCCTAAACGCTAAATTATTGTTGAAAAACAAGGGAGCTACAGCAATAATTTGCCAGGGAATCACCTCCAAATTGGAAAAAACACCCTCGGCGTAAGACTAAATACTGGCGTTTTAAAACACACGGTCAGCAAACTCAAATTTTAGTAGATTTACCAAAACCGACCCACCAACACCAAAAACCCATGAACAACAAAGTTTTTCGCATTGCTCTAATCGCGGCCCTGGCCGGATTTTTATTTGGATTCGACACCGTTGTAATAAGCGGAGCCGAAAAGGCACTTCAACTTTTATGGCACACCTCGGACACCTTTCACGGAACAGTCGTAATTGGTATGGCGCTGTTTGGAACGGTGCTAGGGGCTATTTTTGGAGGTATTCCTACAAACCAAATCGGACGCAAAAAAACGCTTATAGGAATTGGGCTACTTTACACACTATCGGCAGTAGGCTCTGCTTTAGCCAATGATCCGATTAGCTTTGGCATCTTTCGCTTTTTAGGAGGACTGGGAATTGGAGCTTCAACAGTAGCTGCTCCGACTTACATCTCTGAAATTTCGCCTGCTCAAAACCGAGGGAAATTGGTTGGGCTTTACCAATTCAATATCGTTTTCGGAATTCTCGTAGCCTATTTGTCCAATTATTTACTTAGCGGCACAGGAGAATATGCCTGGCGTTGGATGATGGGAGTTGAAGCCTTCCCTGCATTACTCTACACTCTCTTCACCTTAAACATCCCTAAAAGTCCGCGCTGGCTATTAACCAGAGGAAGGACGGAAGAAGCACAGAACGTTCTAACGCAGCTCAACATGGGAACAAACATGGATGCCATGAAAAAAGAGCTTGAAGCAGGTGCAGCTCAAAACGCATCGTCAGAACACATTTTTTTAGCCAAATATCGCTTCCCGTTAATTTTGGTTTTTTTGATTGCCTTTTTTAATCAGTTTTCGGGAATTAATGCTTTTTTATATTACGCTCCTCGAATATTTGAACTTGCGGGATTAGGCGAAAGCACAGCATTATTGAGCAGTATCGGAATCGGAATCACCAATCTTCTATTCACGCTCTTGGGCATTTATCTAATTGATCGATTGGGCCGCCGCACCTTAATGTATTTTGGTTCATTTGGCTACATTGTATCTCTTTCTTTAGTAGCAGCAGCTTTTATGCTCAATTGGAGTGGAATGGCCGTTCCGCTTTTTCTATTCGTATTCATTGCTTCCCATGCTATTGGCCAAGGTGCCGTTATCTGGGTTTTTATTTCGGAAGTTTTCCCGAATAGACTTAGAGGCAGCGGACAAGCTTTTGGAAGTTCTGTACACTGGGTGCTCGCTTGGCTAATCCCTTCGGCCATCCCGTATTTAATGGGTACCATTGGTCCAGGCCCAGTCTTTGTGATTTTTGCACTGATGATGGTATTGCAATTACTATTCGTTCATTTTATGATGCCGGAAACTAAAGGCCTAGCCCTTGAGGATTTGAGCTCGAAACTTGCGAGACCACCCCGAAAAAATAACTAAAAGCCTCAAGATTGCCTAAACGCATTCCTGCTAAAAAGTGATGTAGGACGAAAAAGTCTAATCCTTAATCGATTACCCAATGGTGTAACTTAAGAATTCGTTTATTTTTTGTACCTTAAGACAAACTCTATAAGTATATGACTTCCGAAATTTCTGTTGGTACAAGAGTTCTTAACGGGTTTTTAATTCTCATGAATGTTACCCTTATTGGTGTTCTTGCCGCTGTAATTATCACGTTACTTTTGGCTTTGGCAGGAGTGGTATAACACCAATTGAAACACTTGTTTTGAACTGTTTTTTACATTCAAATTGAAATGGTGTTCCACAATGCTTAAGGAACACTAACGCGAAAGGACTGATCATTTTAAATAATTATATGCGGCCTTTCGCAAGCGATCCATAATGGCTCTGCCTAAACCAATTTCAGGTACCGTCTCCATCGCTATTGCCAAAACGGGCAACTCCTCCATTTCGTGAAGGACTTCAAACATTTTTGATGCGTAGACTTTTAAATCGCCTGAAGGCGCAAGTATACGTTTCAAATGGTACGGTTGTTTGGTCTTTGTTTGATATCCAATAAATCCCATTTTTGAGGTGTCCATATTTAGAATTGCACCCGGATCAATGAGATAAAGGGGTTTTCTTGGACTGTAATGCGAGTGCATCATTCCGGGAGCCAAAGGATTTCCTATTTCTGGCTGAGTGTCGGATTCCGGAAGAATCTCCAGTAAATCTTCCTTGGTGATCCCCCCTGGCCTAAGCAGTTGAAACCCATCTGCAACTACACGTATTATAGTCGATTCAATTCCAAATTGTGTTGGTCCGCCATCGAGTACCAACGCTACCTCTGGCAAATTTCGTTTAACGTGTTCTGCACGAGTGGGAGAAAGATGTCCGAATTTATTTGCACTTGGGGCTGCAATAGGACATCCACTTTGGCGAATCAATTCCAATGCAATAGGATGATTGGGCATACGCACCCCCACTGTGGGTAAACCTGATGTTACCAAATCGGGCACAACTTCCTTTTTATTAATAATTAAAGTCAATGGGCCAGGCCAAAATCTTTGGGCCAATAGCTCAATACGTGGGTCATCCCATTCAGCAATTTGATGCAATTGCTCAAAATCGGCAATATGTACAATTAAAGGATCAAAGGACGGCCGCTCCTTGGCTTCGAAGATACGAGCAACTGCTAAAGGATCTAGAGCATTGGCACCCAATCCGTATACGGTTTCGGTTGGAAAAGCTACCAGTTTTCCCGCCTTGATTTGTTTTGCCCCCTGTTCCAGAAAATTCACAATACTGTCTTTAAGCACACAAAATTACAACCCGCCGTGGAATTCCAATGGATGACTGAACCGATTCACAACGGTTTACTTAAAAATTCCCCTCTGCTTTTTACCGGATATACTGTAAAGTTAAAATGCAAAAAACCATCTTTTTGGATGGGCCTTAAAGTACAGATGGGGAGACTCGAACTCCCAAACCTCACGGCACTAGAACCTGAAACTAGCGTGTCTACCAATTCCACCACATCTGCGTATGCAAGCGCTTTAAATCCAGCTAATTTATGGTTCGCAAACTTAGTGAATTTTAAGAAATGCATACCAGAATTTGAAATTGGACAACTTCAGGTTTCATTCTCAGTGTATTCCATTATCTTTAATCGGGATCAACCTTAAAATATTACGCTTTAAAATCTGCAAGTATGAAAGTCTATCAAACCAATGAAGGCCTGTATTTAGAATCCAATAGGGGTTTCTTAAAATGCAACAAAAATATCGATGATCTGATAGGCACTCGAAACCTGCACCAAGAATTATTGCATGCAATCGATAATGCACAGCCAAACGCTTGGCATTCCACACTCCCCGGAACACTTTTGGCTCCAATAGGAAAACAAGAAGTATGGGCCAGCGGGGTAACTTATTGGCGCAGTCGCAGTGCCCGCATGGAAGAATCTAAAGATTCCGGCGGAAGCACCTTCTACGACAAAGTATACGAGGCCGAACGGCCAGAATTATTTTTTAAATCGGCTGCATTTCGTGTGGTACCTCACCAAAAACCAGTGCGGATTCGAAAGGATTCCATTTGGAATGTTCCAGAGCCTGAGCTTACTTTGGTTTTTAATCCCCAGGGAGAGATTATTGGATATACCATTGGAAATGACATGAGTTCAAGGGCAATTGAGGGTGAAAATCCACTATACTTACCCCAAGCCAAAACATACAACGGATCTTGTGCTTTGGGTCCATGCATCTATTTTACGGACAAACCTTTTCCGCCTGAAACTGAAATTGAACTTGAAATTGTTAGAACGGGACAATGTGCTTTCTCAGGGACTGTTGCTGTGTCTCAGATTCGGCGAAAATTCGAAGAACTCGGTGAATTCCTCTTTCGCGAACTAAGCTTCCCATATGGCTGTTTTTTGATGACAGGCACCGGTATTGTGCCTCCAAACAATTTCACGCTTCAAGCAGGAGATGAAATTCGAATCAAAATTGAACCTATGGGCGAATTAATCAACCCAGTAAGTACCTAAGAGCGTAGGTTAGACCTTCAATTCCCATCCTTTTTCATAGGTCCTACCCCAGTTTTTCATGGCTTCTTTGTTGTTGAGAATCCAGCCTGTTCCTGGATCGATTTCTAGAGTATGCCCTGCATCTTGTGCCAGATTACCCAAATGACAAAGTTGGGTCGAAATACCACCATCTGCAATCGGAGCATTAAGGGTTATTCCGGTTCTAATCGCATCAAAGAAATTTGCAACGTGAGCAACATCAAGACTGCCAATGCCCTGAGTATCGGTAGTAGCGCTCAACTCCCGTTCGTATTCAATTTTCATTGGTCTTCCGCCCAGGTCGTATAACCGGTAGTCATTCCGACTAAGTTCGATGGTCCCTTTTTCGCCATATAAGGTAATTCCTCTTCCGGGTCTATCAGGTTTCATTATGCCGCGACTATGGCCCGTCCATGTAATAAAAGATCCATTGGCAAAAGTGAAAGTTACTTGCTGATTGTCTGGAAATTCCCAATCATCATCGTAAGTGAATTTTCCTCCAAATGAGGTAACGCTTACAGGAAGATCCACACCAAGTCCCCAGCGGCAGATGTCAATTTCGTGAGTCCCGTTGTTGTGAATTTCACCGGTTCCCCAATTGCGGAACCAATGCCAATTATACGGATGTATGTTATCCCGATAAGCCATACGTGGCGCAGGTCCTTGCCAAAGTTCCCAATCCAAACCTTCAGGCACCGGTGCTTCTTTACCTCTTCCTATAGATTCTCTGTTGTTAGAGTAATAGGCTTCGCCTTTATAAACCCGACCTATAACACCCTCACGAATATCGCGAATTGCACTAATGGACGTTTCGGCAGAGCGCTGCTGATTTCCCATTTGAACCAATTTGCCGTATTTATACTGAGCCTGAATCAAGAGATCGGTCTCATGCGGATTGTGGCTACAAGGTTTTTCTACATAAACGTGCTTTCCGGCTTGCAATGCCATTATAGCCATAGGGGCGTGCCAATGTTCAGGTGTAGCTATAAAAACAGCATCGACCTCTGGATCTTCTAATATTTTTCTAAAATCCTTTTCTACCTGAGGCACTCGTCCAATCACCTTTTCACACCAAGCATTGTGCTCCTCAATTATGGCGTCGTCTACGTCGCAATTGTATTTTAAAAATGCATTGGGATATTTATTTATAGCAAGAACATGGGCTTTACCACGACTTCGAATCCCAATACACGCACAAACTATTTTTTCATTTGCCCCCAAAATCCTTCGAATTCCCAGATTCGGAAAGACCGCATTGGGTAGGCTTAGTGCTACCCCGCCAACGGCAGACTTCTTAATAAAACTTCTTCTGGTTTCCATTTTTCGTTAGTTTAAGGGTTTAATTTTAATATTGCGAAAGTCTACCTGATCTCCGTGGTCTTGCAAAAGAATTGGGCCTCTAACCCCTTCACCAAAATTGGACCAAACCTTGTATTTACTCTCTGCTACCAACAGACGATAATCTTCACTTCCCCGTTCGTATTCCAACACCTTTACCCCGTTGAGCCAATGCTCCACATGGCCTTCCTTAGAAACAATATAGGCGGTATTCCATTCGCCAATTGCATTTACTGGTTTGGCCGAATCGGCAGCAATTAAATCGTAAAGCGAAGCCAGTGTGCGACTCCCGTCGTGATTACCCAGTTTAGCGTCCGGATGCCGCTGATCATCCAATATTTGATACTCCAAACCTATCGCCGAACCGTCGGCCTTATTTAGTTCGGTGTCTACATAATATTTGATTCCGCTGTTGGCCCCTTCAGTGATCTTAAAATCTACCCGCAATTCAAAATCGCCATAATTCTCGAGCGTAACTATATCGCCACCAGCGGCAGATTCTACTCCTCCAGAAGAAAGCACGCGAAGTATTCCGTCTTCCATTACCCATCCGTTTTCAGGGAAGGCCTCTAATTTAGCTCCGCGCCAACCATTCGATGATGATCCGTCCCATAGCAATTTCCAACCTTCCTGAGATTCCGTGTAGGTTAGTTGGTTTTTTGTATAAACCGGTTCGAGAGGGGATTTTTGAGCATATTTAGCAACGTTATCTGTAAGAATTCGAACATTTTTCCAAGCTATTTCAGTGCCTTCTTGCTGATCTGCTCCGATACTGTGTACCTGAAGGGCGATAAATCCATCTCGTGTTTTATCATCTACTAGAAAAGATGCCGGAATATTATTGATCCAGGTTTTTATACTGTCACCTATAGCTTCTATCCTGTAATGATTCCACTCATTTTGGCGAAATGCTTGTTGTGCTGCGGGGTTCTCTGTTAAGGGCACCAGCCAGCCCCGTCTGGCTTCGTCATAAATTCCGGCACTCCAAGCGCGTTCCGAAGGATCAATTTCTATTTGATAACCGTGCACCCTACCATCCATATACCAATCGTAACTATTACTTCGTATCTGAATTCCCGAATTCATAGAAGGGTCTACCTTATAATCGAGCTCTAGAATAAAATCTCCGAAGAACTGATCTGTAGTCAGAAAGGAATTTGGGGTGTCATGTACTGTAGACCCCACGATAGCTCCCTCTCTAACGGTATAATTTGCAGCACCCCCTTTTTGATTCCAACCCTTTAAATCGGTTTCATTAAAAAGATTTTGCCAGGGCGCTGAATCTCTGGAAGCCTGCTGACAACTACTAAAATTAAGAGCTATCCCAGCTATAATTATCCCTATACAGGTCCTAAAGTAATTTTTCATGATGGTTATTTTGAATCTTATGAAAAATAAGAAGAATATCTGAGTCGCCAAACAGTTAATGCGCTGCCGAAGGATGAATTAATTCAAGAAATCACCCCCTAAAACTTAGAATATAGGAACCTAAACCCATAATTACATATAAATCAATTACCAAATTAGTCTTAAATAATTCACAATTACGACCAATGTAAGGGAGCACCTAATCCCTTTTTTATAATTTGCGGTATCTCTAAATAAAAAGTTAATCATTTAATTTTTACACTATGAAAATCAGACTATTGGTTTTTTCATTTTTGCTGAGTAGTTGGTCTCTCCTTGCTCAGGTTACCCAAACTGCATCGGTGGAAGGAATTACCGAATATCAATTAGATAATGGACTAAAAGTATTGTTGTTTCCAGATAATTCCTCCCAAACCATTACGGTAAATGTGACCTATCTTGTAGGGTCCCGTCACGAAGGATATGGCGAAAAGGGGATGGCCCACTTGTTGGAGCACATGGTTTTTAAAGGAAGTCCTAAACACCTGGATATTCCTAAAGAACTTAGCACCCATGGTGCCAGACCAAATGGAACCACGTATTTTGACAGAACAAATTATTACGAAACGTTTAACGCCACCGAAGAAAACCTGGATTGGGCCCTTGATTTGGAATCGGATCGTATGATGAATTCCTTTATTCGTAAAGCGGATTTGGATTCTGAATTCTCTGTGGTACGCAACGAATTCGAGTCTGGAGAAAACAGTCCTTCTCGGGTACTAATGCAAAAGGTGATAGACGCCGCATATCTTTGGCATAATTACGGGAACTCAACCATTGGAAATCGTTCTGACATAGAGCGTGTTCCCATTGATAATCTTAAAGAATTTTATCACAAATTTTACCGTCCCGACAATGCCGTATTAATGATTACCGGAAAGTTCAATCCAGAAGAAATGTTGGATAAGGTTGTGGCAAAATTTGCGGGCCTAGAAACCCCAAGTACTCCTGTTCGGGATTCGTATACCGAAGAACCTGCCCAGGATGGGGAAAAAAGAGTAACCGTGAGCCGTGTTGGTGATATTCAATTGGTGTCTGCGCTCTATCATACGCCCGCCGGGTCACATCCAGACTACGCTGCGCTTTCCGTATTGGAAGATGCCTTAACGGATGAGCCCGCAGGCCGACTATTTAAAGCGCTGGTAGAAACTCAAAAAGCGTCTTCTGTTTGGTCGTACATTCCATTTACGAAGGAGCCCGGTTTTTTATACATAACGGTAGAAGTCCCTTCGGACAAGAGCGCCGACGAGGCAGAGGAAATTTTACTTAAAACCCTAGAAGACCTAAAAACCAATCCTTTAACTGAACAGGAAATCAAGCGGGCAAAAGCAAACCTATCAAAACAGTTCGATCAGATTTTAAGAAATTCATCGTATCTCGGTTTGCAAATGAGCGAATATGTAGGAGCAGGAGACTGGAGACTACTTTTTATCTCTCGTGACCGGATTGAAGCAGCTACATTAGATCAGATAAATGACGCATCCTCTAAATATTTGATTCCGAGCAATCGTACTATAGGACGTTTTATCCCAACTAAAACCCCCCAACGTGTTAGTATTCCGCACACTGAAGATTTAGAAGCATTGGTTAGTGAATATAAGGGGCGTCAGGACTTAGGAACAGGCGAATCTTTTGATGTTGCCTACGACAATATTCAAGCGCGTTTAGAGCAAGGGCAACTTAACAATGGCATCGCCTACGGATTTGTTGAAAAGAACAATCGCGGAAATAATGTGGTGTTGAGTTTTAGTATTCGCAATGGAAATGTAAACACGCTAATGAACAAAGGTGTTATTCCTGAATTCACTGCGAATATGCTCAGTATGGGAACTACAAAAAATTCGCGCCAAGAGCTAGAAGATGCCTTAACCAACCTAAAATCTTCAATCTATTTTAGAGGTGGAAATGGAAATGTTTACGCCAACATTTCGTCTACCAAGGAAAATTTAATGTCTACTTTGGAACTGATGGCAGAAATGCTAAAGTACCCGAGCTTTGATGCTGCCGAATTAGAAACGCTTAAGACCGAAGCACTTGCGGATATTGAATCAAGTAAGTCCGAACCTCAGGCCATTGCAATAAATCGCATATCAGAACTCAATAATACTTATCCCAAAGGCCATCCTAATTATTCTATGGGCATGGAAGAGGAGGCCGATGCAATAAAGGCGCTAACTACTAACGACCTAAAAGCCTTTCATAACGACTTTTACGGATTAGGCATGTCTATTACTGTTGGTGTTGGAACCTTTGACGGAGAAGCAGTTAAGGCCTTCCTGGAAAAAGAATTTTCAGGATTTGAGAGCAAAAACCCTTACGAGCGTGTTGAGGCTCCCCACCGGGAAAACAAGGTTCATCATGAGAGCATCATTACTCCAGATAAACAAAATGCTATGACCTTTGGTATTCAGGGCATTAAAATAAGTGAATATTCAGAAGACTATCCAGCTTTGGAAATGGCAGCCACCATACTTGGTGGGGGCTTTTTAAATTCCAGAATTGCCGATCGTCTACGTCAAAAAGACGGGGTGAGTTACGGCGCCGGTGCTGGTTTTGGAGCAGACTCCAACAAGGAAGACGAAAATTCGCAAATCTATGTATACGCAATCTACAATCCGGCCAACCTATCAAAAGTAAAACTCGGTTTTGAAGAAGAGATTGCCCGATTTATAGAAGGGGGTATTACCGAAGAAGAATTGGCCAATGCCAAAAACGGCTGGATACAAGGAAAGAGCGTATCAAGAGCGAAAGATAACGAGCTGTCTAGCCTTATCAACAATAATATTTTCTACAATCGCGACATGAGCTACCACAAACAAATGGAGGGGCGAATAAGTGCATTGACTGTGGCAGATGTAAATGCAGCTATTGTAAAATACCTAAAACCATTTGCTCAGTGGACTGTTGTACACGCGGGCGATTTTAAGGAATAGCGCGGTTTGATTTTTCTAATTGATCTAAAAAAATGGCCACCGGAATCCGGTGGCCATTTTTTTTAATAAAAACCCCTGCTACTCGGTTTTGAAATTTTAAACGTTGAACGCCTATTATTCGCAATTAATGTGCTCATTTTGTAATTTCGAGAATAAATATCCTTTTTATGTATTCTACCAAGTATTCCCGAATTGTTTTCATTTTGGCCTGTTGCAGCGCCATGAATACCTCAGCTCAAACGAGGCCGATATTCAAAGAAGGACAGGCCCAAATCGTGGAAGGTTTTTCGGATCCTACCACGTGGATTCGGGAAGACCTATGGGTAGAAACAGAATTTGATTCAGATGGAGATGGCCTCGCAGACCGCATGCATGTGGATGTTACCAGGCCGAGTCAAACCGAAACGGAAGGATTAAAACTTCCTATTGTATATGAATCCAGTCCGTATTTTGCAGGCACAGCACCCTTTGTGGATGGGCTCTTTTGGGAGGTAAAGCACGAATTGGGTGAAATAGGACCTCCCAGAGTTCACGCCCCTGTGGTGCGACGAGGAGAACGGCCCATCATTTCTAATTCACAGATAGAAACCTGGGTTCCCAGGGGATATATTGTTGTGCATTCTTCCTCCCCTGGTACCGGACTGTCCGACGGGTCCCCCACCGTTGGAGGAGACAATGAATCTTTAGCGCCCAAGGCAGTAATTGACTGGTTGTGCGGAAGGGCAAAAGGATATAAAGAACGTCGAGGAAGTGAGGAAGTTAAGGCGTATTGGTCTACGGGAAAAGTTGGTATGACCGGGACCTCCTACAACGGAACCATTCCGCTGGCTGCAGCTACTACAGGTGTAGCAGGGTTAGAAGCTATTATTCCCATTGCCCCAAATACCTCATATTATCATTACTATCGCTCCAACGGATTGGTACGGCACCCCGGGGGCTATCTTGGAGAAGATATTGATGTACTGTATGATTTCATACACAGTGGAGACGAAGCCAACCGCGCTCGAAACAATGCGGTGGTTCGGGACGGTGAAATGATGCAGGGGATGGATCGGATTACGGGAGATTACAATGAATTTTGGGCAGGACGAGACTATCTGAATGATATGAAACCGATGAAAGCGGCACTTTTAATGTCTCATGGCTTTAACGACTGGAATGTAATGCCAGAGCATAGCTACCGAATCTACAATGCTGCACGAGAGAAGGGACTGGCGCATCAAATTTATTACCACCAAAACGGACACGGTGGGCCACCCCCACTCTGGATGATGAACCAGTGGTTTACCCATTATTTACACGGGGTAGAAAACGGCGTTGAAGACACCCCAAAAGCCTGGATTGTCCGCGAATATGACGACCCACAAAATCCGACCGCATATGCCGATTATCCCAATCCGGAAGCGGAAGCCGTAACCCTCCAT
>JBJOHX010000032.1:0-12510 GCA_046047415.1 Bacteroidota bacterium
GACTTGAACTGGCACAGCTTGTTGTAGTATTTACCGCTTCGGCATAATAGGTTACCGATCCAATGGAATTTAAAGTTGGGTTTGCCACAACCGAGCCGTCGATTGCTGCAGTATACCAAACTATAGATTCCCCTGCACCCGGAGTAGCGGAAGCAGTAAGGGTCTGAAGTGGACTTTCGGCACATTCTTCTAGATCTCCACCGCTGGCCGGGGGGTCGGGTGTCGGATGGATTGTTAGGGTAACGGGTGTGCGACTGGAACTGATACAACCCGAAGCGGTAAGCAGGGTTTCCCCGTAGTAAGTAACGGTTCCCACCGTTTCCAGGATGGGATTGGCAACTACAGTTCCGCCAGATTCGGCATCGTACCAGACCACTTCCTGTCCGGCGCCAACCGTGGCTGTGGCAGTTAGTGGTAAAATTGGATCCGAGGCACAAATTTCTTGATCTCCTCCGCTAACCGGAGCGTCCAAGATATCGATTAGCGTTAAGGTAACCGCTGTTCTGTCGTTGCTGATACAACCGGTAGTGCTATTTACGGCTGCAGCATAATAGGTAACGGACCCTATTTCATTTAGGACGGGACTAGCGATTTCGGTACCCCCGCTGGCAGCATCATACCAAACTATCGATTCTCCGGCCCCCGCAGTGGCAACAGGTGTTAATGTTTGTAGCGGACTTTCGGCACAAGCCGCAACATCGCCTTCGCTTTGCGGAGCATCGGGCACGGCATTAAGGGTTAACGTTACCGGGGTCCGAGCAAGGCTTTCGCACCCGGTTTCCACAATTTTAGCTGCTGCGTAGTACGTAACGGTTCCAACCGACCCTAAACTAGGCGATGCTACAAGATTGCCTCCCGATGCTGCATCGTACCAAATCACTTCTTCACCCGTGTTCGTGGTAGCTTCAGCGGTTAGGGTTTGTATCGGACTGGTAGCACACTCCTCTACATCTCCACCACCCGTTGGCGGGTCTGGTAAAGGACTTAGCGTTAGGGAAACAGGGGTCCGCGTTGCACTTACACAACCGGTAGCGTCATCCACTGATTCGGCCCAATAGGTAATGCTTCCAAGTTCACTCCAGCTGGGATCAGCCACAGTATTCCCATCCGTTTCGGCATCGTACCAAAGAAGACTTAGACCAGTTTCTACTGTTGCAGATGCTGTAAGGGTTTGGATAGGATTCGCTACACATTCCGAAATATCTCCATCACTTACCGGTGCGGCCGGCGGATCCAGTATGGTAATGGTGATGGTTTGCTGGCAGATAATCCCATTTTGAGTAACGTCCACAAAGTAATCGGTGGTTACTGTGGGTGAAACATTTATGGTAGCACTGGTTTCTGAGGTGGACCAAAGGAAAGAAGATCCTTCCGGGGCCGAAGTAGACAAGGTAACTTCGGTACCGACACAAATTTCAGTTTCAGTTGCGGTTAAGGTAAAGTCGGGAGCCCCGGGACAGGTATCGTCCTCATCCAAAACGCCGTCGTTGTCGTCATCCGGATCGCAGGCATCTCCAATTCCGTCCAAGTCCGCATCTTCTTGCCCTGGGTTGGCGGTTTCTGGACAATTATCGACGTCATCGGCAATGCCGTCTCCATCCAAATCTGCTATAGGAATTGTAATTCCAAAATCATCAATAACTACACCTTCTTGGGTAATAATATAATCGGATTCAAAAACGATACGGAAAGTTATGTTTGAAGCCGCGGTAAGGTCAGTTTCTCCCAAGCTGGCATTCTGAGCAAAATCATAGGCATACCGGGTTAGGACGGTGTTGGTACCGGTCCATTGACCGCCAGGACACAAGGCACAAAGTCCTGAGCTTTGGGGTGTAAGGTTGCTGTTGTACCAATTGGGTTGACTTGTTGTTTGCCCCAAGAGCTGCCAATTTATGCCACCATCGGTACTGTATTCCACATAAGTAACGTCATAATCCTGCTCCAAATCATACCCCATATAAAATTCCAAAACTGGATTCTGAAAGCCGGTAAAATCATAACAAGGGGTGTATAGGTAAGACTTGGTAGAGTTCGGGTAGGCACCACTTAGGTTGGTAGCGTATACCTGAGTTCCCGATTGCGCCTGATTAAGCAGGGTTCCTGTTGGAACTCCCTTGGTCCAAAGCGATCCCGTTCCCAAATCATTGTGCGTTAATACTGATGCGGAACCGGTTTCAAAATTATTTAAACCAGAGGCAGTAGCGGAGGCATTTGCGAATAAGGTGGTCTGCCGAGAATTATTTCCATTATTAGCGTCGCCGGCTAACACGGCAGTGATTTCAAGTAAAAAACTACCCAAAGAAGTTGGCGTAATTGGATTCAATAGGATCTCCGTGCTAGTCCCCGGATCCAGATTTAGAATTACCGACTGATTTTGAATGGGTAAACCATTTTGAGCAAGGTCGATTTGAACCGAGGTAATTGTATTTAGGCCGTTGTTTTTAAGCGTTACCGAAGGCACAAAATCGCCGCAAATTACGCTGTTAGTTGTTGGCGTAATAGAAAGTACCTGAACATCCCAATCCAGGGATGCACTGCCGGTGGGGATAGGTGATTGCCACACGCCTCTACCGTAGGTGGCAGCTGTAATTATGGCATCATCCGGATTAATTTCCAGGTCGGTTACAGCCACATTGGGTAAGCCGGCAAAGTATTCCTCCCATGCATTTAGCGTATCGTCTAATCGATAAACCCCAAGACTGGTTCCAACGTAAATGGGATTATCCGGATGATTGGCCTGGTGAACTATCGAAAAGAACGCTTGATCTATGGGTAGGTTTAAAGTTATATTTTCCGAAGTGGCGGAGCCATTGTTTACAGTTACTTTGTATGCTCCCCTGTTGGCATCATAAAAGGCAGCCTCAAAACCAGGCCGGTCAGAAGTAACTACATATACAATGTCATTGTCCTGATTGTGAATAGCCATATCGGCAATGTCAAACGGAAAAGATAACAGGCTCTGAAAGGTGGTTCCACCATTGGTGCTTCTGTATAGCGTAGAACCTTCTGCGGCATAAAGGATATTGGGGTCGTTTTGAGAAGCCTCCAGGTCTTCGATTCCACCGGCCCCAATGGTGTTGGATAAGCGCTGCCAGGAACTTCCATTTAATTTGTAAACGGAGTTGTATCCCGCAAACAGTTCTCCAATTCCGTTAATGGTAAGGGGCGTTATCCAATTTCCACCTGCACCAGCGCTGCTAATATAGCTAAAGGTCTGCCCCCCATTACTGGAGACGGCTAGATTACCTCCGTTTTGAGTAAACCCATAAATTCGATTCTGGTTGTTGGGGTCAATGGCATTGTCCATACCATCTCCGCCGTGCCAGTGGTTCCAGTTTTCTGAGGTAGATCGTACCTGTCCGCCATTGTCTTGCCAGCCCCCGGCCATTACACTCGGGTCGCTCTGAGAGACCGAAAGCCGATACAACTGACCTATTACCAGTCCGTCCGATTTATCCTGAAAAGTACTTCCTCCATTGGTGCTGGTGTAAATACCGCCATCCGTACCTGCAAATAAGGTATTTCCTGTATATTTTAAGGTGTGAATATCTGCATGGGTATAGGCCGCATTTTCAGAAGACCAGGAATTTAATCTTGTAAAGGAAGTACCGCCGTTTACACTTTTCCAGATATTTAAGCAACCGGTGTAGAGTTCGTTTTCATCGGTAGGTGAAACAGCAAAGGCCAGATCGTACCATGCTTGGGTAGACTCCAGAACATTGGTGTTATTCGCAGTTCGTGTAAAGTTTTCCCCTGCGTCCGTAGACTTGTATATCCCTTGATACCCCCAAGCTGTACTTACGGTAAACAAGTAAACCACATTGGGATTGGCTGGGGTTACTCCTATTAGTCGTCTACCGGAAGTTCCGGGAAGTCCATTACTCGTTATTCGGGTAAACGTATCGCCATCTGTACTCTTATAAAATCTTGAATTGGTAGCTACATAGACTGTATTGGGATCGTCTGGTTTCAGTTTAATGTCTCGTACATCTTCCCCGTCTATGCTGGTATAATTCCAACTAACACCCGCATCGGTAGATTTTAGTACCGCGTCGTTTGCAGCAACCCAGAGAATATCCGGATTGTTCGGATTAATTAAAATTTCATTTAAATATCCAGACCAGGTCAAATACGATGAACGATAAATATAACCGGGTCCAAGTCCGGTAACTTCCCAAGACAATCCGCCGTCCAAAGATTTAAAAACACCGGCACTTTGGGTGTCGGTGGCGTCTTTATCGCCAGTAGCGATATAAATAATATCTGGATTTTGGGGGTTAATTGCAATAGAGGAAACCCCAATGGAAGGGTATTCATCAAAAAGACTAGTCCAAGAACTTCCGGCATCTGTAGATTTCCAGATTCCCCCTGCAGGTGCGCCTACATACCAGATATCTGGGTTGGTAGGATCTACGGCCACCGCATTAATTCTACCCTGCCCGGTGAGGTTGCCAGCAAAGGAACCGGCAGTATTTGGACCCACCGAAGTCCAACTACTGTTGGGATTTGCGGCAAAACCTATTGGGTTTACCTTGTTCTCCCAAACTTGCCAAAGTGCTGCCTGTGTGGGTATATTCCCTTTGGAATCCACAAAGTAATTCCAATAATTCTCCCAACGTTTAAAGGGTTTGTATCCACTCCCCTTTGCGTTTTCATCTCGAGTAGCCCAATAGGCATCAAAGGCCGATCGGATTTGATTTAGTGTAAACTGTGCAGATTTAGTAGGCCTGCCCGAATTTAAAGATTTGAGTGTAGCCGCATTTGCGGACGGCGCTGCACTTCGAAGCTCAACCATCCAAGGCGCACCATCGGCAAACTGTCCTTGAGTGGTCCATGCAGTACACATCAAAGATATCAATATCAAAAAGCGCCTTGTACTCATTTGGACCTAAAATGTGGGATGTAGGTTGATTATCTTGATTCCTACATAAAAAAATTAATTGCTAACAAGTTTGTAAAGATTTTTAAAGGGCAGAGGTCTTATCAGATATTTACACAGAAAAAACCGACAATCTGCTAATGAAAACCATTACGATTCCATTTTATATGTAAAGCTTGAATGAACCAACAATGTTCAAATCAGCCTTAAACGCATTTAGCCTAAATTATAAAGGTTAATTTACCGAAAATTCAAACACCTCTGAAATTGAACTATTGCCCGCTGAATCAAAAGAAACAACTTTCCAATAATATGTTAATCCCGATTCCACAGTAATGTCCAATGTTTGGGCTTCGGAAGAAATGGGCTCGACATTGAATTCAGAAGATGAATCTACATAGACCTCGAATCCGGTGAGGTCGTCGTCTACGTCGGAACCGGCCCATTCCAATGTAAGGGTGCCGGCGTTTTGAATTTTGGCACCCCGAGCGGGATATATTGCATCGGCGGGAAAAGGAGCATAGTTAATGATTCCTTCCCCGGCGTTAAAAAACTTCCATATAGAGCTATTCGCTGTGGTAGTAGTCGATTTTGATTTAGACACCACATACCATTGATAAGGTGTACCTCGCTTTAAAAGTATGGAGGTAGAATTGGTATTGCTCTCTTTTTGAGTTTCTACAAGTGTACTCAAATTTTTCACCACCAGTGTGTAGCTATCTGCGTTTTGGCCTTCGCTCCATTGAAAGGTAAGTTGATTGTCGTTTGGGCCTAAAACGGTGCCTTCTACACAGGTGCTGTTGTTTTCAGGAAATATTAGTGTAGCTGCCTGAGGGGCAGGGGTTGGAGGAGGTTTTGTACCTCCGTCTCCTCCATTGCCACCATCTCCGTCTCCACCGCATGACAGAAACAGAAGTGTCGAAAAACCAAATACTAGTAATGCCTTCTTCATTTTTTTACAATTTTATAGGTGCGCAATTCGCTACTTAATTTGATGTTGAGAATATAAATCCCATTAGGATAGCCACTCATGTCTAATCGTGTTTCACCATCCTGAATACTCGTATTTTTGGCATAAATACGAGAGCCCGCAAGATTATACAAGCTTACCGAAGCTGAATTTTCAGTAGCGTCAGATAAGTAAATATGCAGGTATTCATCCGAAACCGGATTTGGATAAATCATTGGAGTAGTGCTTAGCACCAACGTTTCAGCATAAGTTCCTTGACATGATAATTCCGTGTTTACAGTCAAGGTGTTTATGGGTCGATCCAATGGCAATCGAATGCTATTCTCTGTAGTCCAATAGGTTTTCCCATTCAGTTGAATGGTGTATTCCTTGGCTCCACTCAAGGACAATTCTACCTCGTCATTTAGGGTGGTAATTTGAGTGTTTACCGAAAGTGGATCAGGTTCATCCAAAATTAACTGAAAACATTGCAGGTAGTCCAATTCTCCGTCTACTTCTATACAAACCTGATAGGTGCCAGGAGCTAAATTTGAAAAACTTACCGATTCAGTAAAGGTTTGTACTTGAGGTTCATTTCCTCCGGTAAGGGTTGCGGTGTAATTCAAGGTTAATGCTGCAGAAACCGTTATTTTTCCGTTTTGTAGACCAATACAACTAGATCCGTTGCTTTTGATTCTGAAATTGTCTGCCGGTAAGCTAAAAACTTCACATCCAGCTGCATTTACAGTAGCCCCCGGAACGGTATCTGGGCAACTGTCGGAGTCGTTTGGTACTCCGTCATTGTCCCAATCGGAATCACATGCATCGCCAATACCATCACCGTCCCCATCTTCCTGCAAAGGATTTGCAGTAAAAACACAATTGTCTTCAGTGTCCGGTACTCCGTCGTTGTCGTCGTCCGGATCACAGGCATCGCCTATTCCGTCTCCGTCATTATCTAATTGTTCCGGATTTGGGGTAATCGGACAATTGTCTTCCAAATCAGGAATACCGTCATTGTCGTCGTCTTCGTCGTCATTGTATCCGCTTATGCCCAAATCATCGACCACCACGCCTTCTTGAGCCACAAAGGCATCGGAGTGGAAAACGAGTCTAAATACAATGTTGGGTTCCGCTGTAAGGTCTGCCTCACCCAATACGGCATTCAAATTAAAGTCGTAAGCATAGGATTTCATTTCCGCATCTGTGCCGGTCCATTGCGCCCCTGGGCAATTTTGGCAGTCGTCATCGACTCCCGATGAGGCGTTTGTGCGGTCGCTGTTGTACCAATTGGGCTGACTGTTCTTATTTCCCAAAACTTGCCAAGTTGCTCCGCTGTCTGTGGAGTATTCCACATAGAGTACGTCAAAATTGAGCTCCAGATCGTAAGCCATATTGAACTGAAGTATTGGTGCCACCATGTTTGAAAAATCATAGCACGGGGTCATTAAATAGGATTTGGTGGCATCGCTGTGATCTCCATTTAAATTGGTTGCGTAGGCCAGAGTTCCCGAGGCTGCCTGATTTAAAATTAGCCCAGATGGAACTCCCAGTTCCCATTCACTGGCCGATCCTACTTCGTCGTATGAAATAAGTGCACTGGATTGAGACTCAAAATCATTTATTGCCGGGCTGTCCAGAGCCGGATTGGCATAAAATGTAACCATACCGGAATTGTTATCGTCGAATGCATCATCGGAAACATTGACTTGAACATTTAGCACTATTTTACCCAATAAATCTCCGCTAATAGCAGGTAATTCAAGCGTAGTTTCTGCGCCCGGATCCAAGTTTAGCGGTATATTTAAGAGTTCTGGAGTGCCCTGATTTAAGGTATATGACAACTCAAGGGTATCAATAGGATTGGTCCCGTTGTTTCGCAAGGACACAGTTGGTATAATTTCTCCACAATGCAAGCTGTTGTTTGCAGGAGAAAGGGAAAGCAATTGCACATCTGAAGGTACAAGTTGAACCGGTATTGGCGATTGCCATACGCCTCTTCCGTAAGTAGATGCGGTAAGCATACCCTCTTCAAGGGTAATTTCTAGATCTCCTACAGCTACACTCGGCAGCCCGGTAAAATAATCTTCCCAAGCTGTTAAGGAGTCGTCTAGGCGATAAACTCCTAAACTGGTACCTACGTAGATGGGATTTTCAGAATGGCGACCCTGATGCACTATCGAAAAATAGGCCTGGTCTGTTGGTAGATTTAAGGTGATGTTTTCTACGGTCGTTTCTGTAGGACCAACACGAACTTTGTAAACACCCCGATTTGCCGGTTGGTTATTTTCTCTGGAACCTACACGATTAGAGGTAACCACGTAAACGATACTATCATTTCGTGCATGAATGGACATGTCTGCCACCTGGGTTTGAAAGGTATGTATCTGTTCAAAGGTAACGCCTCTATTTCCGCTACGGAATAACGCACCGCCTTCGGTGGCATAGATAACGTCTGAATTGTTTCGTGAAATCTCCAAATCTTCGATGCCCTGACCTAGGCCCGATGAAACTTGGGTCCAGCTATAGCCTTCTAATTTGTAAACTGCATTGTAACCGGCATAGATTTCACCTTGGGAATTAATGGCCAAAGGGGTAATCCAATTCCCTTCAATGCTCTCGCCATTTGAATTCCTTGGAGGGCCAATATATCCAACGCTCTGTCCGGCATTGGTAGAAATGGCCAATGCCATTCCCAATTGCACAAAACCGTACACAATATTGGGGTTGTTCGGATCAAAGGCGTTGTCCATGCCGTCACCACCGTGGTAATTATTCCAAGTCCCGTCATTTCCCCGAATTTGGCCACCGTTGTCTTGAAGGCCTCCGGCTATTAATCCAGAATTGGAATTGGCAACAGATAATCGGTAAATCTGACCTATGGTTAAGCCGTCGGACTTGTCCGTAAAGGATTGTCCCCCGTTTTCGGAAACAAATAAACCACCATCAGTTCCTGCATATAAGGTATTGTTAAAGATTTTTAAGGTATGGATGTCTGCATGGGTATAAGCAGGGGTGTTGGAAGACCAAGAATTTAAACGGTTAAAATTATCTCCTCCATCCGTACTTTTCCAGATGTTCAAACAGCCGGTATATACCTCGTCTGCATTGGTTGGAGAAACTACCAAGGCTAAATCAAACCACGCCTGGCTAGACTCCATGATATTTGTGGTATTCGCCGTTTGTTTAAAGGTTTCACCCGAGTCGTCTGATCGGTATAATCCCTGAAATGAAAAATTACTTGTAAAAGTATTCACGGTTAACATGTAAACTACCTCAGGATTGGCAGGGGAAACTCCCAAAACTCTTCGGCCCGATGAAGTAGGCAAGGTGCCGTACGAAATTTCAGGGAACGTGGCACCTCCATCAGAAGTCTTATAAATTTTATTGTTAGAAACGGCGTAGACGGTATTTGGGTCTCCAGGCTTAAGTTTAAAGTCCGAAATATTTCCACTGAGTTTGGATTCCCACGTGTCACCAGCATCACTGGATTTATATAGCCCGTTATTGGACCCTACCCAAAGCGTATTTGAATCTGTAGGATCAATCACAATTTCATTGAACAAACTGGAAAGCGTAGTTTGATCTGGTCCAAGTCCGGTAGCAAACCAACTACTGCCTCCATCGGTCGATTTAAAAACACCAATACTGTAGGAGTCCGCTGCATCATCATCACCTGTGGCAATGTAAATGATATTGGAATCATTGGCATCTATCGCTATCCCTGAAACTCCAATTTGCAGAAAGTTATCGAATAGATTAACCCAGCTGTTTCCTGCATCAATGGACTTCCAAATTCCTCCGGCCGGCGCCCCAACATACCAAATATTCGAGTTGTTGGGGTCAACGGCAATTGCATTGACCCTGCCGGTTCCCGGCAATTGTCCTGGAAAGATACCGGGAGCCAAAGGACCCAAAGAATTCCAATTGCTTATGGGGTTGGCCTCCATTCCAATTCGTTCTATTTTGTTTTCCCAGGCCTGCCATATTTGATTTGCCCCTGGAATATAGCCATTGGCATCGGCAAAATACTTCCAGTAATTCTCCCATCTTTTATACGGTTTGTAACCGCTGCCTTTTTCGAACCGATCCCGATCTTGCCAATAGGCATCAAAAGCAGTGGTGATTTCGGGAATACTGAATTGTGGATTATCCGTCTTGGCAGTCGATGCTGCTTTGTTATTGAGAGACTCCATCCATGGGGCATTTTGGACAAATTGTCCGAAAGACGATGCCGTTAGGAAAAAGACTACAAAGCATAAAGGGTTCAAAAGGTGTTTCATAGCGTTCAATCCAGAAGAAAATTCGTTATAAGAATAGAGAGTTCATTCTTGGCGCTCTAAACTAAATCTTTAAGATAACTTTTGCAACAAAAAGGATACCTTTACGGCCATGAAAGGACCGCTCAAACTCTTATTAATGGCAATTTTCGCATTTGCGTTTCAATGCGGCTTTGCACAAGATCGACCTGCCAGACCAAGAGTAAAATCAGATTCTTTACGAGCTGAATTTAAGCCCAATATTAAAACAGCCGATGGTCCTAAAATTACCATAGCGGATTATAAAATCATTTCGTTTAAACGAGATACAACCATTTTGGACACTACCTTAAACATATATAAGGAGTATAAATACAATTATTTGCGCAAAGACGATTTTGAACTTATGCCGTTTTCAAATGTTGGACAGCCCTACAATAGACTTGGGGTACAACTGAGTAAACGAAGTTTATATCCTCAGCTTGGTGCCCGCGCAAGACATTTTAACTATATAGAGGTCGAAGAGATACCCTATTATAATGTAGCCACACCTTTAACCGACCTCTTTTTTAAAACCACATTAGAACAAGGTCAGCTGCTCGATGCTACGTTGGCCTCAAACTTTAGCAGACGGCTAAATGTATCCATTGCATTTAAAGGATTTCGCTCCCGGGGTAAATATGCCCGGGAAGAGGTGCAGTCTGGAAATTTCAGGATGACTTCTAATTACATTACCGAAAATGGCAGGTATCAATTTCGGGCACATGTGGCTGCTCAAGACATTAAAGGACAGGAAAACGGAGGGATAGCGTATCCCGAATTGCAGTTTGAATCCAACAATCCGGAGTTTTCAGATCGTTCCCGTATGGATGTGAAATTAAAAAACGCTCAAAATGAGCTCCAGGGCAAACGGTATTATTTGGATCAGAAATATCGCTTGTTAAGAGGCATGCGCGATAGCTTACCTGGTAAAGGCGGGTTGTATCTCACCCATCGATATACGTATGAAAGCAAATGGTATCAGTATACCCAAAACACAGATGTTACCCCTTATTTTGGGCCATTGCTTTATGGGGAGAGCAAAGACCAGGCCTATCTTAAAACCACATATAATCAGCTCGGGGCAGAATGGAACAACGCCCTTCTCGGTAGGCTAGAGGCTTTTATAAGCGCTTATGATTACCGTTATTTTTTCACGAGCATACTTGAAACCGACACAGGAGTTATTCCGTCTGAATTGTCTGGTCAACAAATTATGGCCGGGGGTAGCTGGGACAAGGAATATGCAGGGTATAAATTATCTGCAGATGGGGCTTTTGGTGTTAGCGGGGATCTAACACAGTCCCAATTAAATGCGGCCATTTCGCTCCCCTTAGATTCAAAGTTTAAGTTAGATGCTGGTGTACACCAAAGTTCTCGCTTACCCGATTTCAACTTTTTATTATATCAATCGGATTATCTCAATTACAACTGGTTTAACACTAGTCAACTGAATTCAGAGCAAGTGAGTGGTGTATTTGCGAACTTAAAGTCGGAGCTTTTAGGAGACGTTCACGGAAGCATCAATACGGTAAATAATTATACCTATTTTGCTTCGTTGGCTTCCCCCGAGCAAATTGAGGCAGGATTGGAAAGACAGTTGGTGCTGCCCAGGCAGCAATCGAATCCGCTAAATGTACTCCGGTTAAAGTTCATGAAGGAGTTTCGTTTCGGAAAATGGGCGTTAAACAATACCATCCTCTATCAACATGTCGGTCAGAAGGAACAGGTGTTAAATCTTCCCACATTGCTTACCAGGAATACCTTGTATTATTCAAGTGATGTTTTTAAAAAGGCCATGTTTATTCAGACGGGAGTTACTTTGAAATACTTTACGGCCTACTATGCCGATGCATATCATCCGCTTCTTGCAGATTTTTATATTCAGAATCAACAAAGAATTGGCGATTTCCCACTATTGGATGCCTTTATAAATGCCCGTGTCCGTCAGACTAGAATTTACCTAAAGGCAGAACATTTAAACAGTTCATTTTCTAAAACCAAGTACTATTCGGCGCTAAATTACCCGTATCGCGACTTTGTGATTCGGTTTGGATTGGTATGGAATTTCTTTTCATAAATCTTAATTATTAAGCGTTTTTCGGGGTATTTCAGCGGTTTTGACTTGTTAAATCTTGATTATGAGCATCTTGGAATAAAAAACCATATCTCAGAAAAAATACAATGCAACATACTGAAAATCAATTAAATAAAAATTTAAGATTCTTTTAAGAAAAATAATTTCAAATCCTGTTTGAGAAAACAAAAAAACCATTCTATATTTGCACCCGCTTTCGAGAGGAACTTTTGGGAGCAGAAAAGAGTAAAGAGGAACTTTACGAAGTTCATTGACATATTGACAGACAGCGTAGCTTCTGATTTTA
>JBJOHX010000033.1:0-65230 GCA_046047415.1 Bacteroidota bacterium
ACCTGTCAATAAAAGTACGCCAATCGCACATTCCCAAATGGCCAACAAGGGTAATCCCCAATCTGGGGCAATTAATCCAAAGGTCAGTTTTTCAATGGTGGTACCCGCGAGTACTTCTGCAGGACTTAAACCTGTAAAGAATTTTAGGATTCCAAACCAGAAATACACCAGCCCTAAACCGGCAGCAATCAAATAATTTTTTTGTGGAAATCCTGTAAAAGGGGTGGTTAGATTTTTCATTATGGTGTTATTTATGGGCCGAAACTAATCGTTCATTACAGGCCAAAATATGACATCTGTCAGGAACAGCAATCCAAAAACTCAGTGTTAACCTTTTGTTAGTTCTTGTTTTCAATCCCTTATATCCTTTATACATGTAAGGGGTAGGTATAATCGAAATAGGCTCTCATTTCTCTAGATTTACCTAGCGATTTCTGTATCTTTATATCTTATCGCTTACATTAAACATCCCGAGCAGGATTGGCTTATTTTCCGTAATTCAATTATAATTTCTAAAGATGAAAAATCCCGGGCCTATTTTTTTTCCTATCCTGAAAGTGAATCTTTTGGCGCTATTACTTACCGCATGTGGCGAAAAGGAGCAATTTATCACTCCAGACCGCCAGACTATTGTGGAATCCGTTTACGCCTCTGCCACCGTTCAACCGGAGGGAATGTATCGGGCCTTCGCTGCAGTCACCGGTATTTTGGAAGCAAATCTGGTAGAAGAAGGTGATTTGGTGCGGCCAGGCACTACCTTAATTAAGGTCTCAAATCATGCACCTGAGCTCAATTCCCAAAATGCAAAATTGCAAATGAATTTAGCTGAAAGCAGCTACTTGGGCACAAATTCTTCCTTAAAAGATCTCGCCAACCAAATTAAAATTGCCGAGCTTACCTATAGGGATGATTCTTTAAATTTGGAACGACAGCAAAAGCTATGGAATCAGAAAATTGGTTCCCTTGCTACCTACGAGAATCGAAAACTTTCCTTTGAGCGTTCAAAAAACATTTTGGCACAATTAAAAAGTGAATACAACAGACTGGAAATTGAATTGCGTACCAAAATGGCACAAGCCAGAAATACCTATGCTGCCTCTAAAGCAAACACAGAAGATTTTTATGTAAAAAGCACCCTTAATGGAAAGGTATACGCTTTATTTAAAGAGCCCGGGGAAGTGGTTATGCCTAATGAACCTTTGGCCATGCTTGGCAGCCCAGACACTTTTTTAATTGAATTGCTAGTGGATGAGGTTGATGTGGTGCGCATTGCACTGGAGCAGCACGTTTTAATTAGTTTAGATGCCTACGGCAACCAGGTTTTTGAAGCGAAAATCTCTAAAATCTATCCCCAAAAAGACCAACGCAGCCAAACCTTCAGAGTGGAAGCACAGTTTCGTGAAGCTCCAAAAACATTATACCCCGGACTTTCCGGTGAAGCAAACATTATTATAGACCAACGAGAGAACGCGCTCACCATTCCCAGAAGTTATCTTATTGGAAAAGATAGTGTTCGTACTATAAAAGGCTTAAAAAAAATTGAAACCGGACTCCGGACCTTAGATCGGATAGAGGTACGCTCGGGTCTAAATCCGTACGATAAGTTAATTCTTCCGGAGTAATGACCAATTGGAGACTCATCCTGGAAATATCCAGAACACATTTACTAACTAAAATGAAGTCTACGGTTACCGCCGCCTTGGGCGTCACCTTTGGTATTGGTGCTTATATTACCCTGGTTAGCTTTATGACTGGGTTAAACGGCATGTTAGACGGCCTAATTTTAAATCAAACACCACACATTCACCTTTATAACGAAATAAAACCTTCGGGTTCTCAACCCTTGGAGCGCTTTAATCTGCAAAAACAGGAGCTTGCAATAATCCATTCCATTAAACCGAAACAAGAGCAACTCAAAATCCACAATGCCTTACCCATATTGCAAAACCTTAGGCAGGATTCAAGAGTACTCGGTGCAGCACCCCAGCTTACTTCTCAAATTTTTTACCTTTCAGGCTCGCATGATTTGGGGGGTGTTTTAATGGGTGTCGATATTTTGGAAGAAGACCGTTTATCCAATATTGGCGATTACATATTGGAGGGCTCCCCGATAGACCTGCATCAATCCGATAATGGAATTATTCTCGGAATAGGCCTTGCCAAAACTTTATCGCTAAAAGTAGGAGATCGAGTTCAGGTAAGTACCCCCGCAGGTGGTATCTTTCCTTTAAAGATTGTAGGGCTATATCAGAGTGGATTAGCCGATGTAGACAACGTTCGCAGTTTTACAAAATTGGAAACGGTACAGCGAATTTTGGGGCAACCACAAAATTACATTACCGATATTAACATCAAATTGCACCGCATTGAAAATGCGGAAACCATGGCAAAGGAATTGGAAGCCCGTTTAGGAATTCGGGCACGAGATATTATTGAGGCAAACGCCCAATTCGAAACCGGAACCAGCATTCGAAATCTAATTACCTATGCGGTTTCAATTACCCTGCTTATCGTGGCCGGATTTGGCATTTACAATATCTTAAATATGCTCATTTACGAGAAAATGAACGATATCGCCATATTAAAAGCTACTGGTTTTACCGGAAAAGATGTAAGTTATATTTTTATGAGTCAGGCAATGCTTATTGGACTAGCCGGAGGACTTCTTGGCCTGCTTATCGGATTGCTGCTCAGCAGGCTTATAGACAGCTTGCCATTTGAAACCGAAGCATTGCCAACCATCAGTACTTTTCCGGTAAATCACAATCCCTGGTATTATTTAATTGGGATTACTTTTGCCTTGGTTTCTACTTTTATTGCCGGCTATCTGCCCGCCTCCCGAGCGCGTAAAATTGATCCCGTCACCATAATTAGAGGAAATTGAATCGTGCCCATGAAACCTGTTCTTGAATGTCAAAATATAAATAAGTATTTTACCAAACCGGTAGATTTTCATGTACTCAAAGATGTCAATTTTAAGATTTCACCCAATGAATTCGTAAGTATCATGGGTAAATCCGGATCTGGGAAGTCTACCCTACTGTATATTTTATCTACCATGGATACAGATTACACCGGTTCACTTTACCTACAAGGTGAGTTACTTACCGGCAAACCGCATAATTTGTTATCCGCTGCCAGGAGTCAGCATATTGGTTTTGTGTTTCAATTTCACTATCTGCTATCTGATTTTAGCGTTTTAGACAATGTAATGCTCCCAGCGCGCAAGCTGGGCAGAAAAGGGATCGAAGAAATCCGTCATGACGCCCACGAAAAACTAAAGTTGCTCAATATAGGCCACCTTGCAAACAAAAGAGCTTCAAGAATTTCAGGAGGAGAGAAACAACGAGTCGCCATTGCCCGGGCATTAATCAATGATCCCGCAATTTTAATGGGCGATGAACCCACCGGGAACCTAGACAGCTATAATTCTGAAAACGTCTTTCAAATCTTTAGACAATTGGGAGCTGAAAAAGGGATTTCTCTACTCGTTGTAACCCACGACGAAGATTTTGCCAAACGCACCGACCGCATCTTAGAAATGGAAGACGGTCGGATAATAAGGGGCCATTAAAAATCAGCGTTTCCAACCATTTAGGCGCTGTCTTAATTCTTGAATTTCCAGACGAGCTTCGTCTAACTGCTCTAGCAGATGCTGAACCGCCTGAAGGCCTTGGAGATTAATCTCCAAATCCCGGTGAAGGCGCACTAAGCGTTCCAGTTTATCCAACTCCCTTCTTCGAATTACCGCCTGGTTTTGTGCCATTTTCAATCGAATGACACCCAGATCCTGCAATTGGAAAATAAAGGATTCCTCAAGATGGTGTCCCGTGCAAAATTCTTGTATTTCAATATACTTTTTCATGCCTTAAAATTTCAAAGTTTGGTATTCCGAAGCGCCTCAAATAATTTTTGCTGATCCTCAGTCAAATCCTTGGGTAATTCAACCTCAAGGGTCACAATCAAATCGCCAAAACTTCCCTCCCTTTTATAAACCGGAAATCCTTTACCCTTTAATTTTACTCGTGTATTATTTTGGGTGAATGGTTTAATTTTTAATCGTGCCTTTCCCTCAAAGGTTGGCACCTCAACGTCTCCTCCCAAGACTGCCGTTGTAAGCGGTATTTTGGCATTACAATGCAACTGGGCCCCCTCTCGCCTAAAAATTGTATTGTTCGATAGCCTAAAGGTGAGCAACAGATCCCCATCCGGACCACCATTAATACCGGGGCCACCGTATCCTTTTATTCGAATGGTTTGTCCATCCTCAATCCCGGCCGGAATGGTAATCCGAATATTTTTACCTCCCAGATTTAAGGTCCGTTTATGCGTTGAATAGGCTTCTCTTAAATCCATTTCCAGGGTAGCACTGAAATCCTGCCCTTTAAATCCTCTGGTACCGCCTGCTCTACGTCCTCCAAATCCACCAAACATCGATTCGAAAAAATCCGAAAAATCTGCACCTTGATCACCGGAGTAGGTATATTCACCATAATCGCTCCGTTGACCGGAAGACCGCTTTGCTTGCTCAAAGGCATCGGCATGTTGCCAGTCTTTTCCGTACTGATCATATTTTTTGCGCTTTTCGGGATCGCTTAATACTTCATTGGCCTCATTGATTTGCTTGAATCGCTTTTCGGCTTCAGGATTATTCGGATTGAGATCCGGATGAAATTTACGCGCCAGCTTGCGATAGGCACTTTTGATGTCCTTATCGGTGGCTGAGGCGCTTAGGCCAAGGACCTTATAATAGTCGATAAACTCCATCTTTATTGCGTATTTATAGTTGTAATCTCAATTTATGAACGCTTCAATTTTAAAATTTCAGAAAAGCAGATCCGTGTGTGGCCAAGGTAAAAATGGCCACGGCCAACAGTAATATCAATACCAGATTCCGAAACTGATTCTGACTTATAAGATTGAGTAATCTTTTACCAACATAGGTTCCAAATACACTGATAACAAGCAATATGGGAACCAGGTATAAATCGTGACGGTGAATAAAACCATTACCCGCATATACTACGGTTCTACTAAAATCAATGCCCATATCAATAATTGCAGATGTTGCAATAAACTGCTCCTTTTTAAGATTGAAGGCAGTCATAACCGCCCCTCGAATTGCCCCACCTGTACCCAATAATCCGGCTGCAAAACCCGAAACAGCACCACCGGCTAGGGCATTGCGCTTGTTGGGCAACATCACCATCTTGTTGTTAACCAATAGCCAAATACTAAAGGTTAGCAGAAATACCCCCAAACCTAAACCCAGCCATACGGGCTCCACATAGCGACTGAGCCATGCTCCCAAAACAACCAGAACCACAGCCGGGACTCCCAAATAAAGAATCAGGTTCCAATCGATTCCTTTTCTAAAGAATCCAATTTTGCTGAGATTGCTGGAAAGGTGATACAAAGCCGTAATTCCGAGTACAGACTGAAAATCCATAAAATAACTGGCCATCGGCACAAAATATACGGACGATCCAAACCCGCCAACCGTCCCAAGAATTTCGGCCAGATTCGTGAACACAATAAACCAAACTAACTCCTGCAGACTCATAGTATACGATATACCCTAAAGGTAATGCCCTTACCTACTCAATCCGATGATAAAAATCAGCAAATCTGATTTTGAGATTCCATCTCCGAATTCCCAAAAAAAGGTTTTTATTATGACCAAAAAGCGGGTTATATTTGCATCCTTATTTAACCGGCCACGTGGCGGAATTGGTAGACGTGCTACTTTGAGGGGGTAGTGTCCTTAGGACGTGCTGGTTCGACTCCAGTCGTGGTCACATAAAGCGCAAACCTCGCTCCGAATGGAGCGAGGTTTTGTTTTTCGGACCCGTAGTCGAAAGCTTGCTTTCGTAAGGCGGGGACGGCAAACAAAACTGCACCGCCTGCGGCGGTGCTAGGTTTGCATTTTCAGGTGTGAGCTACATGGAGCACCGAGCGAGCAAAGCGAAGCGAGGTACCCCAGGAGTGGTCAGACCCCACCGCCTGCGGCGGTGCTAGGTTTGCATGCCGTTAATCGATTATAATTTAGTCCGTAATTTTCTTACGTATTTCAGCCATTTTACTACATTAGGACCTTCGTTTACACTTAGGCACATGGAAAAAAATGTTATTGTAATTGGCGGAGGAATTGTTGGCCTAAGTTGTGCCTATTATCTTCATAAAGCAGGGCATCAGGTAACGGTTTTAGACCAATCAGGGATGGATTCCGGAGCCTCCTATGTGAATGCTGGCTATTTAACACCAAGCCATATTGTTCCCTTGGCTGCACCCGGGGTTATGGCTAAAGGATTAAAATGGATGTTTAACAGCAGTAGCCCGTTTTATCTAAAGCCACGAATTGATCTCAATTTTCTAACCTGGTCTTGGAATTTCCATCGTTCCGCTACCCCGCAAAAAGTTGCAAAAGCATTGCCTAAAATTGCAGAAATCAACCTGCTCAGTAAAGCCTTATACACCGAAATTTTATCGAGCGGAGATTTAGGCTCTTTTCAGCTGGAAACCGGTGGTTTACTTATGTATTTCAAATCCGAAAAAGCCGCTCGGGAAGAACGAGAAGTTTTGGAGCAAGCTCATGATTTAGGATTAGACGGTGTTGAGCTTACCCTTTCCGAATTGGAATCCTTGCAACCGGGATTAAGTCCCGATATTACTGGGGCTTTCCATTATCGTTGCGACGCCCACACCACGCCTAATCAAATTATGGGGTTATTAAAACGCTACTTAACGCACCAAGGGGTAAGCCTACTGCCCCATACCGAAGTTGTAGATTTCGTGAAAAATAAAAACCAGATCAGCTCGGTTATCACCAACAATGGAAGCCATGTGGCAGACGAAGTTGTACTGGCCGCAGGGACCTGGTCCGGTAATATAGCTAAAAAGTTAAATCATAAACTTGTATTGGAGGCAGGCAAGGGATACCGTATAGATATCAACAGGCCTACGCCCGTAACCATGCCAGCTTTACTCATGGAGGCAAAGGTAGCGGTTACCCCCATGTCGGGTTTTACGCGTTTTGCCGGAACTATGGAACTCTCTGGTATAAACCATAAGATTCGAAAAAATCGGGTAGAGGCTATCGCTAAGGCAGCTGGCACATATTATCAAAATCTGGATTTTACATCGACTGATTTGGAACAGGCTGCCTGTGGCCTACGCCCTGTGAGTCCAGACGGACTGCCATATATTGGCCGCTTGGGCGCTTGGAAAAATGTAACCGTTGGATCGGGGCATGCCATGATGGGATGGAGTCTTGGACCTGTAACGGGTAAGCTCATTACCGACCTCATTTCTGATCAAAAACCATTACTGGATTTAGCCCCTTACAATCCACAACGAAGCTTTCGATGAAAAATAGGATTTAAGCCTGCGCTTGTCCTTTTTTGTGAGTGAAAATTTTTATTGTTGAAGTTATTCCATTTTACCTGTTTTTTAAAACCAATCGTTTACACTTTTTTTGGTATTTTTGTTTAACCTTTATAGTGTATGGATGAACAATGTTAAGCAGACTTTCAGTATTCGCGATCTAGAAAACCTAACGGGAATAAAAGCCCATACCCTTCGCATATGGGAGAAGCGGTACGATTTACTTGAACCGGATCGCACCGAAACCAACATCCGCACGTACAGCCTCAAAAGTCTTCAAAAACTTTTAAACGTTACACTTTTGTACAACAACGGGTACAAAATTTCAAAAATTGCCAAGATTCCTGAGTCTAAATTGGTAGAGCATGTGCATGCCGTGGCAAACATCTCAAAGAATTCAATTGGCGCTATAAATTCATTCAAATTGGCCATGGTAAACTTTGATCAGGCCATGTTTCAGGAGACCTTTGAAAAACTCAAAGAAGAAAAATCCTTTCGGGTTATTTTTTGGGAAGTTTTTATTCCCTTATTGGAAGAACTCGGGCTACTTTGGCAAACAGATACCATAGGACCGGCCCACGAACATTTTATAACTCATCTGATTAAGCATAAAATTTTTCTAAGTACAGAAAAGGCAGAGCAAGAAACCAAACAAAAGCGTGAAGGGATTTTCGTGCTTTTTTTACCCGAAAATGAAATTCATGAGATTGGGTTGCTCTTTTTGAATTACGAATTAGTGTACCGCGGTTACAAAACCATATATTTAGGACAAACCATCCCAATAGAAAGTTTAATCGACCTTAAAAAGTATTTTGATAATCCGCATTTTGTTTCGTATTTTACTGTATCGCCAACACCCGACGAGTTGGAATCCTATTTAAAATCCTTCGAAGAAACCTTGTTAGATAAACCCGGAGGTACACTTTGGATTTTGGGAAGGCAAACAGCACATTTGGCAACGGCCGAATTGCCAGACTCCATTCGTATTTTTCACAGAATTGGAGAAATGCTTGAGGCGCTAAAATAGTGCATAGTACGATGAATAAAAAAGTTGTTATTATCGGCTCAGGATTTGCTTCCCTTTCTGCAGCCTGTTACTTGTCAAAGGCAGGGTGTGATGTTACTGTATACGAAAAAAACGAACAGCCGGGAGGTAGGGCTTCCAGATACACTCGTGACGGATTTGTATTTGACATGGGCCCGAGTTGGTATTGGATGCCAGACATCTTTGAGAAATTCTTTGCCGATTTTGGGAAATCAGTTTCGGATTATTACCAATTGGATCGGCTAGATCCGGCCTATCAGATCTTTTTTAAAGATGATATCTTAACCATTGGGGGGAGTCTGACGCAAATAGAAGCTGAATTCGAACGCATCGAACCAGGAAGCAGTAAACCTTTGCGCGCTTTTATGTTACAAGCGCAAGATAATTACCGAATCGCTATCGATAAAATGGTATACAAGCCGGGGTTGTCGCCCCTAGAGCTAGTATCTTCGGATACGGTTACACGTTTGGGTAGATTTTTTAGCACCATTAGCAAAGACATAAGACGCGTCTTTAAAAACCCAAAGCTTGTAGCGCTTTTGGAATTTCCTGTATTATTTTTAGGCGCCAAACCTTCGGACACTCCTTCGTTTTACAGCTTTATGAATTACGCCGATTTTGGATTGGGCACATGGCATCCAAAGGGTGGAATGTACGCAATAGTAGAAGCAATGGTGCATTTAGCTACTTCATTGGGTGTAAAATTTGAAACCAACACTCCGGTATCTAGCATACTTGTGGAAAACAAAAAAGCCTTGGGTATTCAAATTGGCGATAAAAAATTAATTTCGGACGTGGTATTGAGTGGGGCCGATTACCAACACACCGAAACACTTTTGCCCCCCGCATTGCGTCAGTATTCGGAAAAATATTGGAATAGTCGAACTTTTGCTCCTTCCAGCCTGCTTTTTTATGTTGGATTCAATAAAAAAATACCGGGTGTAAGACATCATAATCTTTTTTTTGATACAGATTTTGAGCAACATGCACGAGAGATCTACGACGCTCCAAAATGGCCAAAAGCTCCTTTGTTTTACGCAAATTTTCCGTCCATTACAGACCCTACTATGGCTCCAAAGGATTGTGAAAATGGCTTCTTTTTAATGCCATTGGCTCCAGGTTTGGAAGACACTGACGAATTGCGGTTGCTATATTTCGATACCATGTTAAATCGCCTAGAGGCACATATTGACGAAGAATTACGATCTGCAATCCTATTTAAGGAGAGCTTTTGCGTAAATGATTTCGTAAATCGCTATAACTCATACAAGGGCAACGCCTATGGCATGGCCAATACCTTACTTCAAACCGCATTTCTTAGGCCAAACTTACGCAGTAATAAGGTAAATTCTTTATATTTTACGGGTCAGCTTACTGTACCCGGGCCTGGCGTGCCTCCGGCCATCATATCCGGAAAGTTAGTTTCCGAACTTATTTTAAATAAAAGATTCCAACCATAAACCAACCGCTACCCCTGTTCCAATGAAATCTCTCTTCGACACCGTATCCCAAAAATGCAGTAAACTGGTTACCAATCGGTATAGCACTTCCTTTTCCTTGGCCACAAAAATGCTGGCACCTAGTATTCGACAAGACATTTATAATATCTATGGGTTCGTGCGTTTCGCAGATGAAATTGTAGACTCTTTCCACGACTTTGACAAGACCCTCCTGCTAAATCGTTTTCAAGAAGACTTAGAACTTGCACTTAAGTATAAAATCAGCTTGAATCCCATTCTAAATGCCTTTCAATATACGTATCATCGGTACAGTATACCCAAACACCTAGTTGATTCCTTCTTGAAGAGCATGCGCATGGACCTTGATAAAAAAGTCTATCTCAGCGATCAAGAATACCGGGAATATATATACGGCTCTGCCGATGTAGTAGGTTTAATGTGCCTTAAAGTCTTTGTTAAAGGAGACGATGAGCGTTATGAGCAATTAAAGGAGTCTGCCATGTCCTTGGGATCTGCTTTTCAAAAAGTCAATTTCTTAAGAGATCTAAAGGCCGATTTCGACGGGTTGGACCGCACCTATTTTCCTAATACTAACCTCCAGGAATTAAACGATGATTCTAAGGCTCAAATTGTAGCAGACATAGAAGCCGACTTTCAGATGGGATACCAAGGCCTTATAAAACTGCCAACAGAAGCTAAATTTGGAGTATTTATGGCGTATCGCTATTATAACCGATTGCTTAAAAAGTTGAGAAATACGCCCTCTATGGAAATTCGGAACGCCCGTATTCGTGTTCCAAATTATGAAAAGGTTGGCCTATTGGCACGGTCGTATGTTAAATATCGCTTAAACTTAGTTTGATTATGATTACCCTATATTGGATTGGAATTTTTCTAGGAACGTTTTGCATAATGGAATTCATGGCATGGTTCACCCATAAATTTATTATGCATGGATTCCTTTGGTACCTGCATCAAGATCACCATAAAAAAGATCACGATTCCTGGTTCGAACGCAACGACGCCTTCTTTATCTTTTACGCCGTAGTGAGCATGTCATTTATTAGCCTTGGGGTTTATAAAAATTTCTGGCAAGGTTGGCCCATAGGTTTAGGGATTCTAGCCTACGGTATTGCTTATTTTATGGTTCACGATATCTTTATTCATCAACGATTTAAAATCTTCCGAAATGCAAATAATTGGTATGCCAAAGGAATCCGTCGGGCACATAAAATGCACCACAAACATCTAGGAAAAGAAGATGGAGAATGTTTCGGAATGCTATTTGTCCCCTTTAAATATTTTCGGAAAAACTAACCTACTTCTTCTGAATTAAAGAATCTAATAAGTTTCGAACAGTTTCAGAGTTCCAATTGGTAGTACCGTGTTGGGAAATAAGAACGTTACCCTGCTGATCTATGAGATACGAACGGGGTGGCTCATTTACCAAGACCGGTGTAGGCTCTCCAATAATCAGATAGGTAACCGGGAAGGAAAAATGATTTTTATTCATAAACTCCTCGACAGGTTCACGATTTTCGTCTGTGATGAAATAAAAATCAATCTCGTTTTGGTAGTCGTTGTACAATGATTGTAATGTCTTAAGCTCTGGTAGGCTAGGCAGCCTCCAGGAAGCCCAAAACTCAAGTATAACCAGTTTACCCTCGGACCGCTTAAAATCAAAAAAATCCCAATTCTCGTCTTTGAGTTTCCAATTATAGGTTGGAATTTTAGTGCTTTCTGCTATTGCAATTACCTTGGGTGCCTTGGCAAAAAGTTGCATAAGAAGCACTTTGGAAAAATGCCCTAACGGGGTCACGAAAAAGGATAACACGAATGCTATCACTAATAAATTGAGCAGGGTCCTTTTCCGCATTTTCATAGCTTCAACAATATAAAAACGCCCCCGGAATTTTATTCCGGGGGCGTTTCGGATTCTTTAATTATTAGGCGTTTTCTCTTTTAATGAGATTAAGGGCAGAACCCTCCTTAAACCAAGATATTTGAGCTGCGTTATAAGAATGGTTCACCTGAATTTGATCAACTGTTCCATCGGTGTGCACTACCTCCAAGATTAAAGGCTTCTCAGGAGAAAAGTCGGCAATGTCAATAAAATTGAATGTGTCGTCTTCTTGAATTTTGTCGTAATCGGCTTCGTTCGCAAAGGTCAATGCAAGCATGCCTTGTTTTTTTAGGTTGGTCTCATGAATGCGAGCAAAGGATTTTACCAAAACTGCAGCCACACCCAAATGTCTGGGCTGCATGGCCGCATGTTCGCGAGACGATCCTTCTCCGTAATTGTGATCTCCAACAACCAGTGTTTTAATACCTTTCGCTTTATAGGCTCTCTGGGTATCCGGGACCGTACCATATTCGCCCGTAATCTGATTTTTAACCAAATTGGTCTTTTGATTAAATGCATTTACAGCACCTATTAGGGTATTATTGGCAATATTGTCTAAATGCCCTCTATAACGCAACCAGGGTCCTGCCATGGAAATATGATCCGTGGTACATTTCCCCTGTGCTTTTATAAGCAATTTCATGCCTTTAAGGCTGTCGGGATGAATCGCCTCAAAAGGCTCTAATAACTGCAGCCTTTCGGATTCGGGATCTACCTTTACCACTACCCCGGTTCCATCTGCATCGGGAGCCACATAACCGGCATCTTCAACGGCAAACCCCTTTGGAGGAAGTTCATAACCACGCGGCTCATCTAGCTTAACCTCTTGGCCATCTTCGTTTATTAATGTATCTGTTAGCGGATTAAAATCCAATCTTCCGGCAATCGCAATAGCGGTAACCAATTCAGGAGAACCTACAAACGCCAGGGTGTTCGGATTTCCGTCTGCTCTTTTTGCAAAATTGCGATTAAATGAATGCACTATTGTATTTCTAGGTGCATCGGCAGCCTTATCGCCGTAACGATCCCACATCCCTATGCATGGGCCACAGGCATTCGCAAAAACAGTAGCGCCTATGTTATTAAACGCGTCAATAAAACCATCGCGTTCAATAGTGTATCGCACTTGCTCAGAACCCGGTGTAATACTGAAATTCGATTTCGTCTTCAATTTTTTATCGGCCACCTGACGCGCAAGTGAGGCCGCTCTAGAAATATCTTCGTAAGAAGAGTTGGTGCAGGAACCGATTAATCCGTATTCTACACGAACCGGCCAATCGTTGGCACGTGCAGCCTCTGCCATTTTTGATATTGGCGTAGCAAGGTCTGGTGTAAACGGTCCATTCAAATGCGGCTCCAAGGTATCGAGATTAATCTCTATAATCTGATCAAAGAATTGCTCAGGAGCTTCATATACTTCAGGATCCGCGGTTAGGTAAGCAGCAACGGTACGCGCTGCATCCGCAACATCTTCACGCCCGGTTGATCTTAAATAACGATCCATAGAATCGTCGTATCCAAAGGTAGAAGTTGTAGCTCCAACCTCGGCCCCCATATTACATATGGTACCTTTTCCTGTACATGACATAGCCGTTGCACCCTCTCCAAAATATTCAATAATGGCACCGGTACCTCCTTTAACAGTTAGGATATCTGCAACCTTAAGAATCACATCCTTAGGTGCAGTCCAACCAGAAAGACGACCGGTTAATTTTATACCAATTAACTTGGGAAATTTAAGCTCCCAGGCCATCCCTGCCATTACATCTACGGCATCTGCACCACCAACACCGATGGCAATCATTCCCAATCCTCCTGCATTTACAGTGTGTGAATCGGTCCCTATCATCATACCTCCAGGGAATGCGTAATTTTCAAGTACTACTTGGTGAATAATTCCGGCTCCGGGTTTCCAAAATCCGATTCCGTATTTGTTCGATACCGACTCTAAGAAATCAAAAACCTCATTGCTAGTTTTATTGGCTCTTGCCAAATCTTGTTCTGCCCCGACTTTGGCTTGAATCAGGTGATCACAATGCACGGTTGTGGGTACCGCTACCTTCGGTTTCCCGGCATGCATAAATTGAAGCAAGGCCATCTGAGCCGTGGCATCCTGACAAGCAACGCGGTCGGGAGCAAAATCTACATATGCTTTTCCACGCTCATAAACCTGATCCGGTGTTCCATCCCAAAGGTGAGCGTATAAAATTTTCTCCGCCAAGGTAAGTGGTCTTCCAACCAATTGCCTCGCACGGTCTACCCGCTCCGGCATGGTCTTGTAGACCGCTTTAATCATTTCAATATCGAATGCCATCGTTACCTAAATTTTCAAAATTATAATAGCTTCAAAAGTACTAAAAACAGTAAGGAATAAAAACAATTACTGAGTTGTATTACAACATTTCCGACAGTTCTAAAATTCGCTCGCCTTAGTTTTGCAACCTTGCTGCGTAAAGGGTAGTATTATGCCGTAAACGAACATCAAATTAAGGATGTTAGAAAAGAGTCTAACTTTTTGATATTTAATTAAATAAATTAAAGTAGCCTACGAATCACCGTTTCATCTGAAATACCTTCTGCCTCTGCCTTGTAATTTCGGAGGATGCGGTGCTTTAAAATTCCCGGGGCCACTGCTTTAATATCGGCGATGTCCGGTGAAAATCTTCCAGCAATCGCTGCATGCGCTTTGGCAGCGAGGACCAGATTTTGTGAAGCCCGTGGCCCGGCACCCCAATCCAAATACTCATTTACCCAATCGGGGGTTCCGTCTTGTCCGGGCCGTGTGCGTTGCACCAATGCTACTGCATATTGAATTACGGTTTCTGTAACCGGCAATCTTCTTACAAGTTGCTGTATTTCAAGCAATTCATTTGCGGTAAACAAACTATTCACCTCATGCTTCTTATCGTCTGTTGTGGCTTTAACCACCGCAATTTCTTCTTCAAGACTCGGATACTGTAACGATATGGCAAACATAAAACGGTCGAGCTGGGCCTCGGGCAATGGGTATGTTCCTTCCTGCTCAATTGGATTTTGAGTTGCCAAAACAAAATAAGGGGCAGGTAAATTGTATTGCTTACCAGCGATAGTAACCGAACGTTCCTGCATGGCTTCCAATAATGCCGCCTGCGTTTTTGGCGGGGTACGGTTAATCTCGTCTGCAAGAATGATGTTGGCAAAAATCGGACCTTTAACAAAGATTAATTCCCGCTGTTGATCTAATATTTCACTTCCCAAAATATCCCCGGGCATAAGATCGGGAGTGAACTGAATGCGCTTAAAATCCAACCCTAAAATTTTTGCAATGGTCTGTACCATTAGGGTTTTTGCCAGCCCAGGGACGCCAATAAGCAGTGCGTGCCCTCCGGTATACACTGCGAGTAATATTTGATCAACAACCTCCGACTGACCTACTATAACCTTACTTATTTCAGATTTCAGCTCGGAGTGCCTTTTAACTAGGCTTTGTATTGCGGCTACATCGGACATTTTAGTTTTTTAACCAATTGTTCGAAAAATCACAATCTCGGTATGAACCGTTTACGCTTATGTAGGTCTCTTCAATATGATCTCCAATCCACTCCTGAATTGCTTTAATTTGCTTCTCTCTAAGGGCGAGCTCTTGAATTCTTAAATAATCACGCGCAAAATCTGCACGGTGTTCCTCGAATCTATTGGATACCATTAATATCTTATAGGTAGATGGACCTCCTCTGGGATCTTCTTCCAAGATTGGTTTAGAAATCTCATTGTCCTTCAAATTCCGCACTTGATTGTACAACGTTGGATCCATTCTGGTAAGTTCAAATCGGGTGTCATAATTTTCCGGATTCCGCAAAAGCCCCCCTTCGAACTTAGTTTCTTTTTCATCCGAGAAATTTCTTGCTGCCTCGGCAAATGTATATTTCCCATCCATAATTTGCAGACGAATGGAATCTAATTCCTTACGAACTGCCTCCATGGCAGCCTGTGGCACCTCTGGCTGAAGAAGAATATGTCTGAGGTCCAATTCCTGTCCCCGAATTTTTTCCACGTAAATAATATGAAAACCGAACTGAGTTTCAAAGGGTTCAGAAATCTCACCTTCACGCAAGCTAAATGCCACATCCTTAAATTCCTTTACGAATGCCGTTTGCCGTGAAATACTGTAAAAACCACCATTGGATTTGGAGCCCGGGTCCTGAGAATACAGAATAGCCTTTATACGAAAACTAGCGCCATTGTCTTCTACATCTGCTTTAATTTGATTCAAGAGGTTTACAGCACGTTCTTTCTCGACTTCGGGTATTTCAGGTTTTTTTACAATTTGGGCAATCTCTAGTTCTGCACCGAATACCGGCCTTTCTGATTCCGGAATGCTCCTGAAAAACTGACGAACTTCTTCGGGTGTAACCTTTATTTCTCCAACAACTTTACTTTGCATTTTACTGGAGAGCATTTGCAATTTATTGATCTGAAACAGCTCGTCTCTTAAGTCTTCAACACTTTCCTTATTATAAAATTCAAGCACTTTCTCAACAGAACCCAATCGCTGTTCAAATTCCTGAAGGTATCGGTCACTCGTGGCGTAGACCTCGTCATCGGAAACTAAAATACTGTCTTGTACCGCTTGATGCGCATACAACCGGTCTTCCATAAGCCTGCCGAGCAAGCTGCAACTGTTTAAATCGTCTTCGCGCCCTCCTTGACTGCGTATATCGGCCAATGTTTTTTCGACGTCGGAATCCAATATCACATAATCCCCTACAACGGCGGCAATTCCATCTAACTTCCGTCGAATTTTAGGTCTTGTCATTTCCGATTCCTGCAATACCACCTGGTCTGCAGGTGGTTCAATCTGCGAATCTGCAATTGAATCTCTAACCTGAGCTGTCAGTAATCCCCCATTAAAAATTAATAAAAGGGTCGAAATTTTAATAAAACGGTTCTTAGTCATAAATTTCAAATTCTTTTCGTTCAGTAGCTTCATTCAATAAATCGGTTTCCAGGGTTCGTAGAAATCGCATTTTTCGCCGATTCAATAACACCAGACGAATGGTGGGCTCTACATAACTCAACGGTGCAATATCATTTACTTCTTTTACACCGAGTACCTGAGCCAAATAAATGGTGTTTTCGTCTTGGAGCTCAAAAAAATTGGGTTGATTTAAATATTCCCCGATATTATTTTCTTTTAGTGCCGGAATTTCATGAAGTACACGTGATACGGGTACCCATAGCGAGTCATTAAAATTCAACTTCAAAAATTGCACACCTACAGAGTCCAGATACTTAACATCCTCGGACTCGAAACGCCTAAGTCTTTTGGTCACCTCCTCAACGTTCATAAACTGTTGCGGCAAGGCTACAAAGCGCAATTGCACCAACTGCTCGTGAAGTTTAAAATTTTCCTTTTCAGCCTCGTAAAAATCTTCGAGCTCAGAAGGGGTGATAATCGTATCTGCAGAATGTTCCACCATGGCTTCCTTGTAAGCTCTGGTATAGAGATCTGCCCGGTATTCTGAAACCAAGGCATCATATTCTGCAAGTTTTTCTGCTGGCAAATTTAGTTGGGCCTTCGCAAATAATAATTCTCGCGTAGCCCAAACATTTACCTGGTCCTGAATATATGCAAGACTATCGCGACCGGTTAATCCCTTTGGCATATGTTTTAACACCTGATCGGAATAAAGTAAATGCTCCCCCACACGAGCCAATACGGTGGGGTCGGATTCATTTCTCCACAGGTCTTGACATCCAGTAAGATTCCAAAACAAGAGTGCCAGAAGCATTCGGGTGCTTTTAACTAAAACGCGATGGAATAATAAGGTCATTCCGCAAAAATATAAATATCCCTTGCCCCCGCAATCCTATTGAACCGGATTAACAGATTTTTATCAGCCAAAATATATTGATTCTTTGTATTTTAGAAAGACATTTCAGGTTGGGACCTGCTTTTCCCTCAAGATTAGGCGTGTAATTGCCAGGATTTTATGAATAAAACCATCAAATTAATTTGGGATTTTCGAGGACCGGATGCTGCCCGAACCGCCAAACATTTTCAAATTCACTTGCAAGAAGCCTTAAGTGCAACTCCGGAAACGGAATTGGGATGGTCTGAGTTAAATTCCAACCACAGCATTGCTTTTTTAATTGTTTCTGAATCAGAAATGATTCCAATGCGGGACAGATTTAAACCACATCGGGGAGAATATATAACAACATGAAGCCAATTTACCACATTTTAAGACCCTTATATTCAAGTCTAGGGTGTGCTATGGCCGCCTTTTTAGGTTGCCTTATATGGTCCTGTGCTGGAGAATCCAATACAACAGATCCCCTGCAAACTGTTCTGGAATCTAGTAATCCTGCCATACAAAAAGTTATGGCCAACCCAGAGGCTTACGAAGTTCAAATTCGTTATACACGTATTGATCGAAAAAACGATTCAATTGTGCTTACGGATTATGACTATCGTGTAAACGACCAGGCTTACTTTTATCCCGCAAGTACTGTTAAACTGCCTATTGCTGTTTTGGCGTTGGAGAAATTGAACCGGTTGGACAGTCTAGATCGAAACACCTCCTATTATGTAGAAGGAGATAGCCTTGAAGCCACTTTTAAACAAGACATCATTAATATTTTTGCAGTAAGTGACAATCATGCCAACAATCGGCTGCTTGAATTTTTAGGGCTAAATGCAGTAAATGACAGCCTAATTCAAAAGGGGGTAGGCCCGGTCAGGATTGCCCACCGACTAGGCATTCACGACAATAATGTTACCACCAAACCTATAATTTGGAAACTCAACGACAGCACCTATTCTCAATCAAATCCTTTAATCGGACGCACTGCAAAGGCACTTATGCTTAACGGTATAAAAAAGGGGATTGCCTATGTATCCGAAGATTCATTGATTGCCGAGCCTTTTGATTTCAGTTTTAAAAATTACTTGCCCATTTCCAGTTTAGATGGTGTGCTTAAACGCGTTATTTTTCCCGAACTTTTTCCGTTAAATCAACGCTTTCATCTAAGTACCGAGCAGCGTGCATTTTTGATGGAATCCATGCAAATAACCCCTCGAGAAGCCGGGTATGACCCCTATCAGTTTCCCGACGGCTATTGTAAATTTTTTATTTTTGGAGATACCAACGAACCCATACCTGCTGCTCTTCAAATTTACAATAAAGTAGGCTTTGCCTTTGGCACATTAATCGATTGCGCCTATTTGCACGACAGTCGTAATAACGTGGAGTTTATTTTAACTGCAACAATTCTGGTTAACGAGAATAAGATTTTCAATGACGACAAATACGAGTACGACCAGATTGGAATGCCCTTTCTAGCGGCTTTGGGACGAGAATTGTACAATTTTGAAGCCCAAGAAAAGGGCGCAACGAAGACGCCGAACCCCTTTTAACCTTAAACCAAATACTATTTAGCAACGTTGACTGCCCGTGTTTCCCGGATAACAGTCACTTTTACTTGACCTGGATAGGTCATGTCGGTTTGAATTTTCTGAGAAATTTCAAAAGAAAGTTGGGCAGCCCTTTCGTCGTTTACCTTTTCGCTTTCTACAATTACCCGAAGCTCTCTTCCAGCCTGAATTGCATAGGCCTTTTGGATTCCTCCAAATCCAATTGCAATCTCTTCCAGATCTTTGAGGCGCTGAATATATGAATCCAATACCTGTCTTCGTGCTCCAGGACGCGCACCACTAATGGCATCGCAAACCTGAACCACAGGAGCTATCAATGATTTCATCTCTACCTCGTCGTGGTGCGCTCCTATCGCGTTACACACCTCAGGTTTTTCGCCGTATTTTTCGGCCCATTGCATGCCCAAAATAGCGTGCGGTGTCTCCATGTCGGCTTCGGTATTAGGCACTTTACCGATATCGTGCAACAATCCGGCTCTTTTGGCAATTTTTGGATTTAAACCAACTTCGGCAGCCATTACACCACATAATTTCGCCACCTCTCGAGAGTGTTGCAACAAATTTTGACCGTAGGACGAACGATATTTCATACGTCCTACCATACGAATCAACTCGGGATGCAACCCGTGAATACCCAAATCAATTACGGTTCTTTTTCCTACCTCAATAATTTCCTGCTCAATCTGCTTTTCAGTTTTCTTTACGATTTCTTCAATACGGGCCGGATGTATTCTTCCATCGGTAACCAATTTATGCAGCGACAAGCGGGCAACTTCACGACGAACCGAATCGAAGCAAGACAGAATAATGGCTTCGGGGGTATCATCTACAATGATTTCTACACCTGTTGCTGCTTCTAGAGCTCTGATATTTCGACCTTCACGACCTATTATTCTACCTTTTACATCATCCGATTCCAGGTTGAATACAGAAACACAGTTCTCTACCGCTTCTTCTGTCCCTATTCGCTGAATAGTGTTTACAATAATTTTACGCGCTTCCTGTTGGGCTGTCATTTTAGCCTCTTCCATGGTGGTTTGCAAATACGCCATTGCATCTGCTCGAGCGGTTTCCTTTAGCGATTCCATCAATTGCCCTTTTGCTTCATCTGCGGAAAGGCCAGAGATTACCTCAAGCTGCTGTACTTGGCTTTTGTGCAACTTCTCAAGCTCTGCTTGTTTTCGCTCAAAAACCTCTTGCTTTTGATCCAACTCACTCAAACGACTGTCGAGCTGTTCGTTGAGCTTTTTGTTTTTTGACAATTCATGACTAACCAGAGATTCCTTATCCCTGGTGCGCTTTTCGGCCTCAGCTATTTTCTTTTCCTTGCCAATAATTACCTTTTCGTGCTCGGCTTTCAGCTCCAGAAACTTTTCTTTGGCCTGATAAATCTTTTCTTTTCGCAAATTTTCGGCTTCCAATTCTGCGCCTTTAAGCACAGAAGCAGCTTCTTTTTTTGCAGAGGAAATGGTTCTTGACGCCTTTCCTTTTTCCAATATTTTAGCTATTGCAAGGCCGATACCCAAACCAAGGGCAACCGCAATAAGAGTTGAAGTTGTAATTTCCATGATCCCAATTTTATATGTTGGGGCTGTGTTTCCGGCTAACGATTCTTCTTAATCGATGTGCCACCAAAAAAATTAGTGTTCAATGAAAAAAAAAGCCCACATTGACTTGAAGTTTTGCACAAACTCCATAAAACAGGTTTAGGGTTAACAGGCTGCTCAAGGATCCTTTCAGGAAGGCTTGCTTTTACAACCTAAACTCACCCTTTTTAATTGATTTAGCGTTGAGTTTGCCAAAAAATAGTACCAATGTGGGCAGTATCGATTAGCTATGTTAAAGAACTTAAGTTAAACTCAGACCCGAATCTATCAATTTTTCAACCGCACGCAAACGCGCCAGTGTTTCATGCTGATTTTCGGCTTGTTCAAGATCTTGTTGTTCAATTCTGGAAGCGTATTGCAAGGCACACATGGCCAGTACATCTTGCTTATCCCGAACCGCATAGTTCTGTTCGAACTTTTTGACCAGCTCATCGATTGCCCGTGCTGCTTTGCGCAATCCTTCCTCCTGAGAAGGATCAATGGTTAGCGGGTACACTCGATCCGCTATGGACAATTTGATCTTGAGCTTCTCGGTCATTTTCAAGAACTTTTACATTTATTCAGAAAGGAAGGTAATACATTGGTCTAACTCCCTGATTAATGCATTTATTTTGAGCTTAGCTTCTGTTTTATTGGTTTCACTGCCCAGCATGGTATGTGCCATTTTAAGCGAATTGTACTTTTCCTCCCAAAGTTCTGCAGACTTCCGGTAGTTCTCACAGGCACTTTTTAAGGCCTCCAACTCCCTATCGCACTGTGCTTTACTTTGTCTAAGCGATTCAACCTTGAAGAGCAATCTGCTGATCTTAGTTTCGAGAATATCTACGATTTCGATCAATTCGCTCACTGGTCTTCATACTATGCTATTCACAAATTTAAGATTACATCTTAGACCTCACAATAATTTTAGCATTTTAAAAACAATATTGCTCGTGTAACGCAATAAAATGTAATGTTTAGGTATTTAAATATTACAACATTTGCTGTTTCAGATTTGCAGACCGATTAATTACCTTCGCAATTCTAGTCTTCGGAAATGAAAATTTGGCATTACGCACTTACTCTTACTCTCGTTACTAATCTCAACGGACAATACAATCCAGGAGCAGCAGATTTCGGGAATCCGTTAAACATTCCCATTATCCTTGCGGGCAATTTTGGAGAATTGCGTTCCAACCATTTCCACGCCGGACTGGATATAAAAACACAACAACGCGAAGGACTACCCGTATTTTCGATACAAGACGGAGTTGTAAGCCGTATCAAAGTAGATCATTGGGGGTATGGCAAGGTAATTTACATACAACATCCCGACGGATACACTTCTGTTTATGGACATCTTCAAAAATTTGGACCTCAAATAGAACAATACGTACAAGCAATTCAGTACAGAAATCAATCGTATGAGATGGAAGCCTTTCCAGGTTTTGGGGAACTGAATGTGAAAAAAGGAGATTTAATTGCCTATTCTGGCAATACAGGTGGCTCAGCCGGCCCACACCTACATTTTGAGGTTCGAGAAAGCCAGAGTGAAAACCCTGTAAATCCATTACTTTTTAATTTTGAGGTAGCAGATCACGCGGCACCTACCCTAGAGCGCCTTTTCGCTTATCCGCTCTCGGAGCAGGCCACGGTAAATCGCAGTGAGCTTCGAATTCAAATCCCATTTAGCCGGCAAACCGATGGCACCTATTTGGCTCAGCCAGTAAACGCTTCGGGTTTAATCGGATTTGGGATTAGCTCATACGATCGTCAGGATTTGGCTACTAATAAGAATGGCGTTTTCAGGGTAAATCAACAAATAAATGGAGTGCAATCCTCAGAAATTAGATTCGACCGATTTTCGTTTGAGGAAAGTAGGCAACTCAACACCTTAATAGATTATCCATATTTTAAGAGTAACAGCAGACGAATACAAAAATGTTTTCGTGACCCAGGCAACCGTTTAAGTGTGTTTTCCGACCTGGATGGGGACGGAAAATTATTAGTAGAAGAGGGACAATCGTATACGGTAACTATTTCACTTTACGACCTGGAAGGGAATACCACTGTCCTAAATATCCCTATTGTTGGCAAATCAGAAACCCCAGTTGTATTGAAAACTTCGGCAACTTCGCCTTACTGGGTGCGTTCAGATCAACCTGCTAGTTTTGATTTGGGTATTGCTCAAGTGTACTTCCCTGCTGGGGCATTTTACGAAAACACCTTCCTTAATCTGGAAACCGCCGGCGATACCCTGCTGCTTCACGAACCCAATATTCCGTTGGATGAAAATTTCACACTGTCCTTTTCGTTGGAAAACATTCCGGATGCCAAACGTAAAGGTTTATCGGTGGTGCGATTAAATCAACGGAACAAACCTGAATTCCAACAATCCTATCAACGCGGGGAGGTTTTAAGCATAAGATCAAAAGAATTAGGACGTTACACTCTAATGCAAGACACCATCCCTCCAAGAATTCGCCCCAATAATTTCAAACCCAAACAGTGGCTTACCAATTACCGCTATCTGAGCGTTCTGATTGATGACAGTCAGAGTGGAATTGACACCTATAATGCATATATAAATGGCGAATGGGTTTTAATGGAGTACGAGCCAAAAAAACGGACCCTAACCTACACCTTCGACCAGCCTTTAACCGGCGGCCCAAAACTTGATCTCAAAATTGTAGTGACGGATATGACCGGAAATACTCAGACCTACGAAACCACCATCTACAGGAGTTAAATCCAAAGCTGCCTACTAAAAGGGTTACCGTAAAATTTTGTGTATTTTTGCAGTAGTCTAGGTATACGCACCCCTGCAAATGGCATAAAATAGCGGTGGGTTGTTGATTGCGGGCGAAATTTCTCATGAAAAAAATTTTTTTTTATTTCCTAATCGCAACATCAGGATGGCTTACGGCCCAAAAAAACATATACCTCAGCAGTCATTTCGACCAATTGAGCGCAACCCATGAAGTTTTAGCAATTATCCCGTTTTTTACACACCTAGATCTGGCAGATCCTCCCAATGGACAGGAGCTTAAAAAGCTAGAAGAAAAAGAGGGTTATGCGGTTCAAGATGCTCTGGAAACCTATTTTGGTCGCGGAAAAAAGCGTAAAAAATTCACAGTTGCTTTTCAAAACAGTAAAGACACCAAGGCCATATTGGCAAAACATCAAATCAACTATAACAATATTGACCGGTACACGATTAAGGATCTTTCCGAGATACTTGAGGTAGACGGTATCATAAGCGGCAACCTGGACATCAATATATTATTGTCTAACGGAGTGCCTACTGAAATTAGTTTTTTGGATTACCTCCTTGGCGATTCGAATTACGGAAGAATTGGCATAAAGGTAAGTGACGGCAAAACCGGCAAGCTACTTTGGAAGTACGAACAGGAAATAAGCCGCAAGTCCGGCAAAAACACGGACGAATTAATTGATAAAATGATGAAAAAGGCGACACGCAAATTTCCCTATGAAAAGGAGGGCGCCCTCTGAAATAAGATTACTCTCGTTCGCCACTAAAAGGAACGCCTTACGAACCACTCACGAATTCTTGTAATACAGCTACCACCTGGTCTACGTCTTGACGCGTATTTTGATGTGAAAATGAAAATCGGAGTGAAGGCTGTTTTACCGCCGCTGCGTCCAAGATTTCATTCAGTACATGCGAACCCCCAACACTGCCTGACTGACAAGCACTTCCTTTAGAACAAGCAATTCCATTCAAATCCAAATGAAATAGCAAAAGCTGCCCTTTTTCTTCCGAAACTGGAATTCGTACATTAATCAAAGTATAGGTGCTTCTGTCCAAGTCTGCCGATAATCCATTGAAATGCAAATTTGGAATGGCTTTACGCAATTGCTCTACAAAATAAGATTTCAAACTCGTGATATATTCCCGTTCCGACTCCAAATGGACATAAGCCTCTTTAAATGCCGTTTCCATGCCAACTATGTTGTGATACGCCTCGGTCCCTGCGCGGAAACCACGTTCTTGTCCACCCCCTGATATGAAAGATCCCAAGCCTGTATTTTTTCGAATATAGGCAAAACCTATTCCCTTTGGGCCATGGAACTTATGGGCTGCAGCCGTTGCAAAATCAATTGGAATTTCTTCAAAATTCAACCGAAAATGGCCTATAGACTGAACTGTGTCTGAATGGAAAAGTGCACCCGCTTCCCGACATAACATACCTACAGTTAAAATATCCGTGAGATTTCCTATTTCATTATTAATATGCATCAAACTCACCAATTTTTTTGAATCATCGGCATGCAGGTAAGTTTTGAGCTGTTGCAGATTGGGATTGCCATCTTGATCCAATTCCAAAAAACGGATTGAGATTCCCGCTTCCAGCTCCAATGCCTCTGCTGTATGCAAAACGGCATGGTGTTCCAATTTGGAAGTAATTAAGGTTCGCACACCCAAATCGCGAACTGCACATCTCAGAATCATATTATCTGCCTCGGTTCCTCCAGAGGTAAAAATAATTTCACCTGGCTTAGCCCCTAACTCCGCAGCAATAGTCTTGCGTGCCTGTTCAATTCCCGTCTTTGCAGCCCGACCGAATGCGTGTGTCGATGATGGATTACCATAACAGTTTTCCAATGCCTGCTGCATATCTCGAATAACTTGAGGTCGCAATGGCGTGGTTGCCGCATTATCAAAATAAACCTGAGTCATGCTATCGTTTTATCATTGAGGGTCTAAATGTAAAATAAATTCAACTCAAACACATAAAATTTGAGCAGGCCTATCCCTTTTTCTATTGGCAATCCAGTATCTTTGAACCGATGATAAAGCGATTTTTCCTTTTTGTAATAATACTGTTTACTGCATGTTCCAAAGGGGAACTGCAGATAACCACCATAGATTTTAATGGTGTAAACCTGAAATATTGCGGAACCGTTAGTACCGATTCACAATTATTTTTTAAGATAGATTCTCGAGAGGCCTTAATCCTTCAGCTAGCACCGGGGCTACTGAAAAATGAAGCTTCAAATGGCGTTATGGAAAGCACCATCCCCGCAGCGTCTAAACTAAACTATCGCATTTTTAACGATGTGGTTTCAAGCAACTATTTCTGTGATCTGCTTACACCGCCACAACCCGTAGTACTCGCAGACCTGCAGGCGGTTGCAGGAAAGGTGCGTATTGAAACCATACAGCAAATAGACCATCCGAACACATTTGAACACCATATAACCCTACAAGGTATTTCCTTTGTGAATGATAAAGGAGAAAGGCTTTCTAATTTGAGTGTCGAGACCTTTGGGGTAGTCACCACAAGTTTGGACTAACTCAAAGCAGCCTCAGTGTTTCTTGTGGTATATAAACTGCAGTTGCACCATAGCCGTAATCGGCATAATTGGCATCCTCGAATTGTATTCCATCATACCGTCTCAAAAGGGTGTGCAATTCGGCCTTGAGCACGCCCTCGCCAACCCCGTGAATAAAAACCACACGTTGAATGCGCTTGCGAATCGCAAAATTGAGCTGACTGCGAGCAGCTTCCAATTGCAGGTCTAAGATTTCATAGGTGTTTTCGAGGTGCGGTTTTGTTACTAGTTTTTCAATATGCAGATCTACCTCCAAAACCGGAGTGGATTTAGTTTTGCCTCTGCCTGAAAGTACTTTTTTTGGCCGTTTTACTTTTTCCTTAGTTTGGGAAACACCAGGAGGAACGTTGAAATTGATTTGTTTAGGAATTTTAACCAGTCCATCCGGAGATACTTCCAATTCAAATCCTTCCACGGTTTTTACCCGAATGATTCCAGGACCTATATGCGTTATTACAGCATCTAATGCATCGTCCAATCCTTGAACCCGATCTCCTACTTGAAAATCTCTTTGCATTTTAGGATGTTGAATTGTTTTGATAGGAATTACCCGTATTTCGAGACAATCCGTAGAGTCCCAGCATGAGCAAGGGCATAGCAAGTGCCAAACTTATTTCCGAACCCATATATTCAGGAGACACGACTACTACCAATAATCCTAACACAATCCAAACCAGATTTAAAATTCGTTTTATTTTCATTGTCCAAAAATAGTGGTAATTTTCATGAGCATTGACTTGACAACTGCATGATAGCCTTAATTTTAGTCTTACCGGAAATCAAAGAATCTCAAATGCTACCCTGTTTGAGCAAACAAGTATTGAACCTGGAGTGTCCGGGCTGTGGATTACAAAGATCTATTGCGCTTTTATTGCAAGGCCAATTTTGGGAATCCTTGGTTATGTATCCAGGTTTGTACCCCATGATTTTATTTTTTGGATTTGCATTTGCCGATTACTTTTTTAATTTTCGAAAAGGTTACCAATTCGTGAATGTCCTTGGGATTTTATCCGTGGGCGTAATTTTGATTAACTTTATTTTCAAGATATTCAATTAAAGCTACCTACCAAAGATGGAAAATCAAAAATTACCCAATGTTACCTTGGCAATCGTATTGTCAATAATCGGATACGTTTGTTGCTGTATTTGGGGAATTCCCGCAGTAATACTTGGAATTATATCATTGCTTGTGCTCCAATCCGACCTTAAAAAATACAGAGCAAATCCTGAGATTTATACCAATTTCAGCACATGGAAAACAGCGCAAATCTTAAGCATTGTAGCCATAGTTCTTGGGATGATTTATTTTGCGTTTGTCATTTTTCAAATCATGCGCATGGGCGGTTGGGAAGCCTATATGGAACAAACCGAGATCATGATGGATCAATGGGGCATTGAATAGCCCTGTCTTTTAACCAATAAACGAACCAAATGAATCAACAACCATTACCAGGTGCAAGTACTGCAATGACCATGGGAATAATTTCCATAATAGGATCACTACTATGTTGCGGACCTTTTGCGGCAATCTTTAGTATTATAGGGCTATCAAACGCTACTAAGGCAGAAAACGCCTACAGACAAAATCCGGATCAGTATTCTGGATATGAGAATATTAAAACCTCCCGAACTTTATCATATATTGGACTTGGCATTTCAATTGTAATGCTAATTCTTGCCATACTTTACTTTGGCATTATTATGGCACTAATTACCAGTGGAGAATTTTAAAAATATCTAAATTAATTGGCTACTTCACTTATGAATTTAAGGCGATATAGACGCAATTCTTCGTCTTCGAATTCTCCTCCAAATTCCTTAATGGCCAATTCTATGTTATCTGATTCCGCCTCAAGAAAGTATTCGTGAATTTCGTCTTGCTGATCTTCATCTAAAATATCGTCAATATAATAGGCCAAATCCAAGCGGGTGCCACTATATACTATTTGCTCCATTTCTTTTACCAGCTCGGACAATTCCAATCCTTTGGCAGACGCAATGTCTTCTAATGGTAATTTGCGATCGACGTTTTGAATGATATACAGTTTTAATCCTGAGTTAGCCCCTGTACTTTTTACAATTAAATCTTCGGGCCTTAAAATGTCATTTTCCTTTACGTACTCCGAAATTAGTGACAAGAAGGGCATGCCATATTTTTTTGCCTTTCCCTCTCCCACCCCGTGAATACCAATTAATTCATCTGAAATAATGGGGTATTTTAAGGCCATATCCTCCAAGGAAGGATCCTGAAAAATAACATAAGGTGGCACTCCCAGTTTGTGCGCCTGACTTTTTCGTAAATCCTTTAGCATTTTAAGCAGTACCTGGTCTACTCCAGTGTTTTTGCCGCCAAATGCCCCTAGATTATCGCCTTCAGGTTCGGTAGCAAACACATGGTCTCTAGCCATCATGAAGGATTCGGGGGATTCCAGAAACTTTTTGCCCTTTTCCGTAACCAATAAAATACCGTATTGCTCAATTTCCTTGCGCAAATACCCGGCAACCAAAGCCTGGCGAATCAAGGCCATCCAAAAGTGTTTATCCCGGTCGTAACCAATTCCAAAAACATCCTTTTCCTCGGTCCTATGTGCAGTAATCATTGCATTAGAAGCACCGATTAAAGTTTTAACCACCTCTTTAGGCTTAAATTTTTCATTGGTTTCGGCAACCACTCGAATTAATTTAACCAAGTCTGAACTCGCCTCAAATTTTTCCTTAGGATTGCGCACATTATCATCCATATCTGCACCGTCTCCGGTAATCTCATCGAAAAATTCCCCAAAATAATGGAGGATAAATTTTCTTCGAGAAATTGAGGTTTCTGCATATGCTACAATTTCCTGAAGCAGAGCATTGCCTATTTCCTGTTCGGCTACAGGCTTACCTGCCATAAATTTTTCTAATTTTTCAACATCCTTATAGGAGTAAAATGCAAGACAATGCCCCTCCCCTCCATCACGACCAGCACGTCCGGTTTCCTGATAATAGCTTTCAATGCTTTTTGGAATATCGTGATGAATGACATAACGAACGTCGGGTTTATCGATCCCCATTCCAAATGCAATGGTAGCCACTACCACATCTACTTCCTCCATTAAAAACATATCCTGATACCTCGATCGGGTTTTTGCATCAAAGCCTGCATGGTATGGCACTGCACTTATTCCATTTACTTGCAGGACCTGAGCCAATTCTTCTACCCGTTTGCGACTCAAACAATAAACAATACCAGATTTACCTGTGTTTTTCTTTACAAACCGAATGATATCGGCATCTACTTGTTTGGTCTTTGGGCGAACCTCATAAAATAAATTTGGACGGTTAAATGAAGCTTTATAAACATTTGCTGCTGAAATACCCAAATTTTTTAAGATATCTTCCTGAACTTTTGGGGTTGCCGTAGCTGTTAGCGCAATAATCGGAATATCTGAACCTAATCGATTTATGATGTTTCTTAAATTTCGGTATTCTGGACGAAAATCATGTCCCCATTCCGAGATACAGTGGGCCTCGTCGACAGCCACAAAGGAAATATTAATCCCTTGTAAAAATTTCACATACTCATCTTTGGTGAGTGATTCCGGCGCCACATACAAAAGTTTGGTTACAGAATTACTGATGTCATCCATAACTCGCCTAATCTCTCCTTTGTTTAGTGAGGAGTTGAGTACATGCGCTATACCCTCTTGATCGGAAACTCCTCTAAGGGTATCTACTTGATTTTTCATCAGCGCAATTAGAGGAGAAACTACAATTGCAGTTCCCTCATTTATTAAGGCTGGTAATTGATAACAAAGAGACTTACCACCCCCCGTAGGCATTATCACAAAAGTATCTTCTCGCTGGATAACACTTTGAATCACCGATTCTTGTAATCCTTTGAACTGGGAAAAACCAAAATACTTTTTTAATGAATTTTTTAATTCAGTACTATTCAAATTCTGCGAATATTAAATTGATATCACGTGATGTACACCAAGGCCAGAAGTAAACAGCTTTTTTTCGCTAGTTATTGTTTGGGTTTAGGACTAAGACGCACCGTAATTAGTTATTGATTTGGAACGTATTTGAATCTAATAAGATTGTTTAATTTTGTGACCTTAAAGATACTACAATCTTTTCTATAAAAATCAATTTTTACCTACATTTCGGCCTAAAAATCCTTAGGGGTAATAATCTCGTAAAGTCTTGAAAAACAGTAACGCTATACTTCAATTAGCCCGTAAAACCATTGCCTCCGAAGCCAGTGCCATACTGAATTTACAGGAGCTACTCACCGATGATTTTTCTCATGTAGTCGAAAGTATCCTTAAGGGCAAAGGTCGGGTTGTGGTAAGTGGAATCGGTAAAAGCGCCATCATTGCCTCAAAAATTGTAGCCACACTGAATTCGACGGGTACACCTGCAATTTTTATGCATGCGGCAGATGCAATTCACGGTGATCTTGGCACCATTCAGCAAGACGATATTGTGATTTGCATATCCAAAAGTGGAGATACCCCAGAAATAAAGATGCTGGGGCCTCTAATAAAACAAGGCGGTAATACATTAATCGCCATGACCGGAAACCCCGGTTCCCATTTGGCACAGCAGGCAGATTTTGTATTAAACACCTATGTTGTCAATGAAGCTTGCCCCAATAACCTTGCACCAACAACCAGCACAACGGCTCAGTTGGTCATGGGAGATGCCCTTGCAGTTTGTTTAGTGGAGCTCAGAGGTTTTAGCAGTAGTGACTTTGCCCGCTACCATCCGGGAGGAACCTTAGGAAAAAGGCTATATCTTAGGGTCTCAGATATCGTCTCTCAAAATCAGATACCGAGTGTTCAGATGCACACACCGGTGAAGGATGCCATAGTTGAGATTTCTCAAAAAATGTTGGGTGTAACCGCAGTTTTAAACGGAGATCAGCTTGCAGGAATTATTACAGATGGCGATATTCGACGAATGTTAAATACGCACGACAACATTGGTGCATTAACAGCCAAAGACATCATGTCTACCCATCCAAAAACGGTAGACTCCGATATTCTTGTGGTTAAGGCGCTTCAGCTTATGCAGGAAAACAATATTTCGCAACTCTTGGCTACCGAAAACAATCGGTATGTAGGAGTAGTACACATTCACAATTTAATTAAAGAGGGAATTCGCTAATGGCAAAATCTGGAAAAGATCCCAATGAAATGTCCTTTTTGGATCATTTAGAAGAATTGCGCTGGCACTTGATACGCTCAACTGCCGCTGTAGTTATTATAGGCTTAGTAGCCTTCATTATGCGCGGTTTTATTTTCGACACCCTAATATTTGGGCCATCCAAAATGTCGTTCCCGACTTACAGGCTTTTTTGTGATATCGCTACTCAACTTGGTTTTGATTCCGCATTCTGCGCGGATTCACTTCCTTTTACGATTCAAAGCCGCACCATGTCCGGACAGTTTTCGGCCCATATTTGGACGTCCATTTGGGCCGGATTTATTGTTGGTTTTCCATATATCCTATATGAGCTTTGGAAATTTATAAGTCCGGGGCTTTACGAGAAGGAACGCAAACACTCCAGGGGCTTTATCTTGGTAGCTTCGTTTTTGTTTTTTCTAGGGGTGCTATTTGGCTATTACGTAGTTGCCCCATTGTCCATAAATTTCTTAGGCACCTATCAAGTTAGTGAAATCGTACAAAATCAATTCGACCTTAGCTCGTATATTTCGACAGTTCGAGCTGCAGTTATTGCCTGTGGAATCATGTTCGAGCTGCCAATTATTATCTACTTCCTTACTCGTGTGGGTCTGGTTACCCCAGACTTTTTGAGGAAATACCGCAAAATGGCCCTGGTAATTGTACTTATAGTTTCGGCTGTCATTACCCCTCCTGATGTTGCCAGTCAGATAATCGTTGCAATACCGGTACTTATCCTTTATCAAGCTAGTATTTACATCTCAGCAATAGTAATTAAACGTCAACGCAAAGCAGAAAAAGATGCCAAATCCAATTGAAGAGTTTAACGATTATCGGGAGCGTATGAATGCAAGGCTTCTGAAGAGTGACAGCAAGCTCATTAAACGGATTTTTAATCTGGACACCAATGCCTATGCACCTGGAGCATTAGATGTAAAAACCAAGGAGTTTCTTGGATTGGTAGCTTCGGCCGTTTTGCGCTGCGATGATTGTGTACGTTACCATTTACAGACGTTGCACAAATTGGGAGCTAATCGCGATGAGGTTACAGAAACCTTGGGTATTGCAACCTTGGTGGGGGGTACGATTGTCATCCCACATCTCAGGCGTGCATACGAATTTTGGGAAGCTCTGGAAGCTCAAAATTAAAATTTAATTCATTTCCTTCGGGGCAACTTTCAAAAAGCTTAAGTTTGAACTCCTTTCTATGAAGCTTCGCGCTGAAAATATCATGAAATCCTATCGCGGCCGCCAAGTGGTACGCGGCATCTCTCTTGAAGTCAATCAGGGAGAAATTGTTGGATTACTCGGACCCAACGGAGCCGGAAAAACCACGTCATTTTATATGATTGTAGGCCTCATTAAACCCAACGGGGGTAAAATTTTTCTGGACCAGACTGAAATCACGCGTTTTCCGATGTATAAACGCGCCCAATACGGCATTGGATATTTAGCTCAAGAAGCATCTGTGTTTAGAAAACTTTCCGTTGAAAAAAACATCTTAAGTGTTTTACAACTCACAGATTTAAGCCCTAAAGAACAACGCATGCGCATGGAAAGCCTGCTTGAGGAATTTGGTATTGCCCACATTCGGAAAAATCGAGGAGACTTACTTTCAGGGGGAGAACGAAGGCGAACAGAAATTGCCAGAGCATTGGCAACAGACCCCAAATTTATATTACTTGATGAGCCCTTTGCTGGGGTGGACCCGGTAGCGGTAGAAGATATTCAGCGTATTGTGGCTCAACTCAAAAATCGGAATATCGGCATTTTAATCACTGATCATAACGTACAGGAAACCTTAGCAATTACTGAGCGCTCTTACCTAATGTTCGAGGGAGGAATACTAAAATCAGGCATTCCGGAAGATTTAGCCGAAGACGAAATGGTGCGTAAGGTCTATCTAGGCCAAAATTTTGAACTGCGCAAAAAGAAAATTACACTTTAGCCCAGGAGGTAATCTAAAATAGCAGAAATTTCCCATTCGGCTTTAAATAGGGGCGTTTAATTCCTTAATCTTATTTTCTGAATTAGTTCCATTTTGAACTAAATCGAAACCCCTCGCTCTGCGGTTTGTTTGAATTCTTAAGCGACAGATTTGACATTGGCCGGCAATGACAACAAAATATAAAGCAATACCACCAAAGGAATTGCCAAATACTGCAATGTAATAACCATTATGCCGCTAATTATAAGAAAGAGATATTTTTGAGCATTTTCGCGAAAACCCCAACCTTTAAATTTAAGAGCAAAAAGAATAACACGAGAATTGAGCATATAAGCAGACCCAATTGTAATTCCAAAAAGGACCCAGGGATTCAAAATTACCGTGTTTGTAAAGTCGCTACCGTTGTGCATAAGGATTAATGGTAGTGAAATGATAAACAAAGCATTTGCCGGCGTTGGCAAGCCGATAAAGCTACTTACTTGGTTCTCATCGATATTAAATCGGGCCAATCGCCAACCCGACGCCAAAGTGATAAGCAAGCCCGAAAATGGCAACCAAGCATTTACCCAAGCTGCGCTACTGAGTGCTTCTGAAAAAAAATTTCCCGAATTCCATCCGCCACTCAAGGACATGCTTAGCAATTGACACATAACCAAACCAGGAACCAGACCACTAGTAATCATATCTGCCAGGGAATCCAATTGCACTCCCAATTCCGACTGAACGCCCAAGGCCCTAGCCAATAATCCATCAAAAAAATCACAGATTACCCCTAAAAGGAAGAAAAAGGCAGTCCATTCCAGTGCATTCATTACTGCAAAAACGGTCGCCATAGCACCAAACAAAATATTGCCTAAGGTTATGAGATTTGGCAGGTGTTTCATGAATTTATCAATTTGAGTAAAAATACATATTTATTGGCAAGCAGTACACATTGCATTCCGTAAACAGGTCATTGTAACCCAAAGGTCAACAGCGGTAATTCGGCAAATAATTCAGATATTTGATCCCCGGGCTACAAAACCACTTCTGGCATGAACGCTAAGGCGATTCGAATATCTGTTTTATTGATTTTTGTTTTTGGTTTGGGCCAACTATATGGTAGGCTTTACGCACAACAAATCCTCCTGAGCCCACGAGCACGCGTAAGTATTCTCACCTGCGGCCCGGGCACCGAGCTCTATTCAACCTTTGGCCATAGTGCTTTTAGGGTATGGGATCCGGCGCAAAACATTGATTGGGTATATAACTACGGTACCTTTGATTTCAACACCCCAAATTTCTACATGAAATTTGCACGTGGCAAGCTCGATTACGCCCTGAGTAAGTCGGTTTTTTCATCATTTTTATACACCTATCAGATAGAACAGCGGTGGGTACAAGAACAGGTTTTAGCACTTTCAGCAACTCAAGAACAAGCCTTGTTCAATTTTCTAGAGCAAAATGCAAAACCGGAGAATCGCTACTATCGTTACGATTTTCTGTTTGAAAATTGCGCCACCAAAATTCCAGACATCCTTTTAAAAGTGTTTGGCGATTCCATTCGTTTTACCCCATATCAAACAAATGCAAAGGCGACGTTTAGAGAACTCATACAAGAAAATTTGAACCCCAACTCCTGGTCCAGTTTTGGTATTGATTTAGCATTGGGGGCGGTGATCGACAGAAATGCCACCCTATTTGAGCACACTTTTTTACCCAAATACGTATATAAACAATTAGAATATGGGGAAATCTACCCCACCGCCTTGGTTGCCAACTCCAAAATTATTCTTGATTTGCCTGAAATAAAACCTCAGGTCAATTTTTGGACGAGCCCACTTTTTTGGTTTTGTGCTGTTTTAATAATTAGTCTAATGGTAACCTACCGTGAACTAAAAATGGGAATCTACAATCCGCTATGGGATGTTTTACTTTTGGCTGGTACAGGACTTGCAGGAATTATAATTTTTTTCTTGTGGTTTCTAACGGATCATTCGGCTACCGCGTGGAACTTTAATATCTTATGGGCGAACCCCTTAAACTTGCTGGCGGCAGTTCAAATCTTTCGTAACAAGCATAATAAATTCGTTAGAAGGTTTGCGCTCCTAGCGCTACAACTTTTGGTGCTTTGCCCACTGATTTGGTTTATTGGAATTCAAGGTTTTTCGGCCGTATTAGTGCCGATTTGGGCAAGTTTAGCCCTCAGATATTCCAGCATGCTCAGAACATTAATACACACGTCTTGAATTTATTAAGTGTAGAAAACCTAAGCAAGTCCTACGGAGAGCGACTGTTGTTTAAAAATCTCAACTTTGGCATAAACCTGCACCAAAAAGTTGCATTAATAGCCAGAAATGGCACTGGAAAAAGCACGCTGCTTAATATCCTGACCCGAAAGGACCAGGCAGATTCCGGTAATGTAGTATTTAGAAAAGGCCTGCGAGTGGCCTATTTGGAACAAGAGCCTAAACTCGATCCTAAGCTCACCGTAGCCGAAACCTTATACGCTTCGGACAATGCGGTAATTCAGATTATTGGCAGATACGAAGCAGCATTGTTGCAATCTGAAAACGAAGCAGCCTATCAACGCGCATACGAGGACATGGAACAGGCCGGAGCCTGGGATTTGGAAGCCCGTTTTAATCAAATTCTTTCACGCCTTAAACTCAACAACCCAAAAGTACTTGTGGGCACGCTTTCTGGCGGACAGAAACGAAGACTCGCATTGGCACATTGCCTTATAGAGGATCCGGAATTACTCATCCTAGACGAACCTACGAACCATTTGGATTTAGACATGATTGAATGGTTGGAATCCTATTTTGCATCCCAACCTATAAGTCTGCTTATGGTTACACACGATCGTTATTTTTTGGATCGGGTGTGCACACAAATATTGGAACTAGAAGATGGGTCAATAAGTTCATTTTCAGGAAATTACGAATCATTTTTACAACAAAAAGAATCCCGAGAGGCTGTTGCAGCTGTAAACAATCGAAAAACCCAATCGCTCTTTAAAAAGGAATTGGAGTGGATGCGCAGACAGCCCAAGGCACGTACTACCAAATCCAAATCTCGAATAGAAGACTTTGAAGCGTTGAAAAAAAAGGCGCTCCACCGAAAAGAATCACGCGAAATGGAACTCGAAATCAATATGGAACGATTGGGATCCAAAGTTGTAGAACTGCATCGTATATCCAAAGGGTTTGGAGCTCAAAACCTTTTCGAGGGATTTTCTTACCCATTTCAACGTGGAGAACGTGTGGGCATTGTAGGACCAAATGGCAGTGGCAAAACCACCTTCTTGGAATTGGTAGCCAATCTCACTACACCAGATTCGGGCAAGGTGGTGCATGGCGAGACCTTAAAAATTGGATATTACTCCCAATCCGGAATGCAAGTAGACCCTGGCATAAAAGTCATCGATGCTATTCGAGAATTCGGAGATTACATTCCACTGAAAAAAGGACGGCAGCTCAGCGCACAACAATTATTAGAACGTTTTTTATTTGATCGCAGTGCCCAATACGATTATATCGAAAAATTGAGTGGAGGCGAACGCAAACGATTATTTCTGTGTACCGTTTTGATTCAGAATCCGAATTTTCTGATTTTAGACGAACCGACCAATGATTTGGATATCATTACCTTAAGCGTTCTCGAAGATTTTTTAATGGATTTCCCGGGCAGTATTTTACTCGTCTCTCACGACAGGTATTTTATGGATAAAATTACAGATCACCTTTTTGTGTTTGACGGAAAAGGAGGGATTCGCGATTTTCCGGGAAATTACAGCGATTTTCGTCAATACGGTCTTGAAGAATACTCCGAAGAAAATTCTTCAGAAAAGGCTCAGGAATTACCTAAAAAAAACATCGGTAATACCGGTAATCGTAAAGGAAAGCGCACTTACGCCCAACAGCGTGAATACGACACCTTAGAGGCCGAAATTGAGGAATTAGAAAAGCGGAAAACCTCCTTGGAAACCCAAATTTCAAATCCGGAATTGACCGGGGAACTCATAAACCAATTTTCGGTTGAATTGGCCGGCATTCTTAGCGATCTGGAATCCAAAACCGCGCGTTGGTTTGATTTGGCGGCAATTGAGGAAGAATCTTAAACCTAAAAATTGCGATTTAAAATGATTTGCAAGGGGTGGTTTTGGCTAACAGCAAAGAACCGACACGGGATTCATTCTAAATTCGTCTATGACTTTCTGGATTTAGCACTATATACTTTGCCAAAACAAAACCGTTTACCGGAGCAAAAATTATTAAGTGCAGCCCTGACACATTTTAAGCCCAAACAACTAGGTGTTAATCCCAAATGGATTGCCATGCCGGATTGGATTGCAGCTACTTGTTCAGAAGATCTTACCAGAAATATTCCCTATGATTTTTATGTAACGGATGCGGAGGATACCGAATTGAAAGCGTTGATTCATCAAGAAAACCTATGGAGCAAGAATGCCGTTATTTTTATTGGAGGTATTAGACGAAACAAAAAGAACTATAAAAACTGGAAAAAATTATGCAGTTACGATGTTATTCGGGTTTCTTTAGAGGTTTATGAGGCCGGATTGCTTTGTTTTAGACCACAACAGGCGCCTCAACATTTTAAAATCAGATTGAATTCTTCTATTTTTGGAAAGCTATGAACACTTTTTATTTTTTACTTGGCGGTCTGGTCTTGATATATTTCATGATTTCCGCGAGCCAGAAAAGACGCAGCAAAGCGCGAAAATCCAGAAATTTTATGGATGGACAAAGACTCAAAGACCGTAACCACAAACATTTTGAAAAATAGGAATATCCCTTGCTTATGAAAATATACACCAAAACCGGAGACGGTGGAATGACGAGTCTGTTCGGTGGCACAAGGGTTCCGAAACACCACATTCGAATTCAAAGCTACGGTACGGTAGATGAGCTCAATGCTTGGATGGGATTGCTTCGTGATCAGGTTACAAACCCAACACACAAATCACATCTACATCGCATACAAGACCGTTTATTTGTTATAGGCGCTATGCTGGCCGTGGATCCGGAAAGCTCTGATTCGGGCAATTCGGTAATAAGCACACGGATTCCTCAATTGAGCACGGAAGATGTTTTGTTTTTAGAACAAGAAATTGACAGATTGGAATCGGAGTTACCTGCAATGACCAATTTTATATTACCAGGTGGCCACCCACTGGTGTCTCAATGCCATGTTGCCCGTACGGTTTGCCGTAGGGCCGAACGCATGACCACACTACTTTCGGAACAAAGTCTGGTAGCAGCACCTCTTATTGCCTATTTGAATCGTCTTTCGGACTACCTCTTTGTACTATCTCGAAAAATCACTCAAGAAATTGGGGCCATTGAAGAAAAATGGATTCCGAATGCTGATGCTGAATAAAATTTAAAATTTAACTAAACTTCTAGGCGGTATATTGAAATCCAAACTTAAATTTCTTAATTATTTTTTAAAATCCTTGGTTGTTTTACATTAAAAATTATTTTTGCAAAAAATTTAAAATCAAGCTACTACAATGTACTGGACACTAGAATTAGCATCTTATCTGAGTGATGCTCCCTGGCCGGCAACCAAAGACGAGCTTATTGATTATGCAATTCGCACCGGAGCTCCTTTAGAAGTCGTAGAAAATCTCCAGTCTATGGAGGAAGAAGGTGGAGAAATCTACGAATCAATTGAAGAAATTTGGCCGGATTATCCTACAGAAGAAGATTACCTTTGGAACGAGGATGAATATTAGTTCTTCATTCTACAATAGCATAAAAAGTCTCTTAGGAGGCTTTTTTTTTATGTAATTTTGACATCTTGTGAAGACAGAACCCCGAAAAGCATCAGTTTTATCTTCGGAGTCACTTAGCAATCTTTAATAAATTGACATTACCTAAAGCGATTGAACCGCAGTTTTTCGGTTAGCCAATTTAGGTGAAAACCACTACAATATGAGTTTTATTAATTCGGTCTTAAAGGCTTTTGTAGGCGACAAAGCCAAGAAAGATGTCAAAGAAATACAACCCCTAGTAGAAAAAGTAAAATCATTTGAAGCTGCTCTGGAAGCGCTAAGCAACGATGCATTACGCAAAAAAACACATAGTTTTAAGTCCCAAATCAAAGCAGGGGTAGCAGATTTACAAGACCAAATAGACCAGCTCAAGGACCAGGCAAACCAATCCGATGATATTGATTTAAATGAGTCATTATACACTCAAATCGACGCGTTGCAAGATCAGGTGTACACTCGGACTTCTAAAATACTGGATGAGATTCTACCAGAGGCATTTGCCGTGATAAAAGAAACTGCAAAGCGATTTCAGCAAAATACCGCATTGGAGGTTACGGCATCGGAATTTGACCGGATGTTATCCGGCAAAGTAGATTATGTAACCTTACAGGCAGAAAAAGCCATTTGGAGCAATGCCTGGGATGCAGCCGGGAAGGAAGTGACCTGGGACATGGTACATTACGACGTGCAGTTAATTGGAGGTATTGCATTGCATCAGGGTAAAATTGCGGAAATGCAAACTGGTGAAGGTAAAACCCTGGTAGCGACCTTACCGGTATACCTGAATGCACTTACCGGTAAAGGCGTTCATTTGGTAACTGTAAACGATTATTTGGCTCGTCGGGATAGCGCTTGGATGGGACCCCTTTTTGAATTTCACGGATTGTCTGTGGATTGCATCGACAACCACAAGCCAAATTCAGAAGGTAGACGCGCCGCCTACAACGCGGATATCACCTACGGCACCAATAATGAGTTCGGTTTTGACTACCTTAGGGACAATATGGCACATACCCCAGGTGACTTGGTGCAACGCCCGCACCACTTTGCTATAGTGGATGAGGTAGATTCAGTTTTAATAGACGATGCACGTACTCCATTGATTATCTCCGGTCCCGTACCTGAAGGCGAACGCCATGAGTTTAACGAACTTAAACCCATGGTATCCGAATTAGTGCAACGCCAACAACGTTATTTGACTGGAGTTTTGGCAGAAGCCAAAAAGAAAATTTCTGAAGGTGACACCAAGGAGGGCGGAATGTTACTACTTCGAGTCCAACGCGGGCTTCCCAAAAATAAAGCACTCATTAAATATTTGAGTGAAGAGGGCATTAAGCAGCTCTTACAGAAAACAGAAAATTTCTTCATGCAAGACAACAACCGTGAGATGCCAAAAGTAGATTCGGAATTGCTGTTTGTAATTGATGAAAAAAACAATCAAATCGAACTCACCGACGGGGGTATCGAAGCCATTTCTGGAGGTCATGAAAAGGACTTTTTTGTACTTCCTGATATCGGGACCGAAATTGCCCGAATTGAAAGTAAAAACAAAGCAGTAGAAGAAGAGGCCGTTCTAAAGGAAGAATTATTCAAGGAATTTGCAGTAAAAAGCGAGCGTATTCACACCCTTACGCAACTACTTAAAGCCTATACCTTATTTGAAAAGGACGTAGAATACGTAGTTATCGAAAACAAAGTTCTAATTGTAGACGAGCAAACCGGTCGTATAATGGATGGGCGCCGCTATTCAGATGGCTTACACCAAGCCATCGAAGCGAAAGAAAACGTCAAGATCGAAGCGCTAACTCAAACCTTTGCAACCATCACACTACAGAACTATTTCCGGATGTACAAAAAACTGGCAGGCATGACAGGTACAGCCGTAACGGAAGCTGGAGAATTCTGGGAAATTTACAAGTTGGATGTTGTAGAGATACCAACAAATAGACCTATCGCAAGAGATGATCGCAATGATCTGATTTACAAGACTAAAAGAGAAAAATACAACGCCATTATCGATGAAGTTAGCGAATTGGCAAAGGCCGGAAGGCCGGTTTTAATTGGAACTACCTCGGTAGAAATTTCGGAATTACTTTCCCGCATGTTGAATTTGCGGAAAATTACACATAATGTACTGAACGCCAAATTGCACAAAAAGGAAGCCGATATTGTTGCAGAAGCCGGTAAGCCGGGCGTGGTGACCATTGCAACTAATATGGCCGGTAGGGGAACAGACATTAAACTAACTACCGATGTAAAAACTGCTGGAGGTTTGGCAATTATTGGCACAGAGCGTCACGATTCCCGGAGGGTCGACCGTCAGCTTCGAGGGCGCTCAGGTCGTCAGGGTGATCCCGGAAGTTCTCAATTTTACGTGTCTTTAGAAGACAACCTAATGCGCTTATTTGGCTCGGAACGTGTGGCCAAAATGATGGATCGCATGGGACTTAAGGAAGGTGAGGTTATTCAGCACAGTATGATGACCCGATCCATTGAACGGGCGCAAAAAAAGGTAGAAGAAAACAACTTCGGAATCCGCAAGCGATTGCTTGAATACGACGATGTTATGAACGCCCAGCGTGAAGTAGTCTACAAAAGAAGACGTCATGCACTTCAAGGAGATCGGCTTAAACTGGATATCGCAAATATGATTTTCGATACCAGTGAAGTTATTGCCGACGGCAATAAAATGGCAGGAGATTACAAAAACTTTGAATTTGAACTCATTAAGTATTTCTCAATAACGGCGCCTGTATCCGAATCCGAATTTGGCAAAATGAGTTTTCAGGATATTGCTCAAAAGGTTTATACTGCGGCTTACAAACAGTATCACGATAAAATGCAACGTGCCGCACAAACGGCCTTCCCGGTAATCCGAAACGTGTACCAAGGGCAAGGAAACCAATACGAACGTATTGTGGTGCCATTTTCGGATGGTATTAAAACACTTAATGTGGTTACTGATCTCAAAAAGGCATTCGAAACGGAGGGCAAGCAACTCGTAGCCGATTTTGAGAAAAATATATCCCTAGCCATTATTGATGAAGCCTGGAAGACGCATTTAAGAAAAATGGACGAACTTAAACAATCTGTGCAATTGGCAGTACATGAGCAGAAAGACCCTTTACTTATTTACAAGTTCGAGGCGTTTGAACTGTTTAAGTCCATGATTGAAAAAGTAAATAAGGACGTTATCTCTTTTCTGTTTAAGGGAGAAATTCCAACTTCCAATACGCAACCTATACAAGAAGCGCGACAGCCAAGAGGACCTAAAGAGCAGCTTAAAATGTCTAAGGAAGAAATTCCAAATAGCGACGAGCTCGCTGCACGAAATCGGGCAGCAGGACAAACCCAAGGGCAGCGGCCACAGGTAACAGAAACCATTGTCCGTGAAAAACCAAAAATTGGAAGAAACGAAAGGATTACCATTAAGAATATCCTATCCGGAGAAAATAAAACTATGAAATTCAAACAGGCAGAACCCTTATTGGAAAAGGGCGAGTGGGTACTCTTGGACCAAGATTAAAGGCCTGAAATCAATACTGAAAAACGATCCTTAAAAACGGGTCGTTTTTTGTTTCAAATCGGTTCTTGAAAATATGCTAAAATAGGCCTAGATTTACATCACGCCCGAAAACCCTTGCGATTAATGTCGGAAAACCCCAATTTGTACACGCTTAAAAAGCAGGATAAATATTCAGAGCGCTTAAAAGATGGCCATAAGCTATTTTTAAGATTGTCTGTAGGTTGCGGCCTGGGATTTTTTACAGCGGGAATCCTGCTCGAGTTTTTAAGCGACTTCTTGAGCATTTTAGCATTACCTCTTATAGGAGGTGGTTTATTAATTGGCCTGAATCACTTAGTATACTTAAAAGTTAAAAAATTGCAAATCAGTGCTTATATGCTTACCGGCTTGGTTTGGATTTTAAGCATTGCAATCACCTTTGTCAGTAACGCCTTAAACAGTCCTTTTCTTTCCGTACTGCTCCTGGTTGTTTTTGTTACTATCGCCACGTTTAGACCTCTTGCCTATTGGGTTTTAGCCGCTTCTACCCTAGCCTATTCCCTTTTTTACCTCAATGCTTTTCCCGAATTAAGCGCTTTAAATGAGCACCTAACCTCGACAGACGGCAGCCTATTGTACCTAATTGGCATTTCCTTTTCCTCTGCTTTGTTAATTTATGTAATTGGTCAATACCTCTATACCTTGCACCGTAGGCTTTACACTGAAAAAGCCGAAGTGGAAAAACGACTAAACGAAAAAGAAATTTTATTAAAAGAGGTGCATCACCGGGTTAAAAATAACTTGCAAACGGTATCGAGTCTCTTGCGCATGCAAGGACGTAATATTGAAGCCGGAGAATCCTTAAATCTTATTCAAAGCAGCCAAAACAGAGTGGTTGCTATGGCTATGGTACATGAAATGCTTTATATGCGGGAAGACCTGGCCAAAATTGACTACCGAACCTATGTCTCGGAGTTGGGAGGTTATTTGATTAAATCCATTAAAGGTCCGGAAAGTAAGATCACACTGCGTATAGATATTCCGGAAATAGAACTTGGCATTGACACGGCAATTCCCTTAGGTTTATTGATTAACGAAGCTGTTACCAATGCATTGAAATACGGATTTCGAGATCGGGAAACCGGAGAAATTAGTATCCTGTTAGAACGTGAAAATAAAACCGAATTTGTTCTAAGAATTGGAGATAACGGAATTGGGTACCCGGAGAGTGTATCCTACAAAACCACGAAATCCCTAGGATTAAAACTCATTCACAATCTTAGCCGTCAGTTGCAAGGCACGGTAATTCGAGACCTTTCTAAGGAAGGAACAAACTACATTATTCGATTCCACGAGCTGAATCCTTCCTCTTTCCATAGTCTTGCCTAACACGATTTAGGTCTCGTATTTCTTGTTATCTTTATAAATACCAACTAAACCTTGTGTGACTATGAAAACTGCTTTTTTTGGGCTATTACTTACGCTATCCACGGCGTTGTATTCCCAAGACTATTTCTTAAAACAGTACGAACCCTACAATAAAGATATTCCCTCCCCTGAAGCTTTTTTGGGTTACGGAATTGGAGAATACCACACCCGTCATGATCGTATTGTACAGTACTTTGAAACCTTGGCACAAGCCTCTGACCGTGCAACAATTGAGACCTATGGGCAAACCCATGAAAAACGCAAATTGGTAATTTTGCGTATTGGAACTCCAGCCCATCTCAATAATTTAGAGTCTATTCGCGAGCGTCATTTAAAACTTTTGGATACCCAAAATCCCTATCGTGAAGACCCGGATCTCCCAATATTTATTCAACTGGCCTATAATGTGCACGGGAATGAACCCTCGAGCTCCGAAGCAGCCATGCTATCTGCCTATATCTTAGTGGCTTCTGAAGATCCTCGGATTGCTCGATTTCGGGAAGAAGCGGTATTTTTTGTTGATCCTACCATCAATCCAGATGGAAGGGATCGCCACACCCAATGGGCGAATGCTTTTAGAGCAGATCCTATTGTAGACGATCCACAAGATGCCGAACACAATGAAATGTGGCCAGGCGGCAGAACAAACCACTATTGGTTTGACTTAAACCGAGATTGGCTGTTGGCGATAAATCCGGAAAGCCGAGGTAAGCTAAACTGGTACCATACGTGGTATCCTAATGTGGTCACCGATTTTCACGAAATGGGCACACAAAGCACCCACTTTTTCGAGCCCATGAAAATGAATGGCTCTAAAGATCCCATTATGCCTAAGGAAAATTACAACGACATCAATGAACTTTTTGCAGGGTATTTTGTGAAAAACCTAGACAGCATTGGCTCACTGTATTTTTCAAAAGAGGTTTTTGATGGTACTTACCCCGGATACGGATCTTCCTATCCGGATTTACAAGGCGGATTGGGTCTATTATTTGAACAGGCCAGTTCTAGAGGGCACGCTCAAAAAACGGCTTACGGCCAAATTACGTTTCCATTTACTATACGCAACCAACTCGTTTCGGGCATGGCTACTGTACAAGCCGCGGTAGAACAAAAGGCCTTAATGCACAAATACCAGCAAGAATTTTTCGTAAGTGGATTGCGCAATGCGGCAGCCTCTAAAATAAGAGGGTATCGTATTACTGAGAAATATGACAAAAACCGAATGAAAGCCTTTTTGGACAAGCTTCTCCTGCACAGGGTTAAAGTATACCATGAGGGTCCGGATTCCTTTATTGTCCCCACTGATCAACCGCAGTACCGGATGGTACAGACGTTTTTTGAAACCTACAAGCAGTATCGCGACAGTGTGTTTTATGACGCTTCGGCTTGGTCTGTTGCAAACTTCTACAACATTGACTATACCCCTGCACGCAGCGTAAATCTGGGAGCGGAAATTACAACCTTAGACGGATTATTTCCAGTTGCACCGGTGACGCTTTCCAATTATGCCTACATTGTGGACTGGAATGACTACAATGCTCCGGCTATGGTGCATGAGCTACAGCAACAGGGACTTGTGGTTGCTAGCGCTTTTAAACCTTTTACCACACGTGTAAACGGTTCGGAAAAATCCTTTGATTTTGGAGCCATTATGCTTCCGGTAGCCCAACAGACAAAAAGCCCAGCAGCAGTGCATGAAATTTTACTTAAATCCCAAGAAAAATTTCAAGTACCCACCTATGGGGTTGCTTCCGGATATCACTTAAAGGGAGTGGACTTGGGAAGTGCATACATTCGGCCCATTCGACCTGCTAAATTAGCCATGCTTGTAGGCAATGGTGTGAGTTCGTACGAGGCCGGTGAGGTCTGGCATTTACTGGATACCCGAGTACACCTTCCCGTAACAAAAATTCCTGTGCGAAATCTTAGAACAGCCAAGTTAGACGCTTACAACACCTTGGTAATTGTTAGTGGCAGATATTCACTCTCAGAAGCAGAGCAAAAGAAAATAAAAGATTGGGTTGCAAATGGCAACACCCTAATTACCATTGCCGGCGGATCGAGCTATGCCATTACACAAAAATGGGTAGACGAAAAACTGGTAGAAGCCTCAAAAGATAGTCTAACAATCAAACGCCTTCCTTATGTGGACGCCCCCGAAAACTCAGGTAAAGAAAGTGTTGGAGGCATAATCCTTAAGGCCAATTTGGACCTTACCCATCCTTTAAGTTTTGGCTACCAAAAAGCCGACATACCGGTTTACAAAAACAATGAGGTTTGGCTTTCTCCAAGTAAAAATGCATATGCTACCGTAGCCCAATATACTGCCAATCCCCATATAGATGGATTTATCACCTCAAAAAACTTAAATGAATTTGCAAAAAAATCAGCATCGTTAATTGTAGGCAGATTAGGTGCAGGTCGCGTAATTTTATTTGCAGACAATCCCAATTTTAGGGGAAGTTGGTACGGAACAAATCGTTTATTTCTCAATGCCTTATTTTTGGGTAACCACATAACGGTCCCAAATTAACACTAGGTATTACATCCCCTTGTTGAAAAGATGCTAAACACCAAATACAACTATTAATCGCCATACACCAAGAAAATGAAAAATAGCATAACCCTGCTTGTCGTCTGGATGCTCACGATGCATTTTAGCGCAGCACAAGACGAATTCTCCGAAGGCCCCTTTAATCAACTCATCATTCGAGGGGCAACTTTAATAAATGGAAACGGAGCACCACCTATGGGTCCGGTAGACATTGTCATTGAACAACATCGTATTACCCGAGTAGAAGCTGTGGGATATCCTGGTGTGGCTATTGATGAAAAAAGTCGGCCGCAATTAAAACCTGGCGGACGCGAAATACAGGCAGCAGGCATGTACGTTTTACCAGGATTTATTGACATGCACACGCATATTGGAGGTGTGCCTCAAGGTGCAGATCCGGACTATGTATTCAAACTCTGGATGGGCCATGGCGTTACTACGGTACGTGAAACCGCCGGCAGGGGCGAGGGATTTACTTTAGATCTAAAACGGAAAAGCCAAAAGAATGAAATTGTTGCGCCCAGAATTTATGCCTACACCGGATTTGGACAGGGTAGTAAGCAACCTATAAACACACCGGATCAGGCCCGAGAATGGGTTCGAGACAATGCCAAGAATGGGGCAGATGGTATTAAATTTTTTGGAGCGTCACCAGATATCATGAGTGCGGCATTAGATGAAAATAAAAAACTAGGGCTTCGCTCGGCCTGTCATCATGCACAATTGGCAGTTGCGCGTTGGAATGTATTGCATTCGGCCCGGGCAGGGCTTACCAGCATGGAACATTGGTATGGACTTCCAGAAGCCTTATTCGATAATCGGACCGTTCAGGACTACCCTGCCAATTATAACTATCAAAACGAACAACACCGTTTTGAGGAAGCCGGAAAACTTTGGAAGCAGGCGGCAGAACCTAATTCAGTTCATTGGAATGAGGTAATGGAGGAATTACTGGAATTGGACTTTACGCTAGACCCCACTTTCAATATCTACGAAGCCAACAGAGATTTGCACCGTGCCAGAAGGGCTGAATGGCACGAAGAATATACCTTACCTTCACTTTGGCGTTTTTACGAACCGAGCAAGGTATCTCACGGGTCGTATTGGCACGCTTGGGGAACAGAACAAGAAGTTGCCTGGAAGGAAAATTACCGCCTTTGGATGACTTTTATCAATGAATACAAAAACCGCGGTGGCAGGGTAACCGCAGGTTCCGATTCCGGATTTATCTACCAACTTTACGGTTTCGCCTATATTCGGGAATTGGAGTTACTCCGGGAGGCCGGATTCCACCCCCTTGAAGTAATTCGGTCGGCAACCCTAAATGGAGCCGAAGCCCTAGGAGCCTCAAAAGATTTAGGTTCCGTTGAGCCCGGCAAATTAGCAGATTTGGTAATTGTTGCCGAAAATCCGCTCGAAAACTTAAAAGTTCTTTATGGAACAGGAGCAATTAAATTAACAGAAGACAATGAGGTTGTTCGGGTTGGAGGAGTAAAATATACTGTAAAGGATGGTATAATCTACGACGCCAAAAAACTCTTAGAAGATGTAAAACAGCAAGTGAGGGCGGCCAAAGAAAAAGAGGGATGGTCACTTAAACAACCCGGAGTGGAATAATCTTAAAGCATCCGAAATCTCAAAATCGTTTGAAAGTGTATTTTGATTGCAAAATTTTCGAACAAAAACATAAAAAAGCCTTCCTGGTGCTGTGACCGGGAAGGCTTTTAAAATTTAAAGGAATTTGGCTTAATCCAGAGTTAAGAATTCTTGAAATTCAGGGAGAATCACCTCTTGCCAACCTTTAACTTTTGGTTTAAGTATCTCAAAATCGTGTTTGGCCTGCTCAAAGCGCGCTCGAATCAGATCGATATTTTCAAGATCTGCAGCAGCGGGAGCGTCGTATCCTGAAGCAATTTTGGCGTATACATCGGCCATTTTTTCCCGAAGTTGCGGCTCGGCTGTGCCCACATAATTATCTCCAGTAGTAACTACCAGCGTTTCCTTAAGCGCACTCAGTCTATTGATCTCCCGTGTGTCCTTGGTTTTTTGTGCCTGATCCAAATATGCATCTACCTGAAATACCAAATAGGCCAGTTCTTGAGTCATATCATACAGCGCCATGGTCATGTTGTCTTTGGCCTCACGAGCCTCAGACGAAATGCCGTTGTCTTCATAGACTAGACTAAAATCATGTTCATATACATCCTTGCCCTTGCGTATAATGGCCTTGTAAGTTCCGGCAGGCACTCGAGGCGAGGTGAAGCCACCAAATGAAAAGGTTTTTCCACGTGCAACCTTGGGTTGTTTTCGGGTATACCCCCAATTCACTACATTTATCCCCTTGGCCTTACCGGGCTCCAAATCTGCAATTTTAGTACCAGCTGCATCCTGAATCTCCATGCTCATTTTGCCAAAGGTATGTCTGCTCTTCAAGTAATATTTTATTTGTGCGCTCGAATTCTTTGGGGAACCCACAAACTCCTCTGAACCGGCGTAACCTCCGAAATTACTTTTATCGGACATTACAGTTGGGGCGCTTTCAAAGAAATGCAAGGGCGCAGACAGGCTTTGGGTGTTTAACTGTCGTAAAGGAGAAATGTCATCCAGAATAATAATACCCCTACCATGAGTTCCAATAATCAGATCATGGGTTTTTTTGTGCAGTTCAAGATAATGAACGGCAACAGGCGGTACATTGTTTCTAAACGGGGCCCAACTCAATCCGCCATCGAGGGTAATGTACAATCCAAACTCTGTACCAAGAAAAAGCAGATTAGGGTTTATGAAATCCTCTTGCAAACTTCTTGCAAAACCTGCAACTTCTGAGGTTACCACAGATTTCCAAGACTGCCCAAAGTCTGTGGTTTTATACACATAAGCAGACATATCACCTCTGGTGTGCCCGTCAAAAACCACATAAGCGGTCCCTACAGCATGAACACTTGGTTCAATATGATAAGCCCATGTATTGGCAGGTAAACCCGGAACATTTATTACCGTATTGTCCCATGTTTTTCCTGCGTTACGGGTAACTTGCACGTTTCCATCGTCTGTCCCTACCCAAATGACATTTTCGTCTAAAGGCGATTCGGCGATGGTAAAGATAGTGGTGTGATTCTCTGCTCCCGAATTGTCTGTAGACAGTCCGCCTGAGGCTGCCTGATCTTGTTTAGCAGGATCATTTGTAGTCAAATCCGGAGATATAATTTCCCAGGTGTTTCCCATATCCTCGGAACGATGCAAGTACTGACTACCCATATAGAATCGGTCCGGTTTATGCGGGCTCAATGCCATAGGAGCATTCCAATTAAATCGCAATTTTGGAGCAACCGCATTGGGTTGGGGTTGGATTGTTTTTACAAGCTGCCGCTCGGTATCGGTTCGCCATACATTCTCGGCCCCTTGCATTTCGGAATAAATGATGGGTTTGGTGGGGTGCTTTAATACCCTAAATCCATCTCCGGCCCCAACAGAATTCCAATGGCGGCCTTCAACCCCACTCTGGACCGTGGAAGGCCCCCACCAGGAACCATTATCTTGTAATCCGCCGTAAACATTATAGGGATTAGCGTTATCTACACTAACCTGATAAAATTGTGAAATTGGGAGATCTTTGCAGATTTCCATTGTATTTCCGCCATCCCAACTGCGGTACATCCCGCCGTCTGTAGCGACATACATGATATCTGAATCTTTGATGCTAAAAACAATATCATGTATATCTGAATGCATCATTCCCAAACTTTTGAAAGTCTTTCCGCCATCGCGAGAAACCGAACCACTCAAGCCCGCTTTTACCACAACATTTTCATCGCGCGGATCAACCGTAATTCTCGAGAAATAAAATGGTCTAACAGTGATTTCAAAATCGTTGTTTAATTGAATCCATTGCTGCCCACCGTCTTCACTTCGATACAATCCTTTGCGATTGTCGGCCTCCGCTTCAATAACAGTGTACAAGACCTTGGTATTTGAAGGTGCAATAGCAATAGCCAGTCTGCCTAATTTACCTTCCGGAAACCCTTTGTGAATTTTATTCCAGGTAACACCTCCATCTGTAGATTTGTATAAGGCACTATTTCCTCCACCGGATTCAAAAGACCAACCCGTACGACGAAACTCCCACATAGAGGCATACAGGGTTTCTGGATCGCTGGGATCCATAGCCATATCTGCTACCCCGGTACGGGCATTCACATACAAAATACGCTCCCAAGTTGCCCCTCCGTCCGAAGACTTAAATACTCCTCGGGATTCACTATCACTCCAAAGTGCACCCAGCACACCCACGTAAATTTCTTTGGGATTTCGGGGGTTAATTATCACGTTTGCAATGCGCTCACTATCCTCAAATCCGAGATTTTCCCAGGTAGATCCACCGTCTCGAGAACGGAACAAACCGCAACCCACCGAAACGCTGTTTCGTGTCCAGGTTTCTCCAGTTCCCACGTAAATGGTATTATCCGGATCGGTAGGATCCAATGTTACTACTCCAATAGATTGGCAATTTTCTTCGAAGATGGGGGAAAAAGTCGTTCCTGCATCGGTCGATTTCCACACGCCACCACCTGCAGATCCCACATAGATGGTTCTAGTATTTTTAGGGTGAACTTCCAAGTCATTGATTCTACCGCTCATTAGTGCTGGACCAATATGTCTGGCTTTTAAATCCCCAAATAAATTAGTAATGCGCAACGTATCCTGCTGCCCCATACCAAAACTTGTGGTAAACAGTGCCAACCACAATAAATTTCGTGTATTCATCATGTGCTTTAGATTAAAAAAGGGCCGGTGAAACCGACCCCAATCCATTAATTGTTAGAAGTACCGTTTTCTTCTGGAAATGTAAATGCTGCAGCATCTACATCAGGATTTAATTCGATAGTATCCATAGCAATGGGCTGAGAAGGTCCATTCTTAATGCCTTGATTCATGGAGAACGGAAAATAAATCCCGCTAACCTCCTGGTAATCACTCATGGTAACATACTGAATCTGACCTTTCATTGGCCCTTGATGTATTTCCGACTCAACGGCAATAGGTACATAGTTTTCTACATCAAAATAATAATAGGCAATGTCTTCCACAGCCTGTCCATCAATCGTCATTGGCTCCTTTATCAGTTTTATTTTAAAGGTTTCTGTCCCTTCTGCCGTTTCTTGCCCGATGTATTCTACAGTGTATCCTTTGGCCTGATAATTCAGAAATGCATCGGGAAAATCATTGGATGTTAGCTTAAAGTTCGCGGTGGTCTCGGCATCACTTTTTTCGGGCTTCATGGTCATAAAATTAGTACTCCAGAGGTTTTCCCCATCAAATACTCCTTGCTTAATTTCTTTGCCTTGAAATTTTATGACCGTCATCTGTTTACCATCTGCCATTTGATAAATTTCAATGGGAATTTCCATGCCTTGTTGATTCAATTTTGCAGTCATTTTAATTCCTTTGATCGCCAAAAGGTTTTCTTTACCGCCAATATTTTCGAAGTAAGTTTCTAAAATTTCATCGGCGGTTTGCGCTTGGGTTGGAAGCGCTACCAATAGAACAAGCCCAAATAGAGCAATACGCAATAGATTCATTGTGTTTCTTTTTTAGATAATTATCAGTTGTTAGACGTAAAATGGATTAAGATGTTTCATGAAAATTGACTTTTTTTATTCTTACCACCACTTAACAAAATTGTTTGTTGTTTCTGGTCTTGTGCTAAAAAGTGTTGCCTTTGTTGGTTAAAATCTTTTGTTGGATAAAAAACAATAGGCTATTTAAGCTTTCGGTTTATATGACTTCTTTACGTAACACCTCTAACGGCGGACTCTTGAGCACACTGCGGCTGTTAATCATACCTATGAAAAGTACGAATAAACAAACCAACGGCACGATTACACCAAAGGGCACCCAAGAAGGATATAAAGTAGTATTAAAAACTGCTCGAGCAAGAATTTGTGTTGCAATCAGGGCTAGAAAAACTCCCATAATACTTCCTAGACCACCTAAAAATAAATATTCGAGCGCATTAATTTTTCGGATTTGATGACTATTGGCTCCTAAGGTCCGCAGAAGTACATTTTCTCGGATACGTTGATATTTACTGTTACGAACTGCGCCCAACAAGACAATAAATCCGGTAAGCATACTCAAAATAGCCATAAACCGAATGACCCAGGTTATTTTCTCCAATACACCCAAGGCCAATTCCAACAATTGGCGTAAATCTAAAATTGTAACATTTGGAAAGCTTTTAATCAGTTGCTGTTGCAGCCGTGCAGATATTTCCGCGTTTGCCACCTGAGTTGTCAGTACATGAAACTGAGGAGCCTGCTCCAAAACACCAGTAGGAAAAAGAACAGAAAAATTGAGCTGCATTCGCCCCCAATCTACCTCACGAATATTCGCTACATAAACATCCATTGGAACGCCTTGTACGTTAAAGATCAAATGATCCCCAACGCCAACTCCTGCGTCATTTGCCACGTTATCTGAGAGGGAAATGGGAATTGGCCCCTTTCCGGAATATTCGCGAATCCATTCGCCGGCACTTAATTTTTCGGAGGCAATTAACGAATCCCGATAAGTTACTCGAAATTCGTGATTTAAAATCCAGGTATTTACCGTTCTAATGGAATCGTTTCGCAATTCCTGAACGGTTTTGTCCTTAATGGCCTCTAGCCGCATGGTTACAATTGGAATTTGTTCGAGCACTTGTAAACCAAGACCCGAGACCTCGGCATTAAGCTCATGACGCTGATTGGTTTGAATATCCAGCACAAATAAATTTGCCGCATTTCCTTGGTCTTCTAATCTGGCCTGAGACAGCAATAGATCCTGAGTAAAATAGAGCACACTTATTAGCATTGTAGCGAAACCTATTGTTAAAACAAGTACCAAGGTTTGATTATTGGGCCTAAATAAATTCAACAATCCTTGTCGCCATTCAAAGCTCCAGGATTTTGGAAAAAAGAAACGGATGAGGCGTATAAATCCTCCCGAAATTAGTCCTAATATTACTATGGTTACGGCTGTTCCCAGAATAAAAAATAAAGCGCCAAGCCCGTCATTGAGCAATCCGGCTCCTACAACCCACAGCAAAAGCGCTCCAAGAACTACCAGAGCACTTATGAACCGCTTGGATTGCACCGTGGGGACCTCCCCCACTCGTAATGCAGACAACGGACTTATGAGCAACGTGTTTAATAATGGTAATACGCCAAAAAGGACAGACATCACCAATCCGAGTAACAATCCTAAGATTACGGGGGCCCAATGCACATCCCAATGGACGGAAACAGGCAGGAAATCTTGAATTACAATCGGAAATATTTGCTGCATCAACAATCCCAAGAGGGAACCTAAAATTCCCCCTAAGATACCTATGCCGCTTATTTGAATAAGAAAGATCAAAAAGCTAGCTTTCCGCGAAGCTCCCAGACATTTTAGAATGGCAATGAACTGTCTTTTCTCCTTCATGTAAATGTTTACAGAACTGGAAATCCCTAAACATCCTAGCAATAATGCAATAAAAGCAACAAGCTTTAGGAACTTTCCTACATTTTCAAAGCGGCGCCCCATTCGCGCACTGGTATCTGTATGCAAGTCAATATCTGCATTATGCCGATTTACAAAGGCATCCCATTGATCGTGTATGGCATTGAGCTCCTGATTTTCATTTAACTTAAAATAGAAGTTATAGCCAACCCTGCTGCCGGGTTGTATTAGCCCCGTATCTTGAATCAACGCATAGGGAATCCATACAATTGGAGCTACTGCCGTGGTAGCTCCCGAATTTCCCGGAGCCGATTCCAGAGCACCTGCAATTGGTATACTAAGCTTACCCAAATTCACGAAGTCCCCTGCTTTTAAATCAAATTGTTTCATCAGGGTTGCATCCAATAAGGCTCCGCCCCATTGGGTATAGGTCATGGCAGCTTCTGTGGGGTTGGTCTGAAGGTTACCGTAAAACGGAAAGTCCGAATCTACACCACGAACCCTAACCAATCGGGTTCCCTCTCGATTGGGAAAAGAAACCATGCTAGCGAGATTTACCTCCCGGGCAATAGTGCCCGGCATGAGCGCTAAGGTGTCCAAAAGGCCTTTTTCGGGTAAGGTGTTGGTATCTAGCCGGTAATCGGCTCCCATGAGTTCACGGGATTGCCCAGTAATTGTGTTTTCCAGACTCAATCCAAAATTTTGAATTGCCACTAATCCGGCGATCCCCAAAACTATTGAACCCATAAACAGGATGAGCCTTCTAAGTGCACTACGTCCATCCCTCCATGCCATTTGAGCAAGCCATTTCCAACTGATATTTGAATTTTGGGCTTTCATCAGGCGTTTTGATTTTGGGATAATTCCGCGTCTACTTGCCCGCCTTTTAGGCGGAGCAAATTATTGCAGCGACGGGCCAAATCCATATCGTGTGTAACGATAATTAAGGTAGTCCCTGCCCGGGCATTGAGCTGAAATAACAGATTAACAATTCGTTCCCCGGTCTCAGTATCGAGATTACCTGTAGGTTCATCTGCGAAAAGCACCTCGGGGTTATTAGCAAAGGCACGGGCAATTGCTACACGTTGTTGTTCCCCTCCGGAAAGTTGACTGGGGTAATGGTGTGTTCTTTCTGCCAATCCAACTTGATGGAGTAAATCTAAGGCAATCTCCCTGGCATTTTTATGTCCTTGTAATTCCAAAGGCACACTTACATTTTCCAAAGCAGTTAGTGTAGGCAGTAATTGAAAATTTTGAAAAATAAAGCCCACCTTCTGATTTCGAAGGCTGGCGCGTTCATCTTCTGATTTTGAATTCAAAGCTAATCCACAAAGTTCTACACTTCCGGAATCAGCCACATCTAGACCGGCACAGAGGCCCAATAAGGTGGTCTTTCCACTACCCGATGGCCCTACCATCGCAAAAGTAGTACCGGCAGAAACCGAGAAAGTAATGGCGTCGAGCACAATTAGTTGAGACCCTCCGCTATCATAACTTTTTCGCAGGTCCACAACGTTTAATATCTTTGACATAGCACTTTTAGATAAATTTAATTGGGGTGAATTTAGGAATTACACCATAAAAACAGCAAAACATGAGGTATTCCAGGCTCTTAAAATTCTGTTATATTTTTCTTTCCCTGCTACTTTTGTCATGTGGAGATGCCAACTCCAAATCCGAAAATCCAACTGCAAAAAGTCCAATTTCGGGAGCAGAATCGACAACGGAAGAAACCAAATTAAAACCGAGTATTCTCTTTTTTGGCAACTCATTAACCGCTGGTTTGGGGGTAACTCCCGAGGAATCTTTTCCGGGTCGCATTGCGCACCGGTTGGATTCACTGGGCTATGGATATCGCGTAATCAATGCCGGTTTGAGCGGGGAAACCACAGCAAGTGGCGTGAACCGGATTAAATGGGTACTTCGTGATATTCCTGACATTTTTATACTGGAGCTTGGAGCCAACGACGGACTTAGGGGCATCTCACTGGATGAAACTATAAACAACCTGGATCAGATTATTGTAACCGTAAAGGAAACAAATCCTGAGGTAACGATTATTCTGACAGGAATGCAAATGCCACCCAATATGGGCCCAGAGTATACCCAAGGGTTTAAGCAAATCTTTCCGGACATTGCAAGAAAACATCAAGTACTGCTTGTTCCTTTCTTGCTCGAGGGTGTAGGAGGAATCCCAGAGCTCAATCAGGCAGATGGAATTCACCAAACTGCAAAAGGGCATCTTATTTTGGCCCAAAATGTGTGGCATATTTTGGAACCTTATTTAAGCCTATAAATTTTTTACATGAACCTCACTATGAGGAAATTCTATTCATATCATTGAATAATCATTATATTTAATCTAACGGTTAGATATAATTAGTCTAGTTTTTAAGGCAATTAAAATAGCTTTTGGGTATGCATCCTAAATTTCTTTTGGCACTTTTGGTTTTAAGTTTTTCGGGCTTGACTTTTGGGCAGACCAATCAGTCGTTGCGTATTATCATGATAGGCGCACATCCGGATGACTGCGATATCAAAGCCGGAGGAACGGCTATTTTATATTCGCAACTGGGTCATAAGGTGAAATTTTTATCGGTTACTAACGGTGATGCCGGGCACCAAAATATGGGTGGTGGAATGCTGGCAAAAAGAAGATTTAAGGAAGCCCAGGAAGCCGGAAAGCGTTTTGGAGTTACTTACGATGTGCTTGACAATCACGATGGGGAACTTACCCCATCCTTAGCAATAAGACTCCAGATCATTCGAAAAATACGGGAGTGGGACGCCGATGTCGTAATTGCTCCCCGTCCGAATGATTATCATCCTGATCACAGATATACCGGAATTTTGGTTCAAGATGCCGCATTTATGGTAACGGTTCCTAATATAGCCCCGGACACTCCAGCCTTGGAAAAAAATCCTGTATTTTTCTATTACCAGGATCGATTTGAAAAACCGAATCCATTTAACCCAACAGTTGCCATAGACATTAGCGCAATATTTGATCAAAAAATCCATGCCTTGGCAGCTCATGAATCTCAATTTTTTGAGTGGTTACCCTGGATAGGAGGCTTTTCTGATAATGTTCCCTTAAACAAATCGGAATGGGAAAATTGGTTAAAAATTAACCGAGAAGAACCCATTTCCAATGCTGTAAGAGTTGCCCTAACAAAATGGTATGGAGCTGAAAATGCCGAAAGAATCCGAAACGCAGAGGCTTTTGAATTATGTGAATATGGAACCCAACCTTCTGATATTCGTTTGAGGGAATTATTTCCAATGCTAGCCCAATAACCTGCGATTTCAATATCCTAAAAACTCCAAGGGATTTGGGCAATTTTCTCGATAAAATTGCAAATCGCTTGCTGCGGCCACTCCCGGGTAATCGCCCTTCCAATTTCCAAGATCCCGAATGAGCTGAAAATGCAAATGAGGTTCATAACCACCATTTTCTTTACTCAGCCCCAAGTATCCAAGGACATCTCCTGTATTAAAGGACTGTTCGGGCTTTAAATTGGAAAGACTTTCAATACTTAAATGGCCGTAAAGCGTATATAAAGGTGCTCCATTGAAAAAGTGTTCCAAGAGCAATACCGGGCCGTAGTCTCCGGGCAGTGATCGATTTGCAAAACTGTGCAATTTGCCGGCAAACGGACAATAAACAGGCGTTCCTTCCGGAGCCCAGAAGTCTATACCTAAATGCACATCACGAACCGGGTCTGCTGCCTTTTCAAAATGATTGAAATTGCGATATAATTCCCGATGTTCCAGGTACCCCCCGTATAACACCGTGGCACCGGTTTCTCGAAACCTTTGCTTTAAATGTTCCGCAGTATTGTTGTTGGCAATACCTGTGAGCTTTAATTCCGCATAAACTCCTGTCGCGAAGGGTGGTTCTAACAAAGGGCGCGGAGGTTCCGATGGCGTGGTGAACATGATGTGTTGCTGAATTACTAATTCGAAGGGAAAATTAAAACAATTTCGTTCAGAATCAATACATGGCCCAATTGCATAGGTTGTGCTAATTTTCCAAAATCGTGCAGCATATATGCACAACAGGTTGTAACTTGCAAGGAAAAAGCAGCAATGAAATTGAAGTCTCAAGCAGTATTTCTTGTACTTCTGGCGCTATCCTTTTCTTGTGAATCTCATGCCAGAAAAGAAAATTCCATTTCAACTGAAGCAATTCCAGAGGTTATTGTGGATCAGGATTTATCGGGTTTCCAAAAGGCTTACTTTGCCAGCGGATGTTTTTGGTGTGTGGAAGCCATTTTTGAAAGCGTAAATGGAGTAAAAGAAGTTATATCGGGTTATTCCGGAGGTTCCGAAAAAAATCCAACTTACGAACAGGTTAGTTATGGCAGAACTGGGCATGCCGAAGCCGTTGAAGTGTATTACGACCCTAAAATTGTGGGTTTTGAAACATTAGTTCAGGTATTCTTTGGCTCTCACGATCCCACAACGTTAAATCGACAAGGGCCAGACCGTGGAGCACAGTATAGGTCAATTGCCTTTTACAGGAATGAATCGGAAAAGCACATCATAGAGACCTACATTACCGGTTTGGAACAGGCTAAAGCCTTTCCCAACCCAATAGTAACACAGGTAGAAGCTTTTAGTAAATTTTGGCGTGCCGAAGATTATCACCAGAATTACGAGCGAAATCATCCGGAAAATCCCTATGTACAGCAAATATCCATTCCACGACTTAAGCGATTTAAAGCAAATTTTCCTGAACTATTAAAATCGGAACATTGAAAAATCTGACAGACAGAGAGCTCGACCGCATTATTGAAATGGCTTGGGAAGACCGCACACCCTTTGAAGCCTTAGAAGCCCAATTTGGAATAAAAGAAAATGAGGTGCGTATAATAATGCGCCGAGAAATGAAGGAATCTTCATTCAAAATGTGGCGTAAGCGCGTTAAGGGAAGAAAGACAAAACATCGGCTAACCTCGGCATGCAGACGCTTTAAATCGAATAATCAAAGGGCATTTTAAAAAATCATTGATTGAAGAAGGGCCAATTGCTCTAGTCTTTCAATTAGGGAGAATTTATTAATTTCAAATGCAAGAATTCTAAACGCATGAAAGCACTTAAATGGATTGGAGGAATTTTGATCCTACTACTCGTGACGGGCTACTTTGTGGGCCTGCCCTATCTTAGAGAACAAACCAAAAAAATTAGTCCGGCACGCACGGCACACTACGAAGCATCAGGAATTACACTAGATGTTAAATACAGCAGTCCTTCAAAAAAAGGGCGCCAAATTTTTGGCGCACTAGTCCCATTCAATGAAGTTTGGCGTACCGGGGCCAATGAGCCCACAACGTTTACAACCAACAAGGATATTTATTTTGCAGAGGAATTGCTTCCGGCTGGAACCTATTCATTATGGACCATACCAGGTGAAGCCGTTTGGGTAATAATCTTAAATCAAGAGGTTCCTGATTGGGGTGTTAGCCTTTTGAGCGGGGGTAAGAAAACAACTCGAAACCCAGATAAGGATGTGCTTAAAGTTGCTTTGCCTGCATTAAACATTCCCGAGGTTGTAGAAGATTTTTCTATTGACTTTAACATCATAAGACACGAAGTATATATGATTATTTCCTGGGATCAGACCGAAGTACTGGTAAAGGTCGCTCCTCCTTCGTCATAAATCAAATCTTATATTTAAAATGGTCCGGCATCCACTTGAAATCCAATCCCTTCTGGACGGTATCTTAAGTGGAAATCGTGCAATTTTGGCTCGGTCAATTACCCTAATTGAAAGTACAAAACCGACTGACCAGCCGTTGGCAAGCACATTGGTAGAGGCCTGCTTAACCCACGCAGGAAAAAGTATTCGGATTGGCATTACCGGAGTGCCAGGTGCTGGAAAAAGTACTTTTATTGAGCAATTTGGATTATTATTGATTGCCCAGGGATATCGGGTTGCCGTATTGGCTGTTGATCCCTCGAGCAGTGTTAGTAAAGGGAGTATTCTGGGGGATAAAACCCGAATGGAAAAATTGAGTCAATCCCAAGACGCCTTTATTCGACCATCACCTTCTGGTCTTACCCTTGGGGGTGTGGCAAGAACAACCCGGGAAAGTATCTTGCTCTGTGAGGCAGCCGGTTATTCCATAATTCTCGTTGAAACCGTAGGTGTAGGTCAGAATGAAATCACCGTTTACGATTTGGTAGATTTTTTCCTGCTGCTTCAGCTTACCGGTGCAGGTGATGACCTGCAGGGTATGAAACGAGGTATCTTAGAAATGGCAGATGTAATCGCTATCAATAAAGCCGATGGAGAAAATTTGCCCAAGGCGCTTAATGAGCAAAAATCACTAGAAACAACCCTTCATTTTTATGCGGCAAAACCTGGAGGTTGGAAACCTCAGGTCACTTTATGTTCGGCCCTTGAGGGAACGGGCATTGCCGAGATTTGGAATATCATACAGGATTTTCAAAAGCAAATGTCGGACAATGCAAGCTTCTACGAAAAACGGAAAAATCAAAATCTGAAATGGTTTAAACAACATCTAGACCACGGCCTAATTCAGTACTTTAGACAAAAACCAAAGTTTCAACGCCTGTATACCGAAATGGAAACGGGAGTGCGAACGGGAAAAATAAGCCCATTTAGAGCAGCCTCAGAGCTGATTACGACGCTAGGAATAAGCAATTAGGCATTGATAAGGCATGCATAAAAAAGAATTACCTTTACAGCGCAATAAACACCGCGTTTCATGGAGGTATTAACCCAAGAATTACTTTCAATAGTTGTACCCTTGTACAATGAGGAAGAAAATGTGACCCTACTCACGCAAAAAATACACGAAAGTCTTGCTGGTTACAATTATGAAATCATTTACATCGATGATTTCTCGAAAGACAAAACACGCTTTGTAGTACAACAATTAAGGGACCCCAAAATTCATTTAATTAGTCTTAAAAAAAATTACGGACAAAGTCTGGCTTTGGCAGCGGGAATAGACCACGCCTCAGGAGCCTATATTATTACCATGGATGGGGATTTGCAAAATGACCCCTCGGACATCCCGCAAATGTTGCTGCATGTACTCGAAGGAGAATACGATGTAGTTACTGGTATTCGTGAAAACCGTAGAGATACACTGGTCAAAAAAATCCCTTCAAAAATTGCCAATTTTATGGTTAGAAGGGTAACTAAACTCGACATAAAAGACAATGGCTGCGCCCTTAAAGTCTTTACTAAAACTATTGCTAAAGACTTAAACTTATACGGAGAAATGCACCGTTTCATTAATCTTCTTGCCTTTTTAGAAGGTGCTCAGATTAAGCAAGTTCCCGTTAAACACCATCCCAGACATGCCGGAGTTTCCAAATACGGATTAGAACGCGTTTTTAAGGTCTTGGCAGACATGATGCTACTGTTGTTTATTCGTAAATATTTTCAACGTCCCATTCACCTTTTTGGAATTTTTGGCGTGGTACTCATATTGCTTGGTTTTGGAATAAATGCCTATCTGCTCCTGCTTAAATTGGGGTTTGATCAAGACATTGGCAACCGCCCCTTGCTGGTGTTTGGCATGATGTTTATTCTTGCTGGCATTCAACTTTTTACCATCGGAATTGTGATGGAATTACTTATTCGCACGTATTACGAGTCGCAGCATAAGCGCCCGTATCGCATTAAAAGCATAATTGTCGGTGGAGCGCCTGCGTAAAAAAAGTATTGCCCTTCTAAAGGTGCTCTTTAGCATTGTTTTGCTCTACTTTGTTTTTAATCGTATTGATTTCCAAGAGGTGTGGAACATTATTCGTGTTAGCAACACATTCTATTTGTTCCTTGCCCTGGTTTGTTTTGTGTATTCAAAATGGATTGCATCACTGCGGCTCAATCGGTATTTTCATGAGATTCAATTGCCGTTAACCAGAGCTAGCAACCTAAAGCTTTATTTGCTTGGGATGTTTTATAATTTATTTTTACCTGGTGGTATTGGGGGCGATGCCTATAAAGGGTTTATCCTAAATCGAACTTATGGTACTCCAATAAAACAATTGGTTGCTGTACTCTTGCTAGATCGTATCAGCGGATTGTATTTTTTGTTTTTATACGGTTGTTTGATGATCATGCTCCTAAATCCTGCTTTAGTTTCTAACCAGCTTTGGATTATTTCACTAATAATGCTAATAAGTCTCCCTATTTATTGGTGGGGGCATCGAAAGTTTTTTAGCACACTTATAGGTGTTTTCTGGCCGGCATCCGGATACGCGGCTATCGTTCAATTTGCGCAATTGGGAAGTGCTTATTTTTTACTTATATCCCTAGGGGTTCATGAAAGTCTACATGCGTACTTACTCGTGTTTTTGGTAAGCAGCATTGTTGCCGTTTTACCTATAACACTCGGGGGAATTGGAAGCCGGGAATTGGTCTTTTTATACGGAGCGCAATGGCTGGGCCTGCAAGAAACCACCTCTTTGGGAGTAAGTATGCTCTTTTTTGGCATCACTGCCTTTGTTTCACTTTGGGGTGTAGGGTATCATTTTCGAAAACCCAAATTAAATCTTAATGCTTAGGCTATTGAACTGTAGCAACAATATGCAATAAATAGCGTTTGCCCACCACCTGATTTCGTGTTGCCGGATTTATAAATTTTCCTTGTAGCCTGGTAATTCTGAATTGATTAACACTAAATTCGCGGTCCCATTTTACATTGGAATCCAGCAATTCCTGCCGTTGTTTTTCGGTTATATACAACCATAGCGATTCTTCTCCCGTCTCTGAAGTCAAATTGACTTGCTCGACCGGTTTTCCAAAATAGAAGTCCAGCGACCAAGTATGTTCATTATCGAGCTTATGGATTTGATCAATTGGCAGTTGCTCTTTTTTGATAAGCTTCGCCATTTGCGACCCGGCCTGATACTCGAGTAATCGGGGATAGAAATAACCGTTTAGCCCGGCATTCAGTAGAACCGATCCCAATAAAGAAAAACCAATCAAACGATACAGCATGTTGGCAGAATAATGCCAAACCAACCAAGTGGTAAAAACTGAAATAAGTACAAAACTTCCGCCTAAAATAGGGGAAATTGGAAATATCCAAAAAAGTATAACACTCAAAGCCAAGAATACCAAAACCAAAATTCCCAACTGAATATCTACCAAAACACTCAGAATTTTTTTATTACCGGATTGATATTTGGCATCGAGAAAACTCGCGGTTAACACCGCAAATAATGGAATCAAGATATTCAGATAATGTGGCAGTTTAAACTGAGCAAAACTGATTAGGATAAAAATCAGGGTAATACCGCCGGCAGTTACCCATTCTCCATTCCAATTGCCTTTTCGAAGAACCGCCTTGCCGGCAACCTTTAAACGGGAAGATAATGCCAAAATTCCGGGGACAGTCCAAGGCAGAAATACCCAAAGAAAGGTGTGAAAAAAGAAGAAATAATCGCTGCTGTTTTTTCCTATCCCTTCTCCACTTAAGCGCTCAAAACTCTGTTCCCAGAATATAAAGCGAATACCACTGCGGTTACCTTTTCCCCGAATTACCTTTTCCGGGTGTAAATCAAACTGATGGTAGTAAGCATATAACATGGGAGCAATGGCTAAGACAAAAACCAGTAACCCTATTGCTATTTTATAACTTTTAAGCCGATTCCAATTACCCTTCAGAAAAAGATGACTGATTAAAGGCAACGCGATTACCAAGAGGGCTATCTGACCCTTGGTTGAAAAGGCCATAGCGGCTCCAATGGCCCCAAGTAAAATTGCCTTTAAATTTCCGGTTTGTAAATAATGGGTCAACTGCCACAGGGCAAACGCCGTGAAACCTGTTAAAACGGCATCGGTGCGTACATCTATACCAGAAAGCACAATAGTTTGTGCGCTTAAAAAAATTAAGGCCGCCATGCTACCGACAGTTACATTGTAGAGTCCTTTTCCCAATCCAAAACAACTGTAAGCCCCTAGAATTAGGGATAAGATAGCCGGTATCCGATACGCCCAATCATGCACTCCAAAGCATGAATATGAAATGGCCGCAAGCCAGTAATGCAGATGCGGTTTGTCCAAATATTCTTCTGTGCCCTTCCACAGGCTCAACCAGTCCTGTTCTTGAAACATTCGCATGGCCATAACAGCGAATTGAGCAGAATCATTTTCCATTAAGGTGGTAAAAAGACCCATCCCGTAAACCGCGGCAAGGGATATTATGGATATCCAGAAAAAACGGTTAGAAATCATGAAATCTATTTTAGTGCAGCGTGTTGTAATAATCGTGCAAAAATCCAACCCAGAATTCCACCTATTATAAAACCGCTAAATACGTCAAGAGGATAATGCACCCCTAGGTAAACCCTACTGTAACCTACAGCAACGCCCCAAAAAAGCAATAGCATCATACCCATGCGGTACTTTCGTATCCATAGGGTTGCAAAAAAAACAGCCACCCCAAAGGCGTTTGCGGCGTGGGCCGAAAAATATCCGAATTCTCCGCCACAATTGGGTTTGACCAAACGCATTAACCCTGCGAGGTTTGGCTCATGGCAAGGTCTTAAACGTTGTATGCCATATTTGAAAAAATTGGCCAATTGATCTGAACAAGTCACCAACAAGCCAATAAACAAAAGGGCAAGCAATAGTCGTTTATATCCCCATTGGCGGTAAATAAAATATACCAAATAGACGTAAAGCGGAATGGCAACCCATTTATCCGAAAGCCACAACCAAAACGTATCCCAACCGGGATTTCCCCACCCATTGAGCGCAAGAAATAAATCTCGATCTAAGTTTAGCAGGGCATCCCACATACTACAAATCGTATCTACTCACCTCGCGGTCATAAAACACGGTAGCTTCTGCAATTAGGCGCTCCGTTTCATTTTCAAGTTCTTCTTGGTCTTCCGGAGAAAATTCTTCGAGCCATTCTATTTCATCGTCTACCATATTAATGACAAAACGAGGAAATTCGGTGTGTACCACAAAAATGGCCTCGGGTAAATCCGTATTGTCCGCTAGTAAAAATTTAGGCAGTTCCATAGTAATTCAAAAATCAATGCGTTTATAGTTCTCCTGCGGGCATTAACGCCAACGACCGGATTCGAAATCGAATATACAACATTATGGCCGAGGCTGTAAGCCCCAGCAGTAATCCAATCCAGATTCCAAAACTTCCGAGGTTTGCAATAAGTCCCAAATAATAACTGGCCGGAAAACCAATACCCCAGTA
>JBJOHX010000034.1:0-3406 GCA_046047415.1 Bacteroidota bacterium
TAGGGATGACCTAAGGCTGCAACAAAAACAATATCTGGATTGGTGGGGTGAATTCGAATGCGCGAAATGGCCTGAGATTCCCGAAGTCCCATATGGCGCCAGGTCTTACCTCCATCTGCTGATTTGTACACCCCATCGCCTTGGGTAATGCTGCCGCGCAACTGCACCTCCCCCATACCGATATAGACTATATCCGGGTTGGTTTCGGCCACAGCCACAGCACCTACCGAAGAACTGCTCACTTGTCCGTCGGTTACCGGAAACCATTCATTCCCGCCGTCTGTAGTCTTCCACAAACCGCCTCCGGTTGCCCCGAAATAGTATTCGTTGGGACGCCCCGGGCTTCCGGTAGATCCTAGTGATCGCCCACCCCTATTGGGCCCGATGTTTCGCCATTTCATGGTTTCGTATAGCCCCTTATCCTCGGATGAGGGTGCGACCGACGAACTTGATTTTTTCTGACCGATACTCACATTTCCGGACAGAATAAAAACACCGATAACGAGATACGAAGCAATTGCTTTCATGGGAATTGGTTTAGGTTGATGTTTTACTTATGGCATCCGATACACCGCCGCGTTGATGTGCATCCCGGCACCAACCGAGGCAAACACGATGGTGTCACCGGATTGCAACCGGTGGTCTCCCAGTTGCTCTTTTAAAATTAAATCGAATAGGGTTGGCAGGGTTGCCACCGATGAATTTCCTAGTTTTTCAATGGTCATTGGCATAACATCGTCGGGTGGATTTTCAATGCTGTACAAATTGTAGAGGCGTTTCAGAATGGCGTCATCCATTTTACCGTTGGCCTGATGAATCAATACTTTTTTCACCTCCGTAATCGGGATATTACATTTTTCCAGGCAGGCTTTTATGGAGCCCGGCACGTTTTCCAGGGCATACTGATACAAGCGGCGCCCGTTCATTTTCAGATACAAATCGTCCTTGTTTTCTTCGTCGGTATGATAGGAACAGCCCATAAACAGCATTTTGGAATGCATCAAGGTATCCGAACGAGAGGCGTGCCCCAAAATTCCAACCCCAGAATCACCTTCTCTGGACTCCACAATAACTGCGCCAGCCCCGTCGGCATAAATCATACTGTCACGGTCGTGCGGGTCGTAAATTCGGGATAGGATATCGGCACCAATCACCAGTACTTTTTTGGCATCTCCCGAGCGAATGTAATAATCGGCCTGAATGAGACATTGCAGCCAGCCCGGACAACCAAAAATAACGTCGTAGGCAACCGCAGCGGGATTTTTGATACCCAAATTGTGTTTTACCCGCGCTGCTAGGGCGGGCAATACGTCTACCCGATTGCTTCCTTTTTGAATGTCACCAAAGTTGTGACCCAATATCACATAATCCAGTTCTTCGGGATCTATTCCGGCATCTTCAATAGCTGCCGTAGCGGCCAAAGTAGCCATATCCGAGGTCAGCATATTGTCGTCTGCATAGCGCCGTTCCCCTATTGTGGTAATATCCAAAAACTTATCGATAATCTCCTGATTCGATTTTTGAATGGGCTGCCCATTAGACTCGTAGAACTCACGAGATAAAAAGTCCTCATTCTTTATTCTATTGCCGGGAATATAACTCCCGGTTCCGGTAATTACACTGCGTAAAGTGCCGTTCATGCGTTGGTTTGTTTAAATCAAAAAATGCTGTGATCTGCCGTTGGGCAAAAAGTTAAAGTTCTAAAATTAGGGAATCTGCCTCACCTTGAGTTCAAAATGAGGCTTAAATCTTTACCCTTGCTCCAAATTTGATGCCTTTGAACTCCCTATTGCGGGTTCACCCACCTTGACTTCCAATTTGGGAATGGCTATCTTCGGAGCAGGTAAGCGGTTGACCTTGCGGTCTTTTACCTAAAAAAACGCAATGAAAAAGCTACTTTTTATTATTGGGCTTGTGGCCTTGGCGTGCACGCAACCTCCGCAAGATTCCTCGAATGCCGATGCTGAAAACCAGACTCAAAAGCCCGGTGCGGAAACGGCATCGGAAGATCTGGAAGACATTACAAGGGATTTTAGACGGCTGCTGGATTCCCTGCAAGTTCCCGGTGCTCAGCTGGCAATCCTAAAAAATGAAAAATTGGTGTTCCTGCGCTCCTTTGGTGTGGCATCGGCCGAGGGAATTCGTGTGGCCGACAATTCCCTATTTCGCATTGCCGATATTTCCAAAGCCCTAACGCTGATGGCCCTCTCCCGACTGGTTGGTCAGGGACGCCTTAAAACCGATGATGCTGTTTTTGGCGATCAAGGGATTCTCGGCCATACGTATGGCACCCTTCCCTATCCTCCGGAAATTCAGCAAATCACCGTAGAGCATCTCATTACCCACACCGCAGGGTTTACCAACTCACCCACAGACATTTTGTTCGAAGATCCGAAACTGAGTCAAAAAGACCTAATTGATACCGTTTTAGATAACCGATCTCTGGCGTTTGCACCGGGTACCGACTATGCCTATTCCAATTTTGGATATTGCCTACTGGGCCGCATCCTTGAAGTTGTATCAGGAAAACCATACGAACAATTCGTTTTTGAGGAGATTCTGGCTCCAATGAATATCTTTGATATGCAGCTCAGCCGGGATGGTTTGGGGGAAATCGTACCCAACGAGGTTACCTATTTCACGGAAACCGTTCCCGAGAATCCCCTTAATGTTACCCGGCTGGATGCCGCCGCCGGCTGGCTGGCATCGGCCTATCATCTGGCCCTTCTGGCCGCGCAAACCGATGGTGGTAGCAGTTTTACCGATTTACTCGAACCCGGAGAAGGACTCGATTATCTGGGCGGTGGAGTCTGGGAATTGGCTGGTTCCCTGCCTGGTTCCATAGCCGTGCTACGGGTAAGCACCGGCATATCCTATGCCGTCCTAATGAATAGAGCCGACGATAATTTTGAAGCCGTGATTGAAGGCATAATCGCATTTATGAATGAAAAAACCTTGATGAGAACCCAATGGCCACCGATAAATTATTTTCAAAAGCAATAGTGTGGATGCTCTTGGCGGTTGGCATGTTTTCGTGTTCCGAACCAGACCAAGAACTTATTGCTTCAAATCCAAAGGATCCAATTGCTGAGGATAAGGGTAATTCCTCCGGGAACTCCGGAGGGGCAGACACTACGGAAGAAACCGGAGGATCCACCAACACCAATAGCCGTAATGCTTTGACGACCAAATTCATGCTTTAAAAAATACCCTTCAGGTAGGCAGGACGCTGCGCTTCTAGTTATAATCCTTCCGTTTTTGCTTTCCGCCAAAAGTAGAGTCCAAAAACAGCGGTAACCACGGCAAACATGATCCCGTTTTCGCCCAGCCAGGTTTCGGTTCCTGAAATTTTCACGGTAAGTGGAGGCCAGATTTTTTGAATGTATACATTGCTTACGGCGTGAAA
>JBJOHX010000035.1:0-26951 GCA_046047415.1 Bacteroidota bacterium
AGGCTTCCGCTTGGGTAACATCCCAATTCGTTCCAGCAGTTTACCAAGAAACGAAGGTTGATTGGTAGAGAGGTGCCTAAAGAGCAACAGCGGGTTTTTATCCTGAATGGTTATTCCCGCAGATACCACCGTGGTATTGCCGTTTTTGGCATAATCCAACATTACCTGAGAGGCGGCTATACTGAGCCGATCGGGTGTTATTATATGCTTTTTGATGTGGTCCAAGAATGGTTTAATGGCGACCTGCTCTACGATTAAGCCATTGAGATTTCCGAGGGTATCCTTAGCATAATAACTAGAAATGCTAGGGTTTGGTGTGTTTTTATCAATACCGACGGCCTTAAAGGCAGCGGAATTGGCCCAATAGCTGTGCAAGCTTTGGCTAAAGAGCAATACTGGATTATTCGGGGCCAAAGAATCGAGATAGTCTAACGAGGGAGGTACCAGATCGCGGGTAAGCACGGGGTCTATGCCTTTACCCAAAATCCATTCTGTATCCGGTGTTTGTGCGACCACATCTACAAGGGCGCTTCGCACTTCCAGATTGGTCGGGTAGGTAAATCCGGAAAGATCGTGCATTTGCGACATAAACAGTGAAATGGAAAAATGCGAATGCGGATCAATAAAACCGGGCATTACGGTGGCTCCTTTTAAATCGACCCGCAATTCCGGGTCCGGAAATTGTCGATTCAGCGCTTCTTCTGTGCCTATGGCCACAATTTGGCCGTCTTTCACATATAGGGCCTGGGCTTTCGGTTTTACTTCGTTTAGGGTAAGGATATTGCCATTGGTAAACAGGGTAGCCGGTGCTTTTTCAAAATCTTGCATTATATAGAAGTAGAAAACCCCTAGAATTAATGCCAGTGCCATTACAATTTTTATGGTTTTTCGCATGGAAAATTGGATAAGGCCCTCCAAAGAAAAGTGATAGGACTTGGTTTAACCGGATAAATTTATTTTTTGGATTTCATAAAGAAGGCTACTATAGCGGTGGTCATTATCCCCATCAGTAGGGCGCCCATGACACTTTGAAACATATAGTTTTCCAGATTAAAATAGGCTTCGGCCTCAACTTGAGTCTGGAAATATCCGGATTTAAGAGAATAGGCAATAACATTCGGGAAATATTCCGGGGTAATGATTTCGGAGACTACCCATTGGGTTGGGGCCGACAACATGGTTACGAAAAGGGTAATGAGCATTCCGGAAATGAATCCTTGCTTATAGCTCATTGCGCCACCTAAATCCTTGTTTTTCTTTTCTTTAAGTGCAAAAACATATACCAAAATTGCCGGAATTGCAAACAAATTGGTAAGATATTGATGCAGTGCTATATGCGTACTGTGCAATCCGGAAAACTTCTCGAGTAGCATCCACAGAAGGGTAGTGGCCGTAAAAATCAGGGCCCATTTGATTTCGGTTTTTAATTTCATGGGGTTAGGTTTTTAGTTTTTTCTAAGATAATCAAAATAGCAACAGGTATCTCACCTTTTGCCTTGATGCCGTTTTGGGAATGGAAAGGTCCATCCGGTTTCCGATTCATTCGGCTATTTGGTTTTCAGAAAGGCTTGAACCGCCAACAAACTTTCCTGAGGATTCTCTTCCATTGGTACATGCCCTGAATTTTTAAGGATAACCAAGGTGTCATTGGGCAGTTCCCGATGAAAACGATGGGCATTTTCTACCGGAATTAATAGATCCTGATCGCCCCAAAGAATAAGGGTTGATTGGCTAATGGAAGGTATTTTTTTAATGGCATCCGTGTCGGTTTTTGCGGCAAAGCGATCTACAAAGGCCCTGCGATTGCCGGGTCGGAGGGATAATTCAAAATAGCGGTCAATCAATTCCGGGGTAACTTTTTGGTGATCGGCATATACGTTCTCGACACTGGATTGGACCACAAATTTTGGCGTAACGTAGGTGAAAAGCTCCTTAATTAGGGGTATTCGGGCCATTCTAAAGGCAACGGGCACACTGTTGGATTTAAAGGGGTACCCGGCAGCATCAATTAGGATTAGTTTTTGAACGCGATTTGGATGGGCTGCCGCAAATTCCCAGGCAATTTGCCCGCCCAACGAATTGCCTCCCAATACGCACTGGGTAATACCGAGCTCATTCAAAAATTGAGCAATGAAATCCGTATAATTGGCCATCGCGTAATTTCGATCCGGGAAGGGGCCGGTAAGGCCATACCCCGGTAAATCCATCCGAATTACCCGATGATTCCCTTGGAGCTTTGCCGTCCAGGTATCAAACGTATGCAGACTGGATCCCGTACCGTGAATCAAAACCAGTGGCAACGAATCCATTGGATTGCCCTCGTCGCGGTAGTGGACTTGCATATTCTTTACAGATAGAAATTGAGAAGCTCCCCCTGCATATTTTGCTTTTAGGGTTTCCAGTGGAATATCCCGATGGCCAAAAAAGAGCACTACTAATAGCACACTGCCAACTAGAAGTATGCCAATTAATTTACCCAAGCGAATAACGTATTTCATAGTTTTCAATTTAGGATTTGTGCGTTTACGGTCTCACAAAGGTAAATCCTATAATTACCCGTTGTTCCATACCATCGCCGTCATAATCGTAATCGGTTGGGCCATTGTAGTAAAAATAGGTGTCCGTTAGTTCGGGCCTAAATTCCTCGGTGGTGTCTGGCGCATCATCAAATCGGGCGTAGAACTTACCGTCGCAAAAGGAGAAAATTCCTTGCTGAACGAGCAAATCGCGTCCTACTTCCTGAATTTCTAATTTGAATCGGCCATTACTTTGAATGTTCAAATTCGTATACCCGCCTTCTTTTACTAGGTCTTTATAATGTCGGCTTACCAAATCCATATAATTGGCAATTGAAGCGGTCCAATCTCCGGAAATATCCGCTATGTCAAAATCCGGTCCGGATAGCGAACAATTGGCAAAGGGGTCTTGGGTATCTTTATTGCAAGAAGTCATCAAAAACAAGGCCAGTAAACAGGAAAAAAGAATGAAGCGAAAAATCGGATTGGATTTTAGATTCGGCATTTAGAGGGTCATTGAATTTTTGTGGAATTTACAAAAGTAATTTAGGTATCCTCGGGTTTAGCATCACTCCAGCCGCCGGAGTAGGAGGTTGGGCTTCAATCAGCGAGGCAACCAAATGAACGGCATAGCTGTTACTGCTGCTCCGATCCCGATGTTCCTAGTGCTACGCTTTTTCTACTTCTTTATATTTATCCATAGTCTTAAATCTAAAAATTGGCCATTTCAGAACAGTTCGGTTTTAAACGAGAACCACATAAGATACCAGGTCCAGGATTTGTGTGCTACCGGCACTCTTAAAGGTATAAAAGTCTGCAAATCCATAGCGGCTGCCATCGGTCATGCCCATTTCTCCGTGAACGGCAGCTTGTTTTCCGTGGGTAATTATGCTTTTAATGACCAGGTCGGTCGCCGGGTTTGCTTGCATGTTTCTCAAGGCCGCGAGAAAATCGCTTTTACCCTTGATTGGCGCATCCCCAACAAGGGTCCACACCACCTCAGGGCATAGATGCATCTCAATTTTGTCTAGGTCGTAAGCGGCAAAATAGGCGGTTAGATTTTTTAGGAGATCAGATTTGGGAGAATGGGCACTCCCCGCTGGGGCTTTAAAGTCCATAATCATTAAAGGTTTATTATTGTTTTTAATTTAGGAATTAATCTGCATCCAAAAACATCAATAAAAAGGTTGCCCCTATACTGCTAAAACTGAAAATAGATAAATGCCTGCAGTTCCGAGCTCATGGCCTGATACACTCCAAATACCGTAATTGCGCTAAGGGCTAGTTTAATAGAAAGCGGCAGCCTTATAAAGGTTTCCTGATACCAATTTTTTGTTGTTGTAGGCAACCAATGAATGAGGTAACCTGCACCCATGATCAAAAAAACTTGTCGATAGGAGTAGAGGATTTGTGGAATGAGGTCCGGACTAAAATTTCCGCGAATCTGTTGTAAAATTTGCCAGGTAGATTCCATACTCTCTCCGCGAAACCAAATTCGAGTAAACGTAATGAAGGTAAGGGTAACAAAGATTTTAAACCCAACGGCGATCCAGGAATTAAAGGCTTCATAGGGGCTTATTTTACGCCACAGTTTATAGACCATTAATCCAACTCCGTTTAGGCCACCCCAGATTACAAACTGCCAGCTGGCACCGTGCCATAATCCGCCCAACAGCATGGTGATTAAAAGGTTAATATTGGTGGTGAGCCAACTGCGAAAGGCTTTTAACCACAAGGCCAGAATCAATAAACCTCCTATAAGGGCCAAAGCACTGTACAGGACCAAGACATTCCCGGAAAGCAAAACAATAAAGGCCATAATGACCAGAGCACTTACCCAGGTTCCCAAACTGCCACCGCGATTACCTCCTAGTGGAATATAAAGATAATCTCGCAGCCAGGTAGACAAACTCATGTGCCAACGTTTCCAAAACTCACCCACGTTTTTAGCTTTATAGGGGGAGTTAAAATTGGTTGGCAGGGTAAAGCCCATTAGGAGCGCAATTCCTATGGCCATATCGGTGTAACCCGAAAAATCAGCATAGACCTGTAGTGAATAGCCGTAAAGGGCCATAAGGTTTTCAAAACCGGTATACATGGAAGGGGCGCCAAAAATCCGATCAATAAAGTTTACGGCAATATAATCTCCTATAACTACTTTTTTAATTAATCCTTTTAGAATCCAAAAAAGCGCCAAACCAAAATCGTGCCGGGTTAATTTGTACTCTTGATACAATTGCGGAATGAATTCCGATGCCCGAACAATAGGACCAGCCACAAGTTGCGGAAAAAAAGAAACATAAAATCCGAAATCCAAAATGTTGTTTACAGGTTCAATGTGTTTTCGATAAATGTCTACGGAATAACTTATAGTCTGAAAAGTGTAAAACGAAATACCCACCGGGAGTAGAATGGAATTGACCTCGAAGTGACTTCCGGATAGGGAGTTTGTGAATTGGGCAAAGTGATTAAATACCTGGATATTGGACTGAAACAAATCATTGTAGGCCTCTGTAAAGAAATAGGCATATTTAAAATACGCCAAGACAAACAGATTTATGACCACACTACCGGCAACCCAGGCTTTTTTTGCAGGATTGGTTTTGGAGCGGTAAATACGCTTACCAATAAAGTAATCGGAAAGCGTTGAAAACAACAGAATACTAATAAAAAGCCCGCTGGTTTTGTAATAGAAGAATAAGCTCACCAAAAACAAGTAGGCGTTTCTTACCCCTGGTTTTTTATATACCAGGCTGTAAAATGCCATTACCACAGCAAAGAATCCCCAAAAGAAAAATTGGGTAAAAATTAGAGGAGCATCATTGTTATAGGTGAGAATGCGCTTTAAATGTTCCGGGCTAAAGGTCCATTGCACCCATTCCAAAAAGTTGAAAGAAGTATCCAATGCTCAGTAATTTGGGTTATTTGGAGGTAATTGCGTTGCCATCCGGATATTTTGACTTAAGGTGTATATCGTACTGCTCCATAAGGGCGGCAAACATGAGATCTCCTATTAGGCGATACCCCTCTGGTGTAAAGTGAATCCGATCCCTCTTGGCCAATCCGTTAGATTCCCAGGTGCGAATAGATCCTAATCCTCCCATAACCTCGAATAAATCCCATAAACCGGCACTGTACTTTTGGGCCAAATCTACCATTACATCTTTTGCCTGATACACCCTTTTGTTGGGATAGCGTCGGCGAATATAGCTGTCGCTATTAGTTACAAAAAGAAATTCACATTCTGGATTTACACGCAAAATTTGAGCAATTAAATCTTCGTAGTTTTCCTGGTAGCAACTTGGGCAGAAATTGGAATCAAAGGCATCATTTATACCAATGCTAAAAATAACCAAATCGGGTCTTAAGGGGGCAAGGTGTTGTTCAAACAGTTCGCATCGAAGGTAACTTTTTGTGCTAGCCCCATTTACCCCAATTGCGTTAAAAATCAACCCCTGATCTTCATTCTCCAAGCTAAGACCGTATAGGTTGAAATGATCCTGAACGGATTCGGTTTTGTAAATTCCGATTTCTAGCGTATCTAAATGCCGATCCATAATAAACTCTGTATACCCATACCTGTGGTTTTCAATTATGGTAGCGCCGGGATCGGATTTTAATTCCATACAAAACTCTGAATCCTGGAGGTCATGAAATACCTTAATGCGGTTAAAGTCGTATTTTGGAGTTTGATTCTCACCGAATATCAGTTTAAAGCTTGCAACACTATCTTGTGTTGTAGCGGTTATGCCCGAAACACCCCAAGTGTATTTGTGCCGGCTCACAGAACTTCTATACCCTTCCCATGCCCCGGTATAACTAACCTGATAGTAAGAAGGATTATTAGTTTTTGCAAGGCTAAAGGGGAATATAAATCCTCTGCCTCCATTTAAATTGGGCGAGAGGTCTTGAAAATTTCGTCGTAATCGGTCGGTCCAAATATCGGCCTGTACGTGGGAGCCTCCAATTTGCATGATGCTGAGCTGGCCTTTTCCTTCAAAGATTAAGGTGTCCAGTTTGTCGAAAAACTGATTTAAATTCTCATTTTCCGAATAAAATCGAATGGCATTTGAGTCGAGATGAATAAAATCAAATTCAGGAACTAGTCTGGGGTTGTTTTGGCTCAATAACGTTTGGCACATTAATGCTAATCCAAAAAGGGCAGAACTGAATTTGAGGTTTTTAATGCACATCATTTTTAAGGTTTTGAATTCCTGCCGAAGGCACTATGGCTTGAGGCTGTTTATAGGATTCGTACAATCCGAATAGTTTTTCCACAAATATTTCGGCCATTTTTTGGGCCCCCAATCGGCTAAAATGAATATAGTCTGGTGCAGCCAGAGGAGGTTTGGCACCTACCCACTGGGGCATGCTGTTTTTTCCGCCCATAACCTCGTACATATCCCAATACATACAACCGGTATCCTTAGCCGCCTGAAGCATCACATCCCGAACGGTTTCCAAAAAGGGATGGGTAATATAGTCGGTTTTAACCTTTACAGAAGCATCGGCTGGTCCAATAATCAGAAATGCACTGTTGGGATTTAGGCGTCGAAGCATTTTTATTTGCGCTTTAAACCATTCGCCGTATTCTAAACACTCTTCCTCATTTTCAATGTATGGAAGAACATTACCTCCAAACTCTAATATGATTAGGTCTGGTGAAAGATGTTTATAAGATTGTGACAGTAATTCCAAATTGTGTTTGGCAAATAGGGTTCCTGAAGAGCCTCTCAAGGGGATATTATCTACGATTACTCCAGTAGTGCTTTCAAGAGAAATGCCGTATACGTCGGGACTGTCTGTACCTGAAAACCGAATCGTAAGGATCTCGGGAGTGGTTTCCAGATTTGCTTGTAATATGGTTAGTGCATTGTTTGCCGATACGTTTCCTTGCTCCAGTTGCGTACCATTTGCTTCTATTTCATAGGTCATAGGAGCATATAGGTTGCTCAAAAATACTTTAATGGTATTGTAGTTTTTGGTTTTGGCGTAGGATGCTACCGCTGGCCGTAAAGTAATCCAGGCCTGTTTAATTAAGGTATCCAAAATTCGAGTAGTGTCCGGAATGGGTAGGTACCTGCTAAAAGCCATGAGCGGTCCGTACCGGTTGTGGTTTACGGTAGAATCCATCCATCCAAATCCTGAAAATCGAAGCCAATTCTCAGAATATTCAATATTTATACTGGGTTTTGGAGCAACCTGCATAACATCGAACAATCCTGGGCCTGAACCCCCAAATCGCGTTTGAAGTTCATTGCGCAAATGACCTGTAATACGATCTCCTTCAATTTGGGAATCGCCATAATGCATTACGCGCACCTTTCTAGACCTAGCGCGGTCCAAGGCGTTAAAAAAACGAATAAGGTCAGGTTGCGCAGATTCTGGGACTTGAATACTTTTTCGAATCACGAGCAGTGAATCCAGTTTTTTTTGAATTAATGCAGAATCAATGGCAATAGGCAAATCTGTGGAATCAAATAAAATTTGCAGGTCTCGCTGGCGTTGTTCCAGGCTATCCAAATAGGAGGTGTTGGGAGCAAAAAATTCTGAGATTGCTGGAAATTTTAAGGTACTCCCTCCAATTTTTATCCCATTTTCAGGAAAAAACACCATGATTAGGAGCAAAATACCCATTACTGTTCCCAGGAATAGGAGCGAAAGAAAAGGTTTAACCTGTTTTTCGTTTTCCACTAGCGCAATTTTATTTTAAGTACTTGCCCTTCACGAATATTCTGGTCAATTCCATTGAGTTCCATGATATTTTGAGCCGAAACTCCCGGGAATTTTCGTGCAATTTGCCACAGGTTATCTCCTGATTTAACAGTATACGTTAGATAACTGTTTTTTGCAGTTTCTTTTTTTATGGGTTTCGGATCTGCAGCAGCAGAAGGACTCCTCACCGGGACATTAGTTTCAGAACCCGTTTCGGAATAAATAAGCAATTCTTGCCCCAAATTAATGCGAGTAGACTTAAGGTCATTCCATTGTTGAATTTCTGACACTCGTACCCCAAATTTTTCGGCAATTTTTCCCAAGACATCGCCTGACTTTACACGATACACCAACGGATCCATTTTGGGAATTGCCACGTATGTCTCGGTCTTGGATATTACGCTATTAAGCAAGGTATCTTGAACAGCATAGATGCTGTCTTTAAGTTTTAAAAAAGCACTTTTGGTTTTTTTAGTTAAGACTGCCTTGAAATTTTCCGGAAAATAGGGTTTTAGAACCGTGGGATTTTGAAAATGAAGGGTTTCGATTTCCGTGTCTAAGACGCTAGCAACAGCCTCAAAAGTGATGCTTTGTCTAATGCCCAACGTATCTGTATCCCGTAACGGATCAATTGGATTTCCAGATATTGAATAGTGCTTCCAGATCCGATAGAGTGACAAGACCTCGGGGACAAAGTCCCTGCAAAATTTAGGCAGAAAAGGATACAATTCCAAGTAAGAGGTAACCCGGTGTCTGCGCATCAAATTTCGAACAGTACTCGGGCCGCATCGATAGGCAACAAGGGAAAGATCCCAGGCTTTAAATTGGGTCTTTAGATGAGCCAGATAAGTCAAAGCTGCATGGGTCGATCTTTGAAGGTCTTTTCGATCATCAAAAATGGTATCTATAACCAATCCAAAACGTAACGCCTGAGGATAGTTCAGATGCCAATACCCCAGACCTCCAGTAGCATTGGCCGAGTCTGGATTAAACCCTGAGCAGACCGCCGGTAACATCAGGAGTTCTTCCGGCATTTGTCGTTTACGTAATTCTCTGCCGATCTGCTCCTGATAATTTAGGGTAAGGCGCAGCACGGTTTCTAAATTGGGATATTTTGAATACTCTTCAGAGCAACGGTTTATACGTTCAGTTAACAGATTGTTCAACGGAAAATTGGCTTCCGAAAACGTATTAATATTGGATGCTGTTGTCGGTATTTTTATGTTAAAATTTGAGTGTGTTGCTGCCGAATCTAAGGAATGTAACCAAGAAAAATAAGGTTGTTTATGCAGGTAATTAAATTTGGAGCTGCGATCTGTGGTATCTTGAGCAAATAGTAATGCAAAGTTTAAACAGCATATCAGGCATAATAAAATTAATCGCTTGGGTGCCATTTATCTGAATTGTTAGGTAGGCTTAACATGAGGATTCAAATATACAAATAACCCCAATGCCGCCTGCTTATGTATAATTAAGCCACATGCCTACATTCTAAGTAATTTACTATTTTAGAAAAACTAAATCCAAAAACCAACCACCATGAATACTGAACCCTTTTCTCGCAGAAATGCTATTAAAACAGGAATGGCTGCAACTCTAGGACTTGCTTCCGGTATGGTCGCCGGCATGGAACAACAATCTCAGCCAAACCCGTTTAAAGAAGAAAATCAAAGCCTACCATTCCGTATTTGTCTTAATACGTCTACTCTAATGGCGTATCAACTGCCCGTAGATCAGCAAATTGATCTAATCGCAGCTGCAGGATTTAATGGAACAGAACTTTGGATGCGGGATATTGTGGCCTTTTTAGATGCAGGTGGTTCAAGAGCAGCCCTTCGTGACAAACTAGAGGACGGAAATTTGATTTTGGAAAATATTATCGGCTTTTCACAATGGTGCAATGACGATTCAGAGGAGCGTCAAAAAGCGATTGACCAACTCGCGGCAGAGATGGCAATTATTTCAGATTTAGGGGGCACCTACATTGCTACGCCGGTAATGGGGATTCAAAATTTAGATCCTTTAAAATTCGATGAGTACGCTGCTAGATATCGAGCCATTCTAGAATTGGGAGACCAGACAGGCGTTTATCCGCTTTTGGAACTTTGGGGTATGGGTGCGTTGCATCGGGTTTCTGATTGTGCCCAGATCACAATTGCTTCCGGTCACCCCAAAGCGGCGATGTTATTAGATATCTATCACGTACACCGAGGTGGAAATACCTGGGATACGGTAGATGTGCTTAACGGAGGACGGTTACCTGTTATTCATATGAACGATTATCCGTCTCAACCGGCCTATAATGAATTAAAAGATTCGGATCGGGTACTCCCAGGAGCAGGATCTTGTCCCTTTAATACAGTGATTCCGAAATTGTACCACGCCGGTTTTAGAGGTGGATTCTCGGTAGAACTTTTTAACCAGGGGTATTGGGCTAAATGGGACGCAAAAACCATGCTCGAGCAAAGTTATAACGCTACCGTTTCCGTGCTTACCCAGGCCATGCAGGGAGTTTAATACTGGTTACCCAAAAGGTTTGGTGATATCCGTTGGCGGTACGGTGAACCATTGAGGTCCTTGTTCGGTCATAAAGACGCAGTCTTCGAACCGGATTCCAAACTCTCCCGGGATAGCAATGGTGGGTTCTACGCTAAAACACATGCCGGGTTGCAGTAATCGGGTATTCCCTTTCACCATATTTCCCCACTCATGTCCGTCCATGCCAATGCCGTGTCCGGTGCGGTGGGGTAATCCCGGTAGCGCGTAACCAGGTCCAAAACCAGCATCCGTAATAACTTTTCTTGAAGCAGCATCTACGTTTCCGCAGGGCATGCCCAATTGTGCTGCTTTAAATCCGGCCATTTGAGCATCACGCTCCAAATTCCAAATTTCGGTTTGGCGGGCGGTGGGCTCGGCACCGAATATGAAGGTTCGGGTAATGTCTGACCCGTAACCATCTACCTTGCAACCGCAATCCATTAATACCACATCTCCTTTTTTAAGGGTTTGAGGTTGGGTACTGCCGTGAGGAAATGCGGTTGAGGTGCCAATTAGGCAAAGACCACCCCCTCCGGATCCCCCCAGTTGATTGTGCGCTTTGGAAATTAGGGCTGCTAAATCGCCCTGAGTCATGCCTTCCTGCAACTGGCTTGCGGCATAGGCTATCGCAGTAATCGTAATTTCGCTCGCCTTTTGCATTAATTTAATTTCTGCAGCCGATTTTATGAGCCTAAGCGGAAGGGTTACCGAATCTCCACTCACTATTTTAAGGTATGGAGCTTCTAACTGTATTCCATTGGAGATAAAAAAACGAGTGCGTTCTTCTACTGCCAGGGTTCCAAAGGAGCCGCCGTATTTTTTTAATACATCTGCAATTAATCGATACGGACTTTCGTCTTCTTGCCAGGCATAGACCTCGGTACCCAGGGTAATGAGTTCCCTTAGCCGATCTTCTTCAAAACCCGGACAGATATAGGATACCTCTCCTTCCACTGGGATAATGGCTACCATAGGCCGTTCGCTGCCTCCCCAACTGATTCCCGTGAAATACCGCAGTGCTGTACCCGCATCCAACAACAAAGCATCCATTTGGTTTTCTGCCATAAGCCGCTGGGCCTTTTCAATTCGGCTTTGTCGCTCTTCAATAGAAATAGGCACAACATCTCCCGTCATGTTTTGTAATGGACTTACGTAAGCCGCCGCCTGCGCTGACTCTTTTGAATTGCAGGCAGATAGGCCGCCAATCATTCCGGTGGCTGCCGCCATACCTGTAAGTCCAAGGAAGTTTCTGCGTTTTAGGGTCATGAGGTTGGTTTTAAGTGGGTTATATTTACATCAATTTCTAATTCCAAGGGTTAAAAACTCACGTGTATTGGTCCGTTGGATTTAGTACGAAATAAATTTAAGTAAATATACAGTAGGGTAGTGTGATTCTTTTTGCTTCGGTCAAAAAAATCCCCCGGCACAGGCCTAAAGGCCTGTGCCGGGGGAAGTATCAAAATCCGTAATTTAATCTTAGTCCTCCATAAAAATTAACTACGTTGGGTGCAGGAACATAGGCGTCTGGCAATTGGTTTACAAACACCATGTTATAATATTGCCTCCCGGTAAGGTTAACCGCTCCGGCATACACATCTAATTGAACTGCCGACCACTCCGCATTAATTTCAGTGGGCATATTTTTATGGAAGTTATTTTGGTCTTGGATACACCTTGGTTCTACTTGCCTCCCGTTCCCAAAGCGTAGCCATAGTCTTTAATGTATCCGGATAGGTAGCGCTAAGATCATGAAGTTCGGCTCGGTCCCGATCTATATTGTACAACTCCCATGGGGCATCAAATCCCTTGGATACAATTTTCCAATGGTTCATGCGTAGTGCCCGGTTACCCTCGTGTTCCCAAAAAATCAAATCGCGTTGTATCTCTTGATTCTGAAAAACAGGAAGTAGGCTTTTTCCTTCCAATGGAGTAATGCGGGTTTTATGGTATTGTTTTGGGTACTGCGCTCTAGCTGCATCCAAACAGGTGGCCATAATGTCGATGAGATGGCCCGGTTCATGACGGATTTCATTTTTTGACTGTATTCCATTTGGCCAATGCACAATAAGCGGGGTGGAGATTCCCCCTTCGTGCACAAAATGTTTAAATTCCCGAAAGGGAGTATTTGATACGTTGGCCCAACCGCCGTTATAGGATAAGTAGGTATCTGCTGGCCCGGGAGCTACACCGCCAAAAAGTACAGGCCATCCGTCTCGGGTCTGAGGGGGTGCAGACTGATCGTAATACACCGAATCCAAAGCAATAGGCAGTAGGGAAGGGGCTGTCGCTCTTGGTCCTTGAACCCTATTTTTCATCCAACTCAGATCCTCAGCACACCCGCCGTTGTCTTGTAGGTAGAGAATCATTGTATTTTCCAGTTGCCCCTTATCTTTAAGGGTTTGCACCAGTTTACCAATACCTTGATCCATTTGATCTACCATGGCGGCATAGGTTTCCATAAGATTGGCTTCGTGGACCGGATTTTCAAGACTTTCCCAGTTTCCAATGGTTGGCGCCATTTCGCTTTCTTTCGGAATCAATCCAAATTCCTTGATTCGTTTCAACCGAAGCCTACGGATGGATTCGTAGCCCTGCTCATATTTTCCTTCGTAATTTTGGATATCTCCTTCCCTAGCGTGTAAGGGCCAGTGGGCTGCCGTATAGGCTACGTACATAAAAAAGGGATTGGAGTTGTTATGCTCTCGTATAAATTGAATTGCATTATCTGTTATAGCATCGGTTAGATGATAGGCTCCTTTAGGTTGATAGAATGTATCGCTATGAATGGTAATCTGAGTGTTATCTCTTACTAGTGAATTGGGGTCCCAAAAACTACTAGCACCGTTTATGATGCCGTAATATCGGTCAAAGCCGCGCTGTAGGGGCCAATTGCTTTTGTCGGCCGTTTCGGCAAGTTTAGGAGCAGGTGTAACATGCCATTTTCCAGCCATAAAGGTTGCATATCCTGCAGGTTTTAAGGCCTCTGCAATAGTTACACAAGAATTATTTAGATTTCCCCTATATCCTACTTCTTGTTGGTCGTCCATCATATAACCTACTCCGGTTTGGTGGGGATACAATCCTGTAAGCAAAGAAGCACGGGTAGGACAGCATCTGCCGGTATTGTAGAATTGGGTGAATCGCAACCCGTTTTGGGCAAGGCTATCGAGATTTGGAGTACTTATTTCCCCTCCATATGCTCCTATATCCGAATAGCCCATATCATCGGAAAGAATCACGATAATATTGGGACGGGATTCGTTTTGAACTTTTTGGCATCCCCAGAATATAGAAAATCCAATGCTTAAAATAAGAATACGAAATTTATAATTCATGGTCTACGATTTTTCGGTCTTTAATCACCAAAGTTCACATATATTACTCAGATATTAGTGCAGTGGTTCGGGAGTTTTATTTGGGGATAATGTGTTAAAATAGTAAATATCAAGGTCTTCCAGAAACTGAAATATATTCGGAAGTTTTTGGTAAAACCGATCTCGATTCTTTTGGACGGCTGTAGTCCATGCAGCTTCCGACAGTGCAAATAATCTGGGATATGTCATATAATCCAGGCGTTTTTCCGATTGTATGACCTCTGTCCACAAATTGGCTTGAATGCCTTCAATGAGTTGCCAATGGACCTCTGAAAATTCGTGTATACTATCGGGATAGGCATAGACCTCATCTAAACTGCTAAAGCCATCCCAACGGCGGCCCACGCTGTCTCTATTGTCCTGAACAAAATCAAAATACAAAGGTAATCGCGGGCAGAGCACGGTCTTAAATCCTTTGGCCAGGGATTTATTGAGCTGACCAGGTTTGTCGTGTCGCCACCAATATACACGGGTAGTGGAAATGGGAATATTCGCTTCCGCGATTTCGTCCCATCCGGCTAGTTGTTTGCTTTTATTGGCTAGCACCTTTTGCATCTGTTCCATAAAAAAATGTTCCACTTCTTTTAAGGTAGACAGTTCTTCTCGTTGCATGAGTGATTGTACTGCTTCGAGTTCTTGCCACTTTGCATTGCCAAAATGAACCTCATCTCCACCCAAATGAATATACTTTGAGGGAAATACTGTAGCTACCTCTTCTAAAATCCGTTCCAAGTAGATATAGGTTGCTTCCGAGCCCGGATTAAAGGTAAAATCCGGATATTTTGGACTGCCTCCGCCGGAATATTCAGGATAAGCACGATTAGCTGCTGTGGCATGTCCAGGCATATCTATTTCAGGAATAATTTCTATAAAGCGTTCTTGAGCATAATGCACCACTTCGGAAATATCTGCCTGCGTATAATATTGGGCAGGAGCCTCCGGGTCCGATACATCTCCTATTCCTCCAATCGGTCCCAATTTTGGATAAGCAGTAATATCAATCCGCCAACCGTTGCTATCGGTCAAATGCCAGTGAAAGGTATTTAGTTTAAAGAGGGCCATCATATCTAGAAGTTGCTTCACTTTTTCCTTTCCGAAAAAGTGGCGGGATTCATCGAGCATAAATCCTCGGTATGAAAAACGAGGTACATCGATAAGGGTTCCACAGGGAATTTTAAGAGTTTTTGTAATAAGTACTTGTTGATAAAGCGTTATTAAGCCGTAAAAAAAGCCTTGCTTTTCATTTGCGGATAGGACAATGCGCTCAGGTGCGATATCTAGCCGGTACCCTTCCCTTCCGAGAGCCGGGTTGGAAGCGTATTCTAGAAGGATGCTGTTTGGTGCTGTTTCCGATTTATTGATGCCCAGGGCTTTAAAACGAGACTCTAAAAATGTAACAATTGGGCGTAAGGAAACATCGGATATAGAAATCGAAATCCCTTGGGCCATAGAAAATGTACCCGTATGATAGGCTACAGCGTTTGGTTGAGGAGTCACAGACCAGGATGTTGAGCCCTGTGTCCATCCTGTTGCGGCATATAACAGAAATAAAATTTGAATCCAATAGGGTTTCATATTCGGCAGAGGTAATTGGTTTTAAAATCCATAGGCAATGAGCATAAACGGTGCGATTCTTAAAAATTACGAATTAAAATTCAAACAGGGTATCTGATAGGGGGGAGTTGAATTTCAATAACCTCCATTGCCCCTTTTCAGCCAACCCTTTTAAATTTAGTACTTTTGCACCTTCAAAAAAATTACGCAAGCCGGTTGCGCCATATTTCAAAAGGACACCGGCCACCAACGGCTATGAAAAAATACCTGAACCTTTTTGATTTTAACCAACAAGTAAACTACAAAACCGAGGTGCTTTCCGGACTTACGGTGGCCTTGGCCTTGGTCCCCGAGGCGGTAGCCTTTGCTTTGGTTGCGGGCTTGTCTCCGTTAACCGGTTTGTATGCGGCCTTTGTGATGGGATTTGTTACCTCAATTTTCGGAGGACGTCCGGGTATGATTTCCGGGGCCACCGGAGCTGTTGCAGTTGTATTGGTTACCTTGGCGAGCTCTCACGGACCGGAGTATGTTTTTGCTGCCGTAGTTTTGGCCGGAATGCTTCAAGTTATAGCTGGATTTCTAAGATTGGGCAAGCTCATGCGACTGGTTCCGCATCCAGTTATTTTTGGATTTGTAAACGGCCTTGCGATTATTATATTTACCTCCCAACTCGCTCAATTTAAGGATGATGCGGGAAATTGGCTCACCGGAACCCCAATGCTCATTTTTGTGGGCCTGGTGCTGCTTTCCATGGCCATTATTTATTTCCTTCCCAAGCTCACCAAGGTTATTCCTGCGTCCTTAACAGCCATATTGCTGATATTCGGACTGGTTGTTGGTCTGGATATTGATACCAAAACGGTAGGAGATATGGCTTCTATTCGGGGCGGATTTCCGCCTTTTCATATTCCTCAGATCCCCTTAACGATAGAAACGTTGAGCGTGATTTTTCCGTATGCTGCTATTGTAGCCGGGGTAGGGCTCATCGAAAGTCTATTAACTTTAAATATCGTAGACGAGATTACTGAAACCAGAGGGCGCGGCAACAAGGAGGCTGTAGCCCAAGGGACGGCCAATATGCTGTCCGGTATATTTTCGGGAATGGGCGGGTGTGCCATGATTGGCCAGAGTCTGATTAACATATCCAATGGCGCTAGGGCAAGACTGTCCGGAATTGTTGCTTCGGTTACGCTGCTATTGTTTGTTATGTTTGGTGCCAATCTCATAGAGCGTCGTGAAGACCGGTTACCGACTAACAGTACCTTTATTCGTTAACAGCTTTTGCGTCCTAAAGCTATTTACACTTTCCAACAGTACAGATGCAAGAATGAGTATTCCGCCAAACACGGTAACCAATGTTGGATATTCCCCAAGAAAAAGCATTCCCAATACTATCCCATATACCGGCTGCATACTGCTTATAAAACTAGCCGAGGTAACCGAAAAATGGCGGAAGCTGTAAATTAACAAGGTGTGACCAATGGCAGTAGTCACTAGGGCCAGTAAAATTAACCACGGTACCTGTATTTGTAATTGATTCATATCTGCCATAAAAAAACTGGGAAACAAACAAACAGAGACCACAATCAGCTGGTAAAACATCAGTACCGATCCGTTGTATACCCCAACCTTGGATTTGGTAATGAGGTTACGCAGGGAATAGGCCAGGGCAGAGGTAAGGCCCAATAAAATTGCGATAAAATAGTCGTGCGCCAGATCAAATTCAGGAACCAAAAGGAGCGTTCCGGCCAGCACCATTAGCCCAAGGAGAATATGCATTCGCTGAAATCTAGTCTTAAGGATTAGCGGTTCCAGCAAACTGGTGATTACAGGATAGGTAAACAAGGAAAGCATACCAATAGCCACATTGGACATCTGCAGGGAATAAAAATAGGTCACCCAATGAACGCCCATTAAAAATCCGCTAAGAACCACACTTGGTATATCGCTTGTCTGGATTTTAAAATCGAATTTTTTCCCTTTGCAGAACAGGTAAATTAAAACACAGGCGATTACAGCACGAGACTCGGTGGTTAGTGGTACGGGTAAGCTGATATAGCGACCCAAGGCTCCGGAGGTGCTAATGCAAAATACGGCAAGGTTTAATTCAATAAAGTGCCGGAATTGACTTTTAGAATGCTGCATGCCAGATTGGGCGGGTTGGTTTGGGGTTAAAAATAGGAATTTTGCGCTAGGAACCGTTGAGGATGTCAGCTGTGGTGAATTTGAAGTAGGCTGAGCCGCTGCGATTCCTAATAATTTTTATTGTGTATTTGCTTTTTTTACCCATCTGGGAAAATTCACTCACCGGTATATAGGGTATATAACGATTGGATTTCTTGGGAAGAAAGTCCCTCATGTATCAGTACCCGGTATTTCAGTACAGTGGGTATGTCGGGGCTTAACGCAACGGCCTGTGCTCCGGGGTAGGGGTACACTGCGTTTTGCATGCTGGCAGACGATCTCAAGATCCAGGGGTTGGGATAGCCCGGGTTCTGCGGATGCGACAAAACGGCAATGCCCACCTTTGAACTACCAAGGCCAATGCTACCGGTCATGTCCATCCAACCGGAAGTAGCTACCGGCAATACTTCGGGTAGTACCGGCCCATTGGGTCCGGCAAAAGCCGTATCGTCCGTCATCCGAATGCGATACGAGAATCCGCCATATCCCTTTTCATCTTCGGAACCGCCGATGCGCATATTGGGTTCTAAGGCGATTAGGGAAACGGTTATATCAATTATACGATAATTGTCTGCTTTTGGATAGGCGATGATTGTTGTGGTTTCTGCTACCAGTGGAATTTCCTGTCCATATCGGTTCAGCCACAGCGGCGATTTCCAAAACACTTGGGATTGAATTCCTTTTCCCGCGTCCGGCGTCTCCATTTTGGAGACTTTTTGAACCTGCCAGGAAAAATTTTGGATTTCCCATCCGTCTCCGATACGAACATCACCAACATACAATTGATGCCATGCCCAAAATATACCCCGATGATGCAGGTGATCTTCCGGAAAATCCTCTGTAATAACGGTTCCATCCAAGGCGTATAAGGGGTGAATATAATTGGATCGCGCATAGCGTCCATTATAGTCTTTTGGTGCCGTTTGATAAAACAGGATTTTCTCCGATCCTTCAGAAAGTAAGACTCCATCTTTCTGAAAATCCAATTGTATTTCTTGTGCTTGGGCCAGCCCTAAACCGCATAACCCCATCAGTAATAAATATCGAGAAAGTTTCATGGCCTAATTTTTAAGTATGGCAAAGTACTTCATCTTGTGCTCAATTACCGTTCCGGGCTTTAGTACCATACCGTTTAGGGTTGGTGCCAATTTGGAAATAGGATCCGGAAGGGTCTCACAGGTTAGATTCCACCCTTTTTTGCGATTTTTACTTTGTATAATACACATGTAGGAACATTCCGATTCTAGTGTGGCATCCGTATAGGCAGACCAGGATTCACAAGGAATTCGGATGGTATCTCCTATAACCAATGTTTTGTAGGTGGCACGTAAATTTTCCCTTAATCCTTTCATCCATTTGCGTATTTCGTCCAATTCCGGTTTCCAGGATTCAAATTTCCGGGTATAGCAGGGCAGGGGCGTTTTAAAGAATCCTTGTTGATAGGCTTGTAAATGGGTTTGATTGATACCGTTGAATGCCTTGAGCCGAATGCGGTCTACCTTGCGGTGAGAGCGGTAGTCGTAATTACCTTCCTCGGGAAGAATCAGCTCCAAGGCTTCGCAGTTTTGATTGATATTTATTTTGGTCCATTGATAACCCAATCCCATCACCAAGAGTTCTTTTGGCGGATGATTCAGTTCAAAGTAACCTTCCCAATCGGTTTCGGCTAGGACTACGGTATCTCGGTTACAAATGTTTATCCCTGGAATTGGTGTGAGGTATGGATCTAGAATGCGTCCTAGCAAAGCGTCTTGACTTCTGCCGATGCCTGCAGTTATGAAGCATATTCCTGTAAATAGCATCAATATTCGTGTCTGCATACCTCTAAAGTAATATTAAAAACCACAACCTAAATACGTAACCCTGAAATGTCAAAAATGAAGGGTTTCATAATAGTCATCAATTTAATTAATCTTCAAATTAGGTAATTGTGCAGGCGTGCCACTTCAATTAATTCAAGAACGCACTTCCCATAAAGAATTAGATTCTAAAAACGATTGCTATTTGCAGGTGCTCGCCTAACAGTTAATTGTGATTATTAATGAAGTACCTTTTCGTAGGCCTTACGCATATCTCCACAAAAAAAGACTTCTCCACAATAGGTATATTGCAAACGATCCAAAATCTTTAACATCGGGATATTGTCAAAATTGGTATCTACCTTTATACTGAAAATGCGACGAGACAAACTTAGTTGTTCTATTTTTTCCATCAGCATGAGTCCAATACCTTGGCCTTTAAAAGCATCAGCGGTGGCTACGCGGTGTACTACGGTATATGGGCCATTGCTAACCCATGCTCCAGTAATTTCTTCGTAGGCAGGTTCATTTTCAAATAATATGGCAGCGTAGGCTAAAACACCCCGATTATCTTCTAATACATAACCATAGCCTTTGTTGATATCTTCCAACACCGTTGTTTCACTAGGGTAACCATTTTGCCATTGTTCGCTTCCATCACGTTTTCTTTGCGCAATGGCCTGTTGTATTATGACCCAGATTGTGGTAGCATCTTTAGATGTTGCGGGCCGCAAGAGTATCGGGGAATTCTGGTTTGGCATATTTATAAATGAACCCTTTTTCAGTTTGGGTTTCTGAATGCCAAGTTATAAAAGTGAATCCATTGATTGCGATTCCTTAAGTCTAAAAATTGCATATTGGTTAGGATACCTTTGCGCCAATTCAAAGGGCAACATCCCCGCTTGCACTTTTTCGAAGAGGCTTAACGCCTCAATTTCTAACCAAGGAATTTCATAGAATTTTGTATCTGCAGTATAAATAATAAACATGGGGCGAGGAAGCGCCATATAGGAGTTCTTAATGTTTTGCAGTACTTTATTCAGAACCTTACCCTGAAAAGGTGCGTAAAAGAAATACACTGAGTTTGATTTTGGTAAATTAAACCTAACCGCATCTTCTAAAACACTCTCTAGATTAAAACATTTTTGATGTTTGTTTTGGTATAAACGGATATTTGCTAGAGCCGAATCATGTAATTCTTGACAAAATTCAACACCTACTATACGGTTAAAATTAAATTCAGATGCCCCTAACAAAATTCTTCCCCTTCCAGAACCAAAATCAATTAAATCGAATTTGGAATGGTCAGAAATGGGTAAGGCACGCATTAAATATCGAATGGATCCTATAGGAAGTGCATCGTACATTACACCATCCGAAAGGCTTTCACTGCTAATATCTAAATCCCAAAGAAAAGCCGGTGAACTGGTGTTTACTTTATGTTTTTTGTCGAATTTTTGATCAAAATAAATCCCGCGTAAAACAAGTAGAGCCCGATACAGCTGATAGGGAAGTGTAAGAAACTTAATTTTCTTGTAGAACGGATGAGTTTCGAATCGATCGTCGAGATAACTCCGGTATCCGTGAATACCAATATATTTTTTAAAATTGGCAACTAAATTTTGCATGGCACCTATTTAGGTCATGCCTTAATTTAATAATCATTTAAGTTAACTAAAAGTAAAAATTATAATAACTCCTTATAGTTACATTGATTTATCCTATTAAAATAAAAATTTAATCATTTGATTATGAATTTATTATTAAAAAATGCAATGTAAAAGTAAATAAATTCCTTTGCATTTTATTGAAAATAATTTCTGAATTTTTTTTGTTTAAAAACAATTTATAGTATTGATTTTTAGAATGTTAATTTCGAAAATTGGGTATATTATTTTGAGATAAATTATTATTTAATTATATGAATTGTAATCGTATAATATTCTGTTGGATTCAGATTTTTCTTTTGGCTTAAAAGGGCTGCAAGCCTTTTTGGGTTGCAATTTTTGTTAAATAGAAAATCATTTAAAATAACATATAATTTTTCGTGTAGTATTTTTCTTATTTACTATAAAGGAGGGCATCGGTAAATGCCAAGATATTTCCGATGTTTTACTTACATGTGTTTAAATCCTTGTTAGATTACAATAATTCATCCTATTGCAGAATGATGGCTTAAAAGTTTAGTCCCCAAACGTAGGAGTATGGGATTATTGTAGTTTTGGGAAAGTAGCATTTATGGCATGCGCAGCAAATCAATGCAGTTTATGGAACGTTAAAACATCACCCAGTGGGGCGTCGTAAAAATTTCCTATATGCAATGCGGATTCATTAACTTCAATATAATACCACTCCCATTCAGAATTGCTGGAAAGAAGATATTTTAAGCCTATTAAATGTTCTTGAATTTTATACGTAAACAACCCTGAGCGGTTTTTTGGAAAGACCACGCCATTCTTTAGTACTACGCCTCGTTTTAGATTAATAAATGGATCGGAATCAATATACTCAAAGGCGATGGTGTCTTGTTTGGAGGTAATTTCCACCCAGCTTCCCGAGAGCGTCTGTTCCGAAATTTCTTCGGCTTTGCTACACCCACCTAACCCAATAATTGGTAACCAAACCCATAGCCTTTTCATAATTTTTATTAGTAGCGGGTTGCCATAATTTGTAATGAGTTGCATATGCGATAATGTTTAAATGGCCGGAATCAAGAAATTAATCTAGGAGTACACTTTCGTTCTTAGGATATTTAACCTCGTAGCCCAATAAAAGTTCCTTTTGCTGTTGCGGTGATATTTCTAGTACCCACAAAACTTCTCCGGTTTTTTCATTCCATTTGCCTTCGGAAAGGCTTATGGGTAAAACCGTAATCTCGCTAAGCGCAGCCACAGGAATTTGATCGAATAGAGATAGCTTAATGGGTTGGGATTTTTTGTTGCGAACTGAAATTCGATAAACTCTGCTTTCTGTCTTACTGTTGCCAATAAGTTTACGTTTTGTATAATTAGCGATTTTTTCCCGCCCCAATAAAATGCTCTTGTCTCTGCCCAAGGAAATACTCAAGGTATCTGCAAGGGAGCGCGCATCTAAAATGGTACGCCCTACATAGGCGTTTTCAAAGTATAAATTGGCTTCGCCTTCCAATAAATTGTATTGATCCCAATTGGTAACGTGCGCTATTAAAAAGGCGTCTTTATCCAATTTCGGTGCTGCGTAATATTCGTAATGGGTTTCAATTTCAAAATCATTTAAGGCTACAGTAAGTTTATCGCCCTTTGATTTAAGGCTATACGGCGTGTCCACCTCAAATTCAATTGTAGTTTGATTTTCAACCGTTGTAGTAGATATGGACTCGGCCTTAACAGGCGCAACTAATCCTCTTACACCGGCCGCTCTTCCGGTTAATGATTTTTCGATGCCATAACCAGTAACCACTACTTCATCTAAGGTGCTAGAATCTTCTTGTAATCGCACATTAAGGGTGGTGCCGTTTATTGGAAGTACTGCGGTAATGTAACCCAGGTAAGAAACGCTCAGATGAGTTGCACCGTTTGGGAGTGTTAAATTATACTTCCCATCGAAGTCAGTTATGGTGCCTACCGTACTTCCATTAACCAAAATATTTGCGCCAGGCAATGGTTCCCCGGTTTCATCCAATACGGTTCCTGCTACAGTACCAATCCGTATGGATTCCAATTCAAAGGAGGGCCTGTTCAGGATTGTATTTCTTGCATAATTCAAGAACCATGTTTGTAATTCCGGAGCAACTCCGCTCTGATTGGGGTTTGCGTTGGAAAGTTTTAGTTTAACATTTTCCCAATCCACCCCCGTATTTTGGTAAATATCTGCTTTGTAGTGTAATTCCAATGGGCGGTCTATTGACGAAACACGAATGTCGTATTTAGGGTACCATCCTGTATTGGCAACCAAATAGGACATGGAGAGTTCAGCTTTACATTTGTTTTTTGCCGATACATGAATTTCAATTTCACCTGTAGGTAAGGTTTCCATTCCCCGGGTTTGCGAAATTTCCTTTTCAAGTCCAAGTTTTCGTTCATTTAAAGCCTGTATCTGAAGATTGGATTCAATTTCTTCGGATTTAATCTTGGACAGCTCCTGATCAAAAAAGGCTATAGCTTGCTTTAATTGCACCAGCGAAGGACTGGTAGCATTCCCATTAAGATTTTTATTAGCATTGAGTAGACTTTGTTGATCTTCAAGAATTTGTAATCGAGCCTTCGCCTTAGCAATGTTTAGGTTGATTGATTGCAGGACCAGATATAAACTATCTATTTTTTGGTCTTTTTTTAGGGTATTTAAATGACTCAGTCTATGATTTACAGACAAGATGGTGAAATCTCCTACTCCTTTTATCTGAATGCTTTTGTCGTCAATATAAGGGGATAGCGATTTAATCCGAATTAAAGTATTTCCGGATGGAATTTCAAGCATTCCAGAACGTGTAACGAGTCCTCCATTTACAAAAACGGTTACTTCATCGAGCTTGGTTTTGAGTTCTCGTTCCGAAATATCTTGACTCCAAATCGAAAAGGTAAAGTTTGCTAGAAAAAAAGAAAAATAAAATAAACGCATTTAACCCTGGAAATGTTACATACCTATAAAGGTACTCCATATTTTCCATTCTGCTTGGCTTTCCCATTCATTAACGGCATGACCTACGTCGGATTTTTTTTATCTTCAAAAAAGTAGCTAAAACGATTAACTTTAATTAGAAGTTATTGGTATTTATCTGTTGTTCAATCAGATCCATTCGCCTCATTAAAAAACCGTATACATCGTGCAATTGATTTTCAAAAGCGTCGATTTGATAAACGGTTGCAAATTCATCGAATTGCGATTGAGCGATGATTTCCTCATTCATATAATAAGGGAGGAGTTCATTATACGTATTTTGGAAAAGACTCTTTATGTCGGATTGTTTTAACTGTGCAATTACCGTCTCCAATTCGGTTAAGTACAAATCATGTAAATAAGAGTCTGCCGAGATAATATGATCCAAATCATCTTCTACAGAAAAAATCAGTTTATTCGTATTGTCGATTCGCTTGTTTCTTTGGGCCCATCCTTCATGCGGGGCATTGAGAAAAATGTCGTCGAAATCCCAGGGTAAAAAATTGAAACGTTTGGAAGGAATGTCTTCTCGAACATAAAAAAACAGTTCATCTGTATAATCGCCATTACAGATAACGTAATTAAAAGCCATGATACGCATATATTCTTGCAAATCCATCATCGCATTTAATTCCTCATACAATTCAATTCCTGATTTTTCCTTTATTACACGATAAATCTTTTGATAATGTTCTAGATACTGTTTGGTGGCCTGAGCATCTAAACCCTTATCAGATTCATAATCTAATTCAATTTCCTTTGCATTCTGGCCTCTAGCATAATTGCTGTTTTCGTAACGGCGTCTTAATATAAAATCTGCTTGTTGGGTATCAAATAAATGATCTTTGGGGTGTTCCGTTAAATAGTACACACCTTGTGATTTCTCGTTTATCTTAAGTTCGGAATAGGCCTGAAATAGGTCAACTCCAATAACTTCCTTAAGTAACCCAAAGGCTATTCTATTTTTAAAATAGTATTGATCCATTGATAAACTCAAAAGCGAAAAGGATTTTAAGTTCTTCGATTTCCCATCTGTATCTTGAAATTCATGTTGGTTTTTGAGCTTCACATTGTAACTTTTCCTTGGAAAATTCATGGAACTTCTGCCTCTGGTTTTAACAGATTTAACCAAAACTGGCATTTCGTTAAATTGAACAGGAGGTTTTTTGATTTTAAGATCTGAACTGGAAGTTTTAATTTTTTTTAAATGTTTTTTTTCAAATTCAAATGCAAACCGATGTTTAACGCTGTCTGAATTTCGGGTAAGATTCAATGGGCTATTCACCCTTTCATGGTTCGGGAGGGATTTGGTCCAGTGATGTAATTCATTCCAAGTGGCCCTAAAGTGGCTATCTGCGCCTGATACAGTAAAATCGTAGTTTAAATCGGCTTTGTCTTGGTAAAATTTAAAGCTATAGTTATGGTATTTGTATCTGGAGACTTTTAAATGACCTTCGGTACCGATAATGGAGTCCTTATATAAAATCACAAATGAATTATTCCCAAGGTTTAAAGGTACTTTCTTCCTGTATTGCCCATGGAAAACATGAACTTTTTGATCGGGAGTATTACCATACCATACAATAGAAAAATCCGACGCATTCAAATCGGACGAAGTTTCAATATTTATATTTTGATTATTAAAAATATTAATGGCTATTGTGTCTATAAGAATGGGTGTTTTGTGTTTTATAGTGTATCGAAATTTATAGGCAATTAGGGCCAGACCAATGATAATGACTCCAATCCAAATTATTTTTGAAATTTTTTTCTTAATTCTAATAAATTTCATGCTGTCTATAAAGAAATAATTGCCGTAACATCAAATTTATGTTATGATTGCTAAACATAAATCTTAAAAATCCGTGGCTATTAAACGCAAATTGGACAGGAAATATTTTATCCAACGTTCAAATTTGAATATTTTCAATAATAGTGTAAGAATTTTTCGACAAACCGACATTTCTTAAGATAAATGGCATGGGTAAATCAGACAAGGTGAGATCCTAGCAAATGACATGGAAGCCATTACCACGAAGAAGGTTATAAATTAAAGTTTTATATTGTTGCTAAAGTGCAACGGCAGCGGTAAGTGCCAAGATGCCCAAAAAAAGACACGAAACAGCGCCACACCGAGAAAGGAAAATACCTTACGCAGTTCACAGTCAAAGATGCTCTTCCATCCGATTTCTTCCATCAAGTTGGAGGGCACAAACTATTAATGTATTGTTTACTTGTAAAATATGCTGTCCAAAAAATTCAGCATTTTGTCCAATGCAGGAACGGCCTTTTCATTAAAACCAGCGCCTCCGTCTAAAAAGGCATGGGACTGCCCCTGGTACTCCCAATACGAGATAGGGCCCTGACCGGTAGCTTTCAGTTTTTCTGAGAAGTCTTGTACCGATGCAGGGGGAACCAGTGGGTCATCGGAACCAACGGTGAACATTATAGGCGGCAAACGAACCAAAGACGTATCCGGAATATTGTGGTAAGGGGATACCGCTTTGTAGTATTCCGGGTTTTTCTGCACACTAATTTCTGGACCAAACAGACCGCGAGGCATACTGGATGCGAGATACCAGAAAATATTGGATTTCCCTTCCCAACCCTCTAAGCAACGCCGAAGCACATCAGAA
>JBJOHX010000036.1:0-26030 GCA_046047415.1 Bacteroidota bacterium
TTTTTTGAAGCTCGCTTGAATTTCCACCTTTTTGTGGTTTATCCGTACCCCGGGTGGGAATCGAACCCACACGATATTGCTATCACTGGATTTTGAATCCAGCGCGTCTACCAATTCCGCCACCGAGGCAAAAAGTTCAATTGAGCTCAAGGACTTGGCCTTGGCGTCTCAATCAAAAGGCTTGCAAAGCTAAAAAATAATTTGAATCCCAACACTAAAAATGCGCTTTTAAATCCTTTATTACCTCAAATAATTGTGTAAATTTGCCCCTCCTTAATCCTCAGGGATTTAGGTCAAAAAGCTGCTCCAAATGTCTTATACGGTACCGGAACCTAAGTTATTTGCTTGTACACAAAGTCAGGAACTCGGCAAGAAAATTGCTGAATCCTTTGGCTCCGAACTCGGAAATGTACTTTTTTCCAGATACAGCGACGGTGAATACCAGCCGTCTTACGAAGAATCTATTCGCGGAGCGCGCATTTTTATTATTGGCTCCACAAACCCGGGGTCCGATAATTTAATGGAGATGTTATTAATGTTAGATGCTGCCAAACGAGCATCTGCAAGACATATTACTGCTGTAATTCCTTACTTTGGTTGGGCACGCCAAGATCGTAAAGATAAACCGCGTGTACCAATCGCAGCCAAACTCATCGCCAAGATGTTAGAGGCTGCGGGTGCAACCCGCATCATTACCATGGATTTGCACGCAGATCAAATTCAAGGCTTTTTTGAAAAACCGGTAGACCACTTGTTTGCATCTACCTTATTTTTACCCTATCTAAAAAGTCTTAATCTGGATAACCTAACAATAGCCTCTCCAGATATGGGAGGGTCCAAACGGGCGTACGCATACTCCAAATCGTTGGAATGTGACGTGGTTGTTTGTTATAAACAAAGGGCCAAGGCCAATGAGATTTCACATATGGAACTCATTGGAGACGTTCAGAATAAAAATGTGGTATTGGTAGACGATATGGTTGATACAGCAGGAACCCTTGCCCATGCTGCAGATCTAATGATGGATCGAGGTGCGCTTAGTGTTCGGGCTATCACCACACACGGATTACTCTCGGGTAATGCATATGACAAAATTGAAAAAAGCGGCCTTCAGGAGCTGATTATTACCGATTCTATTCCGGTAAGACGGGAAAGTGAAAAAATTAAGGTATTGACCTGTGCCGATTTGTTTGCAGACGTAATGCATCGTGTGCATCACAACACATCCATTTCGTCAAAATTTTTAATGTAAATTTTTATATCTATATAATGAAGTCAATTACCATCAAAGGATCCCAAAGAGAAAGCGTGGGCAAGAAGGCTAGTAAGGCCCTACGTAATGCTGGAAAGGTCCCTTGCGTTATTTACGGAGGGGAAGCACCATTACATTTTTCAGCAGATGAAATGTCATTTAAAGATTTGGTGTACACTCCAAATGCGCACACGGTAAAAGTTGAACTCGATGGCGGTAAAGTTATCGATGCAGTTTTACAAGACATTCAATTTCATCCCATTACCGACAGCATCATTCACGTAGATTTCTACCAATTATTCGAGGACAAACCTGTAACTATGGCTATTCCTGTTATTCTTGAAGGAAATTCTCCAGGAGTACGCAACGGCGGACGTTTACTGTTCCGTAACCGCAAACTCACCATTAAGGCGTTGCCTGCAAACTTGCCTGACTTCTTTAATGTAAATATTTCCAAACTTCGGATTGGTGAATATATTTCAGTTGAAGCAATCAAAAGTGATGCTTATACCATTTTACATCCGGACAACACGGTTATTGTTCAGGTGAAAACTTCTCGTACAGCCGTTCAGGGTGCAGACGATGAAGCCGAAGAAGGCGAAGAAGGTGCAGAAAATGCTCCTGAAGAAACCGCAGCTGAATAATTTAAGCATATATTTTAAAAAGCACCCTTACCCAAATGGTGGTAAGGGTGCTTTTTGTATTTTGGAGTAATTCAAATTCCATGAAAAAATATTTGATTGCCGGATTGGGAAATATTGGTCCGGAATATGCCAATACCCGTCACAACATCGGTTTTAAGGTGCTCGACACCTTGGCAGCTCAACAAGATATTTCCTTTGAATCGGCCAGGTTAGGTGATGTTGGAACCTTTAAAATAAAGGGGAAGTCTGTTCTATTGCTCAAACCGAGCACTTATATGAATCGGAGTGGAAAAGCGGTACAATACTGGCTCGATAAAGAAAAGATTCCTATTGCAAACCTATTGGTGGTTACCGACGACCTGAATCTACCCTTTGGTTCCATTCGACTTAAATTGCGTGGAAGCGATGGTGGCCACAACGGTCTAAAAGACATTCAGGAAACGCTTGGTAGCCAACTCTATCCGCGATTCAGGTTTGGTATAGGTGCAGACTTTAGCAAAGGAAGACAGGTAGACTATGTGCTGGGTGAGTGGAGTGAATCCGAATTGGAAACCTTGCCGGAACGCCTCAATCGGGGCGCAGCACTTATTGAATCTTTTGTACTTGCCGGACCCCAAATTACCATGAATACTTTTAACGGCTCCTAATTACAATACCCTGAAATCATAAATTCCTGAAAAGGAGCTGTTTCCGCGTGCGTCTTCGGATACTACTTGCCAAAAATACCTGCTACCTCCGGGAACTACCAACTCATAACGCGTAGTTGTGGCAGGCAATACCGCTTGCAGCTCCATGAATTCGGGAGTTGCTCCTACCCAGATCTCGAAAGTTTCCAAATCATGGTCTGCATCTGCCCCACTCCAAAGCAAAGGGATACTCCCGTTGGTATTTAATTGCAGGGTAGCCCCAGATCCTGGAAATTGAATTTCTGGCGGAAAGGGAGGGAAATACCGCTGGGCACCAGCATTGTAAAACTGCCACCTTTCACTAGGAGCACTTACCTGTCCCAGAGCATTGGCCGCGACAACTTCCCAACCGTATGCTTTCCCCTTCTGCAATTCTACTGTGATTTCGGTATAAATGGTAGTCTCGGTCTTATATAAGGAACCGCCAAGTTCATAAATGTTTAGCGTGTATTCCGCGGCTGGCTTAGACGGATCCCACAGAAAGGTAACCGCACTTATTTGATTGGATATAGAGATCCCTGTTACACATGCAGAATTTTGATCTGGAAAGCGTAACTGAACTGGGTCGGGAGTTCTGGGCCCTTCTTCCTTACTGCAACTCGAAAATAGCAGTACAAAAAACAAAAGGCATCTGGAATTCATCATCTGCGATACAATTTAACCAGGACCTCATGAGCGCCTTGCCGCATACGTAATAGGTACCATCCTGTGGAGAGATTCGGCAAATTCAGTTCCACTTCGCGCGTTTCGGGAACCCAATCACGGCTGTAAATTACAGATCCCGCAGAATTAAATAACACTATTTCAAAATGTTTTCCGATCTCCGGCACCATTATACGAACTCCAGAATCAAAAGGATTTGGCGCCACAACCGGATCTTGAGAATAGAATAGCAACGTTTCAAAGGTCCCAAGGCAAGCCGGAATTCCCGTAACCTGAATTCGATTTATACCGGGTTGTAATTTTAGGGCTATAGTCCCGGATGTTGCGATGGTAGGTTCATTGTTGATGCTTACCCGGTAGGCCAAAGTACCAGAGACCTCCAGGGTTACTTCCGAACCGTTGTCGGACTGCTCTGCCACCACAGATAAAGGCGGCGGACTGATTACCTGCACACTATAACACCGCTGCTGATAAACGATATCGTTCTCTGAACCTTCCAAACACACCTCATAAGTCCCGGCAGACAAACCGGCTAGAGTATAATTGGTAGTGAATTGATCCGTCAACTGCAATTCGGGACCAGAAATAGTTAGGGTATAGGCCATTTCACGAATGGGGTCTATTTGCAACTGTCCGTCTGCGGCATCAATACAGGATTCACCGTCTAGTGTCAGGCTAAAATGATCGGATTGAAAGCGATAAATCGAGCAACCGGAGGCGTCTACCTCCTGTCCAGGAGGCGTACCTAGACAGAGATCATCTCCATCGTCAAAAACCCCGTCATTATCTGCGTCTGGCCTAAAGGAGCCTGCAACGCAGAGCTCCAGTCCAAAGGCATTGATTTGCCCACCGTCTCCGGCTGCATTGTCGGCTACGGTTAGTGTCCAAGTTCCTAGACTGGATTCTCCTGCAAATGAGCTCAGCTGACCTAAAGGTCGAACAATACCTGAAATGGCCGGACTGTTTCCACATTCAAAAGGAAGTGCATCGTCTGCAAATAAAGCTTGAATGTCGTTATAACGCCCACAGGAATTAGCCAACAGCGTAACCTGAGTTCCAGAAGGCGATGTGAGGGTTATAGTCAGGTCTGCCAAATAGGTGTGGCTAATATCGAGATTTACGCGTATATCGGCTACCGGTAAATCCTCTGCGTAGGTCACCGAGGTAGCCACCGTAGATGTGCCTATGGCAGAAATAGGTAATGGCAAGGCAGTTGCAGAGAGAATCTTACATTCGGTACCCAAGGTCCTAAATTGGGATACAGCCGAAAATGAACCACTTCCGCAATCATTTACTGCACGAACCCTCCAAAAATAATCAGTGTTTGGCGCTAAATTTCCCGGGGTATAGGTATTGGAATATACCTGTTGCTGTCTAAATATTTCTGTAAAACCCGAATTGGTTGAAATTTCAATGGCATAAGCGGTAGCTGAAGGGTCTGCTTGCCATTCCAGGGTCGGATTCAGTTCTATATTCAAAGCTCCATTGAGCGGAAAAACCAGAGCAGTTTCTGCAAAATTGCCATCGGCCACAAGCAATTCAATCGGAAGTTCAAATACAGTAGTGTCCGAGGTGGCCGTAACTACCAAGGTATATTTCCCGGGGAGCACGGGTCCGGTAGCATCTAAAATCAACTGAACTGAGGTTTGGTCTGCTTGTACTTGGGTTTGATCTAAAGTATAGCTCATGCCCGAAGGAAGTCCGGATAATTCCAAGTTCACTGTTGCATTAAATCCGCTGTACGTCTTGAACAGTAAGTTTGTTGTAGTAGATTCGGGCAAACACGTTGTGAGTTCCAGATGGGGTGCTTCCAGTATAAAAGGCTGTTCAATCAGGGTAATATTAACCGCATTAACAGCAAAAAAGATATTGTCGGAAGGTTTTACCAGAATGCGTCCATTTGCAGTTGCCGTACCTGGCATCTGCACCTTAGCAGTTCCGGTATTAGGTAAACCTACTGCCAATAAGGTTAAAAAATCATGGGTACCATCCAAGTCCATATAAACATCTACCTCTTGTGCTTGAATGTCACCTGAATTGGTCCCTGCAACGTCCCAGGTAATCTCCTGAACACTTCCTCCCAAATAGGTTTGCGGTGTGCTTTGTGAATTTATTTTGAATGGGCCTGCGTTGTAACGAACATGCACTTGCATTTCATCTGAATCCATTTGTCCGCCCCCAACTCCATTATCCCGAACGGTAAGCGCAAAGCTCAAGTCTCGTGCAATATTAGACACCGTTTCCCAAGCTGAGCCGGTTGGGGGTTCGATTTGGGTAAGATTTCCGGCCAAAACCTCAGTAATTGCGGGAAAATATCGCCGGTTCAATACCACCGGCCGACGCGATCTAAAATTGGCTCCACTGGGATTTTCCGGACCAAAGGAGGCGGTAGTAACCACCCCGTCATCGATTTGCTCCCAAGCATAAGTCAAAAAATCCGAGACGTCGGAATCCGAGGCATTACCCGTAAGCACAAAAGGAGTGCCTCTTGGAATAAAATAATCTTCGCTCGGCAATACGACTGGGGGCGTATTTACCAAGGGCACGACTTCTCCACAAGTTAGCCCTGAAAGGTAGGCTGCGATTTGTGCGAGCGAATAGTAATGAAAATAATCATCTCCAACCATGGCTACGTTATTTCCGGGTATAATACCGGCATAACCCATAATAGTGGTACCGCTGGCAGGTTCGGCCTGAACGCCGGTTCCTTCACTTTCAAAGGACCAGGTGTGATTTGCCCCAAACTGATGCCCCATTTCGTGCGCTACAAAATCGAGATCAAAACGATCGCCTTCAGGGATCGGACTAGAAGCATAGGCACTACCTTTTTGGTTGTTTTTACAAACGGAGCCAATATATCCCGCATTTCCATTTTCTCCATCGCTGTGAAACAAATGACCGATATCGTAAAAGTCAGATCCAATTACATTGGTAAGTGTAGATTGAACCTCTGCGTTCAAATTGGACGTAAACGGATCGGTTTGAGGATCTGTAAAAATGACAGCATCGGTGGTAGCGATAAGCTCCAGACTCACGGCCAGCTCTCGCTCGAACACCTCGTTGATTCGTGTAACGGTGGCGTTGATTGCGGCAAGGGCATCTTCGATCGTGCCTCCATGATACTGAGTGTATTCTCCCGATGCAGCTACAGCAAGACGGTATCGCCTCAATACTCTATCTTGAATCAATTGCATCGGACCAAAATCCAAATTTGATTTATCGGATGCTACAGTGGTTTTACACAGCCAACTTGCAGACCCAGCAACCTGCTCGTCTCTAGAAAACTGTAGGTATTTACCAGAAGTTCCCCGAATTTTCTCAATAAAAATGCGCTTTTGCGAAACGGCATCGGCAAGTGTGAGCTGCAATCCCTTATGCGACATGCTAAAACGTATGCGAAGTGCCGGATCTAATGTACATACCCCGGAATACGATCGAATCTGAGGGAAACGTTCCTGCAAATCGGAACGCATAACGGATTGTTCCCGAACCACAAACGGCTGTAGATTACCTTCACTGTCGGGAAATAAGATAATTGTTTCTACTTGCGACCCGGATTCAAGTGCCTGGAGTGCTTCACGTAGTTTGTTTTCATTTAATGCATATTTCCTACCCTTTCCCTCTTCCAAAGATTCCCCAGATGGGGTTGTACGCGGTATCTGCCCAAATTCCCGCTTCCATAATTCGGGTGTTACTTGGGCAAATGAAGAAAAGCAGATTAAGAATAGGAGAATTGAAAAAACAAGACGTATGTTTGTCTTCATTCAAGGGCCTTTGCACTTCAAAAATAAGCCTTTTTTATTACTTTGTCCCTGTGATAATTGTTCGCGATATTTCCCAATTTAAGAGTACTAAACCCAGTGTGCTGACAATTGGCACCTTCGACGGGGTGCACATTGGTCATCGTAAAATCCTTGAACATCTTATAAAACAGGGGCGAGATCAAAACCTACAGGCTACATTGCTCACCTTTTTTCCGCATCCGCGCATGGTTTTGCAGAAAGACAGTGGCATAAAAATGCTTAACACCATTGCAGAAAAATCCGAGATTCTTGAATCCCTGGGGTTGGATTGTTTGGTTATTCATCCATTTACCAAAGCATTTTCCAGACTTACTGCCACAGCATACGTTCAAGATATTTTGGTAGACACCCTAAAGGCCAAAAAAATCATTATTGGATACGATCACAGATTTGGCAGAAATCGAACCGCCAACCTGTCCGACCTTAAGGCATTTGGTGCAGATTACGATTTTCAGGTAGAAGAAATTCCTGCACAGGAGGTAGACCAAGTCTCTGTGAGTTCTACCAAAATCCGACAAGCCTTGCAGTCTGGCGATTTAGAGACTGCAAATACCTTTTTGGGCTATCCTTATATGATTTCCGGTAAAGTAATCCGGGGAAAGGGGCTCGGGCGTACTATGGGATTTCCTACTGCAAACCTGCTGCCCGATACCGATTACAAACTTATACCTGCAAATGGGGTATACCTAGTAAAAACTCAGGTGGGTGATTTTCACGGGTTTGGGGTTATGAATATTGGACTGAATCCTACTGTAGATGGCTCCAAACTCCATCTCGAAGTTCACATTTTTGACATCAATAGAGACCTCTACGATTTGCCGATTCGGGTTCATCTTCTGGAACGACTCCGAGACGAACAAAAATTTAATACCCTAGAAGATCTCAGGGTTCAGATTCAAAACGATTTGGTAAATTCGGGGATGCGACTAAAAAAATACACGTGAAACGTTTGCTCTTCACACCTGTAGATAACAGTAGCCTGATTCTTTTTCGAATTTGTTTTGGAGTGCTTATCGCTTTGGAAAGCTTTGGTGCAATTGCCACCGGATGGGTAAACGAAAACCTTATTGAACCCCAATTTACATTTACATTCATTGGCTTTGAATGGCTGCAGCCGCTACCCGGCACGGGAATGTACTTTTACTTTGGCATTATGGGCCTGTTGGGGATTGCCGTGGCACTGGGTTATCGCTACCGGTTAAGCATGATTCTCTTTACCTTACTTTGGACCGGTGCTTATTTTATGCAAAAAACGGCCTACAACAATCACTATTACCTCCTAGTACTACTCTCCGGGTTTATGTGTTTTTTTCCTGCAAACAGGGCGGTTTCCCTAGACGTAAAACGCAATGCTGCACACAAACAACACTATATGTATTCCTGGGTTAGTTGTTTGATTATTGCGCAACTCTGGATCGTGTACACCTTTGCCGCCATAGCCAAATGCTATCCGGATTGGCTGGATTTGGGATTTGTATCCGAATTAATGGCGCCAAAGTTGCATTACCCCATCCTTGGGGAACTCTTGCAGCTTCCTTGGGTATTGCGCATTGTGGTTTGGTTTGGCGTGTGCTACGACTTTGTAGTAATTCCGCTCATGCTTTGGAAACCCACTCGCAATTTTGCATTTGCGGCGTCAGTATTTTTTCATCTGTTCAACGCCATAACATTACATATTGGTATTTTTCCATTTTTATCCTTGGCCTTGATGGTCTTTTTCTTTGAACCCGAAACCATTCGACAACGGTTTTTTCCCAAGAAGCCAAAATGTAATAAGGTACAAACTGTTGCAACCCACCCACATTTTGGTACGGCATTAATCTTGCTAGTTTACCTGGGAGTACAAATAATATTACCACTTAGACATCATCTATTAAAAGGCGATGTGCTTTGGACCGAAGAAGGCCATCGCTTGAGCTGGAGAATGATGCTTCGCAACAGACAAGGTATTGCACAATTTAGGGTTGTAGATAAAAATACCAGAGAAAATGAACCGATAAATCTAGACCATTACTTAACCCCTAAGCAAAAAGAAAAAGTAATGGCTTTACCCGATTTTATGTGGCAATTTGCCCAATACCTAGAACAGGTGTATGCCGCCCAAGGCAAGGAAATTGAAGTTTATGTCCGAAGCAGAGTTCGGGTAAACAACCGACCCTTTTATCCATTTACCGATGAAACAGTAGACCTGGCAGCTGCAGCCTGGGAACCTTTGGTGCCTACCACTTGGATACTGCCGCCTCCATCTGATTGGCCTTACACCGAAAAGATAAAGCTTACACTTCCAGAATAGGGATTTTACAACCCAGCAATAATTGTTTAACAGAGTTCCCTAACTTTGCGCTTTTAAACTGAGCAGGTATGTTGCCCATACAAATCATTCGTGACGATGCGGATCGTCTTATAGCGGCTTTAAGCAAAAGAGGTATAGCTGCAAAGCCCTTAATCGACGAAATCCTAAGTCTTGACGAGAACCGGAGAAATCTGCAATTGAAACTCGACACTACCCTGGCCGAATCCAATCGGATTTCTAAAGAAATAGGGGTAATGTTTAAATCAGGTAAGGCATCTGAAGCAAATGCGCTTAAAGCAGCATCTGCCGAACTCAAGGAAGCCTCAAAAACCTTAAGTGATGAATTAAACGCTGCGGCAGAGGCCTTACAACAAGCTTTGTACCAGATACCGAACGCCCCACACGATACTGTACCTGCCGGCAAGGATGCAGAAGACAACGAGGTCCTGCATCAGTGGGGAGAATTGCCTACTCTGCACGGCGAAGCCTTACCACATTGGGAGCTTGCTAAAAAATATGATATTATCGATTTTGAATTGGGGGTTAAAATTACGGGAGCCGGGTTTCCGGTGTATAAAGGCAAAGGTGCCAGACTGCAGCGTGCTTTAATTGGTTTTTTCCTGGATCGTAATACCGCTGCCGGCTATCAGGAAGTTCAGGTACCGCATTTGGTAAATGAAGCTTCTGGCTATGGAACCGGGCAACTTCCTGACAAAGAAGGTCAAATGTACGAGGTACGAGCAGACAACTTATACCTTATACCTACTGCAGAGGTGCCGGTGACCAATCTGTTTAGAGACGTGATTGTTGATCGTTCCGAACTACCCCTTAAATACACGGCCTATACTCCTTGCTTTAGACGGGAAGCGGGCAGTTACGGGGCACATGTACGTGGCCTCAACAGATTGCATCAGTTCGACAAAGTAGAAATTGTTCGTGTTGAACAGCCTGAAGATTCCTATGCTGCCTTAGACCAAATGGTGGCCCACGTGCAACAATTGCTTGAGTCCTTAAAACTGCCCTATCGCATTCTCAAACTTTGCGGTGGAGATATGGGATTCACCTCGGCCCTAACCTACGATTTTGAAGTCTGGTCTGCCGCTCAGGAGCGGTGGTTAGAAGTGAGCTCCGTTTCTAATTTTGAATCTTTTCAAGCAAATCGACTCAAGCTTCGCTACAGGGATGCCCAAAATAAAACCCAATTGGCGCATACATTAAATGGCAGCGCCTTGGCACTGCCGCGAATTCTTGCTGGTATTTTGGAAAATTACCAAACCGAAGCAGGTATTAACATTCCAGAGGTACTCATTCCCTATACCGGATTTTCGAGCATAGGGAATTAATTCCGATTCGATTGCCGGAATTGGCCTCGGCAATCGGAAGTTTGTATCTTTAACTAAAGCCAAAATTATGTATCGCCTGGCGCTCTTATTAATCGTATTTGCGACCACAACACTTGTTGCCCAGGAAGAATTTTTCGCCAAACAGTATTTTGAAGAAGGTGCGTTTGAAAAGTCTGTAGTACTTTACGAAAAACTTCACCAAGCCAATCCAGGCCGCTCCGATTTTGCAGATAAATTAGTTGCCTGTTATCAGCAATTGGAACAGTACGATAAGGCAATTAACTTTCTTAACCGGCGCTTGAATTCCAAAACTGTATTCCCTACAAATTACATTGACATGGGGTATACTTACCTGCTCAAAGGAGAGGATAGTACAGCAGTTACCTGGTATCGGAAAGCATTAGAGGCTGTACAGATCAATCCCAATACCGGATACAGCATTGGATTTACTTTTCAACGCTATACCCTATTGGATTACGCCTTGCAGGCCTACCAACTGGCAATGGACCGCAATGTAGACTTGGACTTCAGTCTACAAATGGCTCAAATATTTGGAGAGCAGGGTAAGATTCCAGAAATGTTCGAGGCGTATCTGGATTTAATTTCTCGGAGACCCGCCATACAAGGAAACATCCTTAGGGCTATAGAGGCCTATGTTGGAGACAACCCCATGGAATCCAACAATCAACACCTTAAAAGGATGTTATTGCTACGAGCCCAACGTAGTCCAGATCCCATGTGGAATGAATTATTGAGCTGGTTGTTGGTAAGACAAGGGCAATTTTCGCCTGCATTAATACAAGAAAAAGCAATCTACAAAAGGGCACCCGAGGCAGGGCTTCAGCGCATTTCTGGACTTGGAAATTTGGCAGAAGAGTCCGGAGAATGGGACATCGCAGATAAAGCTTACGGTTTTGTAGTTTCTGAAAGTCCGAATCGGAATATCCAATTAATGGCCCGCTTAAGGCAAATCGGTATTGCCGAAAAACAAGCGAAACCCAATTTGGAAAAGATTCAACAAGCCTATCTGTCGCTTATGGAAAGTTATCCTTATGCAGCAGAAAATCTACCGTTATTTCTGGCCTATGCAGATTTTTTGGCGTTCAAAAATCAGGCGCCCGAAGCAGGAATCGCTATTTTAAAGGAAGCTTTGCAGCTCCCGCTTTCCAATTATGCTCAGGGCAGACTCAAACTCAAACTTGGCGATATTTTGGTGTTTGACGGCAAATATAATGAAGGACTCATTCACTTCACTCAAGTACAAAGGCAACTAAAAAACGATGTAATGGGTCAAGAAGCTCGGTTTAAAGTTGCTCAAACCAGTTTTTACAAAGGAGATTTTGACTGGGCCATAACACAGCTCAAAGTCCTACGTGAATCCACAACCCAACTGATTGCCAATGACGCAATGCAACTGAGCCTGATTATTTCAGACAATACCCTTGAAGATTCTACACAGACGGCCTTAAAATTATATGCAAAAGCAGATCTTCTGGCCTATCAAAATAAAACCGCATCGGCCATAGAAACCTTGGAAATGATTCTTAAAAACCACAAGGGTGAAAGCATTGAAGACGAAGCACTCTTACGTCACGGTCAGTTAATGGCTGCCAATGGAAACACCACCGAGGCACTGCTAAGTTTCCGCAAAATCATTGAATTCTTTGGGGGTGATATATTGGCAGACGATGCCCATTACGCCATGGCCGAATTGTATAAAAATCAATTACAAGATACTGAAGCCGCAATGGAACATTATCAGTCAATTCTATATGAATTTCAGGACAGTTATTTCTTTCCAGAGGCACGTAAAAAATTTAGAGCCCTTCGTGGCGACACCTTAAACTAATCTCCTTTAATAATGGTTATTTATAATGTTACTACCCTAGTAGAAGCCTCTATTCATGAAAACTGGCTTGCCTGGATGAATGAGGTTCATATTCCCGAAGTATTGGCCACAGGTAAATTTACCGAAGCCCGATTTTGCAGGGTACTGGCACAGGCAGAAAACGAAATAACATATTCGGTGCAATACGTTGCCCCTAACAGGGAGTCATTAGAATTGTATTATCATGAAAATGCCACATCGTTACAAGACAAAGTATTCCATGAATTTGGTGATAAAATTCTATCCTTCCGCACCGAACTGGAATTAATCCGCCAACACACATGACAAAAGCTACGGAAACCTTGTTTGCTTATGGTACACTTTTAGAAATTCCGGTGCAACTTGCGGTTTTTGGCAGGGTAATTCAATCGGTTCCGGATCGGCTCGCGGGTTATACTAAAATAGAAAATGCTGTGGCAGGCAGATACCCCGCACTCAACAGGTGTCAAACATTGAACTGCGGGGTATTAGGCGCCAGGTTAGCCTTGAATTCAACAGAATGGGCGCTTGCAGATGCCTATGAAACCGAGAGTTATTACAGGAAGCTATTCACTTTGGATTCCGGTGTTCGAGCTTGGGTATATCTTGCTTCGGCAGCAAATCAAACAAAAGCATGAAACACAAAAAGTTCAATAAGAAAGGAAGTACACAACGGAGCACAGGAGTAACTGCTAAAAAACATTTGGGACAACATTTTCTTACCGATGTTTCCATAGCCCAACGTATTGCCGAAACCTTGCCGGAGCAGGATCTGGAAAATGTATTGGAAATTGGGCCTGGAACCGGGGTCCTTACAGGTTTTTTATTGGAACGTCCAATTCGACTCATTGCGGTAGAACTGGATTCGGAATCCGTAAACTATTTAAAGACCAATTTTATATTGGATTCCAAAAAGCGAAATCTGCCTTATCAATCCTTTGAGGTAGTCTTTGGCGATTTCCTGCAAATGGATTTAAACACCTTTTTTTCGGGCGAATCTTTTGGAATTACCGGAAACTTTCCTTACAACATTTCAACTCAAATCGTTTTTAAAGTTTTGGAATACAAGGACCGTATTCCCTTTTTTTCTGGAATGTTTCAAAAGGAAGTTGCACAACGTATTTGTGCCGGTCCCGGCAGTAAAACCTACGGCATCCTATCTGTCCTTACACAAGCCTATTACGATGCTGAATATTGTTTTACTGTAGCTCCCGAGGTATTTGATCCGCCACCCAAGGTAGAATCGGGGGTAATAAAGCTAGTACGCAAGCAGCAACCAGCAATAGACTGGGAGGAAAAAGCCCTCTTTACTGTGGTTAAAACCGCTTTTAATCAGCGGCGAAAGACGCTTAGAAACAGTTTAAAAAGCTTGAGAATTCCGGAAAATATCTCGGAAGATAGTATCTTTGACCGGCGCCCGGAACAACTGTCGGTCCCGGAATTTATAGCGCTGACCAACAGGATCGCGCATGACAACGTTTAAACTAACAGCAGAATTACTCGAGCAAATTGAGCAGCTGATCGATCAGCATCAGGATGCAGCGTTGAATGCGTTGTTAGAAGAGGTACATTACGCAGACATTGCCGAAATCATCAACGAACTGGATGAAGATCAGGCCACTTACCTTATTAAACTGCTAAACAGCGACAAAACCTCGGATGTTCTTACAGAACTGGACGAAGATGTGCGAGAGGCCATTTTGGGCAACCTCTCCTCTAAGGAAATCGCCGGAGAGCTCGAAGAACTTGACACCGACGACGCAGCGGATATTGTTGCTGAACTTCCTAAAGAGCTCATTCAACAGGTAATATCGGAGATTACGGACCGTGATCACGCCCGGGACATTGTAGATCTCTTGCGGTACGATGAAAATTCTGCCGGAGGTCTCATGGCCAAAGAGCTAGTCAAGGTAAATGAAAACTGGAATGTTCTTACCTGTGTTAAAGAAATGCGATTACAGGCAGAGAATGTTACCCGGGTACATTCCATTTATGTGGTAGACGACGAGGGAATTCTCAAAGGCAGGCTCTCCCTAAAAGATTTATTAACAGCCTCTACACGCTCGCCCATACACGAAATCTACATTCCGAAAGTAGACCGTGTAACGGTCAATGAAAAGCCCGAAGAGGTGGCGCGCATCATGTCCAAATACGACTTGGAAGCCATACCTGTCATTGATGAGATTGGCCGTTTGGTAGGGCGCATTACAATCGATGACATTGTAGACGTTATCCGGGAGGAAGCAGAAAAAGACTATCAACTCGCCGCGGGGATCTCTCAAGTGGTAGAGGCCGACGATAGTATTTTGGACCTTACTAAAGCACGCTTACCGTGGCTATTCTTAGGCTTAATAGGGGGGTTGGGAGCCGCTGCAATTATGGGAGAATTTGAATCATTAATTGCCGAACACGCCTTGTTGTTCTTTTTTACCCCCTTAATTGCGGCTATGGCCGGAAATGTTGGGGTACAATCCAGCGCCATTATTGTTCAGGGTTTGGCCAATGACGATCTTAAAGGAAGTATTTCCAATCGTCTCATTAAAGAAATGCTACTTGCCTCCTTAAACGGACTAATCCTGGCAGGTGCTTTGTTATTATTTACCTGGCTTTGGAAGGGTAGTTTTCCGGCTGCTTTTGCCATTTCACTATCCTTGATAACAGTTATTGTTGTCGCTGGAATTATCGGGACATTTATTCCCTTGTTTTTACACAAACGCGGTGTGGATCCAGCCATTGCTACAGGTCCTTTCATAACTACCAGTAATGACATTTTTGGGATCCTAATCTATTTTACGATAGCCAAAATGTTGTTGGGAATTTAATCCAAATCCTTTTGAAACGAGTACTCCATTTAGACAGTAACCATCCCCTACTAGAGGCCGGTCTCGAAGCTCAAGGTTTCAAAAACGAAAGGGACTTTGAGAGTTCCCATTCGCAACTCCTAGATAAAATAGGAAACTTTGAAGGCCTAATTATCCGCAGTCGCATTCCTATAGACAAAGTGCTTTTGGAACATGCAACTAAATTGGAATTTATTGGCCGTGTAGGCGCAGGATTAGAAAATATCGACACTGAATTTGCAGCCTCCAGAGGAATTTATTTAGCTGCTGCGCCCGAAGGAAACCGCAATGCGGTTGGCGAGCATACCTTGGGTATGCTGTTGTCTCTTTTAAACAAATTGCACACCGCAGACCGGGAAGTTCGGGAAGGCCTATGGCAGCGCGAAGCCAATAGAGGCTATGAGCTAGATGGCCTTACCGTAGGAATAATAGGGTACGGCAATATGGGCAAATCTTTCGCTAAAAAATTACTGGGATTTGAGGTAGAGGTCCTTTGTTACGACATTGAATCAAATGTTGGCAATTCCAACGCAACCCAGGTATCGTTAAAAGAATTTCAGGAACGCTGCGAAGTGGTAAGTCTGCACGTACCGGAAACACACTTAACTAAAGGCATGGTAAACTCCGCCTTTATTTCAGGATTCAAACATCCGTTTTGGTTACTCAATACCGCACGTGGTAAATGTGTGGTAACTGCCGATTTGGTTGCAGGACTTCAATCCGGCCAAATTCTAGGAGCCGGACTAGACGTTTTGGAATATGAAAAAGGCTCCTTTGAATCTTTATTTTCCGGAGGAAATATGCCCGAAGCCTTTAAATACCTCATTGAATCACCTCGAGTACTACTAAGTCCTCATGTTGCTGGATGGACACACGAAAGTAAAGCACGCCTGGCTCAGGTGTTGGTAGATAAAATAAGACAACATTACCAACCCAAAGGGCAAGAACAAAAAGTATAAACCAAGGGGGTCCTAAATTCTTAAAAAGAGCGGCAGACAATCAAGATACAAGCAAGTCATACTTATACAAGAGAACTGGGGTCTTGAGGCAGATTTTCTGAATGCCGTCGCTCCAATTCGGCCTGAAACTCCTCCATTACCGGCCTCACAGTGTCTTCAGGCAGGTCTGCAATTTTAATGTACATAAGTCCATCTACGGCATTGTTGAATAACGGATCTACATTAAATGCAATTACGCGAGCATTTTGTTTGATGTATTTTTTGATAAGTACCGGCAAGCGCAGGTTCCCAGGCTCAACCTCATCTATAAGCTTGTCGAATTTGTTTAGATCGGCTGCGGTTTCATCGAATACAAATTCTTTATCGGCGTCCTTTAGTTTTACCTTAAACTCCTTTTTGGGTCGAATGTATTGAGCCACATATGGATCCCAATAATGCGACTTCATGAATTCTATCATGAGCGACTTAGAGAAATTCGAAAATTGATTGCTAATGCTTACCCCCCCAATTAGGTATTTGTGCTCGGGAAATCGAAGGGTGGTATGCACAATACCCTTCCATAGTAAAAACAATGGCATGGGTTTCTGCTGGTATTCCTTTACGATATAGGCCCTTCCCATTTCAATGGATTGACGCATCATTGAATACAACTCGGGTTCAAATCGAAAGAGGTCATGCAAATAAAAACCATCGATGCCTAGATGCTCAAATATTTCAGCCCCAAGCCCCATGCGATAGGCCCCCACAATTTGCTTTTCCTGATCATCCCATAGAAACAAATGATGGTAGTACTCGTCGAAACGATCCAAATCAATAGATTGGTTGGTTCCTTCTCCAATGGCTCGAAAGGTAAGTTCCCGTTGCCTGCCAATTTCACGCAGAATAGACGGCATATCCTGCTGCTGGGCTAGGAACACCTCGTAGTTTTTACTTTGCAAGAGACGGCAACCTTTCTCCCTAAGCCCTTCTATTTCACCCTGAATAAGATCTGTTCTTACAGCAGAAGCAATTGCCTTGGGCTGTTTTGGAATCTTAAGACTTACCGGAATTTGCTTAATTAAACTTTCGCGTTCAAACGGATTAGAGAGCAGATAGGTCTTACGCCTTAGGAGTTCGGTAAATTCTTCCAGTGTTTCGTGCTCTTTCTGGGTAGCCACCGAAATTGGGTGACCAATACGTACCTTAATTGGACGTCGGCGTTGCGACATCAATTCAGAGGGAAGTTTTGCCGTTCTAAAAACACCATTTAATCGGGACAACCAATAGAACAACCGACTATTTCGAGCGTGAAAATAAATAGGTACCACAGGAACCTCTGCGCGGCGAATTAACTTAAGTGCAGCTTCTTCCCACGGACGATCAACAATATGCTTCCCGTCTTTATAGGTAGAAACCTCTCCGGCTGGAAAAATACCTAAAGGCTGGCCGCCGTTCAAATGCTCCATGGCTCGTTTAAACCCTGCAACGGAACTATGAGCTTCTTTGTGATTTTCGAATGGATTAACCGGCAAAATATATTCCGACAGTGGGGAAATACGACGCAATAGAAAATTAGCAAGGATCTTGAAATCGGACCGTTGTGCTAACATTAGTTTTAGGAGTAATACCCCATCGATACCGCCTAGCGGATGATTGCTAATTGTAATGAATGGACCTTGTTTTGGAAGTCGCTTAAAATCCTCCTCGGGCAGGTCAAAATCAATCTCGTAGTATTCTAAGATGCGATCCAAAAATTCGGAAGTAGGCAGGTGGGCATGTTTATCATAAAACCGATTTAGGCTGCTAATACGCGTAAGACGCATTAAAAACCAACCCAGTAAAGTTCCCAAGCTACCAAACTTGTCTAGGCCTACGCTTTTTGCAACTTCTTTCGCCGTAACTAATCCCATAACCTATTTTACCACTTGGGTAAAGATAGAAAAATGAAGACTGCTCTAAACAGTTTTCTTTTAGTTTGCATTTACTGCACTACGAGTTGCACGGTTTCACTACTTCGCTGTTCCAAAAGCACTTGCTTCCCATTCTGTACACTGCGCAACGCCTCGGAATTAAAATGACGTACGGTATACAAAGACACTCCTTCATAATGCTCTACATTAAACCTAGATTTTAGTTTATTGAGTAGCTCCGGCAGGGTACCGTATTTGTTGTCTACACAAACTGAAAAACTAATGGCCGAATTCTGGATGAGATCCACCTTAATCCTGTGGTCGTGCAATAATTTAAACAGCTCACCAATACTTTCCTCTACAATGAAAGAAAAATCCAAAGAGGATAATTTCATTAGCACCTGATCCTTTTTTAGGATAAAACAAGGCAATTCTGGGGTTACTCCTTTTCCCTTTCCCACGGTTGTACCGGGGTCTGCAGGGCGAATAAAAGACTTGACATGCAAGGGTATTTCCTTTCGCTGTAGTGGTTGAAGCGTTTTTGGATGAATTACCGAAGCTCCATAAAATGCCAGTTCAATGGCTTCGCGGTAGGAAATACGGTGCAACAGGCTGGCGTCCTTGAAGTAACGCGGATCGGCATTGAGCACCCCGGGCACATCCTTCCAAATCGTAACAGATTCCACATTTAGGCAATAGGCAATTATGGCAGCCGTATAATCCGACCCTTCCCTTCCCAGCGTGGTAGTAAAATTGTTTTCATCACTTCCAAGAAACCCTTGGGTAATAAAAAGCTCTTTGCGATCTGCAAGCGCCTGAATGGCCTCTTGTGTTTTATCCCATTGCACATTTGCATCCCGATAGGCCGCATCGGTTTTTATGAAATTCCGGATGTCAATCCAGGTATTTTTAATTCCGTTATCGGTTAAAAATGCACTGAGTATAGTGGTGGACAGCAATTCGCCATACCCCACAATCTGATCGTAAACAAAACTTTTCTTCGGGGATTTATTCCAGGCCAGGAAGCCGCGGACTTCTTCAAACAACCCAAGAACCTGTGCATAAACACTATGACCAGGTACAGGAAACAACTCCGATAGAATAGATTCGTGGTAATCAATTACGATTTGAAGTGCATCGGAAACCGAACTACGATCATCGAAATAGGCTTTCACAACCTCCTCCATAGCATTGGTGGTTTTTCCCATGGCAGAGATTACTAAGAAGGTTTTTTCGGTTCCCGTTTGCCGCAACACTTCTACTACATTGCGCACGCCGGCCGCATCCTTTACCGATGCACCTCCAAATTTAAATACCCTCATATTGTAGCAGATAATCGATAATTCCTTGTTCTTCTAAATGAACCACCTTCCACTCCGATTTAATTTTTGCACCACGACTTTCATAAAAAGCTTTAGCAGGGGTATTCCAATCCAAGACTTCCCAATTGACCCTTTTTATACCTGCTTCGTGTGCAAAGCGTATTACTGCAGTCAATAAAGCGCCACCCAAACCTTTTCCTCGGGCTTCTTCGGTAACAATAAGATCTTCAAGATGTATTACACGGCCTTTCCAGGTAGAATAACGTTCATAAAACAAGCCAATTCCTACAATCTTTTCCTCCACACATCCCACAAAACATTGAAATTTTGGCACTGCTCCAAAACCATCTTCTTCCAATTTTTCGGGGGTTACTTCCACCGCATCGGGTTCATTCTCATAGACAGCCAATTCATAAATGAGCCTATGAACTTCAGGCATATCGGCACGTTCGGCAAGGCGAATTTTAAAATTCATAATTGTTACAAATAAAACACAAAGTTATAATATTTAAATATCCCTTGGAAATTAAACCAAACAGGTTTCACAAAAATCGTTGAATTGTTTATAAATACAACCCAAGGTTTAGGTTTGTCTCAACAGACAAATAGAGCACAAGAATCACAGGTAGAAGAAGCAGGTATTGGTCCTGCAGAACAAATACTAAAGTGCAATAAAACACATTCACCTACGTATAGCTATGGAGTAGCATTCCGCGGCAAGTTAGTAGTAAAAAATTTGAACAAATTTACTTGGAAATCAGGTAGTGGTAGTCTTCAAAATCAATACCGCCTCCAAAAATGGCTATTGACCGTAAAATTACCTTATTGGCTTGTACACCGGAAAAACCCAAACCGATAGCATATTTGGTAACCAGGTCAACTTCTTCCTTATCTATAGCGTGATCGGAGTAGATGATTTTAAATAAGTCGAACAAGCGCTCGTAACGCTTTTCCAATTCAATTGGCGCCTCAATCGGATATTTATTATCCTTCTTCATAACTTCCTGGTACTCTGAATCTGAAATATTCAGCTTGGTAGCAAAACGATCCAACACGGACTTTTCTTCCGGGTTAACTTCGCCATCTATCGCTGCAAGTGAAGCTAAAGCTGCAAAGTGTGCCAAATTACGACGTTGTTCCGGGTGATTGTACAAATCAAGAATCGGCATAGTGAGAACTTATTTTTGTGCAAATATACCCATAAAAATACCTTTTAACCTCTCAAAAAAGAATAAAATACTCCCTCTTTTTACAAGGGATTAACAACTTTATTTCAAAAAGCAGTACCTTCCGGTTGCTATGAATTCTCCCCTTTTAAAATTCACTAAGAAAGGCATTTACTGTCCTATTGCGGATGTTTATCTGGACCCTTGGCAACCGGTTCCCAAGGCACTAATTACCCACAGTCATTCAGACCATGCCCGATTCGGAAGTACCCGCTACATAACCTGTGCCGATAACGTACCCATTTTAAAATACCGTTTGGGTCCGGTTTCCGTTCACGGTATTCCCTGGGGCAAAACCACACGTATCAATGGGGTGAATTTTAGTTTTCATCCAGCAGGTCATATTTTGGGTTCTGCACAAATCCGTGTTAGCTATAAAGGAGAAGTTTGGGTCTTTTCGGGCGATTACAAAACCGAAAACGACCAGCTTTCTGTTCCCTTTGAGCCCCAAAGGTGCCATACCTTTATCACAGAATGCACCTTTGGCATACCGGCGTTTCGATGGAAGCCACAAAACGAAATTTTCCAGGATATTATCACTTGGTGGAATCAAAATCAACGGAACGGACGCGCTTCTGTCTTGCTTACCTATTCTTTAGGTAAGGCCCAACGTATTCTTGCTGGTCTTAAAGCAGCTACAGGAGATATCTATACCCATGGGGCCATTGAAAACATGACCGAAGTACTCCGCAATCAGGTGGAATTACCACCTACCCAACGCATAACTGCCAATACCCAGCGTACGGAGTTGGAAGGAAAACTCATTCTTGCCCCGCCAGGAGCACAGGGAACCGCTTGGATTAAACGACTGCCCCCACATGAGGTGGCCGCAGCAAGTGGTTGGATGGCCCTTCGCGGAAATCGCAGAAGACGTGCCGTAGACCGTGGTTTTATGATTAGTGACCATGCAGACTGGAACGGTTTGTTGAACAGTGTTAAGGAAACAGGAGCCCAAAGGGTTTTTTGCACGCATGGGTATACTGAAATTTTTGCACGTGTGTTGCAAGAACAAGGCCTAGACGCTCAAGCTGTACAAACCAAATATGAAGGCGAAAATCAGGATTCTAGTTCAGAAATTAAAGAGGACGCCATTGCATGAAAGAATTTGCTGTACTTATACAAACACTGGACGCTACCAATAAAATCAATAACCGGGTAGCGGCTCTGGCGACCTACTTTAAAAACAGCCCGGACCGTGACAAGGTTTGGACCATTGCCTTACTCTCGCACCGCAGGCCATCGAGGCCGGTAACGACCACCCAATTAAGACTCTGGGCGGGAGCATGTGCAGGCATCTCCCCCTGGCTGTTCGAAGAAACGTATCATATTGTTGGGGATTTGGCCGAAACCATTGCACTTATAATTCCTAGGCCATCGAATACAACCTGCAACGATAAATGCCTATCGGATTACCTGAATGATCTCATCCTCCTAAAAAATAAGACCGAAGCAGAACAGCAAGCCTATTTAATGACACAATGGGCAAATCTTAATTATTATGAATGTTTTGTTTTTACCAAAATTATGACCGGTGGCTTCCGAATTGGAATTAGCCAGAAATTGATGACTCGGGCGCTTGCTCAAGCCACCGAGGTACCTGAAGACCTTTTAGCCTATCGACTAATGGGTAATTGGGATCCAGCGCGCATTACATTTTCGGACTTGGTTCTTAATCCTCAGGCCCAGGAAAACAGTTCAAGACCCTATCCGTTTTTTTTAGCGTATGCCTTGGAAGAAACACCGGATCAACTCGGAGAACCAGAAAACTGGTTAATGGAATACAAATGGGATGGCATTCGAGCCCAGCTTATTATTCGGGAAGGGAAAGTATTTCTCTGGAGCCGAGGGGAAGAATTGGTTACCGATAGTTATCCTGAATTCGCGACACTTGCCAATATACTTCCAAATGGGAGTGTATTGGACGGAGAACTTCTACCGTTTCCAAATGGGAAGGTAGGGTCCTTTAATCTACTTCAAAAACGATTGGGACGCAAAACAGTGACTAAGTCAATGCTCCAAAAAATACCTGTAATCCTTAGAATTTATGACCTTTTAGAATGCAATGGTTCAGATATACGTAAGCAGCCCTTCTCATCTAGGAGAAAGCAGTTGGAGCTTTGGTACCACAATCTCGCGAACCCCGAACAAATTCCACTTGATCTTTCACCAATCCTGAAATTCGAATCCTGGGACACCGCGCGCCAAGCCAGGGAACTTTCGCGTAATTTGGGGGCAGAAGGACTCATGCTCAAACACCGGGATACCTCTTATGGGATTGGCCGGAAAAAAGGAGGATGGTGGAAATGGAAGGTAGACCCCATGACAGTAGATGCTGTACTTACCTACGCCATGCGAGGACACGGCCGAAGAAGCAATATGTATACCGATTATACATTTGCACTTTGGAAACGGGACCAAGCGGAAGACCCCGGCGAACTGGTAACCTTTGCCAAAGCGTATTCGGGTCTCACAGATGCCGAATTGCTCGAATTGGACCTTTGGATAAAGGCCAATACCACCGAACGTTTTGGCCCCGTGCGGGCGGTAACCCCTGAATTGGTTTTTGAAATTGGATTCGAAGGATTGGCGCATTCCGGCAGACATAAAAGCGGCATTGCCACTCGATTTCCGCGCATTTTAAGGTGGCGAAAGGACAAAACGGCTAAAGAGGCCGATAATCTGGAATCGCTAAAAAAAATGATCCCTCCCGCATGAAACCCGAAACGGCTAATACGGAATCCTTGATGCATATTGCCGAACAGTGGTTTGAACTGCGGAACTGGCAACCCTTTGAATTTCAAAGGGAAACCTGGCGAGCCTTTCTTGAAGGAAAGCACGGGCTACTAAACGCACCCACAGGGAGTGGAAAAACCTATGCCCTTTGGTTTCCAATACTATTGGATTATATACATCAGCATCCGAATCACAGGACCCAGAAAAAGCCTGGATTAAAAGCCCTTTGGATTACACCTCTACGCGCCCTTGCGCAGGAAATTGAGCTGGCGACCTCCCGAATTACAGCAGACCTAGACATTCCTTTTGAAATTGGTGTTCGCACCGGTGATACTGCCCCTGATGAAAGGGCGCGGCAACGCAAAAACCTACCGGATTTGCTTATTACCACTCCGGAAAGCTTGCAATTATTATTGGCGACCAAGGGGTATGCCAAAGCCTTTACGGCTTGCAATGCAATTGTCATTGACGAATGGCATGAACTCTTAGGCAGCAAACGAGGGGTGCAAATGGAACTGGCGCTTTCAAGGCTTAAATCCATTTCTAAAAACCTTAGAATTTGGGGTGTATCTGCAACTATAGGAAACCTAGAACAGGCAAGACAAGTCCTGCTGGGACCTAATTCCGTAGCCTTGGAAAACGCTGTATTGATTCGAGCCAAACTCACTAAAAAAATTAAAGTCCAGAGCATCATTCCAAAAACCATTGAAACTTTACCTTGGAGAGGGCATCTTGGATTGCATTTGTTGGAAGCTATAATTCCCATTATAAAATCAAGCAAAACCACACTGATTTTCACAAATACACGCGGACAATGCGAAATTTGGTTCCAAAAAATACTTGAAACCCATCCGGAACTTGCAGGTGAAATTGCAATGCATCACGGGAGTATTCATAAAGAAACGCGTCAATGGGTAGAACAAGCCATTCGAAACGAGAGTCTTAAAGCCGTAGTTTGTACCTCGAGCTTAGATTTGGGTGTAGATTTTGCCCCTGTAGAAACCGTAATACAAATTGGCGGACCCAAAGGCATTGCACGATTTTTACAACGGGCAGGAAGAAGCGGGCACCGGCCTGGACAGGAGAGCCGAATCTATTTCTTACCTACCCATGCCTTGGAATTGGTAGAAGCTGCCGCCCTGCAGCAAGCCATTTTACAGGGCGCTGTAGAAGACCGTATTCCATACTTAGACAGTTTGGACGTCCTTGCACAATACCTTACCACGCTTGCAGTTTCGGATGGATTCGCTCCCGAGGCCATATTTCGTGAAATTGCCTCCACCTATTGCTATCAGGGTATTTCGGATTCAGATTGGGCATGGGTACTTAATTTTTTAGTACAGGGCAGTATTAGCCTCAGAAATTATGACGACTTCAAAAAAATAATCATTGATTCCGACGGCTTGTATCGTGTGGCCAACCGCGGCATTGCCATGCGGCATCGATTTCAAATTGGAACCATTGTTGGCGACGCCGATATTCAGGTCAAATACCAGAGTGGAGGGTATATCGGCACCATTGAAGAATGGTTTATCTCTAAGCTACAGCCGGGAGATATTTTTACCTTTGCAGGTCGCAATTTGGAGTTTATCCGAATTAAAGAAATGGTTGCTCAGGTTCGAAATTCAACTGCCAAAAGCGCTAAAACACCGAGTTGGATGGGTGGCAGACTTACCTTATCGAGTGCTATGTCGGAATTGCTGCGCAACGAATTGTATACCGCGAATTTGGATCCCGAAATGCAATCCATTGAAACCAAAGCCTTAGAACCACTTTTTGCGAGACAGCGTTTAGAAAGTATGGTTCCGGGCCCGAAAGAATTCCTGATAGAAACGTTTCAAACCCAAGATGGGTATCATCTGGTGTTTTATCCTTTTGAAGGACGTTTTGTGCACGAGGCCTTGGCGAGTTTACTTAGTTACCGCATTAGCCTGCTCTTGCCCATTTCGTTTTCTTTGGCCTACAACGACTACGGATTTGAACTCCTGTCTGATCAGCCGTTAGATCTAAATCTCATTCTGGACAACAATTTATTTAGTTCGGCCTATTTATTAGACGATTTACATAAAAGCCTAAATGCCACGGAAATGGCCCGGCGTAAATTCAGAGATATTGCTGTAATCAGTGGCTTGGTATTTAGTGGCTATCCCAAAAAAACAATTCAAATGAAACACCTGCAAAGTAGCTCCCAACTGTTGTTTGAGGTGTTTCGGGACTACGAATCAGACAACCTTTTGTATTTACAAGCTTTTCGGGAAACCTTTGAGCACCAGCTAGAAGAAGGTCGTTTACGCCTGGCATTGGAACGCATAGGCTCACAGCAAATTGTAATTAAACACTGTTCACAGCCTACACCTTTATCTTTTCCCATTATCACAGATAGATTGCGCGAAAAACTTTCTTCGGAACGCCTGTCAGACCGCATCCAAAAAATGACTCGACTATTAACCAATCGCAAGAAACGTTAAAAGATGCTGGTTCAATATGATTTAGGGTATTAGTAACTTTGT
>JBJOHX010000037.1:0-14762 GCA_046047415.1 Bacteroidota bacterium
TCCGAAATATTGGGTGAAGCCCAAAAACTGGATGCCACTGATGCCCTGGTAAAAGAACACCTGGAAACTATTGGTGCATATGCACCTAGAGGGAACACCCCAGACAATGCGATGCTTCAAATTGCCAAATTGGATGTGGTGCTAAAACGGAAGATGGAGGAATACGCCCTAGATGCGACCGCCATTCAATGCTGGACCTCCCTGCAGCAAAATTACGGGTGCAACGTTTGCACCAGCATGAGCATTATGAGTGAAAATATGCTGCCCAGTGCCTGTGAGGTAGATGTAACAGGGACCTTGAGCATGTACGCCATGCAACTGGCGTCCGGCTCACCTTCTGCCCTAGTAGACTGGAACAACAACTATTCGGAGGATCCCAACAAATGCGTCTTGTTTCATTGTGGGAACTGGGCCAAGTCGTTTCTACCCGATATTCAAATTTCCAATGCCCCCATTCTCGGAACTTCGGTAGGTGTAGAAAACACGTATGGCGCATTAGACGGCAGAACACCGGCCATGCCGTTAACTTTCGGGCGCCTAAGCACAGATGATCCGGCCGGGGTAATTAAGGCCTATATCGGCGAAGGTGAATTAACCAACGATCCACTTCAAACCTTTGGAAACAGAGCTGTTGCCCGTATTTCGGACCTACAGGGTTTAATGCAATACGTTTGCCGAAACGGATTTGAACACCACGTGGTGATGAATGCCTCCAACACCTCCGGAATTCTGGAGGAGGCCTTGTCCAATTACATGGGCTGGGGGGTTTACCGTCATGGAAAATAAGGAGCAATGAACGAAATAAACGTAAGCCATTCGGTTGATTTACAAGAACTACAGCGCAAATCGGTAAGCTACCGCAAAAAGATTTTGCAATACATCTACACAGCCAAAGCCGGACATACCGGCGGGAGTCTGTCTGCGATTGATATCATCAATGTGCTGTATAACCAGGTACTGCATGTAAATCCTCAGGATTTTCGAAATCCGGACCGGGACCGGTATATTCAAAGTAAAGGACACTGTGTGGAGGCTTTATACGTGGTGCTAGCAGACTGCGGATTCTTTCCCGAAACGGATTTAACTACCCTATGCCAATATCAGTCCCATTATATTGGGCACCCAACCCGAAAGGTCAACGGCGTGGAACAAAACACAGGAGCCCTTGGGCACGGTCTACCGATTTGCATCGGTGAGGCTATAGCTGCAAAAATGGATCAGAAATCACACCGTATTTTCACCCTACTCGGCGACGGTGAACTACCAGAGGGATCGAATTGGGAAGCCTTCCTGGCCGGAGCGCATTACAAGTTAGACAACCTATACGCCATATTGGATTACAACAAACAACAAATTACCGGAAACAATAGTGATGTTATGAATACCGAACCCATTCGCAACAAACTCGAGGCGTTTGGGTGGGCGGTTCGAGAAGTAGACGGGCATAGTGTTTCGGAACTGGCAGAAGTCTTGAATAATGGCCCTTTTAAAACCGGCAAACCCAACTTTATAATTGCCCATACGGTAAAAGGAAAAGGGGTGAGTTATATGGAAGGGAATCTTAAATGGCATCACGGCGTACCGGATGAAGCCCAATATGCCCAGGCCCAGGAAGAACTGAATCTGGCACTGGCAAAAATTTAATGAAATGGAACTCGATATCATAGCAGAAACGGAATTGGAAATGGGGATTGCCAATCAGGAAGTGTTTGCCGAAACCCTGGAATCCCTGGCGGCATCCGATAAAAATGTAATCGCGGTAACCAGTGACTCCCGGGGATCCGGAAAACTGGTTCGTTTTGGCCAACGCTTTCCCAATCAAATTGTGGAAGTAGGAATTGCCGAACAAAATCTTGTTGGGGTTGCTGCCGGACTGGCCGCTGCCGGGAAATCGCCCTTTGCCGTTTCACCGGCCTGCTTTTTAAGCGCACGTGCCTTGGAACAAATTAAAAATGATGTGGCCTACTCCAACAATCCGGTAACGCTCGTAGGGATTAGCGCAGGCGTGAGTTACGGGGCCCTGGGAACAACCCACCACAGCCTTCACGACTTTGCCGTTTTACGGGCTATAAACAATCTGATTGTGGTGGCACCGGCCGATAATTTTGAAACCCGGCAAGCCGTATTACAAGCGGCAAAATCGAATATTCCGGTGTACCTGCGATTTGGTAAAAAACCAATGCCATTGCTCAAAACCGGAGATGAAACCTTTGCCTTAGGCAAAGGGCGGGTTATTCTGCCTGGGGAAGATTTGGTATTTATCGCAAACGGAGAAACAGTGTATCCGGCTTGGCAGGCCGCTAAACGATTATTGGCATCGGATGGTATTAGAGCCGGGGTGGTGAGCATGCACACGGTAAAACCATTGGATACCGGATTAATTGATGGATTTGCAAAAACCGGTATGCCGGTAATAACGGTGGAAGAGCACATGGTTCATGGCGGGCTGGGAGAAGCCTGTGCGGCCTATCTCATGCAACAAGGCTACCGAAATCCACTCAAAATTGTCGGATTACCCGACTGCGAAACCGTTACAGGCTCGCAATTGGAAATTTTTGACCACTATGGCATATCTGCTGCAGGATTGGCAGAAACGGCCATGGATTTGCTAAAAAGAAAATCGTCATGTTAAAAAACCTCTTTTTCGGATTACTGGCCTTAACGGTATTGGGGTGCAATTTGCGCTCGGAGGGAACAGCAAAGCGCAAAAAAGTAGCAGTAGTCATTTCAACACTCAACAATCCCTGGTTTGTGGTTTTGGCAGAGTCTGCGGCACAAAATGCGCGAGACCTAGGCTATGACGCCAAAATCTTTGATTCCCAAAACAATCCGGCTACCGAGTCCGACAATTTCGAAAACCTGATTGCGGCAGGATTTGATGCCATCTTGTTCAATCCTACCGATGCAGACGGATCCATTGTCAACATACTCAAGGCTAAACAGGCCGGCGTACCTGTGTTTTGTATGGACCGGGAAGTCAATGCAGACGATGCCGCAACCAGTCAGATTCTCTCCGACAACTATTCGGGTTGCGTGGAACTTGGGGTTCAATTTGTGCAAGATCTTGGCGGAACTGGAAAATACGCTGAGCTGTTGGGTTTGGTTGGGGATAACAATACCTGGGCGCGTTCCGGCGGTTTTCATTCCGTGGTGGATGCGTTTCCAAACCTTACCATGGTGGCACAGCAGAGTGCCGAATTTGACCGGAACAAGGCCATGGACGTACTCGAAAGCATATTGCAAGCCAACCCGGATTTGGATGCCGTATTCTGCGGCAACGATGCCATGGCTATGGGGGCCTATCAGGCGCTTCAGGCTGCCGGTAAAGCTGAAACGGTCAAAATTTTCGGATTTGACGGGGCCGACGATGTTATTGAAAAAATTGCCGAAGGCAAAATTGTGGCAACCGGAATGCAACATCCCAAGGTTATGGCCCAAACCGCTGCCCAATATGCTCACGCCTATTTTGGCGGGCAACGCGATTTTCCGCAGCGGGTACCTGTAGAAGTAAACCTGGTCAATAAGGATAACGTCTCGAAGTTTTTGCCATGAAGAAACCCCTCAAATACCTATTAATTACGGCAATTATTGGATTGCTCGGGTACAACTCCGTTTTTCTTGAAACCCTGAGCTCCAGAAAGCAAAAAGCGTCCGTAGCCCTGAATTTTGAAACCCTAGCCGACTCTTTGTATTATCGCGGTATACTTCCAAAAAGCCCCGGGGTAGCCTGGTCGGTCTTGCAAGACAGTATTGCTGCCAATCCCGAAGCTGCCTTTTCCCAATACGGCAATCGTTTGGGCATCGGCAATTCCGCATATTTTATGATACAAGCATCGGGAACCATAGAATCAATTACCGAAACCTCCATAGCATTGATAAGCGACGATTCCAGTACACTAAGGCTGGAAACCCGCTATATTTTCGGCAATGCAATCCGAGATGCCTCTAGATTAGTTGCCCTAACCGACTTTAAGACCACCTCGGAATTCAACAGCCTGTCTGAGGCTTTAAACCGCTTGATCCGAAACAAGGTAATCCCGGAGGCCATAACCGGCTTACAACCGGGAGATCAAATATCGGTAACCGGAGCGGTAAAACTGAACCGGTCTGAGTCCGTACCCCAAAATATTAGTGTGTTTCCGGCTACCCTAAAAAAAATTCCGTGATGCTTCAAACACGAAACCTATCCAAATCTTATCCCGGGGTGCAAGCCTTGACCGCGGTTAATGTGACCTTATATCCCGGAAAGGTAAACGCCATTTTGGGCGAGAATGGGGCTGGAAAATCTACCCTTCTAAAAATACTAACCGGCGTGATTTCCGACTATGATGGAGATCTCTTACTAAACGGTGCGCCCATTCGGTTCAAAACCATTAGGGAGGCTCAGCAGGCAGGAATTTCCATTATTCATCAAGAGTTGAATCTCATTCCTAATCTAAATGTTTCCGAAAATTTATTTCTGGGAAGAGAGCCTGTAAATTTATTAGGGCTGCCTCGTACCCGCTACATGCATCGACAAGCGCAAAAAGTACTGAAAAAGGTAGGATTGGATATAAATCCCGAAACACCACTAAACCAATTAAAGGTAGGACAGCAACAACTTGTAGAAATTGCCCGTAGCTTACTCTCTGAGGCCCGAATCATATTAATGGATGAGCCGACCTCGGCGCTCAATGATGCCGAAATTGAAAATCTGCACCGGATTGTTCGGGAACTTCGGGAAGACGGTTGCACCTTGGCCTATATTTCACATAAAATGGACGAACTTTTTCGCATCGCGGACTATTTTGTAGTGCTCCGTGATGGCCAACAAGTGGGAGCCGGCGAATTATCCCAAACCAATCAAAAAGAGCTTATTCGATTGATGGTTGGGCGCGATGTGACCCTCAACGAAAAAATGCACGGTACCCTTTCGGAAGAAATAGTGCTTGAAATAACAGATTTGCATTTGGCACATCCGAACCTACGGCAAAAATGGCAACTTAACGGCATTTCGTTTACCCTGAGAAAGGGGGAGATTCTGGGAATTTTCGGGTTGATGGGATCTGGGAGAACCGAATTGTTGGAAACCTTGTTCGGTATGTATACAGACCGGAGCATTTATAAAATGAATCTGGCCGGCCGGCCGGGCAAACCGCATAGTCCGCGGGAAGCAATTGGAATGGGAATAGCTCTACTCACCGAAGATCGCAAAGCTCAGGGACTAGTGCTTGGCATGGATATTGCCTCTAATATTGGACTTACAAATCTGCAGGGCAGCACACTGCTTTCCCGTAAAAAAGAGGCTGCTCTGGCCCTTCGATACATCGCCGATTTGCGCATAAAAACACCCTCGGAACGGCAGCTTTGCCTGAATCTCAGCGGCGGAAATCAACAAAAGGTGGTGCTGGCAAAATGGCTAAACACCCAACCCGTAATCCTGATGCTGGACGAACCTACACGTGGCATTGACATTCGGGTAAAAGATGAAATCTATACCCTAATTCGCCAACTCGCCGCAGATGGCATGAGCGTAATTCTAGTGTCATCCGAAATACCCGAGATCAGAGCCCTTGCCGATCGCATTTTGGTCTTGTCGGAAGGTCGCCTAAGCGGCATTTTCCCGGCATCCGGCGTCACAGACGAAACCCTACTAGAAGCGGCATTACCGCAATTCGAATCTAACCTTCTACAACCATGACCCCTGCTCTTCAGTTTAATTCCGAGATATTGCGCAAATCACAATCGCTGATTGCCCTGTTTATCCTGTGTGCGGTAATCGCTATTTTGTCTGAAAATTTTATGACGGCATCCAATCTTTGGAACGTATTGCGTCAGATTTCTGTAAATGTCTGTATTGCAGTTGGCATGACCTTGGTGATCCTTATGGCGGGCATCGACCTGTCTGTCGGTTCAGTATTGGCCCTGAGCGGGGCCATTTGCGCTGGGTTAATTCGCAACGGACTACCCTTTGAATCGTTCGATTTATTTATCGGATTTACCCTTCTAGGCGGCATACTGGCCGGTATGATAACGGGTGGATTACTGGGGCTGTTTAACGGTTGGGTAATCACCAGATTTTTGGTGCCTCCATTTGTTGCTACCCTCGCCATGCTAACCATGGCACGGGGCTTTACGATGCTCTATACCGGAGGCATTCCCATATCCAATCTTGGACCCGAACTGGAATTTCTGGGCTCGGGCTGGCTTTTGGGTATTCCGGTTCCGGTCTGGATTGCCCTAACGGTGGTTCTTGTGTTTATCTTTATAAGTAAGTACACCACTCTTGGGCGCTACATCTACGCTATTGGCGGCAATGAACAGGCTGCACTTTTATCCGGAATCCGTGTAAATCGCGTAAAAATTATTGTTTATGGCCTTGCAGGTACGCTGGCTGGGATTGGTGGCATTTTGGTAACGGCTCGACTGAATTCTGCCCAACCCAATGCCGGAATGTCGTACGAACTGGATGCTATAGCTGCTGTAGTAATTGGTGGAACTTCGCTTTCGGGTGGGGTTGGTTCCGTTAAAGGAACCGTTATTGGAGCAGCAATTATTGGAGTACTCGGCAATGGCTTGGTGCTGCTTAATGTTTCCCCATTCTGGCAACAGGTTGTAAAAGGCCTGGTTATTCTACTTGCAGTAATTGTTGATCGGATGAATCGTAAAAAGCCCTGATCATGAGTCCGTTAATTCTTGCCATTGACCAAGGGACTAGCAGCACTAAAGCTTTACTTTTTAACCCTTCGGGAGAAGTGGTTTCCAAAGGCGAGGCATCCCTGCAAACCCATTACCTGCCCCAAGGGCATGTAGAACAAGATCCCGACGCAATTTTGGCCAGTGTTAAAAATGCAGTTGCGACTTGTTTGCAGGGACAGCAGCTAACCCACCTTGTTGGCATCGGCATCAGCAATCAGCGGGAGACCTTTGTGCTTTGGGATTCGGAAGGAAATCCAGCCCATCCTGCTGTTGTCTGGTCTTGCAAGCGTTCTGCAGGCTTATGCCAAAGACTAAAGGAGACGGAAGCAGAAATCCAGCAAAAAACAGGATTGCTTATCGATCCTTATTTTTCGGGAACCAAAGTCCGCTGGCTTTTTGAGAACCATGCAGCAATCCGAAACAAAATAAATGAAGGTGCGCTTTATTTCGGTACCATAGATACTTGGTTGCTTTATAATCTTACCCAAGGCGATTCCTATGTAACGGATCACACAAACGCTTCTCGCACCCTATTTTTCAATCTTGAAAAATTGGATTGGGATCGAGAAATTCTGGATTCCTGGGGGTTGGAAAATCTCAGACTTCCCAAAATTCAGCCATCGGCGAGTAATTTTGGCGACACCAATTTGTTCGGGATCTTGCCCAAATCGGTGCCCATTCGGGCCATGATTGGCGATTCGCACGCTTCCTTGTTTGGGGAAGGTTGCTTTGCAACCGGTGATACCAAGATTACCATGGGAACAGGGTGCTCCCTGCTATCCAATACCGGGTCACATCCCGTATCCGGAGCAAATGGACTGCTCAGCACCGTAGCCTGGAGTACTCAAAATGGTGTAGTTTTTGCCCGGGAAGGCGCCATTGTGGCCTGCGGATCCGTAATTGAATGGATTCAAGGCATCGGTTTGATTCATTCAGCATCCGAAACCGCACAACTTGCTATGGATTCCGATCCCAATTCGGAGGTGTTTCTGATTCCTGCCTTTAGCGGTTTGGGAGCTCCCTTTTGGCAAGCAGAACGCATGGCATCCTTTCACGGTTTGCGCTTTGGCACAACCCGAGAAGATTTGGTTCGTGCCACCTTGGAAAGCATCGCATTTCAAATTAAGGCAGTATTGGATGCCTTTCAGGAAAATAGAGACATCGAAATTAAGTCAGTGGCCATTCACGGCGGCCTAACCCAAAACGACTGGTTGCTCCAGTTGCTGTCGCGCATATTGCATACCGAAATCCGATTGCAGGAAAACGCAAACATTTCGGCCCAAGGGGCAGCCCTGTTGGCCGGTTTAGAAGCCGGAATTTTCGAAGATTTGAATGCTATCCAAAATATTCTAATAACCAAACGAATCGGTCGTATTACCCCGGAAACGGAAGTTTTATCTCGATATTTAAAATGGCTGAACCTCATAACCCCTTAACCTGTCAACCTATGAAAACCTATTTAATCTCCGTCCTCATGATTTTGGGCTTATTTACCGGAATCGCTCAGGAACCCCAACTGAAACGAACCATAGTTACAACTGACGGCGAAATTGACGATGTGGACACCTTTATCCGGATGCTGCTGTACAGCAATGAATTTGAATTGCAAGGCCTAGTCTATTCCAGTTCCATGTGGCATTATAAGGGAGATGGCAAAGGCACAATGTTTACCTCAGAAATGGAATGGACCAAACGCCTGTATGGAATGCGCACCGATTTGCGCTGGCCGGGTACCGCATGGATAGAAGATTTGTTGGAGGGATATGCTGCGGTTTATCCCAATCTGATGCAACACAGCAAGCGCTATCCCAGTCCCGAAAAATTGCACAGCCTTATTCGCATCGGCAACATCGATTTTGAGGGTGAAATGGAGAAACGAACCGACGGTTCTCAACTCATTCGGGAAGTGCTGCTGGATGATGATGAGCGCGAGCTATTCCTTCAGGCATGGGGCGGGACAAACACCATAGCCCGGGCCCTGAAATCGATAGAAGAAGACTACAAAGACAGCCCACAGTGGCCAGCAATTCAACAAAAAGTGAGTCAAAAGGCCATAATTTATACCATTCTGGATCAGGATGCCACCTACAAAAACTATATCGGCCCCAATTGGCCCGAGATTCGGGTGTTTTACAATGCCAATCAGTTTTGGTCTTTTGCTTATGCCTGGAAACGTGTGGTGCCCCCGTCTCAACAACCTTTTTTGGAAGGGAGCTTTATGGGAGCAAATATCATTCGTAACCACGGTCCTCTCCTGGAAAAATACTATTCCTATGGCGACGGTCAAAAACAAGAGGGCGATCCAAACCACTTTGAAGGAGACATGACCAAAATTATCAATACGGAGCGCGGCAGTTTTGGGCTATATGATTTTATTTCCGAAGGCGATTCCCCTGCTTTTTTACATCTTGTAGATGTTGGACTCGACAATTATGAGGATCCGTCCCGGGGCGGCTGGAGCGGCAGATTTGAACTTTCTGCGGATATTCCTAACCGCTATGAAGATGGCGAAGGCGCAGCAGATTTTAATCCGGAATCCGGGGAACTCGACAAAAACTATCCACAAACCCGTTGGATCAAGGCCATGCAGCTCGATTTTGCCGCTCGGGCCGATTGGTGTGTTTTGCCCTTTGATGCGGCAAATCACCCTCCGGTAATTTCATTACCTGAAGGGAACCGTCGTTTGGCAAACCCGGGGGATCAATTTTCTGTACAGCTAAACACTTCAGACCCCGACAATCACCCGGTAGGTATAACCGCCTGGAGTTATGCCGAGGCCGGCGATGGTAAAATAGAGGTATCTCTGGACGGCAACGCTCTAACCGTGTCGGTTCCCGAAGAGGCCAAGGCCGGCTCCGAATTCCATGTGATTGTGGAAGGTACCGACACCGGTTTTCCGGCGCTTACCAGGTATAGCCGCCTAATTATTACCATCCGTTAATACGCTTCAAAAACCAAACCATGAAACCATGAACATCCAATTTATTAACCGTTTGAATATGCGCTCTTCTCAAAAATTGACCTTTACCATCTTGCTGTTAGGTTTTATAAACTTTTGCTGGGCGCAACGCACCGCTCCGGATTATACTGCTCTGGAAATTACATCCGAGGGTTTAGTAACGTTTCGAATTAAGGCACCCGATGCGGAAAATGTAATTGTTTGGGGGTCCTGGAATCCCACTGAGCGCATAAAAATGCAGCTACAGGATTCCCTTTGGGTAGCCACCATTGGTCCGTTGGAAGCCAACGCGTATGAATATGAATACCTAATTGATGGGGTATCTGCACTAGACCCGAATAGTAAAATGGTCACCCGAGACGGTGCCTGGATCATGAATATGCTGATGGTGCCAGGCGCAGGTTCGGAAGTTTACCAGGCACAAAATGTACCTCACGGTACGGTGCAAACGGTTTGGTACAATTCTCCAACCCTCGAAACGACCCGCAGAATGAATATTTATCTCCCTCCGGGATATGAAAATAATACCAATAGATATCCGGTATTATACCTGTTACACGGCGGTGGAGGAGACGAAGAATGCTGGTTAAGTCGGGGAAGGACCAATTTTATATTGGACAATCTTATTGCATCCGGCCAAGCCCAACCTATGATTGTGGTAATGCCCAATGGCAATCCAAATACTTCTGCCGCTCCACTTAGCCGTGGGATCACTGAATCGGAACAAGCCGGTATTGGCTCAATGGCCTCGGGACGGTTCGAGGAAAGTCTGGTTTCAGATATTGTACCTTTTGTAGAGGCCAATTTCCGGGCCTTGCAGGGCGCCGAACACCGGGCGCTTTCCGGATTTTCAATGGGCGGATTTCAAACGCAAAACATTAGCAATGCCCATCCGGAAATGTTCCAATATCTTGGGGTGATGAGTATGGGACTATTCTCTGCCTTTAACGCTCAGACCGGAGGCAACTACGACAGAGATGCCCATATACGGCAGTTGCAGGCCCTCAAATCTGCCGGCCCCAAATTGTACTGGATAGGCATGGGCAATAAAGATTTCCTCTTTCAAACCGGGGTTAAGCTACGTGAATTGTACGACGAGGTGGGTCTAACCTACGAATACCTCGAAAATGAAGGTACACACGACTGGAATTCCTGGAGGTTGTATCTAACCACCCTGGTTCCTAAATTTTTCAAATAGCGGTATCCATGAAACGCATTGTAATTTCCTTGGGATTGGTCTTTTTTCTCCCCTTTGTTGTACGTTCTCAGGTTGTAGCCAAAACGCAGTCCGTACCTCAAAAGCCTCGTATTGTGATTACCACGGATCCGGAATTGGACGATCTGAATTCACTGCTTCGATTTTTGCTCTACAGCACCGATTTCCAAATTGAAGGACTGATTTATGCCAGTAGTCAGTTTCATTGGAAAGGTGATGGCCGGGGCACAAAATTACGCGTCCCTGGGAGAGAATATACCCGGTTTGGCTTAGACATGTGTCCGTGCGAATCCTGGCGCTGGAATCCGGAGGAAACCTTTATTCACGATGCGGTAGATGCCTATGCCCAGGTGTATGAAAACCTAATTATTCACCATAGAGAGTACCCGAATCCGGAGGTGCTCCGGTCCAAAATTCGATATGGCAATATTGAATTTGATGGCGACATTTCCAAAGATACTCCAGGGTCTGGCCTGATTCGGGAACTGATTCTGGACAAACAATCCGGACCGCTGTATTTATCTGCTTGGGGTGGGCACAGCACCATAGCTAGGGCCTTAAAATCAATTCAAGATGAATTTCAGAATGGGCCACAATGGACACAGCTGCAAGCGCAAATTAGTCAAAAGGTAATCCTATTACCCTCCGGGGATCAGGATAACACCTACGAAACCTACATCCAACCCAACTGGCCAAACATACCTTATCATCAGGTACAAGACGGTTCCAATTACGGGTTTACCGCACCCTTGGGGGCAAGTACCCAAGACTCCTTATATCTCACTGCAGAATGGACTCAAAATTATGTTAGCAGTAAAGGTCCTATTGGTGAAATGTATCGGGTTTGGGGAGACGGTAAACAAATGGTGAAGAACGATATCTTTGATTTCTTTGGGGTAGCTACTGAACCGGCAGATGCTTTGCGAAAAAAAGGATATGTAGTTTGGATGCCCATTCAGGAACCCGGAGCTTTTATTAGCGAGGGAGATACCGGAACCTTTATGAACCTATTGAATAATGGCCTAGCGGGTGGCACCTATCCCGAATTTGGAGGTTGGGGCGGTCGGATCCCACCAGGTAAGGGCATTAACGACCCGTTTGCTAACGGGCCCGATGTTGATGCTGCCCTACTCCAAAAGGATACTGCGGGAAATTCAAGTGAACTATTTAAACAACTGCAGCAACGGCTATCCTATTTTCCGGCGCTGCAACGGGACTTTGCCGCAAGGATGCACTGGTCGGTAACTCCAGGCTTTGCAGACGCAAATCACAATCCTCAATTGGAAATTACCGGAACCCTACCTAAAAAAATAAACGGTGAAAATCCAATTATTATTCAGTATTTGGTTTCGGACCCGGATGGAGATTCCGTTCACCTACGGTACCATCTCATCGCATCAAACGGGGAAATCATGACATCCGGAAAAAAAGATAATGCGCATTTGGATAATGAGCTGGTTATTGCCAAACCGACAGCAGCGCCACTCGAATCCGAATACCATCTTATCCTAGAGGCAAGAGACAATAATGATATTCCACTCTCAAAATACCAACATCTAATTATAAATTTTGAGGGTAAGTAAAAATGCCCAACCTTTTTTAAAGTGAAGAATACTCAACGTTGGCCTGCCTGGCCAAGGGAATTGGATCTATAAATAAAAAACCCCGATAAACGGGGTTTTTTAATATTTGTTATAAAATAGCGTCCAACAATTACCAAGAACCGATATCGGCCATAGCAGATGAATCTGTATCCATCCTATTCTTAGGCCCATTGTGTACGACACTAAGACCAGAAGTCTTTTCATTTAAAGCCGTTAGGCGCTTCATAAAAGCCTCACGCTCTTCGTCCTTAATGGGAGCGAAACTTCCTATGATTTTATCGCCTTGGGATATGGAAATTACATCGTATTTTAAATCACCTGTAACCTCTGCTCCCTTCTCCAAGCTCAGTAATCCAGTGGTTGAAATAAAACCCTTAACACATCCGTAAATATAGGCTTCTTTGGCCTCAATATTTCCGATTACATGGGCACTTTCACCTACAACAACCTTACCTGACACCAAAATATTGCCCTCTACCTGGCCACCAATTTTTAAATCTCCCAAAACCATTACATCACCGGTGATTTGGGTCTTTTCCGATAAAATCGTTGGCACGCTGGCCTGGGTAAACTTATCTTGGTTCTTGGAGTTTTTATCCTTATTCTCCCTCATTACCAATTGTACAAATTATGGTGCTGGCGTTTCCAACATCAATACCTATCGCTCGACTCTCGTCTCCACCATTGGAAATCAAGCTGTTTTGGCAATATCCGATTGCAGCAAGATGTGCTGCATTTTCACAAACCTGCACACCAATTACATCTTTAAATTCTTCCTCGAAGCAATCAACGATTTCTTTATTCATAGCACCTCCTCCGGCTAAATAAAGGCCCGAAGAACGACCAAAGTCATTATCGTCGAAAGTTTTGCGCAAGCCTGGAGAAATTACATCATTATAATATTGACGTAATACGCGATTACAAACGTCTTTAAGGTCAATTCTCTTACGGTTAAGAACAATGGATCTTTCGCGGAATGCCTTATCCAATTGATGCTCATTTTTAAGATCCAAATAATAGGTCTTTTCGAGTTCTTGACGAAGCAGGTTGATTGCATAACGCATACCGAAAGTAGATAAAGTAGTACGTTGAACAATACCGGCAGGAGTGCTGAAGATGGCCTCCATGGTGCCATAACCCAAACTGATCATAAAAAAGCTGCCGCCGATTTGCTGCGTCTTGCGAAGTCCCAAGGCACAACCTACAGATTCGGGCATTACGTTAACTTTTTCTACTTCAATCTCAATTTTTTTCTTTCCTCCGCGGGAAAATGTTCCCGTATCGTATTCTACATTTTGGATTCCCTGAAGCTTCTGAACCGCCATATCCTTATAAATCGCATAGGTGGAGAAGGGGAATCCGGTAGTTACTTCAATTGGATTTCCTAATTTATGATATCCCAATAAAAGTCCCGATTTCATCAATAATTCATAATCCAATTCATCTGGAGCAGAATTGATATTTCTGTGCGGGGAAACACCCTCAGACAAAGCTAAATCACCAACAATATAACCTTGGTCACCGTGATAGAGTCTCAATCCGTTTTTAAGGTCCTTACTTACAAATTTTAAGTCTAGGGAATTGCTTTCAAATACACTCGGTATTTCTTCAATTACAAAATTTTGCATAATTTAATATTATTCAGGTTGATTGCCCGAAACCCTTCAGATATTCTGTCTTCAAGTTTGGACCTTACTTAAATGGTTACGTTCCGAATTTCTAAATGTTTTTCTTTTTTAATTACAACATACTCCAAAATGCACCTAAATTAAAGAAGATTTATAGGATTATCCAAATAACTCCAATAAAATAGGGCTTTGATCAGCTGTTCTGTCCAAAAGAACGGCAAATAGTAGGTTTTATTGCATATCACTAATCAAATTTAGCGCCAATTTTAAAGTAAGAATATTCTTTAAAATAAAAATAATGCAAAGGAACGAAACCTATGCGGCATAATTAGATTTTAGCATTAAAATTTGATGAAATTTTATAATAACGGTGAAATATCGTTTAGGTAATACAACAATTTAAGCCTGTTATATCCTAAGTAACTGAAGTTACATCTTATCTATTCCAATCGACCTAACTTTGTACAACAAAATTGAAAAATATGCCTACCGTAAAACTCACCGCTCAAAAATTTAAAGACGAAATATTCGATTATACTAAGGAATCTGAATGGAAATTTAAGGGAGATAAACCTGCCATTATTGATTTTTATGCCGACTGGTGCGGACCATGTAAAATGGTAGCACCTATTTTGGAGGACTTGAGCGATGAAAATCCCGAAATCGTTATCTACAAA
>JBJOHX010000038.1:0-66120 GCA_046047415.1 Bacteroidota bacterium
CAGCTACATCCAATGCGCTTGCTGGGCTGTTGGTCCCGATTCCGATATTACCTGAGTTGTAATACAGTGTATTGCTATCCAAAGTCCAGGGAGAGCTCGGCAATGGGTTGCCGTTTATCAAAAAATTGCTAGCATTTACTGTTCCTACAACATCTAGCGTATGGGCTGGATTTAAAACCCCAATCCCTACATTACCTAAAGAATATGACAACTGATCTTCAGTGTTTACCCATGGAGAACTTACCAAAGTAGTACCACCTAAATAAATTTGATTGGCCCGTATCGTTCCGTTTATATCTAGTGTATAATTTGGATTTAAAGTGCCAATTCCTACGTTTCCTACAGGAGGAAAAACGTTGCCTTGAGAAAAAACACTAACACCTACTAATAAAAAAAAAAGGTAGAGTACTGGCTTCATCTAGAGGTATGATAGTTACTATTATTATTCGTAAATCCTTAGTTCAAATGACAAGTTCTCGAAATCATCTAAAAAGAAATTTACTCCGTATTGTAATTCAAGTCTAATTTGATCCGTTCCAATTAATTCTCCTCGAACTCCGGTATGCGTCCCAGGGGTACTGTAAAAGATAACGGTTTTGGCAATGTCGATCGATTGGCTTAATTGCCCCGTGTAAATACCTTGTGCTATTCTACTCCAGGAAATTGCAATATTGGCCGTATTTTGAAGCACTATACTACTAGGATCTTCCGTGCCGTTTTGACTTATAAGAGAAACATAAGAGACATAGGGGGCATTTTCACTTTCGGCATTACATATAAATTCTAGACTGCTTACCTCATTAGCGTCTAGGGTATTGTCTGTGTTTTGATCTAAACCGGAAGCAATCCGAAAACCACCGGACGGACAATTGGATCCGGCCGGTTCAATTGAAATTTTAATAAGACTATTTAGGCCATTTGTACCGTCGGCCCCATTTACTCCATTAAGACCATCCCGTCCATTAGTTCCATCTAACCCATCTTCCGGGCTGCAAGAAACAGAAGAAAGTGAAAAAATTAATAAACTAAAGAAACCCAAAAAGTATTTAAACTGCATTTCGACGGGATATTACCGAGTAGTGGATAAATTTATAAAAGGCCATTCCTTAGGCATATTCTCTTCGATAAATTGCCAAAAATATCGCCAAAACGAAACTCACTAAAAGTAGGAGGTCAAACCCTAGATTAAATGTCCGAAGACAAAACTTCTGCTAGCATTCCAGACAGCCAAACGATACGACCACAATGCTCCACATGCCAAACTGCTTTTCCTTGAATTACGTTGCCTCCCAACATGGGGCCTACCACAAATAACCCACCCTGGGTCTGCAGCTTATCGTTTACTTCAAAACCAATACCGCTATCGTTGGCCTTGGCCAAATTTTTGGCCAAAATATTTCTTAATAATTCAGGTGTATCCTCGGACTGCAAATCTGTAGATCCTGTGCAATTAATGACCAAAGAAATAGGTTTTTCGATTGAGCTGAATAAGCCTGAATTTGTGTCTTTAATCTGTAGATAATAGCCTTCAGAATCCTTCGATTCTACTAGGTCCTGAAACCTTCCGGCAATATGTTTAAACCTTCCGTGATCCTCTAAAGCCTTGATGTTATCAATATAATGAGATCCTGCACAGCGCTGCCTTCTTCCAATTTCGTTGCCATAGCGGGCGGCAAATAATTCTAGCTCTTTGTGATTTAATTTACCTAATAATTGACCAATCGCAGAAGAAATAACTCCAACACTTGAACGCGCTCCAAGTGCCATAGCCTCTGCTACATCAATATCCTTTTGGGAAGCATCATAAATATCCGAGGCGCTAATGACGCTTTCATTTGCTAGATCCCTAAGATGAACAGGCGCGAAGGACTTTAATTTCTCCTCGTCCAGATATGCGTCGGGTAATACCCCATGGGAGGAAACAAAATAAAATGAATCGCAATACTCACCTAGCTGAGCATCGATAATACGATACAGAATCTCAACAGCACCTGCATTGGCTCCAATAATAGCAACATTAACTGAATTTTGATTTTTCAAAAATGCCCTCATGGCTTCAACAGTATAATCCAACCCCTGGTTGTAAATATCATTAACAACCATTAGTCCATTTTGTTCTTCAATCGGTGCAGCTCCCCAAAGCCTTCTCGTGGGTAGAGATCCTACTCCTAAAACCACCCTTTTACCTTGAAAATCCGTGCCGTCTTTAGAGTTAATTTCCCAATGGTTATTGGTCTTTTGAAGTCCGACAATTTCGGTCTGAATAAAGTCAACTGAAACACCACCTTTCTTGTCGTGCTCTTCGATAAGTTCATTGATTTTTTCAGTGAGATAAAGACCAAAAAAACGTCTCGGAATAAATAAATCTTCCCAATGATTTGCATCTAAGGCAGCTGCGTGTTTTTTTAGCCATTCTTGCGTTTTATGTCCGCCAGAGCGCGACATTTCTGCAAGTAATCGCTCTTTATTTGCCGTAAGCCAAGAAATGTATAGGGACTTTTCCGGTTCGGGTATAAAACTTTTAAGATCCGTAATAAGCAATACCGAACTTCCTGAGCGCTCGCCATAGGGTATTCCGGTGATGAATTCATTTGATTTTTCAAGAACCCCAATCTTAAGGGGGTGTGGCTCTTGTGTTTCTTTTAGACGTCGCAAAAGGTGCAATAAGGTAAATGAACTAGATATTCCAGACCCTATAAAAACAATGTCAAATGAACGATTCATCGCGCAATTTTTAGGTTAATGCTATATACAACTTCCAAATACTGGTGATTTCACACCTTTGGAAAAGACATTAGCATAACGAAAAAAAACAACAATTAGTACACTTTTATAATTAGATATTAAGGAAATTAGATGACACGCGTATCTTTTAATTCTAACAATTATCCATAATCAACCCAGCTGTTTTTTACAATTTTTTGATAAATAAAAAAACACGATTTCATATAGTTGAAATCGTGTTTTTCAGAAGATTTAAGTTAACTCTTTTACAGCTTAATCACTGGGTCGTCTGAACCTATTATTTTTATTTCACATCTGCGATTCAGTTTATGATCTGCCTCAGAACACCTTTCTCTGCCATTACATGAATTTAATAATGCCGATTCTCCAAAGCCTTTAAGTCTTAATCGATCACGAGAAATTCCTAAGGAAACCAAATAATTAATAACCGACTGGGCGCGTTTTTCCGATAGTACTTGATTATAGGCAATGCTTCCTCTAGAGTCTGCATGTCCCTGCACTTCAAAACTCAGCGTATTATTCGTATTCATAAATGCCGCAACATTTGCAAGTATGGCTTTGGTATTGGCGTTTAAACTTGCTGTATTAAAGGCGTAATCTGGAAATCCTTTTTCGTCCAATTCGGCCTGAAGTGCTTTTAAATCCGGTTTTTGAGCAGCCAAACGTGCGGCTTCTGCTTCTGCCTCTTGCCTTAATCGCTCCTGATTTAATCTTTCTTCCTCTGCTTCGGCAGCTGCTTTTGCCCTGGCCACAGAATCTAGACGTTGTCTTTCCTCTTCCAATTGTTGATTATAAAGAGCTACTTTTTCTACCCCTGCCGCGGACAATTCATGCTTGGCTCCGGAGCGAACAATGAGCGCTGCACCTAATTGAAGATGGTTGGTTCCTACATTGTTCATTTTCCATTTTCCAGTGGCATTTAAGTCTAATCCGATATATTTTGTAAACCAGGTGCGAAGTCCCAGACCGGCATTTAATGTAGGTCGAGATACATCCGAAGCCTTTGCATAACCAACACCAACTCCCAGGTACGGATCAAAAATGCCGGTTTCACCAATTAAAGCGGTTAGGCTATAGCTCAGACGAGAATCAATCGCCCAATACGGATAATCTTCCGAAAGTACGGCCAGGTCTACTGTTTTACCTGCCTTATAGTTATTTATCGTTCCAATCAATTCAACTCCTAACCCATTTTCGAAATAATAACCCGCACTAATTAAGCTGGGAAAAGTTCCAAAGTTCCACTGATTGCCAAGGTCATTTAAGCCGGAGCGTATATTTCCTGAGTCATCTACTACGTTAAATCCAAAACCAAAAACCCAAGAACTTGTAACAACACTATCTTTTTGGGTCATGGTTAATTGATTGGAGGGTTTGTAATCCCCTATTTTCCTTCTATTTATTGAAATGGATTGGGCATTCCCCATATTCGGGGCAAATGCACAAATACAAATCATAATCATGAATTTTTGATAAAACCTGTTATTCGAATGTTCCATATTGTTTGTTTAGCAGATTTGAGGGTTCAAATATTTGAAATTTCACTTTAATAAAAACAAGCTACAAAATTTGAAAAATAGTTTTTTTAATCCAGAAAGGCCTTAATGGTTTTATAAATGGTAATCAAGTAATTACAATTGGTAAAATACACGATTGGACAATACAATTAAACCCTTACATTTTGGCAAATTTGGGCCAGTATTATATGCCATATTCGCCTCAGATAATTTAGTAATTCACCTTACCAAACAGCAAAACTATGGTACTTTATTTGCACAAAATACAATCTTAAAAAATTCGGAAACTACCACCCATCGAGGGGGTACATGAAGTTTTTTTTTAAAAAATCATACCCGCTGCTACCGTTTCATTTGTGGCGTCATCTACAAGTATAAAACTGCCGGTAGATCTATTTTCACGGTAGTTATCTAACATTATGGGCTGGTTTGTTCGTATCTTAACCTTGGCGATATCATTCATGTTTAGCTCCTCATCTTCCGTAGTTCGACTCAAAGTATGAATATCTATTTTATGCAGCACCTCTTTTATCATGGCCTTTTGCTCATTGGAGGTGTGAAACAAGGTATATTTTGCTCGAGGTCTAGCTGGTTTATTGTGTAACCAACACAACATTGCCTCGAGATCCTGCGTAACCTGAGGCTGATTGTTGGTCCGTACGATCATGTCACCTCGGCTCACATCAATATCGTCTTCGAGCGTGATGCTAATTGACATGGGGGCAAAAGCCTCCTCTATTGCACCACTGGGCCCGTCTATACTTTTTATTTTTGATGTAAATCCACTTGGAAGCACTGCAATCTCGTCCCCTATCCTAAATACACCACCAGCAACCCTTCCGGCATAACCTCTATAGTCAATAAATGATTTACTTTGAGGTCGAATTACGGTCTGCACCGGAAAACGGGCATGTACCTTATTGATATCACTGCTAATGTGCAGGGTCTCCAAGGTATGTAACAAGGGACCTCCCTGATACCAATACATATTTTCCGAACGATGCACCACATTATCGCCCAACAATGCACTTATGGGTATATATCGGATGTCCGGAATAAGCATTTTTGAAGCGAAATCTTCGAATTCATTACTGATGGTCTGAAAGACGGAAGCATCAAATTCTACTAAATCCATTTTATTCACACAAACCAAAACATGCGGAATATTTAGCAGTGAAGCAATAAATGCATGTCTCTTAGTCTGTTCAATTACACCGTGTCGGGCATCGATGAGAATTATGGCCGCATTTGCTGTAGATGCCCCTGTAACCATATTTCGGGTATATTGAATATGCCCCGGGGTATCCGCAATAATAAACTTCCGCTTTGGGGTGGTGAAATAACGGTAAGCCACATCTATGGTTATCCCTTGCTCGCGCTCATCTCTCAGTCCATCTGTAAACAGTGCCAAGTCTACACCCTCTAATCCCTTTTGCCGTGTAGTTTGTGCTACAGCTTCAATTTGATCTTCAAAAATAGATTTGGAATCGTACAAAAGTCTGCCTATTAATGTGCTTTTTCCATCATCTACGCTTCCAGCTGTTGTAAAGCGCAAGAGTTGACTGCTATCTAATCGCATAATTTGAATTCTTAATTTTAAAAATACCCCTGCTTTTTACGGTCTTCCATTGCGGTTTCTGATCGTTTGTCGTCTGCTCGGTTTCCGCGCTCGGTCTGACGCATGGCGGATACCTCCTGAACTATTTTTTCGAGAGTATCGGCCTCAGACTCTATTCCCCCCGTAATGGTAATATCTCCTAAGGTGCGAAAACGAATCTTTTTGGTAACCACCTCTTCGCGGTCCTCTAAGATTAAATATTCCGATTGAGGAATCCAGGAATTATTTCTCCAAACTACGGGGCGGTTGTGAGCGTAATACAATGAGGGAATTTCTATTTGCTCTCGTAAGATGTAATTCCAAACATCCATTTCTGTCCAATTACTTATCGGAAATACCCTAAAATGTTCGCCTTCAAAATATTTCCCATTAAAAATATTCCATAATTCGGGACGTTGATTTTTTGGATCCCATTGTCCAAAGTCATCTCGGTGTGAAAAAAAGCGCTCCTTTGCACGTGCCTTCTCTTCGTCCCGACGTCCGCCCCCTATTGCGCAGTCAATTTTTTCCGATTCAATAGTATCTAGCAAGGTGGTAATCTGCAGCGCATTCCTATTGGCATTTCTTCCCCGTTCCTCGGCAACTCTACCCAGATTTATTGATTCCTGAACTGAGCCCACTATAAGTCTTGCTCCCATATTTTGAATCAATGCATCTCTAAATTGTATGGTTTCCTCAAAATTATGACCGGTATCTACGTGCAATAAGGCAAAAGGAATTTTGGCAGGATAAAACGCTTTTTTTGCCAAGTGCGTAACTACAATTGAATCTTTACCGCCAGAAAACAGAATTACAGGATTTTGAAATTGAGCCCAAACCTCTCGCAGCACAAAAATGGCCTCAGCTTCCAATTCGTCCAGATAGTTTAAATAATACTTGCTCATGACTTAATTCGTATTTTCGGTTCTATAAAGGCTAATATTTGAGCTATCGATTCGGGTACCGATAGCTCTGTACTAATAACAAGGTCTGGATTTTGAGGAATTTCATAGGGCGATGAAATTCCTGTCATTTCGGATATTTCGCCTCTTCGGGCCTTTGCATAGAGACCTTTGACATCTCTAGCTTCACAGACTTCAAGACTGGTATTCACAAAGATTTCAATATACGCATCTGCACCCACGCAATTCCGTATAAAATTTCGGTCCTGCTCAAATGGCGCTACAAAAGCCGCCAAAACCACCAAACCCGCATCTATAAATAATTTTGAAAGTTCTCCGATACGTCTAATATTCTCAGTACGATCCGCAGGGCTGAATCCTAAATTATTATTTAATCCTGCACGAACATTATCTCCGTCTAGCGTATAGGTCTTAATTCCTTTTAAGAATAAATTTTCTTCTAAAGCATTGGCCAATGTAGATTTACCGGAACCGGATAACCCGGTAAAAAAGACAACCACAGACCTATGCCCATTTGCCTTATTGCGTTCAGACCTTTTTATTCCGAAGGTATGTGGAACTATATGCTTCTTACTCATGACGCGAAACTTTTTGGCGTACTCCCAATCCAAAATTAAGCTTATACCAAATACGCTCGTGTAAATAGTAAAGTAACATCTTGGTAATCACCTCCATTAGCCCAATTTTTAGTCCAATTAACGGATTTCCTGATATAATCCAAGAAATAAAAATAGTATCTAAAGTTCCTACAGCTCTCCAGGATAGGGTTTTAAGTAAATGTCTGCTTTTGCTGTCTGGCATGGCTACTTTAAACCAAAAGCGCTCGTGTAAAAAATAGAGTAACATTTTGGTAAAAACCTCCGAAAATCCAATTTTAAGACCAGTCAGTGGATTCCCGGAGACCAACCAGGAAATAAAGATGGTATCTAGTGTTCCAACTGCACGCCAAGTAAGGGTCTTGGCGATATGTCTTTTATACGTCTGATCCTTCATTATCTACACACCAGAAAATGGGGATTTAATAGCTCTTCCTTATTATAACGCATGGGTAAATTGGTAACTCTGGACAAAACCTGAATACCCAACGCTTCTACAATAGCACTTCCTGCCGCGGTATCCCATTCCATGGTTGGAGCATATCTCGGATATAGGTCTGCCTTACCTTCGGCAATTAAACAGAATTTTAGCGAACTCCCCTTCGAAACAATTTCAACCTCCTGGAACTGGGTTTTAAGCGTTTGGAGAAAGGCTTCGGTCTCTGCATTCATGTGAGAACGACTTCCTACAACACGAATCCGATCAGTTGGCGGTGAAGCAGGTTGTATACGATCCAATTCCTTAAAAAAGCCATATTCGGCCTCATGCATCGCGTTCAATACTGTTTTAAAGGATTTTCGCATTGGTATACTGCCGTAATACAATTCACGAGAAACTGGCACGTAAATAATCCCCATAACAGATACCCCTCCTTCACAAAGTGCAATATTTACAGTAAACTCACCATTCCTCTTAATAAACTCCTTGGTGCCATCTAAGGGATCTACAATCCAACAACGCTCCCAATGTTTTCGTATATCGTAATCGGTCTGTTTGTTTTCTTCACTTATAATTGGAATTCCTGTTTGGGCAAGGACTTCGGTTATAATTTGATTTGCCGCTTGGTCTGCACTTGTAAGCGGCGACTGATCCGCTTTAGTCTGAATATTAAAATCTTCATGAGAATCGTAAATATCTAAAATGGACTTACCCCCATTTACCGCAGCCTCAATTGCAATTTCAAAGTTTCTGGTCATTTTACTTGTATTCTAAACATCGTTTAATCCTAGGATTACTTCGTGTCGGTTCAATTCGACACAAAAATATACCTTTCCGATAGATTATTGGGGTTATTCGTTATGATATTCAATTTTGGCACCAAAGAAATACCCTAAAAATACTTTGAATGAAAATTAAGTATTCTAAAAAAAACTAGGTGCGGTATTGAACCATGTTTACAAATGCTTGCTGGTAAACGGCCTCATACAACGGCAAAATTTGATGTAAGTCGAAAGTACACGCAACCTCATAGGCATTTCGCTTAAAAGTTGCTAAGGTATCATCATCCTTCAAGATTGCCAGTGCATGTTCTGCCATATCTTCTATGTCCCCTACTTCACTTAAGAATCCTGAAACACCGTGCTGATTTAATTCGGGAATGCCGCCGGTATTTGAAGAAATTACAGGTGTTTTGGTAATCATGGCTTCTAGTGCTGCTAAACCAAAACTTTCCTTTTCAGAAGGCAGCAAAAACAAATCCGAAAAACACAAAATATGCTCCACCTCGTTGCTGTTTCCAAGAAAAATCACTTTATCCTTTAAACCCAACTGATCTACCAAGTGCTCAATTCCTTCCTTCTCGGGGCCCTCTCCTACCAAAATTAATTTAGATGGAATTTGCTTTTGCACCAGGTCAAAAACCCTAACCACATCCTGAACGCGTTTCACCTTTCGAAAGTTACTTACATGGGTAAGAATTCGTTCATGAGGCTGAGCCATTAGCGAACGGTGGCAATTTTCAGGTGATCTGTTATACTTTCGCTTATCTATAAAATTGGGGATCACATGAACCTCCTCTTTAATATCGAAAAAGGCTAGGGTGTCTTGTTTTAAACTCTCTGAAACCGATGTAACCACATCTGATTTATTAATGCTAAAATTAACCGCAGGTTTGTAAAAAGGATGGTTTCCAACAAGCGTTATATCTGTTCCGTGAAGTGTAGTAACCATTGGGAGCGAGATACCGTCTTCCTCTAGTATTTTTTTTGCCATATACCCGGCATAGGCATGCGGAATGGCATAATGTACATGAAGTAACTCAATGCCAAATAATTTAACCGTGTCTACCAATTTGCTAGAAAGTGCCAATTCATACGGTTGATAATGAAACAAAGGGTATTCCGGAACATGGACCTCGTGAAAATGAATATTGCTGCTCAATAATTCCAATCGTACCGGTTGGCGATAGGTTACAAAATGAATCTCATGGCCCCGATGGGCAAGCGCAATTCCGAGTTCGGTGGCAACAACTCCGCTTCCTCCAAAAGTCGGGTAGCAAACAATGGCTATTTTCATAACCACAAAAATAAGGCTATTCCATGGAATTAAAATTTAATGGAATCATAAATAACCTTTTGAATACGCGTTCTTAATTGCGACCGAATTAAAAGATTATTCGTTGCAGAAGGATAAGTTCGGTTCGAAAGAAAAACATATAATATCGAGCTTGCCGGGTCTGCCCAAGCATAGGTTCCAGTGAATCCACTATGTCCAAAACTACGCTTCGAGACACAATTACAGGTAGGACCTCTTGGGGTTAAATCGGGTTTATCGAATCCAACCCCTCTCCTCACGTGGTCATTACAAAAATAACAGCGATTGAATTTCTCTATTGTACGCACGTCCAAATATCGCTTACCCCCGTAATATCCTCCTTGCAAATACATTTGCATAATCTTGGCAACATCATTCGCATTGCTAAAAAGTCCGGCATGCCCTCCAATACCCCCCTGCATGGCAGCCCCCATATCGTGCACATATCCCTGAAGCTCCTGATACCGGAAGTATTCATCTATTTCGGAAGGTACAATCTCCTCCTTTCTCATTTTTTTTAAAGGATTGAAAGTGGTTCTGTTGGCCCCTATTGGTTTTAGAAGAAAGGAATCTACAATTAGGTCCAGGCTATTTTCCCGAACTTTTTCGATATATTGTTTAAAAACATAATAGGCCAAATCGCTGTACCGATAACGATTAGACTTTAAGGTTTGTTTGCCAATTCGATTGTAAATGGAATCGCCATACGATTCAAGCAAATACAAACGATCTGCTACCTGTATTGGGAAATTCTCGGACGGGCCATTGCGGTAGTATTCGGCATCTGGTCTATGATCCGGGCCCAGTGTATTTAAATAGAATGGTATCCATGCAGGGAGTCGACCGTAATGACTCAATGCGCGAAGTACCGTTACATCTTTTAATGCCGTTTCGGCGTAGGCCGGATTCAATGTGGCAAAGGTATCGGTTAAATCGAGTTCCCTGTTCTCCTCCATAGACATAAGTACTGGCAACGTAGCTAAAATCTTAGTTAGGGATGCCAAATCGTAAATATGATTCAGAGTAATTTCCTGTCCGTCCTGGTAGGTGGTAGTACCAAAAGCCTTATGATAAATTATCTGACCATGTCTCGCCACTAAAACCTGCGCACCTGGAAAATACAAGGAATCCAATCCTCGTTGAACAAGGGTATCTATACCTTTTAATTTTTTAGAATCCATCTGAACACGCTCAGGAATACTAAATCCCAACCTGCGCAATGACGGAAGCTCAATGCCCGCCCCTATCGGAAATGCCGGCAAGGCCGATACAGGTAATTTACCTTTTGCAGGAAGTGCTCCAAACAATACCTCGGCCGCTGTTTCTTGAGAAATCCCACTATTCTGATAGGCCTGAACCACTGCATCAAAATTTTCCAAATAAGGGATATCCGGCAACATATATGGATTTGCGAACAGGGTCAACACGGTTTTGACTTTAGGCAAATCAGAAAGCACTTTCAGTTTAATACGATCTGAATCTGAAAGTTTATGGACTTTCCACGGAGTAGCATTGGACATGTGGACCCCTGCTATAATCAAATTAAACTTTGTTAACTTTTCCGTCCAATGATCTCCCGTTAAGGTGTCAATTTCTGAAACTGAGGCATAATCTTGAAGTCGATTTAAAAACTTATTATGATCTGCTGATCCTAATTTTAAATATCCGATTTTTAGGGTATCTAGGCTTTTAAGGCCAAGTAAATCATTTGTATTTCTTAAAACAGTAATGGCCTCTTCCATGGCGCGTTCGTAGACCAAATCGTCTGCCGAGGTATTCAATTCTGGTTCTAGATGGTTTAGCTCAACGGGTACATATTGGTTCAAACCTGCCTTGTATTTGGCCTCTAAAATTTTTTTGACCGACCGGGCAAGCCGGCTTTCGGTAATGGTACCATTTTTATATGCGCTCAGAAAGGCCGCCCGGTCGGATTTCAAATCCTTTGGCATAAGCAACAAATCATTTCCCGCAAGAAAAGCAGACAGTGTTGCATTTTTGCCTGACTTATTGGATGTAAAACCCTTCATATTTAGAGCATCCGTTACCACCAAGCCTCTAAATTTCATTTGCTTATGCAATACCTGCTGAATCAGAACTTCAGATAATGAAGTGGGTTTTCCAGAATTACCGGTTAACGCCGGGACATCAAGATGTGCAATCATGATGGTGGGTAAACCAGCCTCAATTAAATTTTTAAAAGGGCGTAACTCTACCGTATCCAGCCGTTTTCGGGAAAATGGAATTACTGGAAGGGCATGATGCGAATCAGTAGCAGTATCACCATGACCGGGGAAATGTTTGGCACTTGTTAAAAGGCCTGCCCGATGCATCCCTTGCATTAAAAGTCGGGCATGATTGCCAACTAAATTTGGGTCGGCACCAAACGAACGATTCCCGATAATCGGATTTTTTGGATTAATATTTACATCTGCTACCGGAGCAAAATTCAGATGAACACCGATCCTTTTGGCGTGCAGTCCGATTTGATAACCAATTTGTTCTAATACAGTGGTATCCTGAATAGCACCCAAGGTGGTATTCCAAGGAAAAGCATATGTAGAATCCAGGCGCATGGCGAGGCCCCACTCGGCATCTAGTGCCACAAGAAGCGGTATACGCGAATTCTCTTGTAGGGTATTGGTAATTCGAGCCTGACGCTTTGGTCCCCCTACACTAAAAACAACGCCTCCGATTGCGTAATCACGTATCCATTCTTTGGCTTGTGCAGTGGCTTCAGCTTCTTCACCCGAAGACACCATGACCATAAACAACTGACCAATCCGCTCCTCAAGGGTCATACCTTTGTATTGCTGATCTACCCATTGCTGCTGTGCAGCATAATCTTTTGTTATTAAGGGATTATCTTGGGCTTTAGCGGCACAAGCCCACAGTAAAATAATTAGAAAAAAACGAGTCTGTTTAAGGTTCCAATACATGCGCATAGGTAAGCTAAAGCGGTACGTGCCAAACTAAAAAAACCGACTGTGCCAACTTTCCGAGGCAGGTACTTTCCAGAACTGCTCAAACTCGAGTTTATTGTTCACTAAATTGTTAAAAACAGTTGTCGCTCCCGATATTGCCTTACTCTTGGCCATTTTCCGAAATTCGGTTAAAGGCTTGTACACTAAATCGCTTCCTTGAAAAAAAGTGACGTTCATACGATCCAGCAATTCCACGTTAAAATGTTGTTCCAGGCTTTGAATAAAATGCACTGAGGCGTCTATAGAACATCCGGATGCTGCATGCGCTTCTTGATTCAAGCCGATTACAATAAAACGGTTATACGGAATTAAATAACCTGCCTCCAGGCTTGCCCCATGTGCAGTCCATTGATTCAGGAACAAATCAAGGGCTTGTTTTAGTGCCGTAATTTCTTCGCCATTGAACGCACGATTCGACTGATAAATCCAAATTCGAGATTCAGGAGGCAAAACATCAAATGAAACTAACATAATATATTATAAATCAGGAGTTTGATCTAGTAACTCGGCCAAATCCAGAACATGAATTTGCGCCGATCGATCCTTACTTTTTAACCCGTCTGTAAGCATGGTCATGCAAAATGGACAAGCTGCAGCTATAATTTCGGCCCCAGAATCCACAGCTTCATTAGAACGTTCAAGGTTAATTTCTGTAGTACCCTTTTCGGACTCCTTAAACATTTGCGCTCCTCCTGCGCCACAGCATAATGATTTCTGTTTACAGGATTTCATCTCCACGAGCTGAGCGTCCAATTTTTGAATCAATTCACGCGGGGCTTCATAAATCCCATTGGCTCTTCCCAAATAACATGGATCGTGGTAGGTAATACGTTTCCCTCTAAAACTTCCGCCCTCCATGGTTAATTTGCCAGAGTCTAAAAGTTCTTTGAGTAATTGTGTATGGTGTATTACTTGATAATTCCCCCCCAATTCAGGATATTCATTCTTTAAGGTATTAAAGCAATGCGGACAGGTCGTTACAATTTTCTTTACCTCATACGCATTTAAGGTTTGAATGTTTAGAGCCGCCTGCATTTGAAATAAAAATTCATTCCCGGCACGCTTTGCAGGATCACCGGTACAACTTTCTTCAGATCCTAAAACCCCGTATGAGATACCGGCTTTATCCAATAATCTAACAAAGGCCTTGGTGATTTTCTTGGCCCGATCGTCGAAACTGCCAGCACATCCCACCCAAAACAGGACCTCCGGGCTCATTCCCTTTTGTTGTAAATCGGCTAAAGTAGGAATTGTACTCATTGGCTTAACGTGATTCCTGGGCCCAATTTAAACGGTCGGCCGGATTAAAAGGCCAAGGGGCACCATTGTTTTCTATATTCGTCATCATTACGTTTAATTCTGATGTGGCTGCCGATTGCTCCATTACCAAAAATCGTCTCATTTCCAGAATAATACCTAGCGGATCAATGCTAACAGGACAAGCCTCTGTACACGCATTGCACGTTGTACAAGCCCAAATTTCTTCTCGGCTAATGTAATCGTCTAACAGCTGCTTTCCATCGGATTTCCATACGCCGGCATTTTGATCCAAATTGCGGCCAACCTCTTCGAGCCGATCTCGGGTCGCCATCATAATACCTCTGGGAGAAAGCTTTTTACCCGTAAGATTTGCCGGACACTCGCTCGTGCAACGACCACATTCCGTACACGTATAGGCATTCAACAATTGCACCCGATTTAAGTCCATAACATCCGAAGCTCCGAATTTCTCTGGAATCCCAGTATTATCATGGGCAGGAGCAAAAGGATCGGCATTGGGGTTCATCATTAACGCTACCTCACTGCGAACTGCATCAAGGTTATCCAAAGCTCCCGAAGGGCCTACCTTTCCCCAAAAAGTATTGGGAAAAGCTAGTAAAATATGCAAATGTTTACTGTAATAGAGGTAGTTAAGAAAAAATAAAATGCCCAAAATATGCAACCACCAGGTAACACGTTCCAGCAAGATCAGATTAGAAGTTTGCCAACCGTTTAAGGCCATTGCCAAATACCCACTTACAGGGAAGGAGCCGGCCTGAAAATAATGTGCCACACCCGCCTGTTGCAATGTGAAATCCGCCGCATTCATTATTAAAAACAGGCCCATGAGCAGAAACTCAATATAAAGAATCCAATCGGCGTCTCGCTTTGGCCAACCCTGCATTTCGGGTTTTTGGAAACGAGATAAGTTTAAAATATGACGCCTTGCCCAAAACCCTAAAACTGCAAGAATTACCAGTAAAGCTAATATTTCAAACGCGGCAATAAGGCTATTATAAAACAGGCCAAGAAATGCGAAAATCCTGTGCGTTCCAAAAATGCCGTCCAGTACTATTTCCAAAACCTCTAGGTTAATAATAATAAAACCTATATACACCAGAATATGAAGCACTCCAGACACCGGCCTTTTTATCATTTTTTGTTGTCCTATGGCCATGCGCAACATATTTCTCCACCTTTGAGAGCGGAAATCATCGGGCTTCTGAGGCTTACCCAATTTTATATTCCGGATTAGCTTTTTAATATTGCGCGCAAAGTTGCCAATCCCAAGGGCCAAAGCCAGAACAAAAATAATATTAGGGATCACGTCTATCATTGCAAAGAGTCTTGAGCCGCTGCCGGATCTGTTTCCGGAAGGGTATATTCTTTTTGCTTTTTACCGAAAACCGAAACGTTTACATAGCGTTTGGGATTTAACCTAAAATCCTGAAGCAATAGATTGAGTTGCCTAGAAGAAGCCTCCAATTGCTGATAAAGCCCCGGATCCTGAATCAATTTACCCAAAGAGCCATTACCCTTCTCCAGAGTGGAAGTTATTGAATTTAAATTTTCGAGCGTTTTTTCCAGGCTTTTCGCCATTTGCCCAAAACCGACACTATTTAAAGAATCGGACAGCCCAGAAAAATTCTCGGTTATGTGATTAAAATTGAAAACCATACTATCTATCTGCTGTTGGTTACGGTCCATTAGGCCGTTAATTTTTGCAGATGCAGCAGCGAGATGTTGCACTAATTCGTTCAGTCCAGAGATACTTGATCTTAATTCGATTCGTGTATTGGCATCTAAAACCTGATTGACATTGAATAGGAGAGAATCCGCATTGGTAATTGCCTCTTCGACTTTGAGTTGAAGCGGCGTTAGTTTATCCTGAACCAATTCAGTTAGTCCCGGACGTATACTTGCCTTTAGAGTATCCCCATCTTTTGCGTTAGGTGCATTGTCAAAAACAGGCTGAATTTGGATTCCTTTACCACCAATAATTCCGGTATCATAAAGTTCAGCCAAACTGTTTTGGGAAAAATCAAAGGCCTTATCAACAGAAAAGGTGACCAACAACCTACCTGAAGCATCTTTAAATTTAATGCCATTTACCTTACCAACAGTATAGCCGTTGATGCTGACCTGAGTACCGGGCTGCAGTCCTCCTACGTGATCGTATACAACAAAGAATGTGCGGCTATTGTCGAATAAAGGCGAAGATTTTAAGTACGAAAAACCAAGAATAAAAAGAAGAATCCCGCCTATTACAATTACTCCGGTTTTAATTTCCCTTGAAAATTTCAAAAGCAATAGTTTTTAGTTACACAAAATTAGGAATTTTTTGGGGGGTAATCATCGCTATTATTTTGGAAGTACATCAGAAACCTGAACTCGATTTCCGTCTTTATACGCTACAATATATGCGCCGGCAAAACCTTTCTGAACGGCAAAAACTTTTAACCGCTGGGCCTCTTCGTAGTTGGCAGTATTTCCAAAAAGCACTCGAAAAATCTTATTGTAAGACTCAACGGCCAAAAATGGTAATCCTTCAAATTCGGGTTCTTTAAAGGTTGGTGCTTTACTTAAGGCCAGGAGTTGAATCCGGAAAAAAACGTTCGTTTGCGCTTCAGCCTGCTCCTTACGATCCTTTTCTTGTGGGTTATTCAATTTTATAGGCGTTGCCGATGCTTCCTTTTTTGGAAGATTTTCAGACGTAATTTGTTTTGACACCTGAACAACCTCTTGTTCATTAGGTGTTTTCTCATTTGCCACGCCATTTGCCACCCCACCTGCCGCCGATGTGGGCTGGGCCTTGCCTTGGTTTGCAGTCTGTGGTACCGGCCGAACTCCGTTCCGATAGGCAATAATTGCATTGGCAATACCCCTACCCATGTCGCGTTGCCCTTGTATTGAATTGAGATAGGCTCCTTCGTTCCTGTTTGTTAAAAATCCGGTTTCAATCAATGCACTTGGCATAAAGGTCTGATGCAGTACAATAAATCCTGCTTGTTTTACTTTACGATCCGTACGACTGAGTTCGCCGGCAAGCTCATCTTGAACCAATTTTGCAAATTGAATGCTTTGATCTAAAAACTCTTCCTGCATTATCGTTAAACCGATTACCGATTCGGGTGAGTTAATATCGTAATCGGCATATCGAGTTTCGTAATCATCTTCTAAATAGATTACAGAATTTTCCTTTTTTGCGATCTCAAAATTTTGTTGGTTTGCATGCAGGCCTAACACAAATGTCCCTGCACCCTGTGCCGAAGAATTATGTGCATCACAATGCACCGAAACAAATAAATCTGCCTTTGCTTTATTTGCAATCTGTCCTCGCACGTATAGATCTATGAAGGTGTCGCTTTCGCGAGTGTAAACCACCTTAATGCCCGGTGAATTTGCCAACTGCCTCCCAACTTCCTTCACAATGTTAAGTGTGATTTCCTTTTCGAGATATCCATTTCCCAAATTTCCGGGATCAAAACCTCCATGCCCAGCATCCAGGACAACGGTAAAGTCCGAATTGCCATTGTTAGATGTAGGTAAATTCTGACTTTCAAGTGTGTTGCAAAAAAAAAGCAATAACCCAGATAAAACGGCCTTATCTAAGGCCATGGAAACCGAATTAATCATTTATTTGAATGGGTTAAAATTAACGTCCATTGCATTTGGGAGCGGGAAAATATGTAAGTTTGAACCCTGTTTCCAATGCCTAAGCATACAAAAATAGGATTTATAGCCTTGCTAGCCAATAAGCGCCTCAGTGTTTTCTGCTTCATGTTCCTGATTTTAGCAGGAATAGGTACCGCTCAAGAGGTGGTTTTACCTGTTATGCCTATTAAAAAATTGGGAGACAGTCTACAGGCACCCCCCTTATCCAATATGTTAAAGATCTTGCATATGGACCTGCCCAGCACCAAAAAAGATTCTATTAAACCTGCTCCCGGTGCGCTTCAAGACCAAGTAAAATACAAGGCCAAAGATTCCCTCAGAATCAGTAAGGTAAACCATAAAATTGATCTTTACGATCAAGCCGAAATTCTGTACCAGGACACAGAACTAAAAGCCGGCATCATCGTGCTGGATTATGTGCAAAACGAGGTATACGCAGGAAGGGTAAGAGATACCTTGGGAAATTACTCTCAACTACCTTTTTTTAAACAAAGTAGTAATGAAGTTACACCCGACTCCATTCGCTTCAATTTCGACACCGAAAAGGCCATTATCTGGAATTCGCGAACAGAGCAAAGTGCAGGGCTCGGAAGTTTGGGTTCGGAAGCAATGAAAGTGTACGCCCAACGTACCAAAAAAGAAAATGACTCGGTGTATTTTATGAGCGAAGGCAAGATTACCACCTCAAAAGACACATTGGATCCGGATTACTACATTCGTGTTCGAAAAGCAAAGTTTGTACCGGGAAAAAAGGTTATAGCAGGGTTAAGTAATTTATACATCGTAGATGTTCCTACTCCAATTTCATTGCCTTTTGCGTATTTCCCATTAACCACAGGCCGTTCGGCAGGAGTTATGATGCCTACCTTTGGTAATGACCCTAACCGCGGCTATTTTCTTCAGAATGGAGGGTATTATTTACCCATAAGTGATTACGTTGATTTAACTTTTACGGGAGATTTATACGCAAACGGAAGTTATGGATTTAGGGCACAATCCGTGTATGCAAAACGTTATAAATTTAGAGGTAATCTAAACTTTAGGTTCGAAAATTTGGTGCGCAGCCAAAAAGGCTTCGACGACTATTCACGTAGCACGATCTACAACATTCAAATGAGCCACAGTCAAGATGCCAAAGCAAATCCAAATTCCCGGTTTTCGGCATCGGTAAACCTTGGTAGTAGCCAGTATTATCGTAATTCCTTGGTACAACAAAACCTGCCAAACACACAAGTAAATAACCTGTCTTCGTCTATCTCTTATTCAAAAACGTTTCCGGCATATCCCTCGGTAAACATGAGTCTCACTGCCACACACAATCAGAATACAAATACCGATGCCGTAGACGTTACTTTGCCAACATTCCAAGGCAGTATGGAGCGTATTTTTCCATTTGCAAAACGAGAAGGTATTAAAAAAGGAGCTATACAAAACATAAACTTACAATACGACGTAAATGCCCGTAATAGTATAAAGACAAATTCGGAAGATTTCTTAACGGGACGGATGTTCGACGATTCCAAAATGGGAGCCAGACACCGTATTCCGTTATCTACCAATTTTAAAGTAGCTAAATATTTTAGCGTATCGGCAGGTGGTACTTATGAAGATATTTGGACCTGGGACACCTATAATAAGCGATACGATGAGAATGGCCAAGTGGTAACCGATACAATAAGCGGTTTTGATCGCTTCAATCAGTACAGCCTAAGCGCGAGTATGGGAACCACGTTATACGGTACTTTTAACCGTGGAGAGAATCGGAAATTACAAGCGATTCGTCACGTAGTACGACCAAGCGTGAGCTACGGTTGGGCACCCTCATTCGACCAATATTACGAGGAACTTGTAAATGAAACTACCGGACAAAATATTTATTACACCAGATTTCAAAACACATTGTACGGCACGCCAAGACAGGGACAATCAAGCGCAATGTCCTTTAGTATTGCCAATACCTTAGAGGCAAAAGTTAGAGACCGGGACTCCACTAAAACTGAACCCAAAAAGATTTTTTTGCTCAACAGTTTCAATATCAGTACTAGCTACAATATGGAGGCCGATTCATTAAAGCTTAGTCCGCTCAGCCTTACCGGAGGAACAAATCTTTTGAACAATAAAATGTCCGTTAATTTCGGAGCGAATTTAGATCCCTATGCCATAGATGGAAATGGTCGACGCATAAACACCTTTAACATCGAAAGTGGCGGTGGGCTATTAAGATTGACCAATGCCCGATTAAATATAAGCTATAATTTAAGCAGTAAAGATTTCACAAAGGAAGACGAAGAAGACAAAGAAACCAAAGAAGACGATCCGTACAATGGAGAAAATTATGTGGCTTCCAGCGGTGGGCGTACCGATGATTTGTTTGGTCGGGCAGACAATTTAAATCGAAGCAGCTTTGATGGCAGAAACGAAGACGATGTAAAAAACCCGGCCTGGAGCTCAAAAATTCCTTGGGATTTACGCCTGCAATACGCAGCAAATTACACCAATACCAATCGTGATGGTGAACTTACCAATCACGTATTAATGTTTTCCGGAAACATTGAATTATCTCCAAGATGGGACCTTGGAATTTCTTCTTCCTACGATTTCGTTCGTAATGGATTCGGTATCACACAATTGCGATTCGCAAGAGATTTAAAAAGTTTTCACTTGAATTTTGATTGGACTCCATTTGGCCAATACGAACGCTGGTACTTTTTTATAGGAATCAAGGCCAGCATGTTAAAGGATTTGAAATGGGAAAGTCGGAGTCAACGTTCTAACTTTAATTAACGACATGAAAAAAGTTATTAAAACCCCTTTAGCACCAGCCCCTATTGGACCTTACAATCAGGCCATTTTAGCCGGAGATACACTTTATGTTTCGGGTCAGATTGCATTAGATGCAGAAACGGGTAAATTAATTTCTGGCAGTATTGAAGAGGAAACCAAGGTAGTAATGCAAAATCTTGAAGCCGTGCTACGTGCCGCAGATATGGATTTTGAAAACGTGGTAAAAGCTAGCATTTTCGTTAAAGACATGCATCAATTTGCTCAAATAAACGCCGTTTATGGCGCATATTTCAATGTAGAATCGGCTCCGGCCCGGGAAACGGTAGAGGTTGCAAACTTGCCCAAATTTGTAAACGTAGAGATTTCAGTGATTGCTGTGCGCCATTAAGGAATCTATGGCACACAATCTAAAACTTCTTTACTATCGTCACCAATTCAAGCTAATTTTATAATTTCAAAGAACAGGTTTCGATTTCAAATCTTTTGTGAAAAAAAAAACGGGCCCAAAGGGGCCCGTTTTTTTTATTTTAAAGGGTGTCTCTGTGAAACTCCATTAAACCGTCTATAGGTCGCTGACGAATCACCCCCATTACCAAATCGTTTCTGGCAATCACAGATTTTAATTCATCCTGCAAATAATAAGCAATACTACCTACAAAGTGAACCGGCACTTTGGTGGCCAATTCAAATTGCATAATATGATTGTTTACAAACTGCTGAAACCCCTTATCTATAACTCCCTTACAATACGGGTGGTCTTTATGCTCAACAATAAAGCGGGCAAAAGTAGCCAGATACGTGTTGGGATTCGGTTTTTTGTATAGATTTTCTTTTATGGCATCGGCCTCCAGATTGTATTCCTTTTCGAACAATATTCCCAAGTCCTGTGGCATTTTATGGTAGTAAAAGTCTCTCACTAACTTACGCCCAAAGAAATTTCCACTTCCATCATCCATTAGAATATAACCCAAGGAGGTTACTTTTTGAAAGAGTTGATATCCATCGTAATAGCTACAATTGGAACCGGTTCCCAAAATACTAACAATACCCTGTTGTCCAATTTTTGTGGTTGCATAGATTGCAGCATAGGTATCTTCCTTTACGTCTATTTTGGCATTTGGGAAGAAATTCTGAAAAATTTCCTTTAAAAACTTCCGCATTCTATCGGTTCCGCAACCAGCACCGTAAAAATGAAGTCGTTTAATTTCTGCGGCATTTTGTGCCAACTCAAAATTATTGGCCAAGCGCTCTTCAATAACCTCACGCGTCAATACCTCGGGGCTCAATCCCAGCGTTTGGGTCATAAATACTTGTTCGCCCTTCTCATTTAGGGCAATCCAATCTGCTTTAGTTGCACCGCTGTCAGTAATTAGTATCATATGCTATGGTTGGTCTAAGAAAAACTTTCCCGTACTCCTTCAACTAGGAGAACGGGAAAGTTTAAATTCATTCATTTTTGAACTTATAATTTACTCACGTGCGAAGCCAAATCAATTAGCTTGTTGGAGTATCCGGCCTCATTATCGTACCAAGATACCACTTTAAAGAAGGTGCTATTGAGTTCAATACCGGCGTCTGCATCAAAAATACTGGTCCGGGCATCGCCAATAAAATCTTGAGACACTACCAAATCCTCGGTGTATCCCAATATACCCTTAAGAGCGCCCTCCGAGGCTGCTTTCATTGCATTTTTTATTCCTTCGTAAGAAGTTTCTTTTTCCAATTTAACCGTTAGGTCCACTACAGATACATCGGCTGTTGGAACCCGGAATGCCATACCGGTTAATTTACCTTGTAGAGAAGGAATTACTTTGGTTACTGCTTTAGCCGCACCGGTAGCCGCTGGGATAATATTCAACAGTGCACTTCTCCCACCGCGGAAATCTTTCCGAGAAGGACCATCTACCGTCATTTGTGTAGCTGTAGTAGCATGTACTGTAGTCATCAATGCTTCAGCAATACCAAAATTATCGTGTAAAACTTTAGCTATTGGTGCCAAACAGTTTGTGGTACAACTGGCATTAGATACAATATGATCTGAAGCTTTTGCATCCAAATGATTAACACCCATCACAAACATTGGGGCATCTGCAGAAGGTGCAGAAATAACTACTTTTTTGGCGCCACCATCGATATGCTTTTGGGCCATAGAAAGGGTCGTAAAAATACCGGTACATTCTGCAACCACATCGGCACCTGCGGCATCCCATTTAATGCTAGCCGGGTCCTTTTCTGCTGTGATTCGAACTGTTTTTCCGTTAACAACCAGGTTGTTATCTTTAATTTCAACAGTTCCTTTAAAATTTCCATGAACAGAATCGTACTTAAGTAAGTACACCAGGTGGTCCAATTCCAGAAGATCGTTTATTGCGACAACTTCTACATCTTCGCGCTCAACAGACGCCCTAAAGACCATTCGTCCAATTCTTCCAAAACCGTTAATTCCAATTCGCAATGCTGCCATTTTTAAGCTTTTTTTTATGTTAAACTGTCATGATGTCGGAAACCCGAATCAGCTCCCGATCAATTTCTGTATGTCCTTTTATTGCTTCTTCAATAGGCGTAAGAACAATCTCGTTGTCAATTATTCCTACCATTAAATTTGTTTTACCTTCTAAAATTGATTCCACCGCCTTAACCCCCATTCTACTCGCCAAAACACGGTCGAAAGCAGTAGGTGCACCTCCGCGCTGCATATGCCCCAAAACGGAAACTCGAACATCGTAAATGGGCAAGTGCTCTTCTACATACTCTTTGAGTTCGAACACGTTCTTTCCGGTCTTATCTCCTTCGGCAACTACAACAATACTTGAAGATTTACCTGATTTTTTACTCCGCTTTAAGGATTCCAATAACCGCTCTAGGCCCAAATTTTCTTCGGGTATGAGAATTTCTTCGGCTCCAGCTGCAACCCCTGCATTTAAGGCAATATGACCCACGTCTCTCCCCATGACCTCTACAAAAAACAAGCGGTTGTGTGAGCTTGCCGTATCTCTAATTTTATCAATAGCCTCAACTACCGTATTTAAAGCCGTATCGAAGCCCAAGGTATATCTGGTACCTAAGATATCATTGTCGATGGTACCTGGAATTCCAATTACAGGAAATCCAAATTCCTTATTGAATGTGGTTGCTCCAGTAAAACTCCCGTCTCCGCCTATAACGATAAAACCGGAAATACCCGCTTTTAGCAGCTGATCGTAGGCCTTTTTACGGCCTTCAGGCGTTCTGAATTCATCACATCTGGCAGATTTTAAGATGGTACCGCCTTTGTTGATGATGTTGTTAACACTCCGGGCATTCATAGGAAGAAAATCTCCCTCGATCATTCCCTGATACCCTCTATAAACTCCTACACATTCTACGTTCAAATAGGAGCAAGTTCGCACTACGGCTCGGATTGCGGCGTTCATTCCAGGGGAATCTCCACCCGAGGTGAGTACAGCAATCTTTGAAATCGGTTGGTCCATGAAGAAAATTCGAGTGGCAAAATTAAAAAACTTCAGTTAATTAACACATCGGACCCTCAGGAATTTATATAAAGAGCACTCAGAAAATCCATTTCATAACGGATTTATAAATCCTTTAGCGGAATACAACAACTTTGAAGCAATAACCAATGCAAACAAACATAGCAGATATTCAATAACGATTCTTGCATGGCTTTTTTATCCTTACCTGCGCGTACCCATCAAATATCTCAAGAGTTCCCTAAAACTATTGAAATCAACTTCGTAGGATAGCCCTACCCCTTGAGTATATCCTTGCTGATCGGTTAGGAACTGTTGAACATCGTTCTGCCGGTTAAAAATTCGCATACTTAGTGTTCCTTGTTCGTTTAATAATAATTGTACCTCGGCATCACCTGCTACTGCAGATTCAGTGACGCCCCCAATAGGAACACCAAAACGCCCATTGAATAAAATCCTATCACTTATTTGGGTTCTAACTGTTACGCCAATGCGGTCTTGCAAATCCACTGCGGTATTGGGACTAACATAACCCGCTTCGTATGAAACACCTAAATTCAGCTTTTCACTATCTGAGCCCAATACTTGGTTAAACAACCCCGAGGTAGCGGTTTGTAATAAATTTCCGGTTACCGCTTGCTGGTTAAGTCCTGTATTTTCATTTACGAAAGTACCTTGGGCGAGCAAAAAAATGGCATTGCGTTCTTCCACAGTAGGATCCTGCAACCGATATTCCAATTCTGATTGTACTATGGAACTAGTTCCGGGAAATTCAATATTAAAATCAATGGTGGGCTGCTCCAATTCACCGGTAAGCCTTACCACAACTTCTGTCGGGAGGCTTCGGGCATATCTTACATCTTCCAAAAGCGGTGCAGGATTTGCATTTAAGGAATAGACCGCCTCAAGATCGAGCTGAGCTGCCAGGGGATCGCCATCCCAATTGATAGTCCCTCCTGGCTTTACTTTAAAAGTTTTATCCAAGATGCCTCCATATTTGTAACGATACTGACCGGTAACTGCCACAAAATCACCCCACATATTGAACTTACCATTGGTGTTGATTTCCATAAAAATCAATCCTACGCCAGTGCCTTTCAGGGCACTTCCGGTTTGTTGGTCAATTACAATTTCTACTTCCGCATCCGGGGTTACATCCAAATCAAATTTGAGCTCTAAGCCCTGGTAATCATTCAGGTTTTCTTCCTCGTCCAATATCTGGCTCTGATTCCTTTCAATAAAGTTAATAAAACTGTAATCTCCCAACGAAGCCACATCGCTAATTGGGATTTTCAACGAAGTTCCTTTGCCAGTTGTACCTTCAAATTCAATGTTAAGGGATGTAGTCGGTCCATAAATCAAACCCGTGCCAACGGCAAAAGCCTTACCGTAATACAATTCTTCCTCATCGAAGTCGGTGTTCAAAATCATAAACCGTTGATTTTGGGTGTCTACCTTTAAATCGAGTCGCCAATCCGCAAAATACTTATGGGTAATGGCCCCATCGAGTATGGCTGTTGTCCCTTCTAATTCATCTCGTAATCTCACGTTCTGAAAATTGAAACTTTGGTTATTTAAACCAACATTGGCCACTGGTCCAAAGCCATAATTAACATTGAGGTACGGAATTCCAAATCCTGCGTCTCGCAGCACCAACGCACCCGTAATATTAGGGTTTGTAAGATTTCCCAGAATTAGAGCTGAGCCTTCGACTCTACCCCGGATTTTATCTATAACACCATCTCCCAACGGACTAAAAGGCTCGAGATCAAAATCGTAGAAACTGGCCGTTAAACGCGCCTGAGGGGTGTTCTGTTGATTGGAAACAGTACCGATAACCGAAAAGATTTCCCTGTTATTTTTGGTAATTTGGGTATTAACGGAAAACTCGCTAAGATCATTATTGCCAACTATTCCAAAATCCAAGTCCCCAAAATTGAAGTTGTTGAGGGTGAAATTTGAAATCTGCAAATTTCCGGCCGGCAAATAGGTTCCGTTGTCCTGCCGCACATTTAACAACCCGTTCAATTGCCCCCCAAGAGCCAAGCTGTCTAATTCCGGGGTTATTTTGTCCAATGCTACTGACTTAAATTCCAGCGCGATATTCTTATAGGTTGAATCTGCAAGCATTCCCCGAAGTGCAATCACTTCACGGTTGGCATGAGACATCACAAACTCTTCTATTTCAATACTGTCTAAGCGCCTATCGAAGGTTATCTTATTTCTGGAATTACCTTCTGGATTAATGTACCAGGGATTTCCTTTGAAGCTCAGGTCGGATTTCTTTAAACCTATTACGGATTTGTTTTCAGCGTTGAAGGTGTGATAAAAATTCAGATTATAAAAATCCTTTCCAGTGGGGCCTCCTTTAAATTCTGTTCGGAAAAATAACGTGTCATTTAAAGTGGTATTTATCAGTTCAAAATTATTTATGTCGTAGTAGGCTGTTTGAATATCGGCCATTGCAACATACGTATTGAATAAAGGGTTCTGATTGTCTACACGAATTTCGACCTCCTTAAATTGATTGCCAAAAGCAGCAATCCCTGGGGAACGAAAATTCAATTTAAAATTTTGAACGTCGGACTGAATTTCACCGCGGATATAGGTATTGGCTTCAAATGAAATTCCTGGAAAAAACAACTCTATAATTTTATTGTAAATTCTAAAATTGAAATTAACTTCTTGATTATCGGCTATTTTGTAGGGCTTATAATTGGTATAAATGCTTCCCATGGCATTTTGAACCATCTTCCCCAATTCACCCAATTTAAAGCTACCACTTAGTTTACCGTTAATGATATCAGGAGAATTTATAGTAATTGTGCGTATCGAATCCGATTCAAATGCGGAGGTAATCTGAAAATCATCGAAATAATAGGTGTTTAAGGGGTTGGTATATTTGGTCTTATTAAACTTCACGCCTCCCTCAAAAGAATCCAAATCATCTCCTAAAACATTCATTGACAGATCGCCACTAAAAACAGCAATGGAATCCGAGACAAATCCCGTCTTAAATAAATCTGCACGATCAATAGAAACCACAAAATCAAAAGAATTTGGAATACTTCCAAAATCAGCCAACCCCTTAAAATTAAAAATCAAATTGGGATCCTTTCCATTCAATGAGCCATCGAATAACTGATCCTTAAGGATTCCGGAAACATCTAAATCTGTATAAACGTAATTCCGGTAGGTGAATTTTGATATGTCGCCAATGACCTCAACATTGAGATTTTCGCTCGTAAATCCCTGACCTTCCACATTGACATTTAGCGAAGTTGGTCCCAAATCCGAATCCGGCAAAAATGATTTTAAATCGAAGGCCTCCAATACAATATCACCTTTGTAATTCGCCCGGTTTAAATCCGAATACTGTTCAATAGATAAATTGGCTGTGGCACTACCCGTATGAGATTTTAAGTTAACATGCGTTTGGAGACTCGCCTCGCTTAGCTTAAGATTGCCCTTTAAACCAAAAAATCCCAAATATTTCAATTCATTCGGCAAATTACCTCCGAGGATTTCAGGCATAAGACTTCTTAATTGGTCGTAGGAGGTTTTTAGTTCATTTACCTCGCCCTCCATATTGAAGGGTGATTTTCCAAACATGTTGAAAAATTTAAAATTCCCTCGCAATTGTGTAACATCCGTGCTCAATTCTAAATTACGAACCGATAGTGCATTCAGGGTTCCCTTAAATTCGGCCTTTATGGAAGCTGATTTTTCTTGACCGAAACCGGAATAGAATCGATTAATATCGGACAATCCAAGGCGAGAATTTATGAACCGTGCAGACAACTGCACCCGATCGGTAAAAAATGGCAGGTCCTCCCGCTTATAATCGAATATCAATTCCCCTTCCAAGGCAGATTCATCTGTAACTAAGCTTAATTGCTTGAACTGCATTTGCTCCGGGGTATACCGAAAAGCAGTTTTTAAATCGAGCACCTGAAATCCACGTGAACTGTGAAAAGACAAAGCTTGAATCTCAGTCCAAACCTCGGGTCCCAGGACATTAAAGTCCGCAGCTTCGATATTGAGATTACTAAAGTTTAATATTTGCGGATTGGGTTCGTTTTCGTCTCTCAATGAAAACCGGCTGTTTTCAATCTTGAGTCCTTCAGCATTAAGGAAAAATGGATCGGTCCCGGGTTCTCGAGGTTGACCATCATCCAATTTATCTATGAAAATACCCAGATTGGTATCGGGCGCATTGGGATAGGTAGTCATTTTTAGAAACAACTGATCGACCTGTACCTGACCAAATTGAAGTTTGCCATTCAATAAGTCCTTAACCCCCAAAATAGATGTGTTAAGCCTCCCAATTTGCGCAAGCGTGTCGCGCTGATAATCTTCGATAAAAATATCTTTTAAGGCTATGTCCCACGTCAAAAATGACAACTGTACCTTACCGATCTGAATATTAGTTCCAAAGGTGGCATTGAGATTGTCAGTGGCCAATTTTCCCAAATACGTTTGTACTCTGGAAAGCGACAGCACTGCCGTACTAATAACTGCAGTTATTAGTATCCCCAAAAGGACCCGAAGCACTATTTTGCGAAGTTTTCTGATAGGAGCTATTGTTTTACCTTTGCACAACAATTATTGATCCAGACCACCGATTGAATCAGAAAAATATCTACATACTAGCTATAGAATCTTCTTGTGACGATACTTCGGCAGCTGTGCTATGTGACTCCAAACCGCTGAGCAATGTGGTAGCTACCCAACGTATTCACGAGGCTTACGGGGGGGTTGTTCCGGAGTTGGCATCACGGGCGCACCAGCAACACATTGTACCTCTTGTTCACCAAGCACTGGCCAAGGCAAATATCGACAAAAAACTGCTCAATGCCATAGCTTTTACACGAGGTCCGGGTTTACTTGGATCATTATTGGTTGGAACCTCTTTTGCCAAATCTATGGCTCTTGGATTGGGCATACCATTAATCGATGTAAACCATATGGAGGCGCATATCCTTGCGCATTTTATTGAACGGCCCAACTATGATCCACCTCCATTTCCCTTCCTAGCCATGACCATCAGCGGGGGACATACGCAGTTGGTTTTGGTCAAGGATTATTTTAAAATGGAAGTTTTGGGGGAAACCCTAGACGACGCCGTAGGAGAAGCCTTCGACAAAAGCGCAAAACTCTTGGGCCTTACATACCCCGGCGGCCCCTTAATCGATAAGCATGCGCAACTTGGAAATCCATTAAAGTACGCCTTCCCAATACCTAAGGCTCCTGAATTAAATTTCAGTTTTAGTGGTTTAAAAACAAGTTTTTTATACTTTTTGGAACGGGAAACCAAGAAAAATCCCGAATTTATTCATGTAGAGCTCAACAACATTTGCGCCTCATTACAGCATACCATTATTCGCATTCTTATGCAGAAATTAAAGCAAGCGGTTAAAAAAACAGGCGTTAAACATATTGCAATAGGTGGGGGTGTTGCAGCCAATTCCGGCATACGTAAAGCGCTGCAAGAGGCAGAATCATCTCTGGGGTGGACCACCTATATACCACCCTTTGAATACTGCACGGACAATGCCGGAATGATTGGTATTGCAGGGTATTTTAAATTTCTGGATAATCGAATTACAGATTTAAGTGTTACGGCAAACGCCAGGTATCAAATAGGCACATAATTCCATGTCTTTGGGGCTGTTTAATGCATTGATTCCTATTTAAATTCAAGATTATGAATTTTTTTTACAATCCTAATGTGCATGAAGGTTGCAAACAGTTTACCCTTGAACCTGAAGAGGGTAGGCATATCGTTAAGGTACTTCGAAAACAATCCGGAGCACAGCTGCATATCACCAATGGGCGAGGTCAACTTTTTAAGACTGTAATTTTAGAGGCAAATCCAAAAAAATGCACTGTACAGGTATTGGAATATAGCTCTACCCCAAAACCTGAGGTCTCCTTTCTACTCGCCGTGGCTCCAACCAAAAGAATTGAACGTTTTCAATGGTTATTGGAAAAAGCGACGGAAATTGGAATTACTCGCTTTATACCTCTTATATGTGAGCGTTCCGAAAGACAAACACTCCCGGAAGATCGCCTGCAAAGAGTAATTCAGGAAGCCATGAAACAAAGTTTGCAAACTTGGCTACCTGTGCTCAGCCCGCCAACGACCTTTACTGATTTCATTGGAATGGAATTACCCGAACAACGCTATATAGCCCATTGTGAACCTGAGCAAAAGAAACATTTAATGCAACATGCTCAAGCAGGAAAGGATACCGTAATTTTAATAGGACCTGAGGGCGATTTCACAAAAGACGAAATAGCAGCTGCCTTGCAGCGGAAATTTGTACCTGTAGCGCTTGGAAATCATAGACTTAGAACAGAAACAGCGGCCATCACTGCTTCTGCCGCCCTTAACCTGATTAACCAATTCTAAAGGCATTCACTGGTAAAGTGAATTGAAATTTTTAACTTTAGGAAACTTGTAATTCTTCATGTTAACAAATAAACATTTGTTTACCGTGCTGCTGTTTTGGATGAGCGGAATACAAGCTCAGGAAATTGCCCTTTTAAAGTATAGTGGCGGTGGCGACTGGTACGCAAACCCTACAGCGCTCACAAATCTCATAGATTTCTGTAATAAAAATCTAGGATCTAATATTTCGACTAAACCCAAAACGGTTCCTGTTGGAGGAACTGAAATATTCCAATACCCCTTTGTTCACATGACCGGACACGGCAATGTGTTCTTTAGTGAGTCAGAGGCCAAGAATCTTCGGAATTATTTGATTGGGGGAGGCTTCCTGCACATCGACGACAATTACGGCATGGCTCAATTTCTAAAAAACGAATTACCGAAAATTTTTCCAGACAAGGAGCTTGTTGAGTTGGGAAAAGATCATGCAATCTTTCAAGGTCCTTTCCCATTTAAAGAAGGCTTGCCTAAAATTCACGAACACGACGGACAGCGCCCTCAGGCTCTGGGTTTTTTTGAAGCAGATCGATTGGTCTTACTCCTTACCCTCGAGAGTGATTTGGGAGACGGATGGGAAGACCTTGAGGTTCATAACGACCCGGAAGAAATTCGACAACTTGCACTTAAAATGGGTGCGAATATTTTGAATTATGCCTTTAACAACTAAGCCATGACATCAAAAATCATTTCTCAAGGTATTGTTAGAGCTGTTTTAATTATCGCAGCCATAGTGATTGGATGTTATTTTATCTACGTTGTTCGTTCGGTTATAGCTTATATCGTAATTGCTGCAATACTGGCCTTAATCGGCAGACCCATTCTTGTCTTTTTATGTAAGCGACTAAAATTTCCAAATAATTTGGCAGTACTAACTGTGATTTTATTGCTGCTAAGTATTCTCGCAGGGATTGCCTCGCTATTTATTCCTTTGCTTCGTGAACAAGGAAAAAACCTCTCCTTGTTGGACCGCGAAAATTTAAAATCAAACCTTGGCAGCCTATACCTTGAGATCACCGCTTATTTTGGCACTTCTACCCAAGAGATAAAAGAAATTTTTCGACAATCCAACTTCGAAAAGACATTGCTCAGTGGCTTAGATATTGGTTTTATTCCCAATTTACTAAACGGGCTCATGTCTTTGTTGACCAGTGTAAGTATTGGACTTTTTTCTGTGCTATTTATTACCTTCTTCTTTCTCAAGGACAGTTATTTATTACAGCGTAGTTTGTTACTAATAGTCCCCGAGAAAAGTGGCCCTGGTATACTTAAATCCATCCAAAAAATTAAAACCCTGCTCTCTCGCTATTTTTTAGGCCTAATTCTTCAAGTACTTGTTTTGTTTACCATTTATACCATTGCCCTCCTTTTAATCGGAATTAAAGATGCGGTGGTAATCGCATTTTTATGTGCCCTTTTTAATATTATACCTTATGTTGGCCCACTATTAGGAGCTGTTTTAATGATCATCCTTTCAATGACCAGTAACCTCGGTTCGGATTTTAGTTCGGTAATATTGCCCAATGTAGGCTGGGTAATTTTGGGATTGATCATTGGTCAATTGGTAGATAATTTCTTATCACAGCCTATAATTTTCTCGAACTCTGTTAAATCGCATCCTTTGGAAATATTTTTAGTCATCCTTTGTGCAGGTCTACTTTTTGGAATTACCGGCCTGATTATCGCAGTGCCAGGATACACTGTTATAAAAGTTATTCTCAAAGAATTTTTAGCAGAAAATCGCTTAGTGAAGCGACTTACACAAAATTTATAAAAATAGAGTGAATCTGAATTTACTACTTGACGCGGTTCAAGACTATATAAGTAAAAATCAATCCATAGCCCCAGCTGCTATAGCTCTGAAAAAAAGTCCATTTCCAGAGGTTACGGCCCTAGAATTGGCTCAACAAATAGCTGGTCGTCAAAAAACGAAACAAAAATTACCTACCTGGCAATCCACCCCAGGAATTCTATTTCCGGCAGCATTAAGTTTAGAGCAATGTTCCTCTGAGTTGACAGCAAAGTATAAGGCAAACCTCACATCTGGGAAAAACCTAATCGATATCACCGGGGGATTTGGAATAGACAGTTACTTTTTCAGTCTGCGAATAGATTCCATTACATATTGTGAAATACAATCCGAACTGGCAGCCCTAGTCGGGCACAATTTCGAAGTGCTCGGAAGAAATAACATCCGTCTGCATATAATATCCGGCCTGGATTACCTCCAGATTCTAGCTACCAATAAAGTTCGAGTAGACTGGATTTATGCCGACCCTTCTAGACGCAATGCCGAAGGGGGAAGAGTTGTGAATCTAGAAAACTATCTTCCAAACATACCCTTAAATTTAGAGTCGATATTTGAGGTTACCCACAATCTTTTGGTAAAAACCTCTCCAATGCTGGATTTGGAATTGGGATTACGTTCGCTGCCGGGCACCCGGGAAATACACATAGTAGGTGTGAATAACGAGGTACGTGAATTGCTGTGGTGGGTTCAACCCGGATATGCAGGTCCCGTGAATCGGATAGCTATAGACCTAGGAGCATTTCCGGCTTTTCAATTTACAGCCTCGGAAGAAAAAAATGCCATTCGAGACCTTGATGTACCTTTAAATTATCTCTACGAGCCCCATGCAGCCCTTATGAAAGCCGCTCCTTATAACCTTATTTGTGGTCGATATGGCGTTTCAAAATTACATGAACACACCCACTTGTACACTTCCGAAAATCTGGTTGATTTTCCCGGAAGACGCTTTAAAGTTTTGGAGATTCTGCCCTACAAAGTCAAAAATATTTCCTTTAAAAAAGCCAATATTACCACCCGAAATTTTCCGGAATCTGTAGCCGAAATTCGCAAAAGAACAGGCATAAAACCGGGCGGAGACTCCTATCTCTTTTTTGCTAAACTTTTAGATGAATCTCTTAAAGTTATTGTAACCGAAGTAGTTTAGTGGAGATTTCTTATATTTAAGAAACCTAACACCAACCAAAAACTTCATGGAAACTCCTCATTTTAACATTAACCGCAGACGCTTTATGAAAGGCGCCTCTGCCCTGACTTTACTTTCTTCCTTTGGCACCTATGGCATGGACTTAATCTACCGGGACAAGCCTTGGAAGGTGGCCCTAATTGGGACCGGCTGGTATGGCAAAATGGATTTATGGCGACTGATGCAAGTAGCCCCGGTTGAAGTAAAAGCCCTCTGCGATGTAGACCGAATTATGCTAGAGGGTGCAGCAGAACAACTTAAACAAAGACAGCCCAATGCGCGTCCCAGATTATTCAAGGATTATCGCAAAATGTTGGCAGAAACAGAGTTGGATTTGGTTTTAATCGCAACACCCGATCACTGGCATGCCCTAACGGCTATCGAGGCCATTAAAAGTGGCTGTCATGTCTATCTTCAAAAGCCAATCACCGTAGATGTTTTGGAAGGAGAGGCTATCCTTTCTACGGCCCGCAAATACGGTAAAACGGTTCAGATTGGCACCCAAAGACGCAGTACACCACACTTAAAGGAAGCCAAAGAAAAAATAGTAGATGCCGGACTCTTAGGGAAAATTGGGCATGTTGAGCTCTGTTGTTATTACCATATGCGAGCCAATGGCAATCCACCAATTCAAGAAGTTCCAGAATTTCTAGATTACGAAATGTGGACTGGTCCGGCCCCTCTACGGCCTTACGACGGACTTCCCCATAAGCGCTGGTGGCGCACATTTATGGAGTATGGCAACGGTATAATGGGCGATATGTGTGTTCACATGTTAGATACAGTTCGATGGATGCTAGACTTGGATTGGCCAAATCGCATCAGTTCCGAAGGTGGTATTTACATTCAAAAGGAAGGTAAATCCAATATTGCAGACACCCAATCCGCAGTATTTGAGTTCGACGAATTTAATTGTGTTTGGCAACATCGCAGTTGGGGCACACCGGCAGATCCAGAATATCCATGGTCCTTTAAAATTTATGGCGAAAAGGGAACTTTGGCCGGAAGCACCATGCAGTGGGACTTTTATCCGCAAGGCGACGGACCACGGCTGCACAGTGATGTTTTGTACGAAAAGGAATTGTATCCTGAAGACATCAACGAACCAGACATTGAACTCAATGCGGTTCCTGCAACAAGAAGGCATATGCTGGATTTCTTGACTGCTATCGAAACCGGCGGACTGCCTTTTTCTGACATTTTACAAGGGCATATCTCATCTGCCAGTTGTATTGTAGCCAATTTATCCATGCAATTAGGCAGACCGTTGCGGTACGATGCTGCCTCTATGAGCATACCCGGCGATCCCGAGGCTACCGCATTGCTAAAACGGGGGTATAGAGAAGGTTGGGATCATCCCTTTGATACCTTAAGAACCGAAAATTAAAGTTGCTGAATCCAAGACAACATTAGATATTTCCAGCTACTTAAATAGGGAATTTCCTGGGCCATGGCAAAACCGTGTCCTCCAGTGGGAAACAGGTGCAGGCTTGCAGAAATACCTTCCTGTATTAGCTTTTGATAATACAGTTGGCTATTTTCTGCAGGCACCGCTTGATCGTCTTGGGCATGCACTAAAAATGCCGGTGGAGTATTGGAGGTAATTTGTTTTTGAGGCGAAAAAAAGTCCACCAAAAATTCAGAGGGATAAGGACCAAGTAAAGCTTCGCGGGACCCTTGATGAACGGCTGTACCATTAAAAGCAATAACAGGATAAATTAAAGCTGAAAAGTCTGGTCGGGCGCTAACGCTATCTAAATCATCTACAACCGAATAGATCTGGGGGGAAAATTGCGTACTTAAGGTTGCTGCAAGATGCCCGCCAGCCGAAAAGCCCATTACTCCGATTTTATTTGTATGAATGCCCCAATCCAAGGCCAAATTTCTACAAACCCTCATGGCTCGTTGTGCGTCTGCCAACGGCACTAAAGCGGGTGTTTCCAAAGACTCTGAAACCGGGAGTCGATACTTAAGTACTATCCCGGTTATACCCTCACTTGCAAGCCATTTTGCAAATTCGGTTCCTTCCCATTCGTAGGCCAAAATGCGATAGCCTCCACCAGGTAAAATAAGGACCGCTTTTCCGGTATTTTTCTCGGCATTTGCCAGATAGACCTCTATAGTGGGTATTTGTACACGACTAATCCTTAATATCCCATTGGTCTCTTGCAATTCGGATTCTGAAGACGGCACTCGAAATGGAATACTATCGGTAGGCCAAATTGGCAGTTGAAAATCTTGCGCCATCATGTTTATGCCTATCAACCCAATGCCAAATAATAATCGTTTAAACATCATAGCGCTACACCTAGGAATCCTGACATTCCCAACTAAAATTGGCCACAGGATCCCGAGAGGCATCCTTAAAATTATAATGCCACCATTCGGTGCGAACAGACCAGAATCCATGGGCCTCCATTGTTTCCTTTAATAACCTTCTGCTCTGTAATACGGATTCCGAAAGGTTTATATTGTCGTGGTAGGCCTCCTTTCCAAAAAAATCAAAATCTGTACCCATGTCTAGCTGTATTCCGTCTAAGGATTCCAAAGTTATGTCTACGGCACCTCCCCTATTGTGAATTGAGCCCTTTACAGGATCTGCCACATATTGTGGATTGGGTACCAGGTCCCACATCTTGAATTGCACTGCATTAGGACGATAGCAATCAAAAAAACGAATCCGATAACCCAATCGCATTAACGTCGAATTGGCGGAAATGAGTGCCTTGGCTGTCTTTACCCGGGTATAACATTCCGCACAGGGGTATACTGCTGTTTTTAAAAAATTATTTGGCGTGGCGTATCTCAAGTCGTAGCTAAAGTCTTTTGAATAATCTGCCAAACGCACAAACAAGGTGTCGGGCAACTGGTTTAAATCTTTAACAAGAACAGTTGTGCTTTCGGTGTTTTTTAGTTCTAACGATACTGTTTCATCAAGGGCTCCATCTGGATTCACAGTATTGTGCTCCGATTGATTTTTACACCCAAATTCCAAAATCAGCACAAGTAAAAAAACAATCTTTACACTGTGAAACCTAAAATACATAATGATTCGGGCTATGATTTACCCAATTTTCACAGCGCCCTCAAAAATTTCAGACTTTCCGGAACCTGCTGAACCACACTACTCGATTCATCTTCAATAAACATGAATTTTATGCCTTGAGCTGCACCTTTTTTTACGATTGCACCAATATCAATTTGACCAGTTCCCAAAACTACATTGGTTTCTACATCTTCATGACCGGTATTATTTCCTGAAATTCCGTGCTCCAAATCCTTTAAGTGCATTAAAGTAAATTTTCCGGGATAGCGATCAAGTAATTCGAGTGGGTTGCCCCCTCCGTGAAATACCCAATACACATCCATCTCAAAGGTATAATTTTCGGCCTGCTCTGCCATTACATCGAACAGCGTACCAGACAAGTATGGCCTAAATTCATACCCGTGGGCATGATACGCCAAAGTTAGTCCGGCTTGCTTTAACACTTCACCTGCGCGATTAAAAACAGCTATGGCTCTTTCGGTATCTGCTATCCCGAACTCATTCCCGTTGTGGGGTATCCATGCACACATAACATAGGTAGCTCCAAAAGCCTTTGCCTTGTCGATAAGCGCAGCAGGATTTTCTTCCAACTCCTCGAAAGAGGCGCCAATACTTGCAGTTTTTAGGTCGTATTTATCCAATAACGCTAAAAACTCCGGTTGGCTGTAACCGTAGGTACCCCCTCCTTCAATATAAGTTATCCCCCAGGCTTTAATTTGGGCCAAAGAACCTTCTACATCGGAACTAAACTGGTTTCTAAGGCTGTATAATTGCAGCCCAAACTCCTGGGCAACACTATTGGTCAATGGCATGAGTAGCAATAGGGCGGTAAAAAACAAGTATTTTTTCATTTTTTAGATTTTTATTGATTTTAGGTTAACAGGTTACCCGCATCGTCCCATTGCGCAATATCATTGCGCTTATTTTGATCTACACATTTGGCAAGCCATTCCGGTTCATATGCCATTTTATGCTTATCTAGTACCTCCTGAGGGACTCCATCCCATACATTAGGATTATTCCCCTTGTATCCCAATTCGGCAATTCCGACTTTGGAGGTATAATAGCCAGTAACGGTTAAATTACGCACCAAACTGAAAAATTGGATTTCCAGTGGATGTTCACTAAGAGGCACCTGAGCATCATAAAATGCAATTCCATCAAGAATGGACTTTTGCTGATCTTCGGATGCGGTTTTGAACTCAACTCCGTAGGCAACATTACTAGCATGATCAAGCCACATTAAACCACCTCTTAGTGTACCTTGTAATTCGGGTATGTCTTTTGCCATAAATTCCATAAATTCTGGAACTTCAGCCTCCAATGGGCCTCCAAACTCAGGGTGCGGAGGTAATATAAGCAGAGACAACGCTGTGAGGGTGTCCATCTCGTGTTTATTAAAAAATTGCTCTGCATTGAGTTTTGCAATTTGTTCTTTCTCTTCGGTGGTTCTACCAAAAAAGACCTCGTCCCGGGCAGCAGCCGATTCTATCGCCTCCGACTCTGACGGAGCGCATCCTTGAAATGCTAAACCACCTGCAACGGATCCTAAAAGAATGGATCTTAAACTATCTCTCCGGTCCATATTATATGTTTTGCTTCTTTAATTGATCAACTATGTATTCAGAGGCTCTCATAGAAAGTGCCAAAATGGTCCAAGTACAATTCTTATCGCCCTGAGAAACAAAGGGCCCAGCATCGGTAATAAATACGTTATCTACCTCGTGCAATTGTTGATAACGATTCGTTACAGAGGTTTTCGGATCATCTCCCATTCGGGTAGTACCTACTTCGTGAATTATACGACCCGGTGTTGCTAGTCCGTAATCTTCTTCTGCAGTAGGAGTATCACCAAGTACCTCTCCGCCCATTCCATGAATGAGTTCCTCAAAAGTGGATTGCATGTGCCGAGCTTGTTTGCGCTCGTGATCTGACCATTTATAATGGAATCGCAAAACTGGAATTCCGAACTCATCTACTGTTGTTGGGTCTATCTCGCAATAATTGTCCTTTAAAGCAATGGGTTCGCCCCTACCGCCAAAGCCTACAACAGCACCGTAATATTTACGCACATCCTTTCTCAGTTGCTCTCCATAGCCTCCTGTAGGCAATCCAAAGAACTTATTGAATTCATTCACATTGAATCCAAAACCATAATTGGGCATGCCCATGCCTCCCCAAACTTCTATATGATAGCCTCTTGGAAAGTCAAGATTCTTGTTGTCTAGCCACCACGGAGAGTAAACGTGCATACCTCCTACCCCATCTTCATTATAGATATCGCGATTCATAAGGTCCGGAATAAAACCAGAACGTCCGCTACCTGTAGAATCGTGCAAGTACTTCCCTACCAAATCACTTCCATTACCCAAACCATTAGGATGTTGTTTACTCTTTGAATTCAAGAGTATTCTAGCGCTACTACATGCAGATGCCGCAAGCACTACTACCTTGGCTTTAATGGTATATTCCTTTCGATCTTCCTTATTGATATAGGAAACTCCGGTGGCCTTACCTTCTGCATTGGTAGTAACCTCCCGGACAACACAATTGGTAAACAGGTCTACCTGGCCCTTTCCATTTTGAGCAGGAAAAATCAAACAGGTTCCAGCAGAGAAATCGGCATGAACTTGACAGGCCCTGCTACACTGGCTGCAATAAAAGCAAACACCCCTATCATTATTGATTCTTTTGGTAAGTATTGATAATCTAGAAGGGATAACCGTGACTCCGAGCTTTCTTGCTGCTTTTATGTAATAAAGCTCGTGTAACCTGGGCTTGGGTGCCGGCAGGAAAAAGCCATCCGGTTCATTTGGCAAGTTTTCCTTGGAACCAAATACACCGATTAATTTATCTACCTTATCGTAGTAAGGCTTAACATCTTCATAACCTATTGGCCAATTGTCACCAAGGCCATCTATATCTTTATGTTTAAAATCATTGGGACCGAACCTCAGGGAAATTCTTCCCCAGTGATTTGTTCTTCCACCGAGCATATGGGAACGAAACCAATCAAACTTGGTGCCGTCTTTATGGGTATATGGTTCACCATCGATATCCCATCCACCAAATGCCGCATCGAATTCCCCGAAGGCGCGCTGGGTCCCCGCACCTCTCCTAGGGGAGTCATAGGGCCATTTTAATTGAGTCTGATGCTCTGGGTTTTTTGGGTCAAAAAATGGGCCGGCCTCCACCACTGCTACCTTTAGCCCTGCATCCGAAAGTACTTTGGTAGCCATGCCGCCCCCTGCTCCGGATCCAACTATTACAGCATCATATACTGTTGGGTTTTCTTTGATTTGCATGAATTAAAGTTGGTTAGAAATTTTGGATATAGGCGGTAATTTACACATTAATAATAAAGACCCGAAATTTTTAACGCGATAGATGTTTTTTGATAATTTTTTGAACAACTATGTAGTATGTCTAATTGTTTTTTAGTAATATTAACACAGTTTTTGGGTTTTTTTAACGTTTGACCCGAAAACGTTTTCATTTAAAGTTTGAATTAATAATTGTAAATCAAACATTTAACTAACTTAACAACTTTAACATTATGATTCGAAACGCAGATTGGAATCTGAAGAAATCAAGGCAGCATGCTAAATTTTTCTTTGGATTTGTAATGATGTTGTCTTGTTTCGGAATGCAGGGGCTCCGTGCTAATTCCGATGCAAAGACGAAAATTGCCGTTGAGACGCCTGTTCAAAACGTCGTTTCAGGTACGGTATTGGATTCCTATGGGGTGCCACTTCCAGGGGCTAACGTCCTTGTTGTGGGTACTACGACTGGAACCCAAACAGATTTCGATGGGAACTTTTCTATCGAGGCTGCATCTAATGCAGTACTTTCAGTGAGTTACTTGGGTTACGTAACTCAGAGAGTTTCCATTAATGGTCGCTCTTCCATTACTATTACCATGGTAGAAGACTCACAAGCACTTGACGAGGTAATCGTAACAGGTTATACCGTTGAGACTAAGCGTGAAACTACCGCGGCAGTTTCTATCGTAAAAGCTGAAGAACTTGCAGCTATTCCGTCAGGAAACATTGAGCAGCAGCTTGCTGGTCGTGTTGCCGGGGTTACGGTAGTTACTAATGGTCAGCCAGGTACTGCCAGCCAGATTCGCGTACGTGGATTCGGTGCATTTGGTGGTAACGAGCCACTTTATGTGGTTGATGGGGTGCCAATCAACGATATTTCCTTCATTAATCCGGATGATATCGAAACTACCACCGTACTTAAAGATGCGGCTGCGGCTTCCATTTATGGTGCTCGTGCTGCAAACGGGGTAATCGTATACACCACTAAGCAAGGAAAGCGTAGCCAAAAAACTCAGATTTCTGTGAACATTCAGACTGGGGTAACCGATCCAAACGTTGCTGGTTCTCCTAAAATGCTGAATCCACAACAAATGGCAGAGTACACTCACTTGGCATACCAGAACAACGCTGTGGCGAATGGTACTACTCCTCAGTACACTCACCCACAGTACGGTTCAAGCGCAGTTCCAGTATTGCCTGATTATCTTCACGCTAATGGAGCTAATGGTTTAAGTGCCTCTCAAGTTAATTTTTCAGAAGTTGAGGCCGCTTACGCAGCAAGCCCTTCTACGGTTTTCCTTATTAAATCCAATAAGGCCGGAACCAACTGGTACGATGAAATTACCCGTACTGCTCCTGCTACTCGTGTAAGCTTAGGTTTTAACGGGGGTACTGAAAATGGACGTTTCTACGCTGGCTTATCTATGCAATCTCTTGATGGTATTTTGTTATCTAACTCTCAAGATCGTTACACAGCCCGTTTTAACTCAGAGTTCGATTTAACTCCATGGTTATCTGTAGGTGAAAACTTCCAGGCAACTTACAACTCTGTTCGCGGTCAGTCAGGAGGAAATGGTGGTTTAGGTATCTCTAACGACGAAAGTGAAATTCTTTCTGCGTATCGTATGCCAACCATTATTCCAGTTTTTGACGAGTTTGGTAATTATGCTTCTACTAAAGCTGCAGGATTTAATAACCCTCGTAACCCAGTTCGCCGTTTGGTTCAAGATCGTCAAAACGATCAAAACTGGAATGCAAGTGCTTTCGGTAACTTGTATGCTTTACTTAAGCCTATCGATGGTTTAACATTGCGTACAAGTATTGGTGGTTCTTATTTTAACACCTATAGCTTAGACTACAACTACATTTATTTAGGAGATTCAGAGCCTCAAGCGAGCTTTAGCTTCTACGAAGGTTCTCAGTATGGATTCCAGTGGATCTGGACCAACTCCTTCAACTACGAGAAAACCTTTGGCAAGCACGGAATTAAATTATTCGGTGGTGTTGAAGCCATTAAAGGAGCAAGTACTCCTACAACAGCTTCTTTAGGTCGTCGTATTCAAGGTAGTGGTATCAATCCATTCTCTACCGACTTAGATTTCGTTAACATGTTGGCTGTAGGTAGCCCTACAGTTCAGTCTTACATTTACAAAGGAGTAAACTTTAGCTCTGCTTTCGGTAAATTAGACTACAACTTCGACGAGAAATACTACTTAACCGGTGTTATTCGTCGTGATGGATCTTCAGTATTTGGTGAAAACAGTCGTTACGGAGTATTCCCTGCAGTATCTGGTGCATGGCGCGTAATTTCTGAACCCTTTATGGCAGACCAAAAATTATTCGACGATCTTAAGATTCGTGGAGGTTGGGGACAAATGGGTAACTCCAACAACGTGGATCCTGCAAACCAGTATTCATTGGCCGGTAAAGACCTAGGAAACACCATCTATCCTGTTGATGGACAAAACAGCGGTGCAAACGAAGGTTTTGCTACAACTCGTATCGGTAACCCCGATGCTAAATGGGAAACTTCCACTACCTTAAACATTGGATTCGATGCTACCATCTTAGACAATCACGTAGATGTAATTCTTGACTGGTGGAAAAAAGATACCGAAGATCTTCTTTTTGTGGTTCCACTACCTGGTGTTACTGGTTCATACGCTTCAGCTCCTTCTCGTAACGTTGGTGCCATGTTGAACAGAGGGGTTGACTTCCAGGTAATAGGACGTGGTAGCTTAAGTGACGATTTAACCTTCACTGTTACCTTAAACAACTCTTTCTTGCATAACGAAGTAGTTAAGTTTGCAGATGGTATCGATTATATCGATGGTCCTAGCTACCGCGGTATTGCACCAACACGTAACCAATTAGGTCTTCCATTATCCTCTTTCTATGGATACCAAGTATTGGGATACTTTAACGATGCTGCCGAAGTTGCTGCTGCTCCTGCACAGGACGGTAAAGGTGTAGGTCGCTTCCGTTATGCTGATGTGAACGGAGATGGTGCTATCACACCAGACGACCGTACTTATCTTGGCGACCCTGTTCCTGAGTATAGTGGTGGTGCCGTATTAAACCTACGCTACAAGCAATGGAGTTTAGAGACATATTGGAGCTGGGTTACCGGTGTTGACATCTTTAACCAAAGTAAGTGGTTCCGCAGCTTCTTCGGTACTTTCGAAGGTTCTGCTAAAGGTGTAGACGCCCTAACCTCATGGACCCCTGCTTTAGGTCAGAATGCTACTGCCCCTATTTGGGAAAGCGCAACCAATCTTTCTACTTCAGGCGCTGCTAACAGCTGGTATGTTGAGAGTGGTGATTACCTACGCTTACAGCGTCTAGGTCTTTCTTACAACCTTGGAGCTGACTTCTTAGAAGCCACAGGTTTACGTAAGTTCGAAATTGGATTCTCTGCAAACAACATCATGACCCTTACCAAATACTCTGGACTTGATCCTGTAGTAGGTGGTGATGCTGATACTACCTTTGGTGTAGATGTAGGAAACTACCCTGTTACTCCTTCTTACTTGTTTAATATCAACATTGGACTTTAATCCGTAAGAATGATGACAATGAAAAACGATTTTTTGAATATATTTGGAAAAAAAGTTATGAAAACAAACAGATTATTTGCCCTATTACTCGCTGCCGGAGTGCTTACACTCGGTGCTTGTAAAGATGAATTTCTGGATGTACCGCCAGCAAACTCCTTAGGAGATGCTCAGCTTCAAACAAAAGCTGGGGTTGAAGGTCTTTTGGTGGGTACATACGCAGCCCTAAATGGTGTTTTCGGAAACCGTTTTGAAGGACCAAACCATTGGGTTACTGGTTCTATTCTTGGTGGTGATGCCAACAAGGGAACAGATGCCGGAGATTATTCTGCAATTAACCCAGTTCAACGCTTTGAGCACGATGCAACACAAGGAGACCTGAACAGCTTATGGAGAGGTCGTTATGAAGGTGTTTCACGTGCGAATAAAGTACTTGCTACTGCGGCTGCTATTCAGGATAAACTTTCTGCAGCAGATTACGCTCGTATCACTGGAGAAGCACGTTTATTGCGTGGTCACTTCTACTTTGATTTAAAGAAGCACTTTAACAGTATTGTGTTATTTGACGAGACTGTACCTGCTGCTGACATTCCTGCTATTCCCAACAGCCCAGATGTATGGTCTTTTATTGAAGCTGACTTTCAGTATGCCTTTGATAATCTACCTGCTGTAACTGGTCCTGGTCGTGTTAACAAATGGGCCGCTGCTGCGTACCTAGGTAAAGCGCAGTTGTTCCAAGGGAAATGGGCTGCTGCTAAATCCGCGTTCGACGGTGTAATTTCTCAAGGAGTTACTTCTAATGGTCTGCAATATGCACTTTTAGATGACTATGCTGCCATCTATAACGCTGCAAACGACAACCACGCTGAATCAGTAATGGATGTAGAATCTGCAAACGGTACTGGTAGCACTCAAAACGCTAACTACTTTGATGACTTAAACTATCCTTACAATACAGGTTCTGATGGTCCTGGAAACTGCTGTGGATTCTTCCAGCCAAGTATTGATTTGGGGAACCACTTCAGAACATCTGCAGAAGGTCTTCCTTTATTAGATTACAGCTTCTCTAATGCTGCTAATCGCGTAAAAGATAACTGGACTCACGTATTCGTAGATGGAAACGGTGAAGGGACCTTTACAGAAGATACTGGTCCATTAGATCCACGTATTGACCATTCAATTGGCCGTAAAGGTATTCAATACCTTGATTGGATTGAGCACCCAGGTTCAGCTTGGATTCGTTCCTTCCCTTATGCTGGACCTTACTCTCCAAAGAAATACATCTATTACAAGTCTCAAGAAGGTAGCTTAACCGATGCTAGTTCTTGGACTCGCGGGTATGCGCTTATGAACTACACCATTATCCGTTTTGCCGATGTATTACTAATGCAAGCAGAGGCAGAGGTGGAATTGGGTAATCTAGAAGCTGCTCGTACGCTTGTAAATCGAGTACGTGCTCGTGCTGCCAATTCAACTTATTGGGTTAAAAAAGATGGTGTTAACGAAGCTAACTACGTAATTAGTGAGTATCCTGCTGGAAACGCTGCTTTTGCTAGCCAAGCCGCTGCAAGAAATGCCGTTCGTTTTGAGCGCAAATTAGAGCTTTCAGGCGAAGGTCATCGTTTCTTTGATTTGGTACGTTGGGGCATTGCTGGTTCTGAGATAAACCGCTACTTAGACTTTGAAGGTCAATTCCTAGTAACTAAGTTCGGCGGAGCTAACTTTACCGCTGGCAAAAATGAATACCAACCCATTCCTCAATCACAGATTGACTTACAAGGATCTGACGTTCTTACTCAGAACCCTGGATGGTAAGAAGTATTTAATAATACTTAATAAAAGATTAAAGGCCGCTTAATAGCGGCCTTTTTTCTTGTCCCTTAGCCCGATTTCTATCATTTTTGTACTAACCTATTTATACCTAACCATGTTACTACGAAATCTTTTTCTTGTATTGTTTTTTTTGGGATTTATAATGTCTTGTAGCACAAAGAGCGACAAAACTCTTTTTGAGCGCAAGAATCCTGATGCTACAGGTATTGTTTTTAGCAATCAACTGACCGAGAACGATTCCGTTAATATTTTGGATAATGAATTCGTATATAATGGTAGTGGAGTTGGAATAGGCGATCTTAATGGAGATGGCCTGGAAGATCTCTTTCTCGCAGGAAACCAAGTCAATAATGCCCTATACCTAAACAAGGGAAAGTTAAAATTTGAAGACATTACTTTGGCTGCTGGTATTGGAAAGCCTTCTTCCTTTATTTGGTCCTCTGGTGTTAATATTGTGGACGTCAATTTAGATGGTAAATTAGACGTTTATGTAAGTAACACTTTTTATCGGGATTCTGTAAATCGCAGAAACCTGTTGTATATAAATTCAGGCGTTAATTCACAAGGAATACCAACTTTTCAGGAACAGGCAACAGCCTATGGAATCGCAGATGACAGTTACTCTTCACACGCCCAGTTTTTTGATTACGACAACGACGGAGACTTAGATCTATTTATTGGAGTTAATCGTATTGAGGGGATTAATCCCTCCCAATTCCGACCCATTGAAGACAATGGGCAATCCATGAGTCGTGATCGCCTGTATCGGAATGACTGGGATGCTAATGCAGGACATCCAGTATTTACAAATGTTTCCTCAGAGGCCGGAATTATTTATCACGGGTACAGCCATAGCACTATAATTCACGACTTTAATCAAGATGGATGGGCAGACATTTACGTTGCCAATGATTTCTTCAGTAACGATTTAATTTATATTAATAATCAAGACGGTACGTTTACGAACAGGGCCGGTGATATCTTTAAACACTTTAGCCTCTCCTCTATGGGTAGCGATTTGGCCGACGTGAATAGCGATGGCGAATTGGACCTGTTTACCACAGAGATGCAACCGTATTACAACAAGCGTAAAAAACTCTTTCAAGGACCCAGCAGTTATGATAAAGAAATCTTTACGCGTCGTTATGATTACGAATATCAATACGCCCGAAACACTTTACAAATCTCCAATGGAAGTAATCCAGAAACTGGGCTTCCGATATTCTCTGAAACAGGAATGTTTGCAGGAGTTCAAGAAACGGATTGGAGTTGGGCGCCTCTCTTTGCCGATTACGACAACGACAGCTGGCAAGATTTAATAATCACCAACGGGTTTCCTAAGGATGTTACCGATCGGGACTTTGGAGATTTTAGAGTTACGGGACAAAGGTTGCTCAGCAAAGAAGATTTGATTGCAGCAATACCCGAAATCAAGATTCCAAACTTTGCATTTAAGAATAATGGCGATTTATCTTTCTCGGATGTTACCGATTCCTGGGGCTTTAATTTTGGAACCTTTTCCAGTGGCGCTGCCTATGGGGATTTAGACGGAGACGGGGACCTTGATTTGGTTATTAATAACCTGAACGAGCCAGTTACGCTTTTAGAAAATCACAGTAGGGAAATGCATCCGGAACTGAATTACTTACGTATCTCCTTAGACGGTCCAACTGCGAATGCACAAGGTTTTGGCAGTATGGTTTCGGTTTATCTCAACGGACACATTCAGAAACTAACTTCACTTTCCGGAAGGGGCTATTTGTCCAAGCCGGAATCGACTTTGCACTTTGGATTAGGCAAATCCAACAAGGCCGATTCTGTCTTAATACAATGGCCGGATGGAAAAACTCAAAAGCTAATACAGGTAGCTTCTAACCAAACACTTCGGGTACACCACAAGGATGCCTCTTCTAAAAACATAAAATCAGCGCACCAAAGCACAAATACTGCATTAATGCAAGAGGTATCTGCTCAGAAGGATCTAGATATACTGGTTCGGGATATTGATTTTATTGATTTTAATTTCCAACGCACATTACCACATAAATTTTCACAATATGGACCTGCTTTATCGGCCGGAGATGTTAACGGAGACGGTCTTACCGATGTTTTTGTACCCGGAAGCAGAAGTTTTGCAGAACAATTTCTAATGCAGCAAATGGACGGTAGCTTTATAGCCGTAGAAGTAAACTTTAAAGAATCGGAGAGTATGGAAGAGGAAGATACTGCTACCTTACTATTTGACGCAGATGGAGATGGCGATCTGGATTTGTATGTTGGCCGAGGTTCCGCACAATACGATCCACAAGATTCATTATATAGGGACCAACTTTTAATAAATGATGGCTTAGGAAACTATACAGCACTTACTTCAGGATTACCTGAAATTACGGCGAACACCTCTGTAGTAAAGGCTGCAGACTTTGATAGAGATGGCGATCTCGATTTGTTTGTAGGCAGCAGGGTTTTACCGTTTGCCTATCCCAAGGCAGACCGGTCTTACCTCTTAAGAAATGACACCCATGGCAATACCATACAATTTACGGATGTTACGGCATCCGTGGGTCCAGTTTTGGAATATGCGGGATTGATCAGCGATGCCATTTGGAGTGATTTTAACGGAGACAATCATCCCGATCTAATATTGGCTTCGGAATGGAGTCCGTTGCGTTTTTTCGAAAATAAGAATGGGAAATTATTGGAAATTACGAATCAAACTGGAGTTGAGGAAGATAAAGGTTGGTGGAACAGCTTGTCCGCTGCAGATTTGGACAACGATGGGGATATTGATTACATCGCCGGAAATTCGGGCTCAAACTGTTACTTTAAAGGAACTAAAACCGAACCGGTAAGGTTATATGCCAAGGATTTGGATGACAATGGCATGATTGACCCCTTACTTTCTTACTACCTGCGAGACAGCCTTGGCATAAAACACGAATACTTGTACCATCCTTGGCAAGATGTCGTAAAGCAATTCGCCGGTATCCGTAAATATTTTAATTCTTTTGGGTCATTTGGGGCCTCTACTCTTCCTGAAATGTTTAATGACGGATTGCTCAATGATGCTGAAATACTGGAATTAAACACCTCGGCTTCTTCTTGGTTTGAAAATTTAGGGAACAACACCTTTAAAAGACACCCTTTACCACTTGCAGCGCAAATTGCACCAATATACGGTATCCTCTCCGAAGATTTAGACTCTGATGGAAATACAGACCTGATATTGGTTGGAAATGATTTTGGTATGGAAGTACAACAAGGTCGTTCCGATGCCTTAAATGGTTTGGTCCTCAAAAATGATGGTCAAGGTAATTTTACTTCCTTGAACAATACAGCAAGCGGATTTTATGTGCCCGGCGATGCCAAGGCCTTGATTCGTTTAATTTCGGCCGATGGCAAAAATCTTTGGATAGCCTCTCAGAACAACAACCATCTAAAAGCTTTTGAATCCAAAGAAACTCCAACAGTAGTTGCTTTAAAGGCAAACGAAGTAAAAGCCAGGGTCACAAAGCAAAACGGCGCTACACGTGTGGTAGAATTTCATTGGGGAAGTGGATTTCTTTCCCAATCACAGCGGATATTGCAATTCAATCCTGTAGATCAAAAGATAGAATTTTATAATCAAAAAGGAGAAATTACCCGTGTAGTATCGGGAAAAAATACTATTGGAGAGCAAGACTAAAGCTTAAAAACCAGCGAAATAATTCGGGAGTGCTATAGGCCCGATTCCAAATTTCATGACCTTGCTCCTTGTAGGTGGTAAATGTAACATCGTAGCCCAACTGTCGCAGGCGGTCGGTCATTTGGCGGGATTCTTCGAATGGAATTACCGGATCATGGGTCCCGTGAAATAACCAAATGCCCATTTGTTTATTTAACCAGGAGGCATAAGGTTTAGGACTCATTCCACAGACAACGGCCATGGCAGCAAAGGTTTCTGGATAATTTAATGCTAGTTCCCAACAGGCAAAGCCGCCGCGACTCAGTCCGGTCAAATAGATTCGTGAAGGATCCACTCGATTATGCAGAGCTACATAATCCAGCAGTTGCTTTACAGCGTGAACATTCCATAATTGCTTGGCATGCGGATGCTGAGGTGCAAGAATCAGCATGGGAATGTTTAGCCCCTCGGTCAATAGGCTAGGCGGTCCAAATTGTTTAATGCCCTCCAAGTCCAAGCCCGATTCCCCTCCACCATGTAGAAAAAGTAATAAGGGAAATTTCTCGCTACCGGTTTGCTCGTAACCTTTCGGATAGTATAAAAAGTAATTGATATCCTCTAAAAGCGCTGCATGATACGTTGCCAATTCAATCCTGGCTTGGGAATAACCCAAGCCACAAAATAGTAACAAGCAACCAATTACAATTCGTTTAAAAACGGGCATTAGCATAATTCAGATGTTCTACTCCAATCGCTTTTTGTGCCTATAATCTAATCCAACTGGCTTTAATTTGACTTATATGGATTGGCTTCAAAACGACCCCATAATTCATACACTTCATGATCCTCAAATGGAATGGCCTCGGAATGCGCGTTTAATTGCATTACATGTTGGGCTGTTGAAGTGAATTTTGGCCAAATCGGTAAATCAGCCCCATTGGGATTCCCTCCTTTTACAAAGTTTATCCAGTATGCCGACATTATCTTGGTAAGCCTGTGGTCTGCGTCTTCCCATGGACGGTCTAGGGTGTGCAAATTGTTATAAGCATAAACAATTTCACCGGAGTGGAAGGCCCCGAATTCGTTTTCGGCTGTATAGGCTGGTAAGGACCTATTAAAATTATAGACATACACATCTGGGCTTTCTGGGCCTGAATGTCTTTTAGCCCACAGATAAACTTGAGTACCAAAGGTTTCATCCCGACTTAAGCGTCGTTGGGATTGCAATGTAGTTTGGGCATCCTTGGCTGGATAGGCGCTTTTAAATTCATCTGCCCAATTTCCAAAACGTTGTGTTAAATCACCGTGAAATTCTTCTGGAGTTTGAGGACGCACAAATAATATATCTTCCTTATTCCAACCCATCAAAACGGGAATTTTTGCCTGAAGCCCGCGTTCGTATGTTTCTGCAACTGAAAGCGGTATGGTGTGCCCATCGACAATTGGCCATTGACCTCCTTTGGTGGCCTTCATTAGCTGGTCGGCAGTCAAATTCCGTAATTCCGAGATTCCGGATAGCTCCATTTCATTCTGCAAAGCTATTCCTTCCAGTTCCGCTTGATCCAAAGACTGACCTCGGCCCATGGGATTCTTTTTAAAATCTGCCCCACTTTCAGCAATAGCCCTGTGAAATAAACCTTTGGCTTCCGGGGCTACGGTTAAGTAATTTACCGCAAAGGCACCCGCAGACTGACCCGCAATGGTTACCTGATCCGGATCACCCCCGAATTGGGAAATGTTATCACGCACCCATTGGAGTCCTGCAATCATATCCTGAATGCCGTAATTACCTGACGATTTGTTTGGCGATTCCTCCGATAATTCCGGATGCGATAAGAAACCAAAAATACCAACCCTGTAATTGATACTAACATAAACTACACCAGCCTTGGCAGTATTTTCACCATCGTAAATGGGGCAAGCACTCCCTCCACTGCGAAAACCTCCTCCATAGATATATACAACTACAGGCAATTTGGCCTGCTCGTGGACTTGGGAGGTCCAAACATTTAAATACAAACAATCTTCACTAATTGGGGTATCTGGAATTAAAAATTCTTTAGACCAAAACATAAAAGGCGTGGGCGCTCCTTGCATGGGACTGGGCCCAAATACATTGGCTTCCCGAATTCCTTCCCATGCATCTGGTTTTTGTGGCGCCTGCCATCTAAGATTGCCAACAGGGGGTTTAGCAAAGGGAATTCCTTTAAAAGCATAAATTCCACCTTCAGTAAGTGTACCACTAACCTGTCCGTAACTTGTAGACACTACCGGAGCAGCTGTTTGCCCAAACCCATTTTGTACTAAGAGCACTATAAGTCCAAAGTTAAATAAGACCTTGCGAAATCTTACTATACCACTTTTCAACATACTACCAATTAATTATTAGAATAATAGGAATCGTGAATTTTAAAACGAAGATCATCTGTAGCAATTTTACTTGCGCTTTCGACATCAATTACCATGGTTTGCGGTTCATTCTTTCTTACGTTTAAAATGGGCCATTCAGGCAAATTCTCACTATTGGGATTTCCATTTAAAATAAAATTCGCAAAGAACCCTTGCATGATCTCAGAAACCTTATAATCCTCTGCCGTCCAGGCATAATCGTCTACCAAATGCAAATTACCCATACAGTACTCAATTTCACAAGCATGGGGAGCTCCAATGGCCTGAGGTCTTGGGGCCGCCCCTTCCTCTGCACGCACAGTTCCCCCGGCCAAACCGGGTATAAAATTTTGGTCCTTTAATGGCGGGCGCAACTTGCTGTATAAGTAACGATATACCGCCTGCTTGCTATGATTGGCATGCAAGTCTCCCCACTTCCATGTACTGTAAACGATAAAGCGATCTGAAGCCAGTGCTGTTGCCGAAAAGGTTACCTCCTTTTCGCTGGCGTGCGGATAGACTTCGAGTATCTCCTTATGCAGTTTAGGGTAAGCTTCTTTTACCTTGGCAATAAAATTCTCGGGGGTATTGGGGGCTCCCTGCATAAATGCCATCCCGGGAATTTCCGCACTATTCCAGCCCAATAGTAGTGGAATCTGAGCCTGTTCGCCTTTTTCGAAAATTTCCGGTAAACTTGAAGGTAAGAAATGACCGTCTATCACCAAAGGAAAGCCAAATCGTCCGCTAGACTTAAACAATTCATAGATTTCACGAGTACTCATAGACCGAAGAGCTTCTAAATTGGGAACATTCATCTGATTAAAAAATTCAACACCCTGATTTTCTGCTTCTTCCAATGTAACCGGAGCCATGGTAGGATAAATAGCAGCCCCACTTTCTCCAATGGCCCCAGCCAGTAAATTACGAGACAATGGCGAGGCCATGAGGGTACTTACCCCCACAGAACCAGCAGATTCTCCCGCAATGGTAATTTTAGAGGGATCACCCCCAAAAGCAGCAATATTACGCTTAACCCATTCCAGTGCGGCTACCTGATCTAACGAGCCGTAATTACCAGAGGCCTTAAATGGACTTTCGGCACTCAACTGAGGATGTGCAAGATTTCCAAAAACATTTAAACGATAATTGGTAGTTACTACTATCATGCCCTTTTTTGCCATACTTGCCCCGTCGTATCTGTATTCCGAGGCATCTCCGGCAGCATTACCTCCACCGTAATAATACACCAGTACCGGTAATTTTTTACTCCCCATTTCGGTCGGTGCCCAAACATTTAAATACAGACAATCTTCGCTTAAGCCTTCGGAACGGGATTTCATGTCGCCAAAAACATTGATTTGAACCGGACGAGGCCCAAAAGTCTTGGTTACCTTAACACCCTCCCAAGCAGACATGGGTTCTGGAGCTTTCCATCGTAAAGGTCCTATGGGTGGTTTTGCAAAAGGGACACCAAAAAAGGTTTGAAGTCCTTGATGCGTATCGTAATTACCTTCTATAATTCCTTTATCTGTTTGAATCTGTACCGGAAATGAATTATTCCCTTGGCTAAACAAGGGCATTGTTAAAATCAAAGTCATACATGTAACTAGTTGTTTCAAGGTAAGAGTGTTCATAAGATGGAATTATTAGTAAGTGTTCAAGGTACATTTTTTAAGTGAAACTGCATTTAAATGGGATTAAATTCAAGGGAATGATTATAGTAAAGAGTGGATTTTTTATTTGCCCCTTTTCAAGAGAAAAAAGCCCCAATTCCAAGTTTATTTGAAAACCAACCCATTTACGAGCTGTTCCGCTACCATTAATTGGATAGGAGCACAGGTTCATAGTGTTTCCCTTTGCATTTTGTTATCTTTATTCCCGGATTGAAAACATGTGCTATGCTTAATTATTTTCAAAAATTGCAACCCTTTTTGGTATTGATGTTATTTTTAGGAAACCTGTCTGCACATGGACAGGTAACTGCTTTAAAACCAATCACTTTGGCATGGGATACTTCGCGTTCCATGGAGAACAACCAACCGGAATACGCTTTTAAATATCTCGATTCCATATTTAAACTAGAGCCAGGGTATGCGGTGCGTTTACTTACTTTTAACTCAGAGGTGGACTCACAAAATTTTGAAGTACGGCAGGGGAATTGGTCTATTTTGCGCAACGCTATAAATCAACTCGTTTATGACGGGGCAGCCTTTTATAGCGCCTTAGAAAAGTACTTAGATGAATCGCTTACTATTATTTATACCGACGGAAAACAGGTACTCCCCCAAGAACGATTACCAGTAGAAAAAGGTCATGTTGTTCTGAGTCGGGCTACGGGCAACGAACGAAAATACCTGGAACGGGCTGCACTACTTTACAGGGGCAAATATGTTCAATTGGAACCGTACCCTAAGGATAGCCAAATAGCTCGTGGGTTGCAAACTCAGACAGAGGGATCTACCTCGGGGAGAATCTTTGTAGACAACAAACCGGCGGCAGGTTTACAAGTACAGACCAAAACTAACTTGCAACCGGCCATAACGGATAATTCCGGATGGTTTTCCATCTTCGCTGAACCCGGAGACACCCTTTTGATTAGTGGCGGAGGCTTTACTTTGCCGGTAATGCGAACGTTAGATGCAGGACCGGAGCCCAAAATATTTTTAGATAGTAGGGTAATTGCCCTGGAGGAAGTAGAACTCATTAAGAAAATCAGTAATGAAACGCCGGCCGAGGTGGTAGACCTCGGATTTGGGAAAACCGATAAAGATCGAATAGGTGTTGGGGTGCAAAGTATTGGTGACGATAGAATAAGTTCGGTAACTACCGATGTTTCTAAAGCCATCCAAGGTAAATTTTCAGGGGTTCAGCTCGGACAAGAGGACGATATTAGCAAAGTTACCATGCGTACCAATAACACCATGTTACTGAATAATTACGGGCTTATTGTTGTAGACGGTATACCCATGCAGCAAGGTGATTCATCGGGTAAAAATCCGAAGCCGGCCTTTAATTTTGTTGACCCCGAAAACATTGCCGATATTACCGTTTTAAAGGGGATGGCCGCAACTACAAAATACGGCACATTGGGTGCCAATGGAGTAATCCTAATCACTACTAAAAACGCCATTTACGGAACGGGACAAACCCAAACAGTAGATCGTGCACGCCTGAGAAATAACAACTATACCGGAGGTGATCTTACAGAAGGCACTGCATCGGACCTACAACAACAAATTTCGACTGTTACTGCGGCACAAGGGTATCTGAATTATCAAAGTTTACGAAATGAACATGCAGAAAATCCTATTTTTTATTTAGAAGCGTTTGCTGCGCTTAAACAAAAAGACGCTGCTTTGGCGTCTAACATTTTAACCAACCTAATCGAGAGCAGGCCATCTAGCACAGGCATGCTCAGTACCGTTTTGCACGGAATGTTTGAACTGGGGTTGAACGATGCAGTACTTGCAATTGGTGAAGCTTGGTCTGAATTAACACCGGATATGGCAGCTCCATTATTGTATAGGGCTGCTGTAACAAATGATAAGCGCAGTTTAAATGAATTAGTGCGCAAATTGATATTAGTAAAAAACGGATTGGATAAATCTACAGAACAGGGTGTAGCCTATGCCGATTTTCTAGAAAAAGAAATAAAACACCTTGTGTTTACGCGCCGTATTGATTTGGACCTCAATCAATTACCAGAAAAGTATCACAGCGTGCCCAGTTATAAAACCCGATTAGTATTTGAGTGGAATACGCCAGGATCGGAATTTGCTATTCAATCTGTAAATCCGCAACAAAAATTTTACACCTGGGAACACAGCAACGCCGCAGACCCCAAGATCATACAAGAAGAACTGCAATCAGGTGTTGTTTTTAAAGATTTTGAATTGATTGGAGAGAATAGTATGGGGGAATGGTTGTTTAATGTGGAATTCCTGGATTACGGGCCCGAAGGACCAAATCTGCCCTTTCAAATCATTTGCAAAAAGTACGAGAATTTTGGCACACCTCAAGAAAATTGCAAAGTAATAACAATGCACTTTTCACAACCCGGAGAAAAAAAGACACTTTTAAAATTTGTGGTGCAATAAATTGATTATAAAATCATTAGATCCGAATGCCTTGGGAAAAAGTAGGAGAAGTGAAATATAAAGTGTTATAAACACACGTTTTTCGTACCTTGGTGTTCGTTTAAAAACTCATGTTATGAACTGGAATAACGGCATCAAGACTTTTTTTAAAATAACGTTCCTATTAGCAATTACAATAGGTTTTTCCAATCGGGTTGCGAGTCAGAAAAGACCCCCAATAATTGATGTACACGTACATGCAATGAAGGTAAACCCAAACTTTGCCGCACCGATGTGCCCCTGGTTTCTAAGCAGTATGCCAGGAAGTGGGCCAAATCAGCCAGCTCCATCTTTTATAAATCTGGATTGTGTAGATCCGTTACAACCAGCCACCTCGGATGAAGAGATGCAGGAAAAATTATTGGCAACAGCAGAGCGCCTAAATATGATACTGGTGGCTAGTGGAGATGCTTCCGTAATACATAAATGGCACGCACAAGCCCCAGATCGAATCATTCCGTCTTTAGGAATAAGCAATGAAGCACAAATGTCCGTGGCTGCCTTTAGAGATTCTTTGGAATCTGGTTTTTATAAGGTTATGGGCGAGGTTGCCCCTCAGTATCAGGGCATGTCGCCAAGTGACATGTCATTAGATGCATACTTTGGTGTTGCCGAGTCGCTGGGTATTCCTGTAGGTATTCACATGGGCACGGGTGGTAATGGTATGATTAACATCAATAATCCAAATTACAGGGCTTCATTAGGTCAGCCTTTCTTACTCGAAGATGTTTTGGCACGTCACCCAAAACTCAAAATATGGGTAATGCATGCGGGTTATCCTATGATAGACCAAATGATTGCGCTTATGGGAGCAAATGCCTATGTATACGTAGATTTAGCCGGATTTATTTGGAGCTATCCATTGGAGGAAATTCACGCATATCTAAAACGATTGGTACAGGCCGGATTTGGTAAACGCATACTTTATGGCACCGACTTTATGGTTTGGCCCAAATTGCTAGAAACCTCCATTGGGGTAATTGAAAATGCAAATTATTTGTCGGAAGAGCAAAAACGCGATATTTTCTTTAACAACGCCGTGCGCTTCTTTAATTTGGATGCCTCTAAATACGAGTAGATTACAGGACACATGTGCTGTATAATGTCCCTTTATTTTTCAGGGATTTATGCATGAATGATTTAGCTCATTTCCTGAGAGTTCTGGCTTTTTTACCTTTCTGTGTACTTTCCAAATGCTACAGAAATGGGACAGATTGCTACTTCCGAACGCATGATTACGCTTTTTTACAGCTCGGCTTCCGAACGTGCTAAAAAAACACTGGCCTATGCCAAAGCCGAAGGATTGCCAATAGATGAAGTGGACATTCTTAAAACACCGCTAACCGGCACTCAAATTGCGGAATTGGCCGATAGGCTTGGGATGAAAATAGGTGATTTAGTCAATCAGCAACATCCGCTATATCGCAAACGATTCGAACCCCAAAATCTTTCCGAGGCAGATTGGATAACTGTAATTCGGCAAAATCCAGAATTACTCAAACAACCCATTGCGCTGCGAGGGAACATAACTATTCTTGTAGAAACCCCTTCCGACATAATAAAAATTTAGTCAGTTTAAAGTTTTAAATCCAATACCAATACCGTTTCTTCTTTGGGTTTTAACGGAATCTTGTAGGCCCCATTATAAGTTTGCCCCGGGTAAGACACCTCTCTATTGAAACGTAAAGAAGCTAAAGGGGTATATTTGTTTGATGGAGCCAGGTGCAATTTAATTGTGTGGGAATCCGGGAAATATTCAATTGAATTAATTGTTCCTGCATCCAACCGAATCCAAAACTCCTCGGGGCAAAGATAAAATTGCCTGCTCGAAGCTGTGGTAAGCTTAAATTGCAGGGATTCTGAATTTTCGGTAATATTTGCCCCAAAACCCAACCAACCCAATTGTGGGTGCTGAATTACATAAGCCGATTCATTTATGGCATATCCAAAAAAGCCCGGACCGTAATCTCCTGAAATTCCGTCTATAGCCAAGGTTTGTGGAAAAGAATGAAAGGCAGCGGGGCCAAAGCCTTCTTCTGTAATATTTGAGATGGCTCCTAACCTACCCCCATATCCGGTCTGCAAGAGGTGAAATCGATAAGGTTGTTTACGAAAAGCCGAAAGCACTGGAATGGCATTCATCCCAGAACCGTAATGGTGAATTTGGCGTTCAATACGGCTGAGTTTTCCCCCATAGAGAAAATCCCAATAGCGCCGGGCATTGCCGTTATACGCCCAATGGGGTATTACCGGCATATAGGCTAGAATGGCGTTCAAGGTAATGGATGCTTTCTCATCGAACCCAAAAAAATCGGACCAGAAATATACCTCTTCCTGTCCGGTGGAATCCCAAGGCATTTCACTGCCAAAAGGATAATTTAGATTCCTCCAATGTTCGGCCCGCGCACGCATTGCCGACTCTAGCTTCTCGGCCGCATCCGTCCAGCCTTCTCGTCGTAAATCTTCAAGGATACTACCGAATACCGTTCCTTCCATCTGACCGAATTGCGCATAGTAGGGAGCCAATTCCGTCATGGCTATTACAGTGCGCCATGCGCGATCCAAATGAGTTTGCCATTGAGATGCCGGGACCAAGCCGTTATAGTATCGGGATAAACGGTAAAACACCCAATGCGCTGCAGCTACGTGTGGATAATTAAAGGACCGACCAACAGACTCCGCATGTTCTTTGCTCCATGCGGCCCAAGTAGAATAATCAATCGACGGATCGTATGTGCCTTTTGGCACACTATCCGGTTCGTAATAAAACATACTTTTCCGCACTCCGTATTTCAGGCTGTCCTGCGTGTATTGAAGACCACCCCAAAGCGTTTTTGACATAAACTGACTCAGTTTATCTATTTCTTCTGCATTGGGTTGTACATATTGCTTCATAACGGCAGCAAGCCAAGAACCCGAACCACCTTCATCTCCTATCCCGGCAATCCAGGCGCGTCGGTCTTGAGAAACGTGTTTACGCGTTTCTATGTCGTAGGTAATTACCGATGGTGCTCTATTAAAAATATCGGTGGTATCCGAAAACCACTGCTCGGTAGTTAGAAAATGTCCAATATCCCGAACCACCTCATTTTCAGGTTTAATAACCTTATAGTGAATAGTTTGAAGTACCCCGTCTGCATATCTTATATCAATTCTGGACCTACCCCATATTACCCCTTTTAAATGTATTTCCTGAAACCCATTGGGTTGCGGAGCTCCAACCTCAGAAATAGCAACTAAGCCATCTCCATGTATCTCCCATTTACTAACCGGTTCGTGATACTTTAACCAAAGACTTGCGTTTACATCTTGAGGCAACACAAAACCTGGCACCCCAATCGCAACGGGTATGCTTAGGTCACTCAATTTACTTTCGGTGTTTTCAATGCTTGAATTTAATGCCAATCTGAGCGAAATGTTCCGTGTCTCACCAGGCTGTATTTCAAAGGCACGGGGTTCATTCCATTGGGTTACCCCCATCCATTGATCTTCTGTATAGGCCTTACTACAGGTCATCCATTCGTGAAATCCTTCAAAAACAACAGACCTCCGTGTAGGATCGTCTAAAAGTGGCCGGTAATTCTCGAATGGAGCATTTTCTTCCGGAACCACCAAAAGTCCGGGCCCACTGCCGTTTAATCGTTTGACCTCTAGGTACCCCGCATCCATGCCCATATACGGGTCAAAAAACACATTCTGCGCATGGGCCTCATCTAACGTCTTCCCCTCTAAAATGTTATTGAAAATCATAGGAATACCTAAAGCACCGATCTCCACCGGTTCGCTGTGTGTATTTGTAAGTTCAAATCGCAAAATGAGATCCGCACCATCGGCCTCATAAAAGCGTTTAATTTGAAATGGAAGATTTTCGGAAAGTGTTGCTCCCAGGTCTGCTCCGGCCAAAATTGGTTCAATTACTGGAAGTGCATCAATAGGTTTTCTATGGTAGGCCGTACTTTCCTTAATCCAGGGTCCTTTAGGCAATCGATATCTAAAATTCAGGTCGCCCAGATGGTATAGGGTATCGGCATTTCTGAATTGCAGTCGTTCCGAAGGCGTGAAATCAAAATCGGGCGCTCCTACAGGCGATAACTTAGAAACCGTTTGACTCGAATGCACCAATTTTAAGATGAAACCAGAGGTCTTATATTCTGATTCGCCTGATTCAAAATCTAAGGTTGCAGGACGGTCTTTCAGATGATCCCAGTAGCCCTGAGCATGTAGTTGAAAAATGCCTGTAATCAGTATAAAAAACAAGCCTACTAATTGCCGTTTATTAAAAAGGTTACCACCTAACACGTGCGTTTTTGCTTTAATCAGAACCAAATGTGACATTTTTCAGAATATTGCAAGTCAGTACTACTATTGAGAAATCTGAATTTTTAAGACTGTAGCCAATGGGTCTAAGGATTGTTTTGGAGTTTCTATAACTAATCCCAGATTGGCATCATAATTCCACTTCGCGGTCTGGGAGGTTCCCATAAATACTACCGACTCAATTTGAACCGGATCCAATATATTTTCTTTGGCAAAAGCGGTAAGCACCAACTCAGATGCCGGCTCAGGGGCACCCAAAAACATGGCGTATATGGTGTAGTCCTTTATAGTGTATCGTATATCCTTATTGGAGTATTTTAGTTTCATGAAGGCATCGTGATTTTCAAAATGACCCTTGGGCTCCTTGGTAGGACCTTCGCCAAAAGTGTACCAAGCCTCGGTGTCGTAAATCGCTTCCCCGTATTTTTTTAGCCAGGCTCCAATTTGTAAAATAGCTTCTTTCTGATTATTTGGTATTGTGCCGTCTGCCCTGGGTGAAACATTTAAAAGTAATACCCCATTTTTACTCACAATATCAATAAGCATGTGTAAAATATCCACGGCCTGCTTTACTCCAAGATTTTCTGTATAAGACCAGCTACCGTCACTTATTGTGGCATCTGTCATCCAAGGTTTCGTGCCGATTTCATTTTTCCGGGATTGCTCCAAATCTTCCAAACTCACACTAGAAGGTAGGTCATGTTGCTTGCGAATAAGTACCACCTCCTGATTCTGCTTTTGGGCTTCATTTAAGAAAAATGCCACAAATTCTCTGCGATACTGCTCAGGGATATCTCCAAGCACGTAATCGAACCAAACGATATCCGGATGGTATTTTTGACTTACCTCCTTTAATTTACCCAACCATATTTCAGAATACCATTGTTCTGCAGGTACATTCCCATAAAGTAATTTTAGATCCGGATCTTCTGAGCTGGGAGGTATGTTTTCCAAATAGGGATAGTGGCTCAACGCTAACTGTGTACCCAGTTTTGTGCTGCGCTGGAGATTCTTGGCATGGTGAAAGGTGGTAATAAAACGCATTCCTTTGCCTTTTATAGCCTTTTCCAATTCTCCGGTAATATCCCTATGGGGTCCCGTATCCATAGTATTCCAAGGTGTTATATCACTATCCCACATGGAATACCCGTCGTGATGTTCTGCTACCGGTCCGGCGAACCTAGCCCCTGCGTCTTTAAAGAGTTGGGCCCACTCCTCGGCGTTAAATTTTTCGGCGGTAAACAAAGGAGCAAAATCGTGATAGCCAAATTCAGAAAGCGGGCCGTATGTTTCTACATGATATTTATTTATTTCATGCCCTTCAAAATGCATCCAGCGTGGATACCACTCGGTTTTAAAAGCAGGGACAGAATATAAACCCCAATGGAAGTAGATTCCGAATTTGGCATCCTTAAACCATTGAGGTGCTTCATTATGTTCTCCTAATGAAGCCCAATCTTCCTTATAGACAAGAGCTTTAGACTCGGTGGTGGCTGCAGCCTCCTGCCGCTTAGCACAAGAGGTTATGATAGCACACATAATACAGAGGATAAAGGATTTCATGACAGGTCGGTATTTCTTTAAATTTTTAAGAAAGTAGTGTATTTCTCCGAGACTTGAAAGGTTTTTATTTTAGGATTCAAAATGCTATTAAAAGGCATAAGATGTCTACATTTAGAGTATCTAGTACTATTCCATGAAAAAAATTAATCAGGTAGTCTGTGTTGGTCCGGGATTGCTCGAACTTCAAAAGTCCACATACCCGGAAAGACAACCCGGAGAAGCGTTACTTAAAATAGAGCGGGTTGGCATATGTGGTACAGACTTGCATGCTTATGGAGGTAATCAGCCCTTTTTTACCTATCCCAGAATTTTGGGTCATGAATTAGCAGCACAGGTTGTTGAAATAGATGATAACCCGCAAAACATACGTATTGGAGATCGGGTAGCGGTAATCCCTTACAAAAATTGCGAAAATTGTGCGGCCTGTGGTTCCGGCAAACCAAATTGCTGTGAGAATATTCAAGTTTTTGGGGTACACCAAGACGGGGGAATGCGAGAATTTGTGTGCCTTCCAGTAAGGTTTCTCATCTCAGTTACTGACTTGAGCCTTGAAGAAATAGCGCTAATTGAGCCCCTTGCTATTTGTATGCATGCATTGGAAAGATCGCAAACCAAAGCATCCGACAATGTGGTTGTGATAGGATGCGGCCCTATTGGCATTGGTATTATCAAGCTCGCAATGCAACGGGGTGCAAACGTAGTTGCTCTGGATTCAAATCCGCAGCGGGTAGCTTTTGCTCAAAATGTTTTGGGAATAAATCATGTGTATACCCTGGAGAATAATGTGCTAATGCGATGCAGGTCCAAGTTCGGTGGTGATTTGGCCTCCATTGTGTTTGACGCCACAGGAAATCGGCAGGCTATGGAGCGTGGACATCAATATATGAGGCACGGGGGTAGTTATGTATTGGTAGGCCTTTTTAAAGGTGACTTATCTTTTTCCCATCCGGAGATTCACGCCAAAGAGACTTCGTTGTTGTGCAGTAGAAACGCTACCAAAGACGATTTTCTAGCAGTTATTGACTATTTAAAATCCGGAGTGTTTCCCGTTTCATCATTTATTACAAATCGGATACACGCTTCACAAATCTCCGAAGAGATGAAGGCCATTACATCCGGCAAATTGCAAGTAATGAAAGCCATGATGCATTTTTAACTTAACACGATAAGTTAGGTGGCAGGGGATTCCAATTCGATTTCATCGCTTAAATCCAAATTGCGGAATCGCGGCGATAACCAGGCGGTGGCCCCAACGGTTAAAAGTGTCATAGTGCCCCCAAAAACAACTGCAGTTACTGTTCCCATGAGTTTGGCGGTAACCCCGCTTTCAAAAGCTCCCAATTCATTGGAAGAGCCTACAAAAATAGTATTTACCGAGGCTACGCGACCCCGCATATGATCCGGGGTTTTTAACTGCAAAATGGTTTGCCGAATAATCATGGAGATTCCATCTACTGCTCCACTTAAAAATAATGCCAGTACAGAGAGCCAAAACCAGGTAGAAATTCCAAAAATTAAAATGCAAACGCCAAAGGCAAACACAGCCCACAGTAATTTGCGACCAGCATTTCGGTGCAACGGGTAGCGTGTAGATCCTAGCATAGTTAGCGCGGCACCCACAGCGGGAGAGGCGCGTAATATGCCAAATCCTTCAGAACCCACATGTAAAATATCTTGTGCATAAATAGGCAACAATGCCACTGCTCCCCCAAACAATACCGCAACCATATCTAAGGTAAGTGCTCCCATAATTGCCTTACTACGGTATACAAATTGCAGTCCGTCCTTAAGACTTTGAAATACAGGCTCTCCAATTTTAGGATTAATAATTGGTTTTCTAGGAATTTTAAAGAGTAGCCCTAGGGCTATGAGCGTAAAGATTAGAACCAAACCCAATGACCAATGTACCCCAATCCATCCAATCGCCAAACCAGCCAAAGTAGGACCAGTTACCGCGGCCAATTGCCACGTACTACTGCTCCAGGTAGCCGCATTGGGATAGATTTTTTTGGGAACAATTAGGGCAATTAGAGAAAAAATAGTAGGTCCAAGAAATGAACGCACCAATCCGCCCAAAAATACCATGGTATAAATTGCAGTGAGTTGTGTGGATTGGTCTAATAGCTCTTCGGCCCTTGGTAAACTCAATAAAAACAATCCCAGGCTTATGGTAAAATATCCAAGAATGCAATATATCAGAAGATTGCGTTTTTCCCGCTGATCTACAATATGTCCGGCAAATAGGGCCATGCCCACAGATGGAATTACCTCCATGAGTCCAATAATCCCGAGGGATAATGGATCCTTGGTTAAGCTGTAGACCAGCCACTCAATCAGGATAAACTGCATGGTCCAGGCAAAGACCATATTAAAACGAACGGCTAGAAATATATTAAATTCGCGGTACCGCAGGGCGGCATATGGATCATTGGATTTGGACATAAGCTGGAACGGGAGTTTTAAACATCCCGAATCGAGAATTCAAAGGTAATACGGGAGACCGATTAGGCGATGTTCTCGGATGAAAATATTTCATCATGCCATTTTAATCGCTTACTTAGCAATTAGTATTGTCGAATTTTAAATTTTAACTAAAAGGCATTATGACGCGTATTATTCTTTTAGGCATCCTACTCCTTACGATTCAACTGCGTGGCCAGCAACACTTTGCGTTGGTATGCGGTCAAGTCATTACAGGTACAAATCCCGGGGCACTAAAGAATCAGATCATTTTGGTGTCCGAAGGTCGGATTACAGCTATTGGTTCAGATTTGAACATACCAGAATCTTATTCGGTTATCGATTTATCGGAATACACGGTGTTACCCGGCTTAATAGATGCGCATGTGCATCCGCTAATTTACGGAGACGACTATCAGGTAAATCATCTCAAGGGATCCTCTGCATTTAATGCGCTTAGGGGGCTTAAAACACTACAGGATTGGCTTTATGAGGGCTGGACCACTGTTCGTATTGCCGGAGATGCCGATGTAGCCTACGCCCATCTGGAAATACGAAATGCCATAAATTCCGGCTGGTTTAAAGGCCCAAGAATTTATGGTGCCGGGCATTATTTATCCGTAACCGGTGGTGGTGGAGACCTCAACTTTTTAAGTAGAGATCAGCGTGTTATACCCGACGGATTAATTGTAGATGGACCCGATCAGGTGCGAAAAGCCGTTCGTGAAGAAATTAAAAATGGAAGCGACTGGATTAAACTATTGGTTACCGGAGCCTTTATGTCCTCTGGAGACAATCCGCAAAGTGTTCATTTTAGTGATGCCGAATTGGCTGCAGCAATGGAAGAAGCAAAACAGCGAGGAGTCCCGGTTATGGCCCATGCCCATTCCACAGAAGGGATCAAAAAATCGATACTCGCTGGCGCCAGATCCATTGAACACGGTACTTTCTTAGACGAGGCTGCCATAGATTTGTTCCTGAAACACGGCACCTACCTGATTCCCACCCTTGCTGTGGGTGAATATTTTATGGAAGAAGCCGCGGATAGTGAAGCCTTATCTAAAGCCTATCAACTGCACATTAAATACAAAGAACCTACGGCAAAAATGCTCTCTGAAGCCATTGCAAAAGGAGTTAAAATTGGGGTGGGTTCGGACAATGTGGGTTTTCCACCCAACTTTGCAGCCCGGGAGTTTGAATACCTTACCCAACTCGGCATGACTCCAATGCAGTCGATTCTGGCAGGCACAAAGGTGAATGCGGAACTTCTTGGGAAATCGACTGAAATTGGGACTTTAGAAACGGGTAAATTTGCAGATATTATCGCTACCCAAAATTCACCCTTGGAAGATATCACCGAATTGACCCGTGTGGCCTTTGTAATGAAAGCCGGTGAAATTATTAAGAACCTATCAGTAAATTAATAAAAAGGAATCGACAAACAAATCTATTGTTGACTCAACGCATAGAGTGCAAAGGTTCCAAGCCAATGTCCGCCCTCATATCCATCACCGGTAAGATTGGGAAAGGAATACGCTAAATGTTCGTGAGCTATAGTTATAAGATGACCAAACTCCTCCGGGTATTGGTTCGCCAATCCATATAACACCCAGGCCCGGCTAAAATTTAATCCGTCCAAATGTACCAATTGCCCATCGGAACGATCGCCTACGCGAGCTGTTTCTAGTCTAAAATTGGGCTGCTTAATTTCCGGCATAAAACCAGTAATCCAGGTCATAAATTCGGCTTTAGGTAATATCCTGCGCATTAGATTTACTTCTTCCATACAAGGCGATAAAAAATCTGCTCCACCCGGCTCCCAAAGTATGGGACAGCCTTGGTCCTGGCCAAAAAAATCGAGGGCTCGAGCACGAATGGCTTCTTTGAGTGCCTCGTTATTATAGGTTAGTGCATAATCCCATGCATAGGACAATCCAAAAGCCGTATTACTGTGCGTCCCTACCCGAACTGCATATTGCAACTTGGGTAAGTACTCCAAATATTTTTCGACCAGAAGCGCAGCCAATGGAGCCAAATTTGCTTCCAATTCCCTTGCAAGGGGGTGTTCCCAATCGTGTAATTCTTCCTGAAGTTTTAACAACCAGGCCCAACCATAGGTGCGTTCATAGCTTTTTTCATAAGCGGCCTGGAAATATGCTACCTCCCTTTGAATATTTTCCGCACTCAAGTTACTGGCTAGGACCTCCCGTACCTCATTGGCCCGCTCCAGATTTGGAAACTCTTTAAGTAACCGAACCATAGACCAATGCCCGTGTACTGCCGAGTGCCAGTCAAAACAGCCGTAAAATGC
>JBJOHX010000039.1:0-23622 GCA_046047415.1 Bacteroidota bacterium
GATGCGTTACAGAAAATAACTTTGGCATGATACTCCATCCACTCACCGGTTTCGGCATCGATAATACGAACTCCGGTAGCCTTTCCTTTTTGCTCGTCATAGATAATAGACTGGGCTATGGACCAAGGTCTAATTGTTAAGTTTCCGGTAGCGTTGGCAGCAGGAAGTGTCACTGCATTACTGCTAAAATATGCCCCGTACGGACACCCCCGGCTACAGCGGTTGCGGTACTGACATTTGCCGCGTCCGTTTAGGGGTTCGGTGAGATGTGCTACTCTACCTATTATCATATGGCGGCCCTTAAATTCACTTTCGATGCGTCCCTTAATGTGCTTTTCCACACAGTTTAATTCCATGGGCGGTAAAAAGTGGCTGTCGGGAAGGTGTGGTAATCCAAGTGTTTCCCCACTAATTCCCGCAAATTTTTCTACGTAGGTATACCAGGGTTCAATATCCTTATAGCGAATAGGCCAGTCTATGCCATTGCCGTCTTTTGCGTTGGCTTCAAAATCTAGATCGCTCCATCGGTACGTTTGCTTTCCCCAGAGTAATGATCTTCCACCCATTTGATGCCCGCGAATCCATAAAAATGGTTTTTCCTCTGTGTAGGGGTTTTCTTGGTCGTTGGCAAAAAAATGCTCCACGGTTTTACCTATGAAACCGGAGCGAATGCCCTTGTAATGTTTTTGCTTTTCTTCTGGGGTCAGTGATTCCCGAATTTCCAAATCCCAAGGATCAAGATTCATGGTAGGATAATCGACCACATGTTCCACAATAGGACCACGCTCCAAGACCAGAGTTTTAAGGCCTTTTTCACAGAGTTCTTTGGCGGCCCAGCCACCGCTTATTCCGGAGCCTATTACAATAGCGTCATAGGTCATTTCTTTTTTGGCTTTGATATTGTAATTAGCCATAGTGAGTTGGATGTTATAAATTTTTATTTAGCGATTTGTAAAATATTGTATCTGCCTAGTGTAGTAAGGCTCTTGCAGAGAATTGGACTACCTTAAATCCAGGGATTTGGGGTTTGACCCTATCACAGCTACTTGAAAATTGAACGGCTATTCAATTGGGATTTTAATAACCTGCGCAATACCAAAGTTATCCCCTTTGGGATAGCCAAATTCAAATCCACCGTTTTCCATGGCCTTCCAATAAATTTTTGAGCCGTTGGATAGGATTTCTACCTGACTTCCTGATTTTGGTGTTACACAGGAAATTTGAACCGTTGTGGTTGGTTCCTCAGTTAGAATGGCATAAACATATTTGCCAGAGGCGTCTAAAGTAAAATAAGTGCTTCCAGACTTAAAGCACTTCCAGCTTTGCGTTGCATAGATAGCTTCACCGTTTACTTTTAGCCAGGCTCCCATATCGTAGAGTCTTTCAATTGAGGCTTGTGGGAATTTCCCGTTGGCCATAGGACCAATATTTAGAAGGTAATTGCCTCCCTTAGCGGTAATGTCGATAAGATTTTCAATGAGTACTTCCGAAGATTTCCAGTTAAAATCGTCCTTTCTATAGCCCCAGGTATCATTCATTGTCATACAGGATTCCCAATCCATTGTAGCGGTAGACTCCAGGATTTCTTGTTCGGGTGTTCCGAAATCACCGGCGGCATCTTCGTATTCATTCATGCCGGACATGCCTTGTCTTGCCTTGCCAATTCTGTTATTGATAATTAGATTGGGGTCCAAGTCCATTAAATATTTCGCGAGTTCTTTACCTTGTGCTTCTGTCCATTCCGGAATCCATTCTCCATCAAACCAAAGTACAGCAGGGTTATAACGTGTCACTAATTCAGTTAACTGGGGTTTTAGATATTCTTCTCGATACTTGTCCCAATTGGCATCTGGATTTTTCTGATGTGTATAATCTTTTGGAGACTCGGCATCCGGATGATGCCAATCCATAATGGAGTGGTAAAAACAAAGTTTAATGCCAGCGGCATCACAAGCCTTCTTGAGTTCCATTAAAATATCTCTTTTAAACGGAGCTGCGTCCATTACATCGTAGTTAGAAACCTCGGAGTCCCATAGCGAAAATCCATCATGATGTTTGGAGGTAATTACAATGTATTTCATGCCGGCATTTTTGGCTATGTCGACCCACTGTTGGGCGTCAAAATACACCGGGTTAAATTGGCCAGCAAGCTGCTCATAATCGGAAATAGGAATATTTGCAGTGTGCATAATCCATTCACCAATAATTCCTTTTGGTAAGGGTGTGCCACCCCAGGTACCTGCAGGTATGGCATAGAGTCCCCAATGAATAAACATACCAAAGGTAGCATCCCGCCACCAGGCCATACGGGCGTCTTTATCCGCTTTGGATTCCTGAGCATTAGATAAACAAGGGGTTAAGATGATAAAAAGGCCCAAAAGGAAGGCGGCTATAGTTTTTTTCATGGTTGGGTTTATTTACATACAATTTAAAAAATTCTATCTTAGGAAGACTACAAATTCTTTAAAAGACCCACAATATGCAATTTTCGCTTCGGTTTTATGGGGTAATTTTAGCCATTAATACGTTCTTATTTCAATTCGGTTGTTCCCCAATTCCTGACACACCTATCCCCCAAAATCGGCCTAATATTTTGTTGATTTTTGCCGATGATCAGCGTGCGGATGCTTTGGGTGCCTCTGGCAATCCGTATATCCAAACCCCTAATCTGGATCGTCTGGCTCAGGAAGGGGTACGTTTTTCGAATAGCTACGTAATGGGAGGACACCACGGAGCAATATGTGCGCCTAGCCGGGCTATGTTGTTGAGCGGTAAGAGTTTATTTCATGTCTATGATCGTTTGGACGGTGTTTTAACCCTTCCTAAATATTTAAGTGAAAATGGTTATCAAACCTTTGCAACAGGCAAATGGCATAATGGCGGCCCAAGTTTTGAAGCAAATTTTCAACAGGGAAAGGCTATTATGTTGGGCGGTATGAGTGATCATTTTAAGGTCCCACTTCAGGATTTGCAAGACAACGGCACGTTTGGGGAGCGCTATGAAAAAAGTTTTTCTACCGATATTTTTGCCGATGCTGCCCTGGAATTTTTGGAGCAATACAACTCAGGACCAAAGGAAAAACCTTTTTTCTGTTACTTGGCATTTACGGCACCTCACGATCCTAGATCCCCACATGAAACCTATCAGCAGGCGTACAGGGATTCGGCTATACCTGTACCGGGGAATTTTAAAGCATTACATCCTTTTCGTTTCGACGATTTTAATGTGCGAGATGAAACCTTGGCGCCTTGGCCACGGACTCCGGAAATTATTCAATCTTCCTTGGCAGATTATTACGCTTTAATCGAACATTTAGACCATCGTGTGGGTGAAATTATTGCAACCCTAAAGGACAAGGAATTGTTCGACAACACGCTCATTATTTATGCAGCCGACAACGGTCTGGCAATTGGTAGCCATGGGTTGCTTGGCAAGCAAAATTTATATGAGCACAGTACCCGGGTACCCCTTATTCTTTCTGGCCCAGGAATTCCCAAGGGGCAAACAACTGAGGCATTGGTGTATTTGTATGATTTATTTCCTACCCTTTTAGAATATTTGAGTTTGCCACATCCTGAGGGTCTCGATGGGAAATCTTTAATGCCGGTTTTGCTTCAGGAAAAAATCCAAATTCGACCAAGTTTGTATACCGCATACAGGAATACCGTTCGAGCAATTCGCGACACCGAATGGAAACTAATTTATTACCCTCAGATTAATCACCATCAGCTCTTTAACCTGCGGCAGGACCCATTGGAAATTAAGAATTTGGCGTATGAATCTTCTTACCAAATAAAGGTTCAGGAAATGATGCGGCAAATGGAGGCCAGTGGCATTGCAACATCAGATACTTTAAATCTGTATCCCAAAAAAATTGGCCCCAAAGCGTACGATTATCGAGAATTGAGGCAAATCCCGGATCAATGGCAACCGCAGTATACCTTAAACAAGTATTTTCTTCAAACTTCCAATTCTCTTGAGACTTGGGACTGATTGGGATATTAACTTTCGATCAACGGTAATCAGAACCATCGCATGGTCCACTGGGCTATGCGCATTTTTAGTTTGTTGTAAGGTGGGCGAACCAGTTCGGCGGCACTCGGGAGGTATTGTCTGAGCTCCGGACGCTCATGTGAGAACTCAAGAAATCCGGCATAACCGTGTGATTTGCCGCTACCACTATTATTGACACCTCCAAATGGTAGGTTTAGGTTCGCGTAATGTATTAAGTTATGGTTTACACAGGTTCCACCTGCGCGGGTATTTTCACCGAACATTCGAATTTCCCGATTGTCGTTGCTGAAAATATAACAGGCTAGGGGCCGCTCTTTTTTGTTAATGATATCTAGCGCCTGTTCAGGACCTTTTACACCAATAATAGGTAAAATGGGTCCAAAAATTTCCTCGTTCAACAGGGTTGAATTTTCAGGTAAATTTTCAATAAGGGTGGGGGAAATAAAACGGTCTTCTTGTCTGTAGTTTCCGCCGTAACGGATTGTTGCTCCGCCTTGAATGGCTTCTTGGAGTGCATGTGTCAAACGATTAAAATGAGCTTCGTTAATGATTCGGGTAAGCTCTGTTGTTTTCTCGTCTGTTTTGGGGAAAAATAATTCCCATTGGGTACTGATTTCTTGAATGAGTGCTTCCTTAACCGATTCTTCCACCAAAATATAATCCGGAGCAATACAGGTTTGACCAGCATTTGTGCTTTTTCCCCATGCCAAACGTAATGCTGTGGTTTTTACAGCTGCAGAAGATCCAACATAGGCCGGTGACTTACCCCCCAATTCCAAAGTGCATGAGGCTAGATTCACAGCAGCTGCTTGCATCACAATTTTTCCAACCCGTGGAGATCCGGTAAAAAAGATGTGGTGAAAGGGAAGGGCTAATAGTTTGGTGGCGGTTTCTACAGGGCCTTTAATCAGGTGTAGCTCTTCCGGCTCGAAGAGCTCAGAAATCAATTCACCCAATACTGCCGAGGTAGCCGGACTGAGTTCTGATGGTTTAATAATACAACAATTGCCTGCTGCGATGGCTGAAATTAGAGGAACTAGGGTAAGATTCACAGGATAGTTCCATGGTGAAATGATAAGGCAAACTCCCTTTGACTCCAATCGGATTTTGGACCGGGAACCCGTAAGAACCAAAGGCGTCCCAACGAATTTAGGGCGCATCCATTCCTTTAAGTGTTTTCGAGTATGTCGAATTTCGGCAAGTACGGGATATATTTCCGTGAGATCAGTTTCTGTTTCGTGTTTGCCCAAATCCTGTCGAAGAGCGTCTTGTAGTTTTATTCTATAGTTGCCACTAATGGCCGAGTACAAACGATTTAATTTTTCAATACGCTGTGCAGTGGTACTTTTACCAACAGTAACAAAATGGGAAAGCTGACGATTGAAATCATCAAAAAACGGATTGTCAAGATGTTGCATAACGTATAGTTTAAAGCGTATTTGGCTGAAGATTTGCTTGAATATGTTCAATACTGCGTTTGGCGTGTTCTCTGGAATTTTCAATAAACCATTTGTGCGTTTCCATTCCTCCGCAGATTACTCCGGCCAAATAGAGCCCGGGAACATTAGTTTGCATGGTCTCCGGATCGTACTTCGGAAGCCTTTTTTCATCTGCAGAAAGTTGAATTCCGGCCTGAACCAGAAATTGAAAGTCTGGCCTGTAACCGGTAAGGGCCAATACAAAGTCATTTGCAATTTTAATCGCTCCTTCGGGAGTTTTTAATTCGATTGCGTCCTTTGTTATTTCTGTAACCTCACTATTAAAATAGGCCGTAATACTTCCTTCTTCGATTCGGTTTATTATGTCCGGACGCACCCAATATTTCACCCGTTTCCCAATTTCAGAGCCTCTTACAATCATACTAACCTTAGCTCCCTTTCTCCAACATTCCAGCGCAGCATCTACAGCAGAGTTGCTCGAACCAATAATTGCAAGGTGTTGTCCGGAATAATAATGCGGATCATTATAATAATGAGATACTTTGTCTAATTCTTCTCCACGGATGCCCAAAACATTCGGCAAATCATAGAATCCTGTGGCAATTATTACGTTTTTGGATTCATACTTAGATTTGTTTGTGAGTACCTGAAAGAAACCTTCTACTTTCTTAATGGACAGAACGGTTTCGAACAAGTTTATATGTAGCTGATTGGAGGAGACAATACGTCTATAATATTCTAGGGCTTCACTTCTTTTGGGCTTAGCTTCTTTGCTGATAAAGGGAATGTTGTCTATTTCCAGGCGTTCCGAGGACGAAAAGAATTGCATATTTACCGGATAATTGAATAGGGAATTCACAATGGCCCCCTTTTCTAATATTAAGTAACTCAGGCCGTGTTTCTTGGCTTCCAGTCCACATGCAATGCCAATTGGGCCACCTCCGATTACAAGTACATCCATTCTCTTTTCTTTTTCCGGAAAATAAAGATGGTAAAAATAACCAAACCAAACGGGATTGACTAAAATGAGGCACTACTTCTAGCGGCTGACAATTGTCATAATTAGATTGATACTAAAAACTGAAATTTAGGTTAGTAATTTTAAAATCAGAGTTATGAGTATTCAAGAGCGAATTCCGGTTTCAACAATCATGAGCACGCAATTGGTAGTGCTAAATACAACAGATTCGCTCGAAAAAGCCGAGCAGCTGTTTAGTAAACATCATATACGACATATACCCGTAATTCAGGGCCGCAAAATATTGGGCATGTTGAGTTTAACGGATTTATTGCGTATAAGCTTTGCCGATGGTGCCTACGAGGAAGATGAGGATGTAGAATCCTTGGTTTATGATATGTTCACCATATCACAGGTAATGGCAAAGAAAATTCGAACAGTAACTCCGGATACTACCATTCGGGAGGTAGCAGAAATCTTGTCTAAGGAAGAATTTCACGCCTTGCCAGTAGTGGAACTCGGTGAACTGGTAGGAATAGTTACTACAACCGATTTAATCCGGTATTTACTTAAGCAGTATTAGTGCGCTTGCATTGCCGCTAGCTGTGCAATGGTTGCCTCAGGATTTTTGGAGCCAAACACCAAACTTCCAGCAACCAAAATATCTGCTCCGGAATCTAATATTGACTGGGCATTACTTAGGGTTACCCCGCCGTCAATTTCTATTAGGGTATTGAAACCGTTTAGGTCAATCATTTCGCGGAGCTGTCTGATTTTTGTGTGGGTTTGTTCAATGAAGACCTGACCGCCAAATCCCGGATTAACACTCATTAAGCAAACCACATCTACGTATTCCAAAACTTCCGAAAGCAAATGAACCGGGGTGTGTGGATTTAGAGCTATGCCGGCTTTCATTCCCAATTGATGTATATGTTGAAGTGTACGATGCAAGTGCGTACACGCTTCATAATGAACCGTCAAAATATGGGCGCCTAATTTTGAAAAGGTTTCGATATAACGATCTGGATCAACAATCATGAGGTGAACATCTAGCGGCAAGGTTGCGTACTTCTGAATATGCTCAATTACAGGCATTCCGTACGAAATGTTTGGAACAAAAACACCATCCATAACATCGATATGATGCCATCCGGCAGCGCTCCTGTTTACAAGTTCAACATCGCGTTGCAAGTTGCCAAAATCGGCAGCCAGTAGGGATGGGGCAATAATCGGAAGCTTCATGAAAAGGGGCTAATCTTTGGGGTAAAGGTAAGAAATTTTTAAGGTGCACCTACTTGGCTATTTCACGGCATTCATCAGTTCGGTGAGGTCCAAAGGTTTGGTATACATGTCTAAAGTGCCATCGGATTTTCTTGGCCAAACCTCAAAAGGTTTGTCCCAATACAATTCTACCCCATTGCCGTCGGGATCGTCCAAATAAAGAGCTTCAGATACCCCATGGTCTGCAGCCCCTGTGAGTGGATATCCTTGTTCCATTATCCGTTTGCTAATTAGGGCCAAGTCTTTGCGTTGCGGATATAGAAATGCGGTATGGAAAAGACCAGGGGCAAAATCAGGAGCAGGTGATTGGTTTTTGCTGTACCAGATATTTAATCCTATATGATGGTGATAATGGTCTGCGGCCAAGAAAACAGCCTCTGCACCATACCGCTGTGTAATTTTGAACCCAAGTAAATCTCGGTAAAAGGAAAGGGCTCGTTCCAGGTTCGAAACCTTGAGGTGTACGTGTCCAATTCTTAAACCTGAGGGTGCGGTATAATGTGTTTGTAGGTCTTGCATTATTTTTGATTTCTGGGGAAGTACAGCAAAAAAAACTCCGGTTTTACCGGAGTTTTTTTTGAATTTGGACTGCGTTTAACCCAAATATGTTTTAAGAATTTTTGACCTTGAGGTATGCTTTAACCTTCTTATTGCCTTTTCTTTAATCTGACGTACACGTTCTCGGGTAAGGTCAAAGGTTTCTCCAATTTCTTCCAAGGTCATGGAGTGTTGTCCTGCCAAGCCAAAATACAAACGAATGACATCGGCTTCTCTTGGTGTTAATGTTTCTAAAGCGCGTTCAATTTCGGTTCGCAATGATTCGTGCAGAAGCTCTTTATCCGGATTTGGCGATTCACCACTCCGCAATACGTCATATAAGTTGGAGTCCTCACCATCAATCAACGGGGCATCCATAGATACATGCCTCCCAGAATTTTTTAACGATTGTTTTACGTCTTCCACAGTCATGTCGAGTTCTTTGGCAATCTCTTCGGCAGACGGAACGCGTTCATGTGCTTGCTCTAAAAAAGCAAACGTTTTGTTGATTTTGTTAATCGATCCAATCTTATTCAATGGCAACCTTACAATGCGTGATTGTTCGGCAAGGGCCTGAAGAATTGATTGCCGAATCCACCAAACTGCGTATGAAATAAATTTAAATCCTCGGGTTTCATCAAAACGCTGAGCAGCTTTAATGAGGCCCAGGTTTCCTTCGTTGATGAGGTCGGGTAGGGTAAGCCCTTGATTTTGATATTGTTTGGCAACCGAAACCACGAATCTCAGGTTCGCTTTCGTCAATTTTTCCAACGCCGCCTGATCTCCGGCCTTAATGCGTTGTGCAAGCTCAACTTCTTCATCTGCTGTAATCAGATCTACTTTTCCGATTTCCTGAAGGTATTTGTCTAAAGAAGCGGTTTCCCTGTTGGTTACCTGTTTGGTAATTTTTAATTGTCTCATGAAATGATAACTCCTATGCTTTAAAAAGGTTTATTGCATCTCTGCAATTACTTATACGTAAGATTAGTGTAAAGGTTACAATAAATTCAAAAAAAATTTAAATGAACAGTGTTTGGCCCTAGAAACGGCAATGACTTAACGTTCCTATTTTAAAGCCATCTTTAGTAGTAGTAGCAACAAAAAATGCCTCTTAAAAAATTAAGAGGCATTTAGAAACACAAGATGTTTAGAATTTACTCGCGGTCTTTACGCGGTGGTCTGGGGCCGCGGTCACGGCCACGGTCGTTTGAACGACCACGATTCCGATCTCCATTGCGATCTCCTTCCTTACGAGGGGGACGCTCTTGGTATCCTTCTGGTTTAGGCAGGAGGGCCTTACGGGATACGCGATCTTTTTTGGTTCGTGGGTCCAGTCCTAAATGTTTTACATCAAAGACATCACCTAATTGGAGCACGTCTTCTACCTTATCGGTACGTTTCCAATCTATTTCAGATACATGAAGCAAGGTTTCATTTCCGGGAGCCTCGGTATATTCCACCACAGCACCGAATTCAAGGATTTTAATCACCTTAACTTCGTATACGCTGCCTTCTTGAGGAACAAACATGATTGAATCTATTTTGCGCAGTACAGCGTCTATTCCATCTTGATTTGTTCCCAGAATTTCTACAATTCCTTCTCCTGTAACGGGATCCTCATTGATAACAATTGTGGTCTTGGTCGTTTTTTGCAATTCCTGAATCACCTCACCACCTTTTCCAATAACGGCACCAATATATTCATTTGGAATAACACGGGTAACCATTTTTGGAGCGTGTGGTTTAACCTCAGAATTGGGCTGGGCAATGGTATCTGTAAGTTTTTCTAAAATGTGTAGTCGTCCGTCTCGAGCTTGTTTAAGTGCCTTAATTAAGATTTCGTAGGATAGCCCCTTAATCTTAATATCCATTTGGCAAGCTGTTATACCGTCTGCGGTACCGGTAACCTTAAAGTCCATGTCGCCAAGGTGGTCTTCGTCTCCCAAGATATCTGAAAGTACGGCGTATTTGCCAGTTTCGGCGTCTGAAATTAGACCCATGGCAATACCTGATACGGGTTTCTTGAGTTGAACCCCGGCATCCATTAAGGCCATAGTTCCGGCGCATACAGTTGCCATAGAAGAAGATCCATTGCTTTCCAATACTTCAGATACTACGCGAACAGTATATGGGCAATCTTCAGGGACCATGCGAACCAAGGCTCGTTGTGCCAAGTTACCATGTCCTATTTCGCGGCGAGAGGTACCTCTTAGCGGGCGAGCCTCACCGGTGGAAAAGGGTGGAAAGTTATAATGCAGATAAAAACGCTCCTCGCCTTCAAAAGATGGCATATCAATAATGTTGGCCTCGCGAGAGGTTCCAAGAGTTACTGTTGCAAGAGCCTGAGTTTCACCTCTGGTAAAGATGGAAGAACCGTGCGTAGATGGTAAATAATCTACTTCGCACCAAATCGGACGGATTTCAGTAGTTTTTCTGCCGTCTAATCGAATGCCTTCGTCTAGGGTTAAATTACGTACAGCTTCTTTTTCGGCTTTGGCGTAATATTTTTTAATAAATGCCCCCAACTCTTCTTGCTCCGTTTCGGTAAAAGCGGCTACAACTTCGTTTCTCAATTCCGAGAAGGCATTGCTGCGTTCCTTTTTTGATGAAGAGCTCTTGGCAATGGTATACGCCTTGTCATAAGCCAACGACCGCACTTTTACTGCTAAATCCTCGTGCTCCTCTGCCATTTTGTATTCGCGAACAGGTTTGCGTCCTACTTGTTCTGCCAAACGGTGTTGAGCCTCAATTTGGATTTTGATCGCCTCGTGCGCGAATTTAATGGCTTCGGTCATTTCCTCCTCCGAAATTTCGTCCATTTCACCTTCTACCATCATCACTGAATCCGCAGATGCACCAATCACCATATCGATGTCGGAAACTTCAAGTTGTGTTCGGGTAGGGTTAATAATGAATTGTCCGTCTACACGACCAACACGAACTTCTGAAATTGCGCACTCAAAAGGAAAATCAGAAAGTTGAATAGCAGTCGAAGCAGCCAGGCCTGCAAGTGCATCCGGCATTACGTCTTCGTCGTGCGACATGAGTTGAATCATGACCTGAGTTTCTGCGTGGTAATCTTTTGGAAAAAGAGGACGCAATACGCGGTCTACAAGGCGCATCACTAAAATTTCTCCGTTACTCGGCCTGGCTTCTCGCTTAAAGAATCCACCGGGATACCGGCCTGAAGCGTGAAATTTTTCGCGGTAATCTACCGTTAAGGGTAAGAAATCTAAGTCCGCGGCTTCATAATTTGAAACCACGGTACACAATAGCATACATTTACCCGATTGAACAACAACAGAACCGTGGGCTTGTTTGGCAAGTTTTCCGGTTTCAATGCTGATTTGTCTACCGTCTCCAAGGTCTATGACCTCTTTAAAAGTTTTTGGAATCATACTTTTTTAATAAATCCTGTTTTTACAGGAATAGGTTAAACATGGTTTGCCGGCTTTTCAGACGGCTGGGTGTGTTGTTGTGTGGGTCGACCCATGAAAAACCTGAAATAAGCTTTTTAAAAGTGGCTTTTTATCGAAACCTGAAATAGGAATATTGATTCCTAAAATAAAAAAGGGGAACCGAAGGGTTCCCCTTTTGGGTTATTTACGGATGTTCAGTTCTTTAATCAGCTCGCGATACTTTTCAATATCTCGGTCTTTAAGATAATCCAAAAGGCTACGACGCTTACCTACTAATTTTACCAGTGCCCGTTCAGTATTGAAGTCCTTTTGATTGCGCTTCAAATGCTCGGTAAGATGATTAATCCGGTGTGTAAATAAGGCGATTTGACCTTCTGTTGATCCGGTGTTAGACTCGGAACCTCCATGTTTTTTGAAGATTTCCGTTTTAATTTCTTTAGTTAGATACATGCAAATATTGTTGTAAATGATTATTATGTACGAGATTGCTTCCGCAATTCGGCTGCAAAGATAAAATTAATTTTAACAACTAAACTTATAGTTGAAAAAATAAAAATTTGAGGATAATAGGAATGTCTTTGGATTTTTAAGAATCAGGCCTCTTTCTCTGCCATGCGCAGCGGGTTGTTTTGAATCAAATCCAAATACAGATTTATTTTATGTTTTAGTTCCTTCCGGTGGGATATGAAATCAAGAAATCCATGTTCGAGAACAAATTCTGCCGTTTGAAATCCTGGAGGAAGTTCTTTTCCTGTAGCCTCCTTAACTACTCTTGGTCCTGCAAATCCTATTAGGGCTCCAGGTTCGGCAATATTTATATCGCCCAACATGGCGTAAGACGCAGTAGTACCACCGGTAGTTGGATCAGTGCATAGGGAAATATAAGGTAGGCCTGCATCTGCCAGTTGCGCCAGTTTAGCCGAAGTTTTTGCCAATTGCATTAGTGAAAGTGCGGCCTCCATCATCCTGGCTCCACCAGACTTTGAAATCATGAGAAAAGGTAGCTTCTTCTTAATGGCATAATCAATTGCACGTGCAATTTTTTCGCCCACTACACTGCCCATCGATCCACCTATAAAACTAAAGTCCATACAGGCAATCACTAGGTTTTTCCCCATGGATTTTCCTACTGCTGTGCGTACCGCATCATTTAATCCGGTTTTATTTTCTGCAGCTACCAAACGGTCTCCATACTTTTTGGTGTCTACGAATTTTAAGGTATCCTTGGATTTTAGTTCGGCATCTAATTCCGTAAATGAATTGTCGTCAAATAATATTTCGAAATATTCTTTGCTGCCAATTCGAACGTGATAATCGTCTTCCGGACTCACGAAAAAATTTCTGGAGAGTTCTTCCGATTCAACAATTTTACCCGTTGGGGTTTTATACCACAGGCCTTTGGGGGTGTCCTTTTTTTCCTCAGTGGCGGTCTGAATCCCCTTCTCTTTTCTTTTAAACCAGGAAGACATAGTTTCTGAATTTGAGCTGAATTCCAATTTTCTGGAGTCGATTAAAGTGTGTTGACGTTGTTGAGATCCTCGAAAGCTTTTTTAAGCCTTTCAACAAACGTTTTTTCGCCTTCGCGCAACCAAACGCGTGGATCGTAGAATTTTTTATTTGGTACATCTGCGCCTTCCGGGTTGCCAATTTGAGAAAGCAAGTAGTCTTTTTTATTTAGAACATAATCACGTACCCCTTCGGTAAATGCGTATTGCAGGTCGGTGTCTATATTCATTTTGATAACACCATAGCCTATGGCTTCGCGAATTTCTTCAAGTGTAGATCCGGATCCACCGTGGAACACAAAATCGATATGATTTGAACCTACATTATATTTTTCACTTACGAACTCTTGAGAATTCTTTAGAATTTTAGGAGTCAATTTTACATTTCCAGGCTTATATACTCCATGTACATTTCCAAAAGCAGCTGCAATGGTAAAACGATGACTTACTTTAGATAATTCTTCATATGCGTAAGCAACTTCCTCCGGTTGAGTATATAATTTAGAATCGTCTACATCTGAATTGTCTACTCCATCTTCTTCTCCTCCTGTAATACCCAACTCAATTTCTAGTGTCATATTCATTTTGCTCATCCGGGCCAGATAGGATTTACAGATTTCAATATTCTCTGCTAGAGGCTCTTCAGAAAGATCAATCATATGCGAACTGAAAAGAGGTTTCCCCGTGGCGTTAAAATGTTGCTCACTGGCATCTAGAAGGCCGTCGATCCAAGGAAGTAAATTTTTAGCACAATGGTCCGTGTGCAAAATAACCGTTGCCCCATAGGCCTCCGCCATTTCGTGAACGTGTTTTGCCCCGGCAATTGCTCCAAGAATCGCAGCGCGCTGATTGGTATTGGGCAGTCCTTTTCCGGCATTAAATTGAGCCCCCCCATTAGAAAATTGAATAATTACGGGTGCTTTTAAAGCAGCTGCAGTTTCCATTACTGCATTTATAGTGTTGGATCCAATTACGTTTACCGCAGGTAATGCAAAACCTTTTTGTTTGGCATATTGAAAAATTTCCTGTACTTCATTTCCGGTTGCAACCCCCGGTTTAATGGAATGAGCCATATAATTTAATCTTAAGATTCATTAAAATTCGGCTCAAAAGTAATAATTAATGCCGGATTAAAACGGATAATTAATACCTATCTGAAGTACGGAATTGGCAAAATTGAAATCTCGGAACCATCTTTTGCCAATAGGATCGGCAGGGTTATATGCCTTAAAGCCAAGGTCTGCCCGAAATACGAAATAGGTAAAATCATATCGCAAACCCATGCCTGAGCCCCAAGCCAAATCCTTAAAGGATTGGAGACCGTTAAATTTGGCATCGGGGTCTTTTTGGCTGTCCCAAACGTTCCAAATATTTCCAAGGTCACTAAAAAGAGCTCCTTTTAGGTCTCCAACCACAGGAAATCGATATTCCAAATTAAGTGCAATTTTAAAATTGGCTTCGTTGAAATCATTCAGATTTCGTGTTCGTCCCGGACCCAATGAATAGGGGTACCATGCCCTATTATCGTTAGATCCGCCTGCAAAATAAGAACTCACAAAAGGGATGTCTTCCGAGTTTCCAATAGGTACAGCGAGCCCGGTAAATGAGCGAAAGGCCAACACTTCCGATGCGGAAAGTTCCCAATGTCTAATAAATTCGATTTCCGTTTTTAGATACTGGGAGTACGGTACTCCAAAAATCATATTTTTTCCAGATTCATGTTTATTAAATACAATGAAATTAGACAGTCCGGAGAGTAGGTTTCCTGCGCCTTCTGTTTTCCAACGAATCTGATAGAAGCTTTTGTCGTTTAAATCTGATTTCGAATTTTTTAAATAGGTATAATTAGTGGAGAGGATTAAATTATTTTCAGTTAAACGTAATCGTCGCTCTTCAATCCTGAAAATTTCGGCAAAAACATCTGCACTCACCGGGGCCAATTCGCCATTTAACACTGCAGTAGTAAAACCGGAGGTGCCCTCGGGAATGCTCAGGCGATACGGATTGTCCGGATTGTCCGTTGACTCAAAATAGGATGCTGCCAAGGGGTTGGCCTCAAAAGGTTCGGCCAACGCATCCAAATTGGCATAGGTGCTTTGGTATTGACTGTAAAACCGATCTGGATTCAGATTTCTGACATACCTGAGATTTATGAGTTCCAGATTGCCTTTTTTTAAGTTTGTAGAGGACCAATTATAGCCAAGAATGGTGTTGAAGGTTTGCTTATCTAACCCTATGTTGTTTTGAAAGCTTGTTCCAATCGAGACTCGGGTTTGGGGTAACATATAATAGGGTATGAGTCGTAATGACCGCAAGGGGGGGAGCCAGATTCTAGGAAAGTTGAGGTTTACATCTGTGCGAACCTCAGTGAAAAAATTTTCCTGGCCTACATCATCACTTAGAAGACCAAAGTTGCCTCTTCCGGATAGGCTTAGGGTTTCGGCTCCACCTAAAACATTTCGTGTCAGAAGCGAAGCTCCTGATCCTACTCCAATTAATTGTATATTGGAATGTGAGATGTCAAAATCCAGATTTAGGGAGTTTCGAGGTCTTGCAGTCAGGTATATATTGGCGTCAAGTTTATCTCCAGCGTTGGGAAGTAATTCAATTGTAGGGTATCTAAAGGTATTTAAATTATTGATTTGTCGGTAGGTTCTTAAACGGTCGAGGTCTTTATAAATGCTGTCTTTTTGAAGAAACACAGCCTCTGCAAGCGCCTTGGGTTTATACCGGAGTTTGTCTTTGTAAAAAATTCGATAATTCCGGAAGGTTACGGATTCTAAATCATCTGAGGTGTATTGAAAATCGTAATCGGGATAAATATTAACGGCTCCCATTCGATGCACCCTGTATGGTTCCGGGAATTCTAAGGTGTCGTTTCTGCTTCGTAAGTTTTGAATTTTAAGGTCTACCTCAATTTGTTGGTCCTCTGGATTAAGAGTGTCTCGTATAATGTTATACGAGATGGAACTTTCCTGAAAATTCCAAATCCCAGAATTGCGGAATAAATAAGTTAAGCGCTCCCTTTCTTGGGTAAAGGTTTCCAGATCAAACACATCGCCTATCTTGATTAAAGATTTCTTTTGATTTACCCGGTAAATGGAATCCAGCATGGGTGAGGTTATTTCCCTGCGGATGGACTCAACTAGGTAGGGTTTTCCCTTATTGATGCGATAGGTAACCTCAGCACGTTTTGTGCCCGAACTGTCTATGCTAAAGGATCCAGTATTGTCGAAATATCCCCGAGTATCGTAATAGGTATTGAGCCGTGTCAATGATTTTTCGATGCGGGAACTGTCTATAATTACAGGTGCCTCCCCAACCTTTTTTAACCATTGGCTATATCCTCCCACAAGGAAGGATTCCCCAAGACGTTTGGTTTGTTTTTTGGAAAGTAAAGCCTCAATTCGCCCAACTCTTTTGGGTTTGCGATGTAACCAGTCCTCAAATTTCCCTTCGGCATCGGGTTTTGCTAGGTTGTACAAATGTAATCGTAACGGAAATCCTAAAACGGTACTATTTGGCTTTTGCAGAATAAAGCTGTTTACAGCAGGATTTGTTACTTTCTGACCGTCGGCCTCAATATTATAAGATTTTAGTAAGAGCTCTCCATCGTCTACCCTTTTTAAGGTATTACATGAAAAAATCACGAGTCCGAGGAATATAAGTCCTATTTTCGCACGTAGTATGCCCGGATTCGTGAAACGCTTCATATCGACCAAAATTAAGGTATTTGTATGGTTGCAAAAAGTGATTTAAAGTATATACGAAGTCTCAGACAAAAAAAGTTTAGACAAATGAACGGCATGTTTATTGCCGAAGGAGTAAAGCTTGTACAGGAATTACTCTATGCAGGAATGCAGCCCCAATATCTGTTTGCCTTGGAGAACCATGGATTTCCGGGCGCAACTGCAGTGTCTGAATCTGAATTGAAACAACTTAGCACGCTGGTACAGCCCAATAAGGTTCTAGGTGTTTTTCCAATACCAAAATCCCAAACCATTCAGTATGGAGATTGGGTCTTGGCGCTAGATGGCGTTCGAGATCCTGGTAACCTGGGTACCCTCATTCGATTGTGTGATTGGTTTGGTATTGAGCACCTGCTGTGTTCCCCAGATACTGTAGATGCATACAATCCCAAAGTATTACAAGCAACCATGGGTTCAATTTCACGGGTAAATATTAGCTATGCAGCCTTAGGTGTTCAACTGTCTAACTGCAATGTGCCCATATATGGAGCCAGTATGGAAGGCATACCTAGTTATAGCGGCATTTTAAAAGCTCCGGGCGTTTTGGTTATGGGTAACGAGGCACACGGATTAAGTCCTGAAATTAGGTCCATGATACACAATACAGTGGCAATACCTGCTTTTGGTGGTGCAGAAAGTTTAAATGTAGCCTCGGCCTCGGCAATCTTGTTGTACGAAATACGGCGTAGCGCTATTATTCAAAAGTAAAATTGACAAAGATACCTCTGGTCTTCATGCTGCCAATGTTGCCGGTCCACTTTGGGTCGGTTCCAGGGTTATCGGGAACCAATTCATCTGTTATCGCAAAGACGCCCCTAATGGAGGGTGAGAACTTGAAATACTCCAAATAAAAGTCAATCCCAAAACCCATTTCGTAATTGTAGACTTGTCGCTTCATTCTAAATGTACCGCTACCATTGTCGTCTGGGGAATCTTCATTAGAACCTAAATTAAAGGCCATGCTCGCGCCTCCTGTGAGAAAGGGTTTCCAATTTCCAATACGTCTGGTACTGACTTTGGCAAGCACAGGAAAAGTGATGTAGGTGGATCGCGTTTCCCTATATGGGTTGGTATCTGGTATGCCCTGATATCCTAAAAGTCTGTTGCTATAAAGCAGTCCGGGTTCAAGACGCAAATCCAAAAATTCATTAATGTTCAGTTCTCCAATCAAGCCAACGTTAAAGCCAGTAGATTTTTGAACCAAAATATCTGGTTTATACAAATTGTAGTCAAATTTGAAATCCAACTGATTAAAGCCAAGATAATATCCCCAGTTCAAGGGTTTTTTGTCTTCTGACTGCAAATGCATCACAGGCCGTTCGTTGAACTGCGCCGTTATAGACGGATTAAGTCCTATTAAACAACATAAAATCAGATACTTTCGCATACTTTCATTTGGTTGCAGTATAGATGGCAGCCGCACCAAAGGTCTGAGGTTTGTGCTGTACTTCCTTAAACCCAATTTTAATCAAAATATTGTTGAATCGTTGCCCAAACGGGAAAGATTCGGCAGATTGCGATAAGTAGCGGTATGCCGAGGCATCTTTGGAGAACAGTTTTCCAAATAATGGCATAATGTGACGGCTATAAAGATGGTATCCCCATTTGAAGGGTTCCTTTTCCGGTACCGATGTTTCTAAAATAGCTAGCACACCTCCAGGTTTTAATACCCGGTAAATTTCAGATAATCCAAGTTCTAAATTCTCGAAATTCCGCACGCCAAAGGCTACTGTTACGGCATCGAAACTATTGTCGGTAAACGGCAATGCTTCGCTGTCTCCAGTAACCATGTCTACTTGGTTTTCAAGACCGCGAGCCTGAACTTTTTTTCGGCCAATTTCGAGCATTCCCGGGGCCAGATCCAAACCTATAATCTTATGCGCACCCGAGCGCAATAGGGCTAGGGCCAAATCTCCGGTTCCCGTGGCCACATCCAGAATGGTTTCGGGTTGGCGTACAGAAACCAATTGTACCAATCGTCTTCTCCAGCGTTGATCTATACCTAGGGAGATCATTCGGTTTAAGCCGTCATAATGATCCGAAATGGTATTAAACATTTGTTTTACCTGTTCTTTTTTACCCAAATTTGATTCGGTATATGGAACAACTTCTTTATTCATTATAGCGTTGTGTTTTAGGAGGCAAAGATACTATAATGGGTTTGAATTTGAGGTCTTTGGCGCATTGTGAAGTTCACCCTCCAAAACAGACTTTTTATCAATTTTTAATTACTTTTGTGCTGTAGTTTTTGTTTGGCAATTCCGCCATCAGGCTGCACGCCAACGTAGCACATAATGAAGATTATCATCGCCGGAGCCGGGGAGGTAGGCTTCCATCTCGCCAAACTTCTTTCTTACGAATCTCAGGACATTACCTTAATCGACACCAACAAGGAGAGCCTGTCCAATGCCGAAAGCCATCTGGATATTCGCGTAATCAGAGGAGATGCTACTAGTATTTCGCTGCTTAAGGAGGCCCAGGTAATGGATTCGGATTTGGTAATTGGAGTCACTTCTTCGGAAACCACCAATATTACACTTTGCATGCTTGCTAAACAGTTGGGCTGTGTCCGAACTATTGCGAGAATCAGTAATACCGAGTTTATTGACTACCGAGATAAAATTCGGTTTACCGAATTGGGCATAGACGAATTAATTTCACCCGAGGAGCTAGCGGCAGAGGAAATACAACTGCTATTGGATCAGTCTGCATTTAACGACACCTATGAGTTCGAAGACGGCCTGCTGATTATGGTTGGGGTTACATTGCCAAAAGGTGCGCCATTTATAGGACTTATGGTAAAACAATCCTCTGAGGTGTATCCCGGGCTACATTTTATGCCAATTGCTTTACAGCGCAAGGGCACTCAGTTCACTCTTATTCCCAGAGGAGATACCGTATTTATGGAAGAGGATCAGGTGTATTTTATTACCGATCATAAGGGCATGGAGGAACTGTATAATCTTTCGGGCAAAAAGCGCGAAGAAATCCGAAATGTTATGATTCTTGGCGGAAGTAAGGTAGGAATCAAAACAGCTCGCGACCTGTGCGAAAAGCGATTTAACGTAAAACTTATTGAAAAGGATAAAGCAAAGGCCTTTGAAATTGCCGATTCTTTGCCGAATGCTCTTGTGATTAATGGAGATTGCAGAAACGTGGAGTTGTTGGAAGAAGAGTCGTTAAGTTCCATGGATGCATTTATTGCGGTAACTGGAAATTCAGAAACAAATATTATGAGTTGTCTGGTGGCCAAATCCAAGAAAATGAAAAAGACTATTGCTTTAGTCGAAAACATGGACTACTTCCAAATTTCACATTCCATTGGGGTAGATACCTTAATAAACAAAAAACTGCTAGCCGCAAACAATATATTCAGGCATATTCGTAAAGGCGAAGTGGTGGCGCTCACTCGACTGAATAATTTAAATGCCGAAATCCTGGAATTTGTCGTAAAACCGGCATCTGCAGTAAATGGGGAGTTAATTCGCGATATAGAATTTCCGAGATCGGCCATCATTGGCGGAGTTATCCGAGACGGCGACGGGATTATAGCTCTAGGCGATTTCTTAATTAAGGCGGGTGATCGCGTTGTGGTTTGTTGCTTGCCCAGTGCCATTCCTAAAGTTGAAAAGCTTTTTCTTTAGATATGCGCCTAAACATTAGAATTATTATTCATCTCATGGGTTTACTGTTGCTTTGCAACGGGGGATTTATGATGTTGGCAGCGGGTATCAGCGGATTGTATCAGGATGGTGCGACTTCACAAATTGCTCTTGCTGCTATGGCAACGCTTATTACGGGTATGTTCTCAATGTTTCTAACTCGTGGCCATAAAAAGGAGGTAAAACGAAAAGAAGGTTACATTATAGTGACTTTCGGTTGGATTGTGATGTCTGCCTCGGGAATGCTGCCCTACCTTTTTACAGGAGCTATTCCGGAAATTACTAACGCCTTTTTTGAGACGGTTTCCGGGTATACCACCACCGGCGCCTCCATTTTAGATGATATCGAAATATTGCCCGAAGGGATACTATTTTGGCGTAGCCTTACCCATTGGATTGGAGGGATGGGTATAATTGTGCTGGCAATTGCTATTCTTCCGTTACTCGGTATTGGGGGTATGCAATTGTTTGCCGCAGAGGCACCCGGCCCAGCAGGAGATAAATTACATCCAAGAATTACTGATACGGCCAAGCGCTTATGGTATATCTATCTGGGGTATACGATAGCAGAAACTATTCTGCTGCAACTTGCCGGTATGTCATTCTTTGATGCCATAAACCACGCTATGGCAACTTTGTCTACCGGTGGTTTTTCTACCAAAAACGCCTCTGTGGCCTATTGGAGTAATACCCCTGCAATTCAATATATCATTATTTTGTTCATGTTTTTGGCAGGTTCAAATTTTGTACTCAGCTATTTTGCGTTTAAAGGTCGAATTCAAAAGGTGTTACACGATGAGGAATTTCGGTATTACACAGTTTTTATTTTATTATTTGCGATTGTTGCGGCAGCCGTAATTTATTATAAAGCAAATGTGCCGATTTCTGATTACCATCCAATGGTGCTGGGACCTGCCGAGAGCGCTTTTCGACATGCCCTTTTTCAAGTGGTTGCAGTAGTTACCACTACGGGTTTTGTTACAGCCGATTTTACCGCTTGGACTCCATTCCTAACGATTTGTTTTTTTGGTCTAATGTTCGCTGGTGGTTCCGCCGGATCTACTGCAGGAGGTATAAAAGTTATGCGGCATATCCTCATCATTAAAAACGGAATTCTGGAATTTAAAAGAACCCTTCATCCCAGCGCTATTATTCCGGTCCGATACAACAATAAGACCGTTACCGAACATATTGTATACAACATAATTGCATTTTTTGTGCTTTACATGTTGCTCTTTATAATAGGAGCATTGGTGCTCGGTTTTTTAGGACTTGATTTTGAATCGGCAATTGGTGGTGCCGCTTCTTCTTTAGGTAATGTGGGGCCTGCCTTTGGGTCGCTAAACCCTCTGAAGAATTTTAACAGTATACCCGATTTAGGCAAGTGGTGGTGCAGTTTTCTGATGTTGGCAGGACGATTAGAGCTTTTTACTGTACTTATTTTACTCACGCCCTATTTTTGGAAACGTATATAGTTTCGTTTTTTATATAGGTTCTCGCCAGAAGATTCTTATCTTCTAGACAATCTTAAGTGGAATTTCCGCTTACCTTTAGGGTGCTACCGCATATTGGGTTTTGCTTTCACTTCAATACAACTATTAACTTTTTGAGGATCTGGTATTATTATCTATCACAATACCCTCTGATATTATTCCGCTTAATAACCTTTGTGTACAGGCAGTGCAAAATAAAAAAAGCGATACCCCTAGGTATCGCTTATCAAAAAATTTTGTCTACTAGCCTATTACTAGGCCAGGGCGGCTTTTATACGCGATACAGCAGTTTTTATTTCGTCTTCTGAGGCCGCATAAGAAATCCGAATACAATCGGCATTTCCAAAAGCCTCGCCCGTTACCGTGGCAACGCCAGCTTCCTCAAGTAAATAGAGCGCAAAGTCTTCTGCATTGTTAATAGCATGACCTCTTAAGGTCTTGCCAAAAAATGATGAAATATCTGGAAAAACATAAAATGCACCTTCCGGAACATTGAGTTTAAATCCGGGTATTTCACCCAGTAAGCTCAAGATGAGGTCTCGTCTTTGGTGAAATTTTTCAATCATGAATTGAATTTTTTCAATAGGCGCATCTAGGGCAGCAATGGTAGCACGTTGTGCTATAGCATTGGCGCCACTGGTAATTTGTCCTTGAAATTTGGTGCATGCTTTGGCAATCCATGCAGGGGCTCCAATATACCCAATCCGCCAACCGGTCATGGCATAGGCCTTAGAGACACCGTTTACTGTAATGCTGCGTTCGTACATGCCCGGTAGCGATGCAATACTGACGTGACTTCCCTTAAAATTAATGTATTCATAAATTTCATCGGAAACTACAAAAATACCTGGGAAATCTCTTAGTACCGCTGCTAGTGCTTCCAGCTCATCTGCACTGTATACCGAACCACTAGGATTACAAGGAGAGGAAAACCACAGCATTTTTGTCTTAGGGGTTATAGCGGCCCGAAGTTGCTCTGCGGTCATTTTAAAATCATTCTCAATGCCTGTTGGTACTTCTACAGGAATTCCGTCTGCCAACTTTACAATATCCCTGTAACTCACCCAATAGGGAGCAGGAAGAATCACCTCATCTCCTTGGTTAATCATTACCATGGCTACATTGGCAAGTGATTGTTTTGCCCCTGTAGAGACTACAATCTGATCCAGGTTGTAAGTTAAGCCATTGTCTCTTAAAAATTTGCGAGCTATAGCAGCCTTTAGATCGCCATAACCGTCTACTGGTGAGTAGCTGCTGTAATTTTGGTCTATGGCTTCTTTGGCAGAAGTTTTGATAAAGTCAGGAATGTTAAAATCTGGTTCCCCTAAACTTAGTCCTATAATATCTTTACCCGCTTGTTTTAATTCGCGGGCCTTGGCGGCCATTGCAAGAGTGGCCGAGGTTTCCATATTGTTAATACGATCGGAAAGGTATTGATTCATAATGTTTGATTCAATTTATTGCAATTGTAAATCAGGTTGTTTGCCCAATTCTTTTAAAAGTTTAAAGTGCGAAATTATGGCTTTTCGAGTCGTTTTGTATTCGTGGTATGGTAAATTGAATT
>JBJOHX010000040.1:0-16554 GCA_046047415.1 Bacteroidota bacterium
AGTTTTACCCGAAGTTTTTTATCGCCGTTTATCAATACCAACTTATACCTTTTTTGTGTCCCTTTCTCTTCATGATAGGTTACGGCGTATACATCTTTGCTTACCGTCCACCCCGGAAATCGCTTAGCCACTGCATCTCGTACCGAAACAGGAAGTGCAACCTGCTCAAAGCGCTCAACGGTCCTGATGATTTTGCCATTGGCGTCGTAGGCTGCCAAAATTTTTCCCTCCGGGATATAGAAGCTAATTTGGTAATAATCGTATTCGTCATTGTAGAAATCGGAATCCATTAGATTAAATGCGGCAACCTTTCGCTCGAGCATACTAACTGGAATTGCTGCCGGCTCTGCATTTCCTACGCTATTCAAATACTTGTAATTGGTGGCGTACACTGTAACTTCCGAGAGTTGCTCAGTTCTTACAATCTGAGCACGTGCCGGAATCATGAGTCCTAAACTGAATAAAATCAATACAAACTTTTTCATGGCTTAATATTTAAGAGTTTAATGCACACCACTTCCGGTGTGTCTGGGACTAATTTATCTTGGTGTATCCTCGCAGACAATGACCGGAATCAGGGCCATGAGCATACAGTTTCCGGTGTTAGTTGACCTAAATCAGTCCGGTGTAATTAAAGAAGAGTTACAGTATGCCGGTCGGGTGTAGGGGGTATATAAAAGGCACGTTTTTCCTGTGAATTCTGACAGGGATACGGAACGCCTAGGGATTTATTTTTCGAATCTCCATAAGCCCAGGATTAGACTCAGTACCAATTCCAATTAGCGTACCCGATAAAATATGCCCCAATAAATCTGGGGTTTTATACCGTCTGCGGTCCATTGAAATATGATGTCTTTCAGCCAGGGGCCAAATCATTTCGCCGGCAGGGTTGAGCACAACCTCTGTAAAGGAATAGTCGTAAATGTTGAGCTGAAATGTGTTTTTACCTCGAAATGTTTTTTTGTAGTAAATGCCAAGGGCAATCCCGTCTTTAAATTCACTCACATTTAAAAACTCCGGTTCAATCACAGTTTTTCCCTTTTTATCAATGAATCCATAAAAGGGTATGCCGGGATCCTCTGACTTAAAAACACGAATAGGACAACGCCCGTTTCGAAATCTGGGGTACGAAATACCCGAATCACCAAAATTTCCTACTACTATCTTGGAATTTCCAAACAAATCAGCTCTAAAATCGATAACCAATTTACCGTTGTCATCAATAAATCCCCAGGTATTACCACGTCTTACCGCGGCTAGGCCTTCATAAAAAGGAGTTATTTGGTCTACTCCAGTTAGGGTGGGAATGTTAATGTCTGCTACCGATTGGGCCCATCCTTGGTAAATGAACAGAGTCATAAATACACTACAAAGCACGAGACGTTTCATTGATTACTATTATTAGATAAACTACTATTTTTAGGTTTAGAAGGCCTTAGAACATGAGGTTCGAATACATCATAAACTTGAGGTCCTTTGGCAGTGTATTGCGTATATCTTCCATTTCACCCAATGAAATGTACTTTCTTAAATACACAAAAGTGAGCTGCACCCATTGTTCTGCGAGTTCGTCATCTTCCCCCAGATCTCCCGAAGCAGAAACACCAATATGTTTACGCACCAATTCCAGAAAATCTCCCATGTGTCGTATATCTGTAGGGAGCCGGCGCAGCGTCCATCCATTGACATATATAGCCTTTATAAGCATGGGAAGCTGAGCTATTAATTGCAGCGATTCATTTATTGGAATAATATCACGAAGCGCGTGCATTATTCCGGAAAAAACGCGAATGGCTCGTTCGGTGTCGGTGCCGAAACCGAGCTGTTTGGCGTATTCCCGAGCAAATGTATTACCTTCTTGTGTGTAGTGATTAAAACCGGATGACATGACCTTTGTATTTGGATTTAATTCAAAGGTCAGAAAGGCATATTTTATTGGAAATGACCTGAATCAGCTTCCCGTTAAAAGTCCATGGTTTGTGAAACGCTAGAGCAGGTTAAGCCCCAGTTCTACCATGGTGTTAAAGGAGTGTTCCCTCGCTGCTGCCGAGGTTTGTTCCCCAGTAACCAAGGAGTCAGAAATGGTCAAGATTGCCAAGGCTTCAATATCATGCCGGGCCGCTAGTGAATACAATCCTGCCGTTTCCATTTCAACGCAAAGTACGCCATGGGCTTTCCAAGATTCGTAGGCATTTGCTAATGGGGTATAGAAGGTGTCTGAGGACAGTACATTCCCGGCGTGAAAGGGAATATTACGACTTCGCAAATAATCCACTGCCCGAAAAAGGAGTTCGGCATTGGCTGTTGGGGCAAAATCGGCTACGGGAAAAACCGATTTATTAATACAGGAAGTGGTAGAGGCAGAAAGCGCTAAAACCAAATCGCGTAAGGCCAAATGAGGTTGCAGCCCACCTGCTGTGCCTGTTCGAATAATCCGTTTTACTCCGTATTGAGTAATAAGTTCGTGATAATAGATCATTGCAGACGGAATACCCATACCACTGCCTTGAACGGACACCCGAGCTCCCTTATAACGACCGGTATATCCTAGCATACCACGCACTTCATTAAAACAAACTGGTTCTTCCAGGAATTGCTCTGCAATCCATTTGGCTCGAAGAGGATCTCCGGGCATTAATACTGTTTCTGCAATGTCTCCGGGTTTAGCGGCTAAATGTATACTCATAGTTCCATAGTATTATAGGCTTGCATTAGCGCAATTCCAGAAGAAGTGCCAAGCCGATCTGCTCCAGCAGCAATCAATTCCAAAGCAAACCCCAAATCGCGTATACCACCTGAGGCTTTAACCAAAAGCTGGGATGCTGTAGCACGTTTCATCAGTTCTACATCCAATACCGTGGCACCGGAGTTGCCGAATCCGGTGGAGGTTTTAACAAAGTCCCATTGGGCCTCCCGGGCAAGTTCACAAACCCGAATTTTTTCAGCATCAGTTAAGTAGCAAGTCTCAAGGATTAGTTTGAGTACGGAATTGCTGCTGAGGGCTCGCAATACATTTAACTCGTTCAGGATAGCCGCATAGTTTTCCGATTTTACCCAGCCCAAATTCAGAACCACATCCAATTCTTTGGCCCCAGCTGCCATACAGTTTTCGGCTTCACAACATTTGGCGGCGGTGGTGTTTGCTCCAAGCGGAAATCCAACCACCGCAGCAACGTCAACAGCCGATCCGCGAAGTAGGGAAGTGGCACGTTCCAAGTGACACCCGTTCACGCAAACTGCTTTAAATGAATGTATTAATGCTTCATTACAAAGTTGTTCAATGGCTGCAGCTGTTGTCGTTGGTCCTAAAAGCGTGTGATCCAGATAAGAAGCCAGCGGCCGCTCGAGCAGATTTACAAGATGCGGTTTTAAGTTTGACATGTTTAAAGGTAACGAAGTTGGTGCAAAGGTAACGGATTTAATTCCCGAGTGTTAAGGCAACTGACCTTTGTCATAGGTGCTTGGCCCCCGGGACGTTAATTTTAGGAATATTAAAGTTAAGCGTCATGAAATCCATTCTAATACCTACCGATTTTTCAAGAAATTCCTGGCATGCCATCACTTATGCCTTATTGCTTTTTAAGGAGGAGCCCTGCACGTTTTATCTGTTGCATACCTATGTGCCTTCATTTTATCGGATGGACTACATGATGGGCGGACCGGAGGTAAGTGCAATACCAGATGTGGGGGTTGAACTTTCACTAAAGGGATTAGAGACCATCCTTGCGGATATACAACGGGAATTTCCAAACCCGCTGCACCGGTTTGAAATAATGTCTGCTTTTAACACATTAACAGACGAAATTCGCGACATCACCCGCAGTAAAAAAATAGACCTTATTGTAATGGGTACCCGCGGAGCCAGTGGCGTGAAACAATTGTTCTTGGGGTCCAATACTGTTTTTGCAATTCGCAAAGCAGAAGTTCCGTTGCTTGCGATTCCTGAAAACACTCCTTTTCACCCTATACGTACTATTTTGTTGCCCAGTGATTACCAGCATCAATATCGTAAGGAGGAGTTTGTTCCACTTTTGGAATTGGCGCGCCAACAAGAAGCAAGGGTAATTTTACTTCACGTACAGGCAGAAGAAAAGCTCAGTGTGGCACAACGGATGAATAAAAATCATCTAGAGCGTGGTCTAAAGGAGTTAGAATACGAATTTGCAACCGAAGATGGTGGTGAAATGCCGGATGCAATCTTAAAATATTCGGCTGAGCATCCTGTAGATTTATTAGTCATGATGAATCCCAGGCATACGTTTTTAGAGCGGATCCTTAAAAGGCAAAATATTGATCAAATAGGATTTCATATAAAGATTCCATTCCTAATCTTGCCAGATACCTCACAGAAATTCTCAGAAATTGCCTTATGAAAACCATAGTAATCCCTACTGATTTTTCCAGAAATGCTTGGAACGCCTTGTTTACCGCATTAAAATTATTTGATCGCGAAGCCTGCGAGATAGTTTTGTTTCACGCCTATCAGCCAAATAGCGGGACCGCTCTAAAGGATGCAACCTCAAAGCCCCTTTGGGAGGTATATGAGGAATTAAAACACAAGGCGCAAGAAGAAATGATGCAGATCGAAACGTATTTTGAAAAAGAATACCATAATCCGCATCACCGGTTTCGGAGTCTTTGCATACAAGGGGATTTAATAGTGGCCTTGGAATCGTTTCGCAATACAACACCTATAGACTTAATTGTGATGGGTACTCAGGGAGCAACAGGGGCAAAACGCGTCTTTTTAGGGAGCAATACGGTTCGTATCCTAAAACAAATAAAAAAAGTGCCGGTGTTGGCTGTTCCGGCTGTTTACGTTTTACAACGACTTGCACGAGTGGTTTTACCCACAGATTACAGCCATGAATTCACTGAAAATACCCTTAGGCTCTTACTCGAACTTATGCGCAAGTGGAAATCGCGAATTGATTTGCTATACGTGGCAAATGAGCCTGTTGTAAAGCCAGAACAACTAATGCATCGCAAGCAGGCCGAACAGCTATTTTTGGGTCTGGATTATCGTATGAAACAAATTCCTGGAGATCGAAAAATAAGCGATGTTATTTCCGGCTATGCCGAATCGGTTCGGGCAGATCTTGTAGTATTGATACGGCACAAACACAGTTTTATTGCACAACTTACTCGAGAACCTGTTGTAAAACATTTGGGATATCGGAGTACGGCAGTGCTTTTGGTTCTCCCTCAATTTGATTGAATATTTGCAGACGGAACTAAAAGAAATAAGTCTGCAGATTCTGTTCGTTAAAACTTAAAAGGGGTATGTTATAGTTACTGGCAACTTGTTTTACAAGATCGCGATGGAACCATTTTTTCACCAATCCTTTACTGGAGCGTTCGAGCATACAAATCAGGTCTGCACCCAGGTTTTCTATATACATTTTAAGACTTTCCACAACGTTTTCGGACTCTATCAATTCAAAAAAGAGCCGCTTGTATTGCACCCGTTCTTTGAGCATGGCTTTGAACCATGCCATCTGATCCGGACCATAGTATTCGCGGTTATTGGTAATGTGGACTACGCGAAGATCGGAGTCAAAAGCTTTAGCCAGAGCAACCACTTTTTTCAACGCATGTAAATCCTCAATCTCAAAATCTGTGGCATATACAAGTTGTGAAATTGTAGAAAACTTGTGGTTTTCGGGAGTCGCAAATACAGGGCAAGGAGATTTGTTGATCAACTTTTTGGTAGTACTTCCCAGAATCTTTTCTTTTAGAGGATGCTCGCCTTTCATGCCTACTATAATCATAGTTGCATGCCATTCATTTGCACGGGAAAGAATGCCGGACAATACGGACATGTTTTCGTTGGGATTTATGATTACCTCTTTGGGGCTAAATGTATCCAGGCGATGATTGGCATAAAAGGTTTCCAATTTTTTCTTTTGATTCGAGAAAGTGTCGGCCCTAAGGTCTGGAAAAGGGCCTTCGAGTTGAGTTCCTAATGCTGTGGGCACATCGTAAATGTGGGTAATAACAAGTCTCAGTTTTAGGGTTTGTGCCAGCATTTGAGCTCCGTGCAAGGCGGCAACGGAGGCTTGGGAGTAATCGGTCGAATACAGTATGGAGCTCATGGGGGTAAATTTTTATTAAAAGTATTTTGGACTTTCGGTTTTGGAAATGACATGAGTCAGCCATTACGGAAAACCGCAATAAAAAATTTAAAAGCAGGGATTAATTCACTTTTAACCACTGGGTTAATACCCTAACTTTGTCAAAATAGGAGTGTATCTCATGAATAAAGCCATTTATATTTCTACAATAGAACCCCATAGTGGAAAATCAATTGTTACCCTAGGGCTTATGCAATTACTGCTGGGTAGAATGGCACGTGTAGGCTATTTTAGGCCGGTAATAAATGATTTTCCCGAAGATCAGCGAGACAACCATATTGAAACTGTGCTTCGGCATTTTAACCTCCCCATGTCCTACGAGGAGGCCTTTGCTTTTACGCGAAGTGAGGTGGTTGTAAAAAACAGCAGAAATGAGGAAGACCAAGTGCTAGATACCCTAATTGATAAGTTTAAACATCTAGAAAGTCGTTTCGATTACATCTTGGTAGAAGGAACCGATTTTGAGGGCGAGGGGGCCATAATAGAATGGGACATGAACGTCCTGATTGCAAAAAATTTGGGAATACCTACCATTATTATTTCAAATGGTATCGGGAAAACCATGAATGAATTTGTAAATGCCATCAAATTGGCCTTTGATTCTTTTAATGAGAATGGCGTTGAGGTGCTCATGGTAGTGGCCAATAAAATTCAACCCGAAAATCTGGAACCGGTTATAAGTAGATTAAAGGAAGCGTTACCTGAACAAGTTTTGCCTGCTGCAATTCCATTAAATCCTGTACTTGCAAATCCTACGGTACGCGAAATTATGGAGGCCTTACAAGGAACTCTCTTGTTTGGAGAACGGCACCTGGAAAAGCAAGTGGCTCAATTTGGAGTGGGGGCCATGCAGCTTCGTAATTATCTTACTCATTTGGGTGCAGACACACTGGTTATTACTCCCGGGGATCGCGCTGATATTATTTTAGGGGTGTTACAAGCACATATTTCTGCAAATTATCCTTCCATTGCAGGCATTGCACTTACAGGTGGATTGATACCTGAAGATAGCATAATTAAACTTATAGAAGGATTGAGTGATATTGTTCCTATTTTTTCCATTCAGGAAGGAACCTTTGCCGCAACCAATCGCATTGGCGCAATCAGATCTCAGATCTATGCCGGAAATGCGCTTAAAATTAATACGTCTTTACGGGATTTTTCTACCTATATTCCCGAGGATCGGCTTACGGAACGTTTGGTTCAATTTCGGCCAGAGGGTATTACCCCAAGGATGTTTCAATACAATTTATTAAAGAAGGCGCAGTCCGATCGAAAGCGAATTGTTTTGCCCGAAGGCACCGATGAGCGTGTTTTAAAGGCTGCGGTAGATTTGGTTCAGACACAGGCCGCTGCAATTACTTTACTCGGAGATATAACCCAGATTCATGAAAAGGCGCAACAACTCAATTTAAATTTAGAAGGACTTCAGCTCTTAGACCCTAGGACTGCCCCAAAGTTCGAAACTTACGCACAGGAATTGTACAACTTGCGCAAGCATAAAAACATGGACTTGCCCATGGCCAGAGATCTCATGGCAGACGTTTCGTATTTCGGCACAATGATGGTATATATGGGCGATGCAGACGGTATGGTATCTGGTGCCGTTCACACCACGCAACACACCATTCGTCCTGCTCTGCAGTTTGTAAAAACAAAACCTGGGGTGTCATTGGTTTCCTCGGTATTTTTCATGTGCCTTTCGGATCGGGTAACGGTTTTTGGAGATTGTGCAATCAATCCCAATCCAACCGCTCAAGAGCTCGCAGAAATTGCAATATCCTCAGCTGAAACTGGAATGGCATTTGGTATAGAAGCACGTATTGCAATGCTGTCGTATTCTTCGGGTACCTCGGGTAAGGGTCTGGAGGTAGATAAAGTCCGCGAAGCCACGCGACTCGTTCGGGAACGTCGCCCAGAGCTTCTGATAGAAGGCCCCATCCAATACGATGCAGCTGTTGATCTTCGGGTTGGACAACAAAAACTACCAGATTCTCAGGTTGCAGGAAGAGCCACTGTTTTTGTGTTTCCAGATCTTAACACAGGAAATAATACCTACAAAGCGGTGCAACGTGAAACCGGAGCATTAGCCATTGGTCCAATCCTTCAGGGGCTAAATAAGCCGGTAAATGACCTGAGCCGTGGCTGTACGGAAGAGGATATTTATAATACAGTGGTCATTACCGCCATACAGTCGCAAAGTGTGTAATGCAAGAAAAATAAACGCATGAATCCCCGTAAGGCGAAGATATTAGTATTGAATTCAGGGAGTTCTTCCCTTAAATTTCAAGTGCTTAACATGCCCGATGAAATTCGAATTTGTCAGGGTTTAGTGGAACGTATTGGCACACATACAGCAACCTTGCGTTTTAAGGCTGGAACCATAAAAGATGAAGTACAGGTGCAGGCCCAAAACCACCGGGAAGCGCTGGAACATATTGTTGCGGCATTACTGCATCCAACCAATGGCGTACTTAAACATACCTCAGACATTGCAGCAGTTGGACATAGAGTGGTGCATGGTGGTACAATTTTTAATGAGACCACCCGAATAGATACAGACGTAAAACAAGCCATCGCTTCCCTTGCTCCGCTGGCACCCTTGCACAATCCGCACAATCTAGAGGGGATTATTTTGTCCGAAGATCGGTTTCCCAAAGCCCTGCAGGTAGCAGTTTTTGATACCGCATTTCATTGCACACTTCCAGATAGAGCAAGGCGCTATGCACTGCCAAAAGCATTATTTGCCGAGCGGGCCATTCAGGTTTTTGGATTTCACGGAACCAGTCACAAATATGTGTCCGAACAGGTTCGCAGGTTACTTCCACAAAACAGCAAACTTATAACTTTGCATTTGGGAAATGGATGCAGTGCCACAGCCGTGCTAAATGGCCAAAGCATCGATCATAGTTTGGGTTTTACACCCACAGGAGGTTTGATAATGGGAACCCGAAGCGGAGATTTAGATCCTGGTATTGTACCTTATCTCATTCAAAATTTGGGTTATTCGGTTCAAGAGGCCGAGCAGATTATCACGCGCGAAAGCGGTTTAAAGGGTTTAACAGGGTTTAGTGATATGCGAGATGTGGAACGTGAGGCTGCCAAAGGGAATCCGGACTGTATACTGGCCCTGGACTTAACGGCCTACAGACTTCGGAAATATATCGGGGCCTACGTTGCCGTCATGAATGGTTTAGACGGACTGGTATTTACTGGGGGAATTGGGGAAAATTCCAGTGTCTTACGCCAAATGGTGTGTTCGGACCTAGAGGTATTCGGAATTACCTTGGATACCGATCGAAACACCCAGGTTAAACAGGGGATTCACGAGATTCAAGCACTTCATTCAAGGGTACGTATTTGGATTGTTCCCACAGACGAAGAACTGGAAATTGCCAGACAAACCTTTGATTTATTGCCTTAGCCTAGGGGTTCTTCTGCGATCAATTACCATTTTTTAGCCCTTTCAAAAATCGTTTTTTTTAGGTTCCGAAAATCTGCTTCAAAGGCCGTCATACGCGTTGAAAGATGCCTATGCACCTCGCGGTAATTGGCATCTGAATTACCTTGAACAGCCTTAATGATATCACTCAACATTCGCTCGTGCGCCCTGATTTCTTCCGAGAGGTAATCAAATAACATTTGATGTAAATGTTCCAGATTTTGCAATAGGTCTGCGAGTCCGTCTGAATCCTTTTTTCCATTTTTATTTTTTACCAAATTGGCAAAAAATCGAGTTTCATCTTTCCAAAATGCAATGGTTTCCAGCCAGTTGAGACTTTGTGCGTGTAAGTCTTCGAGCCCTTCGGGTAATAAATATGCCGTGCTTGAGGTCAGTTTTTTAATTTTCATAGCAGGGGTTTTTTGTGGTAAAAATTCTTTTACTTAGGATTTCGTACAGTTTGTTTTTGGCCTGTATCAGCAACGATTCAACTTGATTGGGTTGTATGTTTTTTATACGTGCAATAGCTTCAATTTCAAATCCTTCCTCTACGGCCAATTCAAAGACCGAACGTTGATTTGCGGGTAATTCAAACAAAACATTTTCCAATTGATCACTCAAGTGTTTTATTAGATCTTTCTCGTCTAGCTGGGCCATGAAATCTACATGGGAATCGTCAAGAAAAATTTGCTTTAACATAAACTTGTGATCCCGATAAGAGATGTCATCTAATTCATCCATCATAATCCGGTCGCCACCCTCATTGGTAGTATACGATTCCTCCATTTCAAAGCGCTCGGCTTGTGTAAAGGTTTCCAAATTTTCAAACCTATAGGTATCTGAAATTTCTAGAACCTCCATATTTCGGAGCAATGTATCGGCACGTTCAAACAACCATATTTTAAAAGCGATTGCATTTTTATGCTCGTTGAAATGCTCATAGGCATCCAGGAACAATTCGTCAAAAAAATCCTCGGGACGATATTTGTTATGTGGCAATACCCCTTTAGACAGCGCCAGTCGCAACCCGCGAATAATGTAACGCCTGGTTTCTGGGAGTAATTCCAGCAACTGCCGGTTAAATTCCTCCTCTTTTTTAGCCGCCTTTAAACCCTGAAGTCTTAAAAAAGCGGTATTAAATACTGCATTTTCATGCAGTTCTCTTGGGGATTGTAGCGCAGGTATATTCATGATATTGGAATTTATGTTACTCCTGTGAAGTTCTTAATTCAATACTCTAAAAAGAATGACCTTTATCAGTTCTGCTCTCTGGATCGGTTTGGAAAATAGAAAAAGATTTAGACTGATAAAGGTCATTTTTATTGGTTTGGTCCGGTTGTACTTTTATGCGTGTAATAATGTAAAACCCTAAAACAAATAATCATGAGAAACGATACAGGTACGATTATGCTTGCGCTACTCACCGGGGCAGCAATTGGTGCGGGAATGGGAATTCTCTATGCACCAGACAAAGGGTCCAATACCCGAAAAAACATTAAAAATAAGGTAGAAGAAACCAAGGAAGAAATTGCCAAACGTGTAAACCAGGCCAAAGAGGAATTAACACGTTCAGCCAAGGAAAAGAAAGAAACCTTTGAGGACAAGCTAGAAGATGTGCTTAGCCAAATGAGTTATAAGGCAGACGACATCATTAGCGGTTTAGAGCACAAATTAGAGGAGCTTCGCAAGAAAAATGCCCAACTACAGAAATAAACAATATGGATGCAGCACCTTCAAAAGAAGCGCTAAATCAGGCGATAGGAGAGGTACAAGAATACCTTGAAACCAGTAAAGATTACCTGAAGCTACAGGCCTTTAAAATGGCAATGTTACTGGTGACCAGTCTAGCAAAATTTTTGCTGCTGGGGGTTTTAATTTTAATATCCTTATTGTTCCTCTCCTATGCAGCTGCTCAGGAATTGGGTTCCTCTTTGGGAAATGTCGGATTGGGTTTCCTGATTTTGGGCGGGTTTTATACCCTGGTGGCTTTTGTGGTGTTTTTAATGCGAAAACGAATCGAAAAACCACTGCTGCGTCATTTTTCACAACTTTATTTTAAGCCATGACTACCCGTCGATTTACTTCGTTCGAACAAATAGACACGGAACTCGAAATTTTGGCAGTTTCTAGGCAACTCAGTGTTTATCGGTTAAAAAATCAACTCCGAACCACTGGGAGTGAAACGCTGCGTTATGGCCTAATGCGTTCGATAAAGCCAATGCTTAGATCGCTTCTAATTTCCTTTGCCGTAAAGGCCATTAAAAAACGCGTTTTCCGAGCAAATGCTAAGGATTGCGATTAGCGCTTAAACTACTCCATATTCGGCAATCTCCTCCAGTTGATTGGCATTTGTGATAATAATCCGGCGGGATTTGCCCATACGTATAATTCCTTCAGCTTTTAATTCAGATAATGCGCGAATAGCGGTTTCAGTAGCCGTACCTACCATTCCAGCCAAATCTTCTCGTGCGATTTCGATGCCCTCAGAGGTTTGGTCGGAATCCGAAAGAAGTGTTTCTAATTTCAGTAAGGTGCGGGCCAGGCGCTGCTTTACTGGCCAATAGGCCATATGCACAAGCTGGTCTTGAGTCTCAATAAGATTTTCGGACATCCAATCTATAAACTGCCGGGTAATTCCGGGATTGTTCTCAAGTAGGTGAATGAAATCTGCTTTGGGAATGGCGTAAATTTCTGAGGGTTCAACCGCAATGGCGGAATCCAGATATACGCCATCCGGATTCAACATGGAGAGCTGGCCCAAAAATTGCCGGTTGCCGTACATGCCGGTAATGAGTTCCTTTCCGGACTCCGTAGATTTATAAGTCTTTATCAAACCTTTTTTTATGTAATACAGGTTGTGTCCTCCGTCTCCTTCCATAAATAAATAGTCACGAATAGCATAAGTTTTAGAGTAGTATTTCAATTCAATATAATCTGCGTTTAGATAGGTGCTTGCAGATTCAACAAACTCACGCATACCCGTAATTCCAGGACTAAATTCTTTGGTAATAAAATCGTGTTTACGCAGTCGGGATTGTACAGCTTCCAAAAGATCCGTTTCTTCAAAGGGTTTGGTGAGGTAGTCATCGGCCCCCAGATTCATACCTTTACGTATCTCTGCCTTTTCTGTTTTTGCAGTTAAAAAAATAAACGGAATTTTTGCTGTTTGTGGAGATTCCAATACAGATTCCAGTACTTCATACCCGTCTTTGCCCGGCATCATAATGTCGCACAGAATTAGGTCGGGCTTAAAAATTTCGATTTGCCCCAAACCCTGATTGCCATTAGATGCCTTGGCAACTTTGTATCCGGCAAGTTCTAGCATGTCTGCGGTATTTTCACGTACATCTTCGTTGTCTTCTATAATTAAGATTTTTTTCATGACTTTGCTGTGTTGAATTCCGTAGGAAGTGATAGGGTAAAGGTGCTTCCTTCGCCCTCAATACTTTTAAACGTTATGGTGCCACCTATGAGGCGGGTATATTGCTTTACAATATTTAATCCTAATCCTGTCCCTTGAATGTTTTCGGAATTTTTGGCTCTAAAAAATCGGTTAAAGATCTGTTTCTTTTCTTTTTTAGGAATTCCGATTCCGTAATCCCGAACATCGAGAATCAAGTTATTGGCTTTTATGTCCAATTTTAGTTCAATAGGGGCATGTTCCGGAGAGTATTTTATGGCATTCGAAAGGAGGTTAAGTAAAATATGTCGGATGAGTTTAGGGTCCTGATAAATTTTATAGTACCCTGGTTCGCAATATTCCATGAAATGTTGTCCAACTTTGAGGTTGTTTTCCAATTCTTCCAGCACTTGGCGCAATAAATCGCGAAAATCAAAGGCCGTAGGATTACAAGTAATTTCGCCTTCATCCAGTTTACTTAAGGATAAAAAGTCGTCTAAAATTAACACGAGATTGCGCACATTGTTTTGAATTTGAGTTACATAACGTTCGCGTTTTTGCTCTTTTCCGGGTTCGTTTTGCTTTCCAATCAGGGTAGCCGAGCTTAAAATGGCACTAAGTGGGGTTCTGAATTCATGAGAGGCCATGGACATAAACCGGGATTTAAGATCATTGAGCTCCTGTTGCGCTTCTAGGGCTCGCACCAATTCTTGTTCGTGCCGCTTACGGTCGGTCGTGTTACTCCAAACCAATAGTGCCCATTTGGGTTGATTGTCAATAGCTAGTGGGGTAGAATTTACGGTATAGGCATGCCCCGAATAAATAAGTTCAAAACTTTGGTGCGCTCCGGCTAATGTATCCTGAACACACTGATTCAGAACTTTTTTTTGATCGGATTTTAGCCCCGGAAATTTTGAAATTGATTTTTTGTGATAAAGCCAATTTTGCAGATCTAAAGACCCCAATTCTTCGCCCTCGAGATGTAAAAATTGCAAATTGTGATCTACGACCATAATGAACCCCTTGGGAAAATTTTGTGCAATGGCTGCAAAAAGCTTTTGATTCGTGATAGCCAAATATTCTGCGTCCTGAGTTGATTTGATCTGTGCCTCAAGATTTCGATTGGTTTGAAGCAGTTGTTCTAATGTAGCCTTAACCTCAAATGTGCGTTCTTCCACATTCTGTTCTAGAATCTCTGTATAGGCTTCCAGGCGGCTGTTACTCTCCATGAGCTTAAGCTGGGACCTATGACGTTCAATGGCAACACCCCAGAGTTGAATAATCTCATGAATGATATCCTGAGTTTTGAGGTCTGGCCCACCGGTCCTATGCTCGTACAGTGTACATGTGCCTAAAATTTCCTTCTGAGAATCCCGAATCGGATAGGACCAACAGGCCAAAAACCCTTGATTTTTTAAGGGTTGAACTTGGCTCGCCCATTGGTCTTCAATTTCAAAATTTTCAACAATAACTGGTTTGTGCGTGCGGGTCACTGCACTGCATGGACAGCTGGGTTCGGAATTCAATTCAATCCGTTGCAATTCTCGCTTTAGGTTGGATGATAAGCCAAAATCGGCCAATGCCACCAATGCGGACTTTTCACTATTTAAAGTTAAAATTTGTGCAGCTCCAGCTCCGGTTAGCGAAACCAATAATTCGCATACCTGCTTGCCAATTTTAGATATGGGTTTGTCTGCGGTAATTAATTCCAACAGCTTTCGTATGCCTTGTTGTCGTTTCTCTTCGGCAATTTTATCGGAAATCTCCCGGATAACCCCAATATAATGGGTAACCTGACCTGCCTTATTGATAATGGGCGTTAGCGATAATTCATTCCAAAACAAACTCCCGTCTTTGCGATAATTCCTTATAATTTCGCGCGCAGGTTTAGATTTTTGTAATGCCATTTGAATGCGTCCTATAGCCTCTTGTTCCTGATCGTTTCCTTGTAAGAACCTACAGTTTTTTCCAAGTACTTCACTGGCTTGGTACCCGGTGATTCGGGTAAAGGCCTTATTGCAATAAACAACTGGTTTATCTGGCAACAAGGCGTCCGAAATCACAATAGCGTCACTGGCTTCTTCCAAGGCCTTATTGCGCAATTCAAGAATTTGATATACCTGTTTGGATTGGCTAATATCTCGAGCCACTCCCATTACCCGATGTTGGTCGAGTGGTACAAATCGTGTTTCAAAATGTTTTTTGCCTAAGGAGGTAGATAGGCTATATTCAAACAGCTCAGACACTCCCGTTTTTGCAACCCTTTGAATAAGACTCAAAAAATCTTTTGCAGTACAATCAGAAAGTGCTGTATTTAGTTCTGGAGCATGATTGAATAAATTGTTATTTGCTGATTGCAAGGAGCCCTGTGCACGTATTTCGGAGATGCTTTTCGGACTGTTGTAAATGGTGATTTGATCGGGAATCGCATCTAAAATTGCTCGATTTTTCGACTCGCTTTCAAAGAGTTTCTCTTCGGTGCGCTTACTTTCTGTGATATCTACGCCCGAGCAAATTATGGATGTAATGGTGCCCGTTTTATCCCTTAACAAAGCATTTCTCCAGCGAATCAATCGAACGCCTTTGGGCGTTGTTATTTGATTTTCAAAATAATCTGCGGGTCTTTTGCCACCTTTAATGATGCGGTCAAAGAGCTCGATTTGTCGTGCTTGTTCCGAAGCTGGAATAAAGGTAGTAAACCAATTAGCACCTATAATTTTTTGGGGCGAATAGGCGAGTACTTCCTGGGTTTTTTTGTTAGCCAATACTACGTGGTAATTCGAGTCAATCACCACAAACAAAGACGCTGCCGCGTCCAGATAATGTTGCAGTTGTAAACGTTCTTTTTCTAGTTCCAATTTATTTTGAACACTTTCAGTGACTTCACGAACTATGGAAAGGATTTTGTGTTCATTCATGGGCACTAAACGCACCTCATAGTGATTTAAATTAGGATTGGCCCAGCTGAAATGGAACTGAACTGGCTTGCGATTTACTCGTATGGAAGCAATGGATTTACTATAAATTCCAACAAGAGCCTCAGGAAAAATTTCCTGCATATTTTTTCCGCAAATTGTCATTTCCGAATCCAGAAATTGGCCTTGAACCGGTGGAAAGTAATCTAAAATTAGCCCGTTCAGGTCTTGAATGAAAATACTGTCCGGAATGGCCTCCAACAGTGCGTCGATTTTGGTTTGATGGGCATTATTTTGAGCATCTTCCAGATGTTCCATTCGCAAATCATGCAGCAGTAAAATCTGAACCTCCGTTTCTGCAAGAAATCTACTTTTGCGCATACCAACAGGGATTGTAGCTCCGGATTTCGTTTTTAGTTGTTGGAAATGACTAGAAGGGTCGCCGTTGGTCTGAAGTAGTTTTCGGTCTTGAGAAATTAAGGTTTTTACAGAAATTCCGATTAACTCGGAACTGAGATAACCGCTTAAATCCTCTGCACCACGATTCAACAGGAGAATGTGGCCCTGCATATCTGTAATCACCACGCCTTGACTGGCGGGCAACGCGGTAGCTGTAGCTATCTGGTTTATCCGATCCGGCTGCTTCATTTAGGACTGTTTAAT
>JBJOHX010000041.1:0-35817 GCA_046047415.1 Bacteroidota bacterium
GTAGCCCCGCCAGGAATCGAACCTGGATCTAAAGTTTAGGAAACTTCTATTCTATCCATTGAACTACGGGGCCGGGACGCCAAAATTAGGGATAATTGCCTTTTAAAAAAGTATAAAAACAATTATGTTGAATTTTACCTGCTATATGTTCTTTGGTAAACATGCAATTAATATGTTTACCTAAACAAAAATCAATACAAGGTTGAACCGAAGATGGGTTTTTAAATTATTATCTGTTTCTTCCCTCTCTTTGGGGATTCCTCAATTTTTAAAAGCTTCTGGCAATAAGGAAGTAGATAAGGCTAAAAATCGGGGTAGTTTCTCATTGGATGGAAATGTGCTGAGGTTCACTCATCCGGAAATCCGTGAGGCGTTTTCAGTTACTATGATTGCCGACACCCATCTGTTTCAGGACGACTCACGCGGCACACCCTACCTGCAATTCAGTGGGCGCATGGCTAAGGCCTATAATGAGACTCGACATTTCCAAAGCGGTGAAACTATTAATCCGAAAATTGGATTTGAGCAGGCGTTATTTAAGGCCCAGGAAGAGAAAAGTTCTTTAATTGCATTGGTGGGCGACATTTTTAGTTTCCCTTCCGAGGCGGCAATTGAATGGGTATATCAAAAAATGGAGGCTTGTGGAATACCTTATTTATACACGGCAGGCAATCACGACTGGCATTACGAGGGTATGGAAGGTACCTTAGATTATTTGCGAGATTCGTGGATAAGTAATCGCCTAAGCAAATTCTATAAAGGCCGGAATCCGATGTGTCAGGTGCTCGAGATCTATGGCGTAAAATTTGTTTTTCTGGACAATTCAACCTACGAAATTAAACAGCAACAACTCGATTTTTTAAGGGATAGTTTAATGGAGGAAAAGCCTACTGTGATATTGGTACACATACCACTTTACGCCCCGGGCAGAAGCGTTTGGTTTGGTTGTGGTCATCCAGATTGGAATGCAGCCAACGACATAAATTATGAGTTGGAAAGGAGACCGCCCTGGCGGGAAAATGGTCATACCGAGATAACCCGTGAATTTTATAACGCGGTATTTGCATCGCATAACATTATAGGAATCCTTGCCGGCCATATTCACAATCAGTCTGTGGATATCATTAACGGTATTCCGCAAATTGTTACCGAGTCCAACGCAGAGGGAGGATATCTGCAAGTGCATTTTACACCCTCCCGGCCATAGGGTAAGGATTGATTTAAGTTTTTTCTCAACGGTATAATCGCTGAACTATGGTCTCAGGTACTTTTTCCGAAGCATCTTACTTATCTTTGTTGCTATATCATGGGAAATGGAGAATAAAAAAATGAAAACCCTTTTTGTGCCGGGAGCTATTTCTCCTGATTTTATTGCCCGGTCTATTGCCAAACATCAAAGTAAAACTAGCATTGGTGCTCATGATATTTTTTTGGGTCAGGTTCGGGCCGATGTGATTGAAGGAAAAACAGTAACCGGAATAGAATATGCCGCATACGAGGAGATGGCAGAACAAAAGATGGCACAAATCCGGGAAGAAATTTTTGTGAAACATGAATTGACTTGCATGCATGTATACCACAGTTTGGGAACGGTATCGGTTGGAGAGCTATGTTTGTTTGTATTCGTATCGGCCCCGCACCGTCAGGCTGCTTTTGACGGAATCCGTGAATTGGTGGAGCGTATTAAGAAAGAACTGCCGGTTTTTGGAAAAGAAATTCTGGAAGACGAATCACATAGTTGGAAAGTAAATTCATAACAATGGTAGATATCACAGAAAAGAAGGTTACTTTGCGCACAGCCATTGCCGAGGCGTTGGTTGTAGTTGGAGACCAAGCAACCATTTATGCCATTGAAAACGGAAAAGTTCCTAAGGGAGATGTGTTTGAAATGAGTAAGGCGGCAGGATTGCTTGGAGTAAAAAAGACTCCCGAATTACTTCCGGATTGTCATCCCATACCCATTGAATTCACCTCTATATCTTATCAAATTACGGGGCTTCAAATCCGAATCCGAGTAACCGTAAAAACCAACTACAAAACAGGGGTAGAAGTAGAGGCTATGCACGGAGCTAGTGTGGTGGCCTTGAACATGTATGATATGCTTAAGCCGCTAGACAAAAATATTGAGATTCAAAATATTCGTTTGGTAGAGAAACGGGGGGGGAAATCCGACATTCATAGGCCATAACCGGAAATTTATTCCCGAATTCCCCAGATTTCATAGAGGGGCTCACCTTTGCTATTGAGTCCTTTGTGGTGCCAGTCATTTCCAAGGCGTTCAAATTCAAAATTCAATTCCGCTCCAACCCGGGAATCGTCGCGGGAAAAGAATTCAATCACTTCGGTATAGGTGCCATCTAAGCCGGCATAACGACCACCTCCAGTCCCGAAAAACTCGAACGTTTCGCTATTGTATGCAATCCACTGAAAATAACTGTCCATTAAGAATTTCAACGTTTTACGAGGGCTTTGATTCCCGCGTCTTTCCTGACCGGTATCTGGACCTCGGGTTGCAAACAGCCATTGTCCGTCTAAAGCCTGGGTAACCTTAGATTGCTGCACGTAGGGCAAGTCTTCATTGCCATTGAGAATAAGGTTGCCTTCGACATAGCCATATGACCAGCTAAACGAAGTAGATTCCAAATTTGCATAATCGGAATCAAATTCAAGATTTATGATTAGGTTGTCTTCTTGCATTTCATAAAACCCACCAGAAGTGCCAAGAAAATGTGCCGGATTTGATTCATATGAGGAATGAATAAGGTAATTATCCGAAATCAAAAGCAAATGCTGTACGTTTTTAGCTCCTGTTTTTTGAGTGGCTAGATACACCCCGGGTTCAGGTTGTGCGAATATGAAAATCGGAGTCAGTGCCAAAGCAATTAACCAAAGCCAAAATTTAATTCGAATTCTTTTCATAGGGGGCAATAAATATTGAATTACTATGTTTCTAATGTACCATTATTTTGGAGTTTTTTGTATCCGAATTTCTGGATTTCAGATCCTTTTAAGGTAAAAGCAAGGTTGTGATTAAAAAAAATGCTTTTTTTAATCAATTAATGATATTTTTAATTTCTTTTGCACGCTTTTTAATTGGGTGTAGTGGCAGTTAAAAATTTGAATTAAAATTTTTGAAATGAACATAAGATACCGCGATCTTATTGATCAAACCTATTACTTTCCAACTCAGGAATTTGACCTAGACGATACTGGGCTACGTTTTCATGGGGTTCCTTTGATGCCGCTAATTCAAAAATACGGAAGCCCACTTAAGTTTACTTATTTACCTAAGATTTCCGAGAATATACGAAAGGCAAAAATGTGGTTTGCACGGGCTATGGAAAAGCACGATTATGATGCAAAATACTATTACTGCTATTGCACAAAAAGTTCGCATTTCCATTACGTTTTCGAAGAGGCTTTAAAAAATGACATCCATATGGAAACGTCTTCGGCCTTTGATATCGAGATTGTAAAGCAGCTTAAAAAAGAAGGGCGGATATCCAACGACAACTTTGTTATCTGTAATGGGTTTAAGCGTGACGCTTACATAAAAAATATTGCAGACTTAGTAAATTCTGGTCATCATCGTTGTATACCAATTATCGATAATTACGAGGAACTTTCGCTTCTCGATGAAAAAATTGAAGTTCCGTTTAAAGTTGGAATTCGGATCGCCTCCGAGGAGGAGCCAAAATTCGAATTCTATACCTCACGACTTGGAATCGGATATAAGGACATTATTCCATTTTATGAAAATCAGATACGGGACAATGATAAAGTGGAGCTTAAAATGCTTCATTTTTTCATCAACACCGGAATTCGTGATACGGCTTACTATTGGAACGAACTTATTAAGTGTTTAAAAGTTTATGTGCGCTTAAAGAAATTATGTCCAAGTCTCGACAGTCTAAACATTGGAGGTGGGTTTCCAACCAAGAATTCGCTCACCTTTGAGTACGATTACGAGTACATGGTTTCTGAAATTATTAATCAAGTTAAGATTGCATGTGATGAGGGCGATATACCTGTTCCCCATATTTTTACGGAATTTGGAAGTTTTACGGTAGGAGAGAGCGGAGGCGCCCTTTATCAGGTACTCTATCAAAAACAGCAGAATGATCGGGAGAAGTGGAACATGATAGATAGTTCATTTATCACCACCTTGCCCGATTCCTGGGCTATCAATAAACGATTTATCATGTTACCGCTCAACCGCTGGAATGATCCGTATGAACGGGTTTTATTAGGTGGGCTTACCTGCGATAGCGACGATTATTACAATAGCTTGCAGGATATGAATGCCATTTATCTGCCTAAATTTCATTCTGCGAGACCATTATATATCGGATTTTTCAACACTGGAGCCTACCAGGAAACGATAGGCGGGTTTGGAGGATTGCAGCACTGCCTGATTCCTTATCCAAAGCATTTGCTTATAGACCGGGATTCTTCCGGGGTAATTCAGGTTTCTGTGTTTAGCGAAGAACAACGTCCGGAAGATCACTTACGTATTTTAGGATACGACACCGAAGATTTAACCGTTCCCAATGCAAAAAGCTATGCTTTGGAAAATAAAATCAAATAAAAAAGGTTTATCGTTTTGGTTTGAGGACTAAATTTAAAGCACCGAGCCAACACAATTTTAAAGTAAAGAACATGAATGCTCAAAAAGGACCCATTTCGCAATTTATAACCTCGTATTACCGGCATTTTAATGCTGCGGCACTTGTAGACGCTGCGCACGCCTATGAGGAACAGTTAAACGGAGGGTCCAAAATGTTGGTTTCTCTGGCGGGTGCAATGAGTACAGCCGAGTTGGGCCGCATCTTTGCCGAGGTTATTCGTCAGGACAAGGTTCAAATCATATCTTGTACCGGCGCAAACCTAGAAGAGGATTTAATGAATCTTGTGGCGCATAGTCATTACAAGCGTATCCCTAATTATAGGGATTTGACGCCACAAGATGAGTGGGAATTACTAGAGCAAGGACTTAATAGAGTAACCGATACTTGTATTCCAGAAGAAGAAGCATTCCGAAGATTACAGAAACATATTTTTGAACTCTGGAAGGCGGCAGAAGATGCCGGTGAGCGGTATTTTCCGCATGAATTTATGTATAAATTATTGCTTTCAGGCGTTTTAGAGCCTTATTACGAAATTGATATAAAGAATTCATGGATGTATGCCGCTGCAGAGCGTAACTTGCCTTTGGTTTGTCCTGGATGGGAAGACAGTACTCTAGGGAATATTTTTGCTTCCTATGTTTTAAAGGGAGAGCTTAAGGCTTCCACTATGAAATCAGGTATAGAATATATGGCTTATTTGGCCGAATGGTATACTGCAAATTCCGATTCCGGAATTGGTTTTTTTCAAATTGGTGGAGGTATAGCAGGTGATTTCCCAATTTGTGTTGTACCAATGCTATATCAAGACATGGAGCGCACCGATACCCCGTTCTGGAGCTATTTTTGCCAGATCAGCGATAGTACTACCAGTTATGGCTCCTATTCTGGTGCAGTTCCCAACGAAAAAATTACATGGGGAAAACTCGGAATTGATACCCCAAAATTTATTATTGAAAGTGACGCCACCATTGTTGCCCCACTTATATTTGCTTACCTTTTGAATATGTAATTATGGATACCCGTAAACGTGTCATTGTAGATTTTAAAAAACTCACTCCTGAAGTACTTAAACTTTTGGTAGAGAAATTTCCTGAGGGGTACGACGACGATCAGGTAATAACCTTTCGTAATTCCCATGGTGAGTGGATTGAAGCCGTAGAGGTTTCCACAGACGACACCAAATATTTGGTGAAGATTAGTGCCAAATTGGAAAAAACCATGGCAAATTACGAAGAAGAGGACTTCGACGATTTTAGTAACGAAGATTCGGATGAGATGCCGGATATTCAAATGGAAGATCAGGAAGACTCAGACATGTAATTTGGTTTGTGACCAGCATAGAGTTAATTTTTTCTAGCCCATATTTTGGGAGATAATCCCATATTCTAAACCTTCTATTTAATTGCCCCCAATGGTATTTCGGGATTTGCACGAAGTTTGGACTTGTGTGCAATGTTCTGCTTTGTTGGGGTATATTTGTTTTAACACATGAATTCTAAAAGGTTACAGGAATTCAGTATTAAAAAAATCGATTAAAATGAAAGCATTACCCGTTATTGGTAGTGAAGAGTGGTGTGTGTTTGAAACGTTGGGTATTCCGGCAATTAAAGCTCGGGTAGATTCAGGGGCAAAAACCTCTTCACTTCAGGCCACAAACATTAAAATTGTAATGAAGCACGGCGAGGAGTGGGTGCAATTCGAAGTTTTTCCCTTACAGGAGAGCCGTAGTATTGCGTTGCGCTGCGAGTCGCGCTTAATCGATAGGCGCACGGTTAAGAGTTCCTCTGGAATTTCTGAGGAGCGCCTGGTAATTAAGACTCCGGTTAAGATAGGCAAGGAGGTATTCGATATCGCACTTACGCTTGCCAATCGTGATACTATGGAGTACCGAATGTTGCTGGGACGTGAGGCGCTTGCAGGCAGATATTTGGTAGATCCTTCATCTAGCTTTGTAATGCAACCTTTCTCGGAGGCCGAAATATCTAAAAAATACGCTCCTTACATTCACGAGAAAAGCGGACTGCGAATAGCGCTATTGGCTAGTAATCCCGGCTTGTATAGCAATAAGCGCATTATGGAGGCTGCCGAGGCACGGGGCCATGAAATTGTTTTTCTCAATGTTGAGTTGGCCTATATGAAGCTCGATGCCAATTCACCGGAAGTGCGTTATAGAGGCGGAAACATCTTAAATGAATTCGATGCAATTATTCCCAGAATAAAACCCGCTGTAACCTTTTATGGGTGTGCCTTAATTAGGCAATTCGATTCCTTGGGGGTTTATTGTTTAAACAGCGCAGAGGCCATTACCCAGTCTAGAGATAAACTTTTTGCTTCGCAGTTGTTTGCCCGACACGACATTCATATTCCTATTACCGGATTTGCAAAATCACCAAACGACACCCGGGACCTTATAAAGATGGTAAATGGTGCACCATTGATTATTAAGCTTTTGGAGAGTACTCAAGGAAAAGGGGTTGTGTTGGCCGAAACCAATAAAGCTGCAGAAAGTGTTATTAATGCATTTAAAAGTGTGCAGACGAACATTTTGGTACAGGAATTTATTAAGGAAGCCAACGGACAAGATATTCGGTGTTTTGTAATCGACGGAAAGGTTGTAGCTTCTATGCAGCGGCAGGCCGAAAAGGGCGAATTTAGAGCAAACTTACACCAAGGCGGAAAGGCCTCAAAGATCAAGATTACCTCCGAAGAGCGTAAATTGGCATTAAAAGCAGCTAAGGTCTTAAATTTGGTAGTGGCCGGCGTAGACATTATTCGATCCAATAAAGGTCCTTTGTTGCTTGAAGTGAATTCTTCACCCGGACTCGAGGGCATAGAGAATGCAACAGGAAAGGATATTGCAGATCACATGATTCGCGCTATTGAGCGCAAGTTAAAGTATTTGCCGCCCTCTCTACTAGATTAAGCGTAATGCAGCTGGGATAACTTTTGAAGCATCTCCGACGTGGTTTGGTCCAAATCAAATTCGGGGTGCCATCCCCAGTCTTCTTGAGCTTTTAAATCATCGATACTTTCAGGCCAAGAATTCGCAATTTGCTGCCGGAAATCGGGAGCATACGAAATTTTAAAATCAGGTTGGTGCTGCTTTATGGATTCCGACAATTCGGCCGGTGTAAAGCTCATTGCACTGAGATTGTATGAGGAGCGAATTTTAATCCTTTCCGGTTCGGCTTCCATAAGTTGAATGGTTGCTCGAATCGCATCGTCCATATACATCATGGGCAAGCGAGTGTTGGCCTGCAAAAAGCAAGTGTAGGCATTGTTTCGAATGGCCTCGTGAAAAATTTCGATGGCGTAATCTGTAGTCCCACCCCCGGGTTCTGTTTTCCAGCTAATTAAACCTGGATACCGAATGCTGCGAACATCTACCCCAAATTTATTGAAATAATATTCGCACCAGCGTTCTCCAGCTTGTTTGCTGATTCCGTATACAGTTCCAGGCTCCATTACCGTAAATTGGGGCGTATTTATTCGTGGGGTGGTAGGTCCAAAAACAGCGATGCTGGACGGCCAAAAAATCCGCGATAATTTCTTTTCCCGTGCAATAGAGAGCACGTTAAATAGCGAGGTCATATTTAAATGCCAGGCTTTCTCAGGAAATCGTTCTGCAGTGGCGCTTAACATGGCTGCCATGAGATAGATTTCGGTAATCTCATATTTGTCTACAAGAGCATTTAACCCTTGTAAATCGGTAGCGTCTACCAATTCGAAGGGGCCAGAAGACATCAATTCTTGACTGCCTTCTCTAATGTCACTTGCAATTACGTGGTTTCTTCCGTTACGATCCCTTAAGGCTTGGGTTAGTTCAGTTCCGATTTGTCCACAAGCTCCTATGATAAGTATGTTTTTTGGCATAGTTTCGTGCTTTATTTCCGGACGAGCGGTAAAGATAACTCATTGTAAAATTTGTACATTCGCCTTATGCGTTTTTTAGTTCTATTTATAACGCTTTTTTTTTGCGTTTGTTGTGCAGATACTCCGGCTATTATTCAAGAAACCGAAGTGTTAGCAGAAGAGGTGCGGCCGCTTCCAGCCCTGCCTAAGTACTTTAGGGTAAGTAATCTGGCTGCCGAAAAAATTAAGGGGTGGGGGCCTTTGAGCGGAATGATGTCTCAAATGCAGGACTTGCCTAATGCCACTACCGAAGAAACTTTGAGTTTAAATTTGGAAGCCTTGGAATCTGCCTGTAAAGATTTGGAGTCTGCACCATTCCCCGAACCTTTTAATATCTCCGAAATTCAGAGTAGGGTCAAGGTAGTCAGAACTTTTATTCAAAAGGCACAAAGTGAATTGTCTTATAATTTAGATTTTTCTGCGTCTTTGGTTCAGGCAGTTCGCGCGTACAATGCGTTATTACGTCAAATAGACCGGGTAACCGAACAGGAAGATCCCGGAGAAATCCCTTTCTAACATGAGATCAAAAGCAGCTTTCTTACTTGTCCTTTTATTTGTTGGGTATTTTGGGGCCGCCCAAGAGCGCGAAAAGATTAACATTGTACTTGATTCCTGGCATCGGGCCGCGGCCTCGGCAAGGTTTTACGATTTTTTTGATTTAATGGCCCCGGAAGCCGTTTTTGTTGGTACAGACGCAACAGAGCATTGGACTCGAGAGGCGTTCATGGATTTTTCAAAACCCTATTTTGATCGGGGTAATGCCTGGAATTTTAAACCGGTGCAGCGTAACCTGTATTTGAGTTCAGATGAACAGAGCGCCTGGTTCGATGAATTGTTGGATACCTGGATGCTCCTTTGCAGAGGTTCCGGAGTAATGGTTAAAACCCCCGAGGGTTGGAAAATTGCCCATTACGTACTCTCGGTGACTATTCCTAACGATGCAATTCAAGAGGCTATTGCCTTAAAAAAAGGGCCTGAAGGCGAACTGCTACAGACCCTACTTGAACAGCATTAATTCTGATTTTCTGGATTTTCTTTCCGGGCTTCAAGTGCTTGTTTGCTTAAACTGGCCAGGTTAAAATTTGGAGCAATGGCAAGGGCTTCATCAAAGGTGGCTAGGGCCTTGTCTATATTATTCCGATTCATTCCGTATTGCGCCAAACCTTTTAGGTGAATAAGAGCTGCCTTTAATGGCACTTCATAGGGCTGTTGTCTTTCGTAAAAGGCGTATAGCATGTCGTCGGTTGCATTGTCAATGCCGTATTCCAAATCCAGAAGGGCTCCTGCGTTTTCGCCCAATTGAATCTTTAAATCAGCAATTTCATACGCCAAATATGCGCCAGGTGTACGTTTAAATAGCTCCTGAAAATGGGCCAACGCGCGTTGGGGCTGATTTAAGGCTTTGAGCGAAAGAGATTTAACTTGAAGGGCTACATCTGAATCATTTGGGCTTACGTCTATCCCTAATAAATTTAGCGCCTGCATGTGCATGTCGTTGTTGGCGTATATGTAAGCCAAGGTATCCCTACGTGCCTCTGAAGGATCTAAGATGTTCAAATGTGTCATGGCGCCGATTACGCCCTGTACATCTCCTTGATTGCGCATTTGACGGTAATAAGCTTCGTAATGCGATTTTAAAAACGCTTCATTCTGTGCGTGCAATAGCGAACCGGTCAAAATAAGAATCAAAAAACCTGCAATTCTCATGGTATTATAAATTTTTGGAGGCTAAAACTAAGCAATTTTCTCAAGTTATCTACTACCTACCCCTAAAGGCGATCCTTAAATATATACCGAAGTTCTGGGGCGAATTGACTCAAGACTTGTTTGGCGGGCATCGGCTTTTCTCCCTTGTGATATATTGGAGGTGCTAAACCCATTCGACGGGCCTCCTCTGTGTAAAATACGGCTTTGATGGGGTGATCGGGGTGTACTGCGTTGAGCAGGCCTTCCCAACCGGTACGTTCCAGCGCCATGTGAATAATTTGAATTGCTTGCTCTTGATGAATCAGATTTACTGGATCGGAACCTCCGGATAAGTCCGATTTTCCGGATAGCGTGATTACCGGATGCCTTCGAGGCCCCAGCAGACCGCCCAATCTAATAATCAATGTAGCCCGAGCTATACGATCCTGCCAGATTAGATTTTCTGCTTCCAGTAATTGTTTGCCGGCAGGGGTGTCGGGTAATGGTAATATAGATTCGTCTACCCGGCCTTGCAATCTCCCGTAAACAGATGTACTACTGATATATATGAGCCGGGGTACCGGTATTTGCCTCAGTGCAATTAGCAAGTGATTCACCTTGCCTACAAAGTCAGATTGGGGTTGCTTTCGAAGTCCGGGAGGAATATTGAAAATAAGTACATCCAAACCTTTGAGGAATTCCGAAATCGGACCATCGAAACCGTCTGAAGTTAGCTTAATGATTGTGGTGGCTATTCCGAAGGCCTCCAATTCTTTTTTCTTTTCGGAGCGTGTTGTAGTTCCGCGAACTTTATATCCCCGGGAGAGCAGGTAGATGCTTAGTGGCTTCCCCAACCAGCCACATCCAAGTATTCCGATACTTTTATTCAAAATGAATTTTTTTAATTACCACTACGGCGTCATTGAGTACAAATGGCATAGGAATTTGGGAATCTATGCGTTTTGGGACATGTAGTTCGGTATGATTAATGAGGTCTGTAGCCGCTTCATAAACAGTAATTTTAAGGGGTTCATTATTATTGAGCACCAAGGCTACCTCGGTGGGGGCATTATCACTTACATAATGTGTTACTAATTTTTCACCCCGTCTTGCCAGATAGGTGTCCGAAAGTGGAATGTCGTTGACCCGGGCACTAAAAACAGCGTGGGTATTGCAAAATAAATCTACCCGATTAATATTTCGCTGCGGGGTAAGTCTAAAGTCAATAAAACGTTGATCTTTTATTGTTGTATCTCTTATTATCTGAACTAATGGTGGTTTAATATCTATAAGTGGAGCAGCATTAATTTTGGTAAACCGACTTCCGTATTTACTACTCGGGATGTGATTTTCTACCAAGGTTACTGGTCTAGACGAATTGTTTAGAAAAGGTGTATTCCAATCAGATTCCGTTTTGTCATAACTGGCCCAAAGCGCCTGATTGGTATCGGAATCCAATAAATAAACCAAACTGTTTGGCTTAGGGCGTTCGGGGGTAAAGGAGCTCAGGGCATGAGCCACCCCCAAAAAGAGTATGGTAGCGAGCCAACACAACCACCCGAAATATTTTTTACGCGAAAATTGGTGTACCACCCCCAATACCAATAAAAAAATAAAGGTGGTGAGCAGGGAGGCCGAAATCATGAATTTTAAACCCAGTCCAACCGGAAAAAGTTTTACAAACGGACTAAAAATCCAGAGTGCCGGCAGGCTTAATACAACATAAATCCAAGTGGCTTTTTTTGGAAAAAGTAGACCAATCCAGAGTGTTGCAATCAGTGCATATCCGGGAATAATGAAAAAGGCCGCTCCAGGTAAATAATATCCGAGAACACCGCACAAAAGTATCCAAATACCCAGAGGAGCAATAAGTGCATCTATTGTTGAAATCCGTTTCCAAAAATTGTAAATAAAAAATCCATTTCCAATTGCCAGCGCAACTGCAGCGGCAATATACCAATAACCGTTGTAGGTGAATCCGTGCAAGATGTCGGCATAGGCCGGATATATTATTTTTAAAACTGGCCATACAAAGTAACCAAGAATCCCATTTAAGAATAACAGGCCAAGAGCCGGTAAAAAGCCCAAAAACAATCCTTTTACAGTAATTTTCTGGCGTTTAAGGCCATATTGCAAGGCCAATGCAAAAAGGATTAGGGCCAAGCCGTATAAACCCCATGTCCAGGAAGCGGGATATTGCAATAAACCAATGCCTGGAAAGTTAAAATACACAGATTCCGCTGTGCTATTCAGTTGGGAGAGATCGGTCTGTGAGAAGTAGGAAAGTAATGGCATTAAATAGCTGCCTTGGTGGGTTAACGTATTGCGATCTAGGCGATCGTAGGCGTCCAGTGCGGTATGATAGTCAAAGTGATCATCGATAAAGGCAAAATTAAAACCAGGTATGTTTCCTGCGGACCTAAATACGGTTAGGTCGGTGTCGTTAGGTAACATTTTATAGATGCTGTAGGCCAGGGAATTGGCTACGGGATACTTCGGATTTGCCTTGGAAAAAGCTTCAATGAGTTTGCTGTTGCCACCATTGGACTCTATAAGCATATAGCCGGGCCCACCACTACCGCGGGCTTCAAAATTCAGAACAAGGCCAATGTATTTGGCCCAGGGGTGTTCGCTCACAAAGAGCTCGGCCCCATTTAACCCGAGTTCTTCCGCATCGGTGATGAGTACTATTATATCATTTTCCGGCACAATTTTTTTTGCTAGAAACGCTCGAAGACCTTCCAAGATAACCGCAACCCCACTGCCTGCATCGCTTGCACCTTTTGAGGAATGTGGGCTGCTGTCGTAATGGGATAGAAGCGCTAGCGCTTTTTTACCTGTTCTGCCGGGAATTCTTGCCAGTATGTTTGTGGCTTGGCATAGATTTCCCCAATCCCCTGCTGTATAGCCCGATTGCAATGTGACTTCCAGACCAAGATCTTCCAATTGTTGAATAATATAGTTTTGAACACGCTTATGGCCAGGGTATCCAACACCATGGGGTGTCTCGGAAATCGCTTTTACATGTTGAAAGGCTCGGTCTGTGGAGAAACCCGTTTGTGCTTGCAAAGTCTTATTGTTATTGCCTGGCATTTCAAGTTTAAATACCAGAAAGGTCAAAACCAAAAGGCCCAAAAAAGTACCTGCGGAAACGGAAAATTTTAATTGATGAAAATTCATAATAAATTCATATTGCTTGAAGTAGCTTTTAAAAATTAATCAAAAACATATCATATTGCTAAAAAATATTCTATATATTTAAGAATTAACCTATTCTAATTTTAACGTACTATGGCTATTAAAAGTTTTATTGGTAGAAGGGCCAGAGCAGTTTCCCGAAAAGTGTACGACGCTCCAATTTTGGTTTCTGATTACATGACAAGGAAACTCATAACTTTTCATCCAGAACAATCCATTTTACAAGTTATGGAATCCTTTGCTAGGAATCGGATTTCCGGGGGACCGGTGTTAGATGATAATGGGTTTTTAGTCGGAATTGTTTCGGAGGCCGATTGCATGAAGCAAATATCCGAAAGTCGTTACTTTAATCAACCCATTTTGGATAAAAGAGTTGATCGCTTTATGACGCGTAATTTAGAAACCATACCCCACGACATGTCTATATTCGATGCTGCAGACCGATTTCACAAGAACAACAGGCGTAGACTTCCCGTTTTAAGGGATGGGCTTTTGGTTGGGCAAATTAGTCGAAAAGATATCGTTGTGGCTGCCTTAAAGCTCAGTTCACAAAATTGGAAACAATAGCTTTAGTCAAACCGTTTGGGTTCTTCATCAATTGAAACTACGAGAATTTGGGTTTCATTTACAGGAGTATATCCCAAATCATAGATTCGAAAGTAGTTCAAACTTTTTTCACGGATATATATTCCGGTAATGGCCTGAAAATCAAATCCCTGATTTTGTAATTCTGACCTCGGAATGGGGTTGCCAAAATGTTCTCTTGGAATATTATTTAAAATACGGTAATTACGGCGTAGCCGGTTGTGAACCTTGCGAATTAGGTTCGTGGTATCCCGGTTACGTCTGTTGTGATGTGCATTTCTGCAAAAATCGGAACAGAATATTTTGTCGGACCTTCCTTTAAAAGTTAAGTGACATTCCGGACAAATCTGCATTTTGTTAAGGATCAATTTCGATGCCGTATTTTTCCAATAGGCCGGGTAATAATTCAAGTGAAAATTTCGCTTTGCGAATTTTATTCTGCTCTGGATCTAAGCGCACTCCATGGGAGGTAACAAAATCTGCAGCTTCCAAATTGGTCTGGTAGAATACGGCCCGATTTAAATCACAGCGCATAAATACCGCATAACTCAAATCTGAAGCCGTAAAATCGGCGGCATTGAGCGAACAATTTGAGCATTCCATGCCCTTTAAATTAAGATTGGTAAAGGAAATCAGGTCCATCATACAATCTGTGAATTTTAAATTGGCACTGAGTAATCCAAGATTCTCGATGTGCATGCCCAGCATCTTGCACCCAATAAATCGAGTGTCTGAAAACTGGGCACTTCCCATCTTTACATTACTCAGGTTACAACTGATGAATTCACAATCCATACAAGTGATACCATCCAAATAGTTTCCCGAAAAATCAATATCTCTAAAAACGCAAGTGTCATAGGTTCCCCGTCTTAATTTTCCCGAAGGTACCTCCCTGCTCTGAAATTCTCTATCAGTAAAATAATCCAATTGCGTGTTAGTCTGTGATTAAAGCTGGTATTTCTAAATCTCGGTACAATTTATTGTAGGCAGGTAGCTCCTCGTTTAGAAGGGCGTCCCTTTCGGATGCAAATTTTCCCCAGATTTGCAACAGATCCTCTAATCTTGTTTTGGCGCCTTCGGTAAGCTGTGGTAGCGGAGTATCGACAAATGATTTGAGGTACATAAATTCGGCATTCAATTGATTGTTGAAATTGATTACATCCTGAAAAGTCTTTTGGCGTGGCTGAATCAGTTCCTCTTCCCAGGCTTTAATGCGTTCCATTATGGATTTGCCTTTCTCTATTAAAGTAGTGGCATTTTCCTTTGCTTTTAGCAATGCAGCATAGCTAGAAATCTGATCACGTACTTTACGCATTTGAGAAACGGCCAGATGCATATCGTGAATAGCTGCTTCTATTTTTTCGGCAGCCGCTTGTTGTTCGGCAAAGGCGGTTTCAGAAATTTCCAGATCTGGCCGAGGCATAATGGTGAATTTTTGAGAAATTGAAATATTATCTACGGTAAGTTTGGCCAAATAATCACCGGGGCCTACCCGGGTACCGTTATAATCCCCATAGACAAACACGCCATTTACCGCTGGTAAATTTTCACGACGAAAATCCCAGGTAAATCGGTTGAGTCCGCAATCAGAAGAAATAACCTCGGGTTTAGAAGGACCTCCTGGCCAGGATTTGAAGTCTTTAGGAGCTTGGTTTGAAAAGCTTCGGATTCGTTTATCACCCTGATAAATCTCTAGGGTAATCTCTGTAGAATCGGCTTTTGTGGGCAAATAGTAATCTAGAATCACACCGGATTTTGGGTTTTGACCCAATCCTGGCGTGAATTTTGATACGTGACCCCCACTAAATAAATAGGTGTCTCGGGGTTTAACAAGTGCAACGCCTTGATTTGACGCGCTCAATTGTTGCAATGCGGACAAATCATCTAGAATCCAAAAGGCCCGTCCGGCAGTTGCAGCGATCAGATCGTTATTGCGGAATCCGAGATCGTTGATAGGAACTACGGGTAAATTGAGCTGTAGGGCATTCCAGTTTAACCCACCATTGAGGGAGATGTAAAGGCCCACCTCGGTGCCTGCGTATAAAAGCCCAGGTCTTACAGGATCTTCGCGGACAACTCTTGGAAATCCGTTGGGATCATTGAATCCTGTTGTGATCAAGACCCAGTTTTGACCGTAATCCGTGGTTTTATAGACGTAGGGCTTTAGGTCCATAAATTTATATCGCATGAGCGTTACATAGGCCGTGGCAGCATCGTGAGGCGAAACCTCTATATGATTTACTATGCCTTCTTGCATCCCTTTGGGGGTAACATTCACCCAATTTTGCCCACCGTCTCGTGTAAGGTGCACCAAACCATCGTCACTTCCAGCCCATATAACTGATTGGTCATGCGGAGATGGATTTAGGTACATGATGGTGTTGTAATTTTCGCCCCCTGCAGCTTCATTGGTATACGGTCCGCCACCAGGTCCCTGATGTTCTGGATTATTTCGGGTGAGATCCGGGCTAATGGCCTCCCAACTTTGACCTTCATCTTTAGAGCGAAACACTACGTTACCAGCATGATAAATTACAGTAGGGTTGTGCGGATCAGCAACAATTGGCGCATTCCAATTATAACGATAGCGTTGTTCAACTGGCGGATTTCCTAAAGAAAGCTCCGGGTACTCTTTAATTTCTTTGACATCCCTAGTGTCGTTCATCATCTTTTCAATGATTCCCTGATAGCATCCACCGTAAATAATTTCCGGATTTTCCGGGTCAAAAGCCAGATACGCACTTTCACAACCGGAAACGGTATACCAGTCTTTCCAATCAATTCCGGCACCGTTGGTACGACTGGCAATGGCAATAGCAGAATTATCCTGTTGCCCTCCATAAACATTGTATGGAAAAAGATTGTCGGTAATTACACGATAAAATTGGGCCGTTGGTTGATTTTCCTGAGTACTCCAGGAGGCACCCCCGTTGAAGCTTATGTTGCCTCCTCCGTCGTTGGAGTTGGCTAGAATAGTATTGTCCTTAGAATTAATCCACAGGTGATGATTGTCTCCGTGCGGACTGGGTAGTGGCTGAAAGGATTTACCACCGTCTATCGATTTGGTGATTGGAGCGTTAAGAACATATACAACATTCGGATTTATAGGATCTGCAAATATTTCCATGTAATACCAAGACCGCGCCACGTTAATTCGGTCTTTACTTACCTGCTCCCAACTGTCTCCTGCATCGTCTGAGCGATATACCCCTGCTTTTTCACCCTCGGCTTCCAAAACGGCAAAAACTCGCCCGGATTGGGCTCCTGATGCAGAAATGCCGGATTTCCCAAAGGCCTCCGGAAGCCCTTTTTTCATTTGTTTCCAGGTAGTTCCCCCGTCTTCGGATTTATACAATCCTGAATGTCTTCCTCCAGACTCCATAGTCCAGGGTTTGCGCTCGTGCTCCCACATAGCGGCGTATAAGATAAGGGGGTTGTTTGGATCCATGCTCAATGAAGAGGCTCCGGTAATATCATTCACGTATAAAACCTGTTGCCAGGATTGACCTCCATCGGTTGAACGGTAGATACCACGGTCCGAACTAGGCCCGTATTGAGCACCCTGAACCGCCACAAAAAACACATTTTCTTGTGTGGGGTGAATGATGACATCTGAAATGTGACGGCTCTTGTCCAATCCTAGATGTTCCCAACTTTTACCAGCATTTCGGGAAACGTATACCCCATCGCCCATAGAAGTCATTACACCCCTGGCGGCATGCTCGCCCATTCCTGCCAAGATAATATTAGGATTGGAAAGCGAAACGTCAAGAGCTCCTACAGTGCCGGTTTTTAAGTATCCATCGGATACATTGTCCCAGCGAATGCCAGCATCTGTAGTTTTCCAGATACCTCCGCCGGTTGTGCCCATATAAAAAGTTCTGGGTTCACTTTCAACCCCGCAGATGGTCATACTTCGCCCACCTCGAAAAGGGCCAATATTGCGCCAGGTAAGGCCAGATAATAAACTATCTGACCAGGCTGGAGGGGTAGTTTTTGCGGCTCGCCGCTGGGGTAGAGCAACCACCGTTACCAAAAGAGTTGTGATTAGGCTTAGAAGAATTCGTTTCATGTCGTTATAGGTATTCAATACGGTTATTTAATATTGTCTAATCGTTTACGGCAGCAAAAACCATTTGTCGGAATTTCCATCCTGTGGTATCGTCGCTAGTACCTTGAGTTTGCTTCATAAGAATTCCGATTATTTGATTTTTAGGGTCTGCAAAATATTGAGTGTTAAAATATCCCCCCCAATCAAAGGTGCCCAGACTTCCTTCTCCACCCATAGCAACACCTTTTTCATTAACTACTGAAAAGGCCAATCCAAAATCTTTGGGACCTCCGGCCCATATTTCTCCTATTTGGTTTGCCATTAGTGTTTCCACTGTAGTGCTACTCAATAATCGAACTCCGTTATAGGAGCCTTGGTTCAACATCATCTGAAGAAAAATAGCGTAGTCCTTAGCGGTGCTGGATAGTCCGCCACCACCTGAAAAATAGGACCGAGCCCCTTTGATTGGAAAATCAGTTTCAAATTGGGTGTTGTTGAAAGGTTTCCATTTGCCGTTTTCTCTAGTTTGTACTGGAATAAGACGATTGGATAAGTTTTCGGGCAGGTAAAACCAAGTGTCGGACATGCCCAAAGGGTCAAAGATTTGAGTTTTTAAAAATTGATCGAATGGCATACCCGATACTATTTCTACCAGCCTTCCTAACACGTCAAGTCCCTCGCTATAGGTCCAGGCGGTGCCCGGTTCGTGATGCAAAGGCATTTGTGCCAACTTGGGAATATTCTGTTCCAGGGTAATGGAATCTGTGGTAAATGCATCGATAATTCCCGCTTTGGCGAAGGCTTTTCTGAAACGATCGTCCCCATCAATCATGCCATAGCCAATCCCAGAGGTGTGGCTTAGTAAATGTCTTATGGTAATCGGTTTGGTTAAAGGGGTAACGGTAAAGCTGCTGTCTGCTTCATTGAAGGACTCTAACACTCCGGTATCTGCAAATTCAGGAATGAATTTGGAAATGGGGTCGTCCAATCTAAAATGACCTTCTTCCCAGAGCATGAGTACCGCGGTACTTGTGATGGCTTTGGTCTGAGAGGCAATTCGGAAGATGGCATCCGTTTGGAAAGGTATTTCCTGCTCGGCGTTCGCATTCCCAAAAGCTTTATGGTAGATTATTTTTCCGTTTCTGGCAATCAGGGCAACGGCCCCCGGAATCTGACCTTCTTCGATGGCGGAATTTAGCATATTATCAATGCGCTCCAAACGTTCCGGGGCCATTTGTACGAGTTCAGGATTACCGGATTCAAGCGCATCCGATTGTACTGAATTGTTATTGTTTTCACAAGCAATGGCGGTTAGCGCCCAAAGGGCTAAAAGGAGTCTTTTCATGATGGGATAAATTTAATTGCCACCTTCTCGGTTGGGAGATCTTGGAGTGGGCCAGGTCATGGGTTCTCCGGTCCGGGGATTGTTTAGCAGGTCTGCTTGTTCTCGCGAGGTACGCTCTGGGTCTTCACTGGCTTTGTAGGCTAAAATCGCTGTAAGGATGGCATTGTTGCGTACATCATCAAATACAATTTTATCAAAGGTGTCTAAATTGGTGTGCCAGGTGTAGTTGAAATAGCTCCAATTAAGGGAGCTAAGAGAAAATGCAGGTGCTCCTGCAGCCAAAAAAGAAGCGTAATCCGAACCACCGCGTCCTGGACTTCCAGGAAAAGTGGTTTCTATTTGTTTTTTGATCGATTCCGGAACGGCCTCTAACCATCGCCCCAAATAGGAATAGGCATGTAAGAATCCTTGTCCGGAAAGCCTAACCACACGCCCTGTTCCGTTATCTTGATTAAATAGCGCTTGCAGTCCGTTGACAACCTCCGGATGATCTTCCACAAAGGCTCTTGAGCCGTTTAATCCTTGTTCTTCGCTGCCCCAAAGACCTACAATAATAGTGCGCTTGGGATTCGGATATACTTTTTTAAGAATTCGGGCAGCTTCCATCATTGTTATTGTCCCTGTTCCGTTGTCTGTGGCTCCGGTTCCACCATCCCAAGAATCAAAATGCGCAGAGAGTACCACGTATTCATCGGGCAATTCGGTGCCTGGAATACGTGCAATAGTGTTAAAGGTAGGCACACGCCCCAGATCTTTGGATTGTGCAACCACTCGAACCACGGGTTTGTCCCCGTTTTGTGCCATACGATAGACTAGGCCGTAGTCTTCCAATGATAGGTCAATTATGGGAATGTTTTTTGTGTCTGCACTAAAAATTTTATTGGCTCCAAAGGCACTGGACCATCGGGATTGAAGTAATCCTGCAGCTCCCGCATTTTCAAGTGCGGCATTTATGTTGCGTCTGTCGTATCCTGTAAGTTTAAGATTTTCGTCCCAGTTCAGGTTTTGAAGTTCCCGATCTTTTTTCATCTTTTCGAAGGATTCCGGGGTTGCGAATTCCTCCCAATTGTAATCGGGTCTACCGGTGGGTTGCGGCATAGATACACAAATCCATTTGCCCTTAATTGTCTTAAGCCAAGAAGCAAAATCTAAAGAATCTTTGACCGTTGGAAAAGCTATTACCTCGGCTGTAATACCTTTGGCAGAAGTGGAAGGGCTCCAGGCCAGTTGTCTCCCTTGAAGCGAAACTACTCGGGGTTCTATTAGATCGATATGGCAAATACCCCGTTCCCAACCTTTCCAGGTGCCCCAAGATTCGTTGTTGGACTGAATCCCCCATGAATTAAAGGTTTCTACCGCCCATAGGTGAGCTTTTTCCATTTGTGGTGTCCCGACCAGTCTTGGACCAATTACATCGACAAGTTGGTGGGCTAAAATTTCAAGTTGCGAATTGGAGTTTGCTTCCTTTTCAATTTCGGCCACTACATCTGTTTGGCCAAAGAATTTAGGATTAATTCCAAGAGCAACTATAAGTGTTAAGGCAATCCGATACGGTATCATAAAAATAGTTGGGTTGGTAGTTAATGATAGAAAGATACATATAATTCAAAAACAAGATTGCCCTTTGAATTCATTTTAGTTGTAGGAATTTAACGGATCTAAATGATTGTATTCGTTTGTAAACGAATACAATCATTTAATAACCGAATAGGCGTGGGTTTTGAATATAAGTTTGCATTCTCAATAAGATGTGGAATCGTAATCACTAGTTAAACCATTTGAAATGAATGCACTGAGAAACAAAGTACAATTAATCGGTAATTTGGGGCAGGACCCGGAAATTACTATTCTTGAAAAGGGCGGCAAACTGGCAAAGTTTTCTATCGCTACCAATGAAACATATCGTAACAGTTCCGGAGAAAAAGTCACGGATACCCAATGGCATCAGGTAGTAGCCTGGGGAAAGACAGCGGATATCGTAGAGAGCTATTTAAATAAGGGAAAAGAAGTAGCAGTGGAGGGTAAATTAATTCACCGCCAGTACGATACGGTAGATGGACTACGGAAATATGTGACAGAGGTTAAGTGTGTCGATTTGCTGTTATTAGGGAAATAACCGGAATCCCATCTGCGGATTGGAGGGCCGGTTCAGGATTTTCTGACCGGCCTTTTAAATTTAGCGTGCCAGAACGATTAGTGAGAGTCCTAACAGATACAGAGTTAGCATGGCGTAGAGCAATCTATGAACGCTGTTTGAAGATCCCTTAAACTCCTTCCATATGTATATTCCCCATAGGGCTGCCACCACTGTGGCGCCTTGTCCCAATCCGTATGAGATTGCAGGACCTGCTTTGTCAGATGCTAAAATACTAAATGACATTCCCAGGCACCAGATGGCACCCCCCAAAAGCCCCATTCCATGATCGCGGACACTACCTTTAAAGTAATCCCTAAACACAAGGCGATTGCCTTCTAATGGAAGGCGCATCAAAAGGGTATTAAAAAGTAGGTTGCTCCCCAAAACCCCCAATGAAAAAACAACAATAGCAGTATAGGGGCTTAATTTGCCGGGGAGTGGATTTGTGAATTCAGGAAACATCGATTGCGCAACATAGCTGTAGAAAAGTCCCATTAAGCCGCCTGCTAAAATGGCAAGAATTAAACCTTTCCCAGGCACCTTATTCCGAACTTTGGAAAGTCGTTTGTAAGCAATCGCGTTTAAAATAATTGCAAAGGCAACTAGGGCAACTCCAATAAACAGAACACCTGCCTGACCTACGGGTGATTCTAAATAGTTGACAATTACACCTATTACCAACGCTAGTCCAATTCCTACAGGGAAAGCCACCGACATACCTGCCAGGGTAATAGCTGCAACTAATAATATGTTTGCCGCATTAAACAAGACACCTCCTAAAAAGGCCAAACCTAGATTTTCTATACTAGCCTGCGCCAGATCTTCTGTAAAGGGTCTGCCCGATGTTCCTGTATTTCCTGCGGTGAGCGCAAGTACCAATGCGAATATGAGCACGCCAAATACATAATCCCAGTAGTAGAGTTCAAATCTCCATCCCGGACTTGCAAGCTTTTGGGTATTGGCCCAAGATCCCCAGGCCAGCATAGTTAGGATACAAAATAAGACTGCAATAGCGTATTGTTCAATAACAAACATAATGTTAGGATTTGAATTGAATTTCATGGCGATATGGAGCAGAACTTTGAGCTCCCATACGAGTAACAGAAAGAGCTGCTGCGGCGTTCGAAAGTGTTAAACTTTCGCGCCAGTTTAGTCCCTCAGCCAAACTCGCCGCAAGAATACCGTTAAAAACATCACCTGCCGCTGTAGTATCTACCGCTTTTACTTTTGGTGCATTGAGGTGAAATTCACCGTCTTCTCCCATGTAATAAGCACCGCCTTCACCAAGGGTAATAATTACATTTTTAACCCCGCGGTGTATCAGAATTTCGGCAGCCGATTTAGCAGTTGCTATTGAATTCACGATTATCCCAGTTAAAATTCCGGCCTCGGTTTGGTTAGGCGTTAATGCAAAAAGGCCTTGTAATATATGTTTATCAAGGGGTTGTGCAGGGGCAGGATTCAAAATAAGTCGTTTATTGTGATTCCTGCTGAATTCACTTAGGAAAAGTATACTCTGCATTGGGATTTCGAGTTGTGTGAGCAAAATATCTGACCTAAGAAGTACACTTAGATTTGGGGAAATTAAATTTGGCGTTAAGGCTGCATTCGCCCCTGGCGCTACCACAATTTCGTTTTCACCATCTTGATTTACCGTAATAAGTGCAATGCCGGAGGCCGTTTTGGGTACTGTAATAATGGCCTCTGTACGTATACCCTCAGTTTCATATCCGGCAATCGCTTCTTTGCCGAAATTATCGTCGCCTATGGCACAAACAAAATGGACCTCTGCTCCAAATCGAACCGAGGCCACAGCTTGGTTGGCACCTTTTCCTCCCGGAAAAACAAAAAAATCACCACCTAAAACAGTTTCACCAGGATTTGGAAATCGCAGGGTTTTAACCACCATGTCGGTATTGGAACTTCCGATTACGGTTACGTGACTCATATATCTTAAATAGGCTTCCTTAATTTTTGTTGTTCCTTCTTGAGCGTAACTAAAGTCACAGTCAATTTAGCATTAATTTTCAGTTGTTTTCAAAGCGGATTTTCTCCCCAGAGAAGGTAATAAAATTCGGGGTTTAATGCAACCAACGAAACAAGAGGTGCCTCGGAACCATCTTGAGCGGACGGTTCCGAGGCACCTCTGTTTTTACATTAGACGGGAATAAAGTTATAAATGCGGGCTACTTTTTTGGTTTAAAAGTAACCTGACTCCTAATTTTAAGCGTCTTTTAAAATTTCTTTAAAAAGTGGATTCTTGTGATAGCCACCGTATACCATTTCCGAAGAACTGATGTTCGGATATTCGTTCGCTTCAATAATAAGCGGCCCATTTGGGGTTACCGCAACATCCCAGCCGATATAACGATCTGGTAACATTTTTACCGCATGTTTCACCATAGCTATGGTTTCATCGAATAGTGGAATCGGAAATCCATCAAATACAGTTCCGGTTTCAGGATGTTCTGTTTTTTCTGCCCCACCATATTCCATATTCTGATGGCCAATGGATTGTAAAACACCTCTTTCCATATCAATTCCAACGAAAAGACCTCCTTTGTGCGTGTTGTCTACATGGTTATTTCCTACCCCAAAGCGCATAAAGCCTGCTAGAAAATGAACTTCCCCTTTGCGGTCAATAAAAGTCTCAAGTCGTAGGGTGTTAATACAACCGGGGTGAATTCTGTTGAGTTCCGGATGTTGTATTACTAATTCCTCGTGTATACATACGTTGCTAAGCAATGAAGGCCCTGCTTCTTCAATGTCTTGTACAAGATTGGCTTTGCTTAAGCGAAAGCAGCCGTAGCCTCCGGTAAGTGAAACTGGTTTCACAAAAATGTAATTCCATCCAGTTTGATCGAATACCTTATTAAAGAAGGCAACAATATCTGCATTTGTTTTTGCAGGGAAAACTTCGCCATTGAGGTAAAATGAATCAAAGAAATTATGACTTGCCAGCGTTGGTACAGGAAGGTTGGTCCATTTGCAAAACAGGGCAAAATTTAATTTGCTTGAGATGATTGTTAGGAGCTCCTCCTTATGAAAATTGGTGCTGACTTTAATACTATTCGATTCCCGATTACTTAGGTAATCTCTATAATTCTTTACACTTTTTCGGTATTGGTACTTAAAATAATGGGAGGGGAATTGCCTTTGGGTGATCCATAAGACCAAAACTTCATACAAGATTCTGAAGTAATTTTTTTTTCGTTTATCCTTCAGAAAAACAGTTATGCGATTCACTTTTTCCATACAGTGCTTTTATAAAAAAACAGTAATTAAAAATCTTAATGATAACAACGAGAATCGCCTTTTAGTATGTTTATGGGTATATTTTTTTATTGAACGCTTTTGGAAATGCCTTTTATTTTGATTACGGGGGTTAAAATGCTTTATTCAGGAACTTCTAAGAAATGATTTTATCCAGATATTTAAGGATAAAACAAAATGCACCGGTTAGGTCAAAAAAATATTTCCTGAGCCGCCCTGTAGGTATTGGCGTGAGCTTCTACGATGATACGGATATCCGGCGAGTAACCTCCACCCATACTGCATTGAACTGGAATTCCATTAGCCTTACACCAATTAAACACCATGATATCGCGTTGCCGGCAACCCGCCATAGAAAGTCCTAAGGTTCCCAATTTATCTGATGCTAATACGTCTACTCCAGACAGATAAAACACAAAGTCGGGCTGTACCTGAGGTAAAAGTTGCTCTAGACTGCTTTGTAATTGCGATAAGTATGCTGAGTCTCCTATACCTTTTTCAAGGGCAATATCCCAATCGGAGTGTTCTTTTTTAAATGGGTAATTGGCTTGTCCGTGCATTGAAAAGGTAAAGACCTCTTGGGTAGTGCTAAATATTTCGGCAGTACCATTGCCCTGATGTACATCCAAGTCTAGGATAAGAATTTTTTTTACTTTGAGTTGTTTTATTAAATAGTTAGCAGCAATAGCCTGATCGTTTAGCATACAAAAAGCTTCTCCTCGATTTGAAAAAGCGTGATGGGTGCCTCCGGCAATATTCATGGCAATACCATGATCAAGAGCGTATAGACTCCCGGTAATGGTGCCCTGAGCTATAATTAACTCGCGTTCTACCAGTTGCTGACTCCATGGAAAGCCTACCTTGCGTTGTTCTTTTTCCGGAATTTGATTGGATTTTAATGCCCTAAGATATTCCGAAGTATGAGTCAGGAGCACATCACGGTCCGAGGCTTTTTCCGGCTCAAAAAAATTTTCACTGTTGCAAGTACCTTCATATTGGAGCTGTTTGGGCAGTAACTCGTATTTAAGCATCGGAAATCGATGCTTTTCCGGCAAGGGATGACAATATAATGGATGAAAAGCAATCTTAAGCAAAGAATATCAGCTAAGGATTTAACGGATAACCGAACCGTTTTGTACTCCTTTTTCCGGGTTTACGAAATCTAATCTGCCATCTGCGTCTTCTGCAAGTAAGATCATTCCTTGGCTATCTACGCCGCGCAATGGGCGGGGAGCGAGATTTACCAAAACCGACACCTGTTTTCCAATCAATTCTTCAGGTGTAAAATGTTCCGCAATGCCCGAAACAATGGTGCGTTTGTCGATGCCGGTATCCACGGTCATTACCAAGAGCTTATTGGCCTTTGGCATTTTTTCGGCAGTGAGAATGGTACCTACCCGAATGTCCATTTTGCTGAAATCGTCGTATTGAATCGTCTCTTTTTGAGGATTTGAGGTATGGTTTTCCATTTGGTTTTGTTTTTTAGTGGCTTCCAATTTATCTAATTGGGCTTGAATTTCTGAATCTTCAATCTTCCGAAATAATAGTTGAGGTTGCCCCAAACGGTGCCCGTGAGACAATAGGAAATTTGCATTAGAAATTTGCTCCCAGGCTTTCGTATCGGGCTTTTCCAGATTTAGCATATGCTGTAGGCGCTTCGCAGTAAAAGGTAGAAAAGGCTCGCAAAGTAAAGCCAGAGCTGCTGTGATTTGCATTCCAATAAATAGGATAGTGCCAACGCGTTCGGGATCCTGTTTTATTACTTTCCATGGTTCTTCATCTGCCAGGTACTTATTTCCTAGGCGGGCCAAATTCATGAGTTCTTGAGATCCTTCACGAAACCGGAAACGGTCCAGGCAATCCCCAATGCGTTGGGGGAATTCTGCAAGTTGTTTAAGCGTTTCTTGGTCGTGTTCAGAGTAAACAGCTGGCTGGGGAAGGATGCCATTGAAGTATTTTTCGGTGAGCACCGAAACCCGATTCACAAAATTTCCAAAAATTGCGACCAGTTCATTGTTGTTCCTAGCCTGAAAGTCCTTCCAAGTAAAATCATTGTCTTTGGTTTCCGGGGCATTTGCAGTAAGTGCATACCTCAGTACGTCTTGCATATCCGGAAAGTCCACCAAATATTCATGCAGCCAAACTGCCCAATTCCTGGAGGTAGATAATTTTTGTCCTTCCAGATTTAAAAACTCATTGGCAGGGACGTTTTCCGGCAGAATAAATTCACCATGCGCTTTTAGCATGGATGGAAAAATGATGCAGTGAAATACTATATTGTCCTTACCAATAAAGTGTAGCAGTCGGGTTTCTGGATCTTGCCACCAAGGTTCCCATGCTGTTCCCTCACGTTCGGCCCATTCCTTGGTGGAGGAGATGTATCCAATAGGTGCGTCGAACCAAACATAAAGTACCTTACCTTGGGCTTCGGGTAGAGGCACGGGGATTCCCCAATCCAAATCCCGGGTAACGGCACGTGGTTTAAGTCCGTCGTCGATCCAGGATTTACATTGCCCATATACATTGGGCTTCCAGTCGTCTTTGTGATTGGTTAAAATCCATTCCTTAAGAAAGCCTTCGTATCGATCTAGCGGAAGAAACCAGTGTTTGGTGCTTTTTAACTCTGGTGTGGCTCCACTTATTGTAGATTTTGGATTGATTAAATCTGTGGCATTCAAGGAAGTTCCACATTGTTCACATTGGTCACCATAGGCCGAATCGTAATTGCATTTGGGACAAGTACCAGTTACAAACCGATCTGCCAAAAACTGTTTGGCCTCGGGGTCGAATAGTTGAAGTCCTGTTTCTTCAATGAAATCGCCTTGTTTGTGCAGTTTGGCAAAGAAATCAGAGGCGGTTTTGTGATGCACCGCTGCCGAGGTTCTGGAATAATTATCGAAGGCTATACCAAATTCCTCGAAGGATTTTTGGATTATCCCGTGATACTTGTCTATGAGCGCCTGAGGTGTAATTCCCTCTTTTCTGGCCTTCATTGGTATGGCCACACCGTGTTCGTCACTACCGCAAATAAAAAGCACCTCTTGTCCGCATATTCTCAGATATCTGCTGTAAATGTCTGCAGGTACATAAACTCCTGCCAAATGTCCTATATGTATTGGGCCGTTGGTATACGGTAGGGCTGCTGTAATGGTTGTACGCTTAAAAGTGCCTGAACTCTTGGGCATAATGATGGGATTTGGGCACAAAAATAACCAAAATACATGCGCAACTGCTGCAGTTTTTCAAACTCTGCCATTTCCCTTGTTCTGAATGTGTATGGAATTTGCAGTCGCAAAGCCTTATATAGTATAGGGTAACCGGAACTAATAGCAATTTGAATGAAGACTACACTAGATATTGGGTATTTGGGAGAAGATGCAGCTGTTGCATTTTTAAAATTAAAAGGCTACCAAATTTTGGAGCGAAATTACAGGTATCGCCGGGCAGAGATTGATATTTTGGCAAGTTTAGGTGGAATTCTTGCGGTAGTGGAGGTAAAGACCCGTACCGGGGGCTTTTATGAGGCACTGACAGATAGTATTTCCAGGCCTAAAATTTCAAGGCTGGTCTTGGCTTCTCATCATTTTGTTCGCGAACGACGGTTGAATCTGGAGGTTCGTTTCGATATCATTCAGATCATTCGTGAATCGGACGGTTTACAGATTATTCATTTGGAAGACGCTTTTTATTTTTTTTAATTATTTGTTTAAAATATAACACAATGTTATTTTTGCACAAAATCAATACGAAAAACGATGAAAACGATTTCTGCTGTGGTAGAACAGTACATCAAGAAAAAGCCGTTTTTGCAAACGGCATTGGCCCAAGGGATCATTAACCTCACTTCGCTTTCTCGTCAGGTAAAATCCGAAATCGAAATGCAATTGGGTAAGGAGGTGCGCAACGGAGCCATAGTTATGGCTTTAAAGCGGTTATCGGACGATTTGGAATTTAGGGCCACCCACCGTATCATAAAGGTGCTTAAAAATATTGGCGAGATTACAGTTCGCAGTTCACTTACGGATTACACCTTTTTGTTGTCCGACAGTATTTTGGAAAATCAACGTAAATTATTGGAGGCTGTAAATCGGAATAAGGATGTGTTTTATACGTCATCTCGGGGAGTAAATGAGATGAATATTGTGGTGAGCAATAGCCTGAATAGGGAGGTAGAGGCTCTATTTAGTGCCGAAAAATTAACGCAAAAGGCAGAAAATCTTTCTTCAATTACGGTAAAGTTGCCTGCCGAAAATGTTTCAGTGCCCGGGATTTATTATTTTATTTTCCAACGTTTGGCTTGGGAGGGAATTGTTTTGTTCGAGGTAATCTCGACGACCAATGAATTTACTATTTTGGTTAACGACGAACAGGTAGACATTGCCTTCTCTGTTATCAAAGATCTTAAGTCACTCTAAGTATTTTGAACCCGGCATTAATTGGTGTGCTGGGATTTGCGAATTATACGGACCTAGTCGCGTATCAAATAGGCCCCGGATGTTCCGCCAAACAGTAATTCTATTCCCTCACTGCCGTCTGCTAGGCGAAGCCTTGCAAATTTTCTGTAAAACTGATTCAAGAAAGAATAAGGCACCGAATCACCGGTTTTGGAGGTTACGGTAATTTCAAAATTATTGTCACTTTTTTGGATCGCGATCTCAAATTTATCTATTGGAAAGGTTTGCCTATAGTCTATAGTTCGTTGATAAAGATGGTTCGTTTCGATAATGGTCTGACTCGTAAAATCAAATTCAAACCAGGTAAATGAGGATCCATCCGAAAAATCTTCGGTTGGAGATTTCCATTTCCCCTGAAAAAAAGCGGGGCTTCTAAACGGCAAGGTTTCGGAAGTGTCTTTATTGCAGCCCAACAACAGTAGTAAACTTCCGGCTAGTATTCCTAATAGGGCCAGATTACAAAGTTCCGTTCTTTCCTGAAAGTTTCTCAATCTTTAATGGCTCCTTGGATCTGTAAAATCACTGGTTTCGGTGCTTCTACCGAACCTCCTGCCTCTACCGATGAACCTCCATAAATGCTAATTGTCGATTTGATGAAGTCGGCAGCTTTGGCCTCGTAGATATTGTCTACATATTTTTGAGGATTTCGGTCAATGTATGGGAACCAAGTACTGTGGATTTGAATCATAATACGGTGGCCGGGTTTAAAGGTATGTAACACATCCTGCAATCTAAATTGTACGTCCGACACTTGCCCGGGAACAAAGGGCTCGGGTAATTCATAACTGTTTCTGAATCGTCCACGGAATACTTCTGAACGCACCAATTGCTGATATCCGCCCATTATGATATTATCTGGATTGTGTTCATAATTGGGATGGTCGGGAGGGTAAACATCTATGAGCTTGACAATGAAATCAGCATCGGTTCCTGTCATAGATACCTTTAGTTTTGCCATGATTTCCCCGGCAATGGTGTGCGGGTCGGAAAGCGGCTGGGTTACAAAGGTGAGCACATCTGGCCGGCGTGATGCCTCTCGTTGATCGTCGCTCATAAATCGCCTGGGGGTAAAGGTTAGTCCTTCGGTTTGAGAGGTGTAGGGTACCGGCTTGGAGGGATCGCTCACATAATCGAATACGGCTTTGTCGTCTGTGGGTTTGCCTACTGAAAGTTCTCCATTTGCCCCAAAATAAAAGGATATAGGCGCCACTTCACGCGGTGGCCAATGCTCGAAACTTTTCCATTCCTTGGTACCGGTATCGAACATGTAGGCTTCGGGTAAAGTCATGTCTCCTTCGTCCTTGAGGTAAAAATTAAAGAATCGGCGTTCAATTTCTTTCTGATAATGGGTAGAAATACTGTCGCCAAAATAGATGTGGTTGTGCGTGGTCTGTCCTCGCTCACGGGTCCAGCCGCCGTGTTCCCAAGGGCCCATCACCAGCATATTCTTCTTGGCGTTTGGACTTGTGGACTCAACGGTTTTGTAAATGTTCAGCGGACCGTAAAGATCTTCAGCATCAAACCAACCGCCAACAGTCATTACTGCGTGTTTGACATCTTTTAGATGCGGTAAAATATTTCGGGCCTGCCAAAAGGCATCGTAATTAGGGTGTTCCACAATTTGCTTCCAAAAGAAATTGTCGTTGTGGTATTGTTCGGTAATGTTTTTTAAAGGTCCTTTTTTAAGGTAAAAGTCGTAGCCGTCTTTGGCCGGCTCCTGATAAAAACGGGCCATTTTATCTTGGAACCAGCTGTCTCTCGTACGCCCTTCTTTTTGATATCCAAATACGGCGAAAGCGGCAGTATAACTTTCCAGGTATGCCCCTTGATGGTGGAAATCATCGAAGAAAAAATCCGATATAGGAGCTTGAGGCGATGAAGCTTTTAATGCAGGGTGTGCGTCAGGCAAGGCAGCAGCGGTATAAAATCCGGGATAGGAAACCCCGTACATACCAACTCTACCGTTGTTGTTGGGGATGTGATTTATGAGCCAGTCTATGGTGTCATACGTATCAGAGCTCTCATCAATATCCACTTTGTTATTGACATCATTTCCCGGAATGTTGGGGCGCATATTGTCGAAGGTGCCGTCGCTCATATATCTGCCACGAACGTCTTGATAGGCCAAAATATAGCCGTCGCGAACCAAAAAGTCCGAAGGGTAGCGGGAAACATTGTAATTGGTGTAACCCGATGCGTTATAGCATGTACGATTTAGTAATATTGGATAGGTCTTGCTCGCGTCTTTTGGGGTGTAGATTACCGTAAATAATTCTGCACCGTCGCGCATGGGAATATGATATTCTGCCAGGTTGTAGTTGTTTCGAAGGTAGAGCGAATCTACTTTTTGGGCATAAAGCCCAGTTAGAAGGAAACAGCTAAGTGCAAAAACGAAAAGTATACGTTTCATGGTTTTTGAATAGGGATTGGATTAAAGATAAGGAATTAGGCAAATACCGCAGGAAATTATCCTTGGGTTGGGCTGTTTTCAGGAACCAATGCAAATGGAAGAAGTGCATTTAAGGCCTGTAAAGGAGTTTTAATTTGCTCAATTAGCAATTGCAGCCGAAGGCCGCTTCGAGTCTCCTTTTCTTTTAGTGTTGCCGATTTTGGATTTGCTTGTACGCAATGCAGCATGTGGGTAAATGCGGCGCTCTGATAAAATGGCGCTTGTTGGTCGGCTACAAAATAAGCTACAAGTTTTCCGTTTTTTAGGATTACTTTTTCCAGTCCTAAGGCGGTAGCTATCCATTTAATACGAACGGAATCTAACAGGTGTTCCGCTTCTGTGGGCAAGGGACCAAATCGATCCTGAAGTTGTGCCCGAAATTCCAGCAAGGCAAATTCGGTTTCACAGGCATTCATTTCAGTATAGAGGGTGAGTCTTTCGCTTACGCTGTTGATATAATCGTCTGGGAAGAGTAATTCAAAATCGGTGTCTAGCTGACATTCTTTTACAAATTTTTGATTCCCTTTACGTTCTTCCTTATAGAGTTCTTTAAATTCATTATCCTTAAGCTCCTCAATGGCTTCGGCTAGAATTTTTTGGTAGGTTTCAAATCCAATTTCATTGATAAAGCCACTTTGCTCGCCTCCCAACAAATCTCCGGCCCCGCGAATTTCGAGATCTTTCATAGCAATTTGAAACCCACTGCCCAAATCGGTAAATTGCTCCAATGCCTCAATGCGTTTGCGGGCTTCTGGGGTCATGGATTCATAGGGAGGAGTAATAAAATAGCAGAAGGCTTTTTTGTTGCCGCGCCCAACCCGACCGCGCATTTGATGTAAATCACTCAGGCCAAAATTGTTGGCATTATTAATGAAAATTGTGTTGGCATTGGTAACGTCCAATCCACTTTCGATTATGGTGGTGGAAACCAAAATATCGAATTTTCCGTTCATGAAATCGAGCATGAGTTGCTCCAATTTCTTACCGTCCATTTGCCCGTGCCCAATTCCAATTCGGGCATCGGGAACTAGTCGCTGAAGCATGCCCGCCACTTCGCGAATGTTTTCAATGCGATTGTGCACAAAAAACACCTGTCCGCCCCGTTGAATTTCATAACTAACGGCATCACGAATGCTTTCTTCATTTAACCGAATCACCTTACTTTCTATCGGATAACGGTTTGGCGGTGGTGTGTTTATAACCGAAAGATCCCGAGCCGCCATAAGACTGAATTGCAAAGTTCTTGGTATGGGGGTGGCCGTGAGGGTAAGCACATCTATATTGGCTTTAAGACTTTTAAGTTTGTCTTTTACTCCCACTCCAAATTTTTGTTCTTCGTCTACGATGAGCAGACCCAGGTCTTTGAATTTTACAGCACTCCCCACCAATTGATGGGTGCCAATTACAATGTCGAGTTTTCCCGAAGCCAGAGCTTCGAGAATGTCTTTTCGTTCTTTTGCAGTGCGGAATCGATTCAGGTAATCTACACGAACCGGTAGTTCGCCGAGGCGTTCGCTAAAAGTTCGATAATGTTGAAAGGCCAAGATGGTGGTTGGCACCAACACGGCAACTTGCTTGCTGTTGTCTACCGCCTTAAAGGCTGCCCTTATGGCTACCTCTGTTTTTCCAAATCCCACATCGCCGCATACGAGCCGGTCCATAGGGCGTTCACTTTCCATATCGGTTTTTACAGCTTCGGTTGCGGTGCTCTGATCCGGGGTATCTTCAAATAGAAATGAAGCTTCCAGTTCGTGCTGTAAATAACTATCGGGAGCATAGGCAAATCCCTGTCTTAACCGTCTTTTGGCGTAGACCTGAATCAGGTCAAATGCAATTTGTTTTACACGGGTTTTGGTTTTTTGTTTTAAAGTTTTCCAGGCCGCAGAACCTAATTTGTAAATTTTAGGGACAGCCCCATCTTTACCGTTGTATTTGGCAATCTTATGTAGGGAATGAATGCTCACGTATAGAATGTCCCGATCGCCGTAAATCAATTTTATAGCTTCTTGTTGCTTTCCTTCAACATTAATTTTTTGAAGACCACCAAATTTTCCAATCCCATGATCGATGTGGGTTACGTAATCGCCAACCTCTAATTTGTTTAGTTCCTTTAAGGTAATGGATTGTTTTTTGGCGTAGCCATTTCTCAGATGAAACCGGTGATAACGTTCAAAAATTTGGTGATCTGTATAGCAACAAACCCCAAGGGATTCGGAGTGGAATCCTTGATAAATAGGAGTTACAACTGTAGTGTATGGCACCTTTCGGCCAATTTCTTCAAAAATATCGTGAAACCTTTTGGCCTGTTGTTCCGAGGCACAGAACAGGTAATTTTTCATACCCCGCTCGTGATTATCCTCTAATGTGTCTATAAGCAGATCAAAATGCTTGTTAAAGGCGGGCTGAGGTTTAATATCCCAATGAGATACTTCGGATTCCCCATCGGTAACGGGGCCGTCTAGTTGTAATACCCGAAACTGTTGCAATTGCTTTTGAAAGGATTTTCCATCTGCAAAGAGCGCTTCGGGATCAATGTGTTTCACTTCATTATTTAGTTTTGAAAATGCCTCTACGGCCTTTTCGAACAACTGATTTAATTTGGCGATACACAAGTCCGGTTTTTGAATAAATACGCGGGTTTGTTCCGGAATATATGTAAGAAATGGTTCTCGGGATTCCAGAAGCATTTTATCTGCCACGTTGGGGAGCAGGGTAATTTTGGTTTGTTTCTCGAGAGAACGTTGTGAGGCCACATCAAAAGTCCGGATACTTTCAATTTCATCGCCAAAAAACTCAATACGATACGGCTCGTCGTGTGAGAAGGAAAAGACATCTACTATACCACCACGCAAAGAGAATTCACCGGGCTCCGAAACAAAATCCACGCGTCTGAAATGGTATTCAAACAAGGTTTCATTGAGAAAATCTAAGGAAAGCTTATCGGCTACAGCCAGTTGCAATGTGTTTTGCGCTAATGCAGTTCGGGTAACCACCTGTTCAAATAACGCCTCCGGATAGCTCACTACCAAAACCGGTTTTTTAACTGTAGTGATACGGCTGAGTACCTCTGCTCTTAAAAGTACGTTGGCATTGTCGGTTTGTTCTATTTCGTAGGGTCTTCTGTAGCTTTCTGGATAGAATAAAACCTGATCCATTCCCAGTAGAGCCTCCAGATCGTTTAGCAAGTACGCCGCTTCTTCTTTGTCTTGAAGCAACACCAGTACGGGTGATTTTTGAGTTGTGAAGTATTCAGAAATTAGGAACGATAAGGCAGAGCCGTACATTCCTTTGAGTTGTACTCGTGCCAAATCCGGGGATAAGGCATGTTGCAGCTCCTGGAAAGCCGGGGCCTGAGCAAAAAGTTCCCGAATGTGGGTAACAGACAATTTCTAAGGTTTGTGCAAAAATAGGATGTAATTGCGGTTTTAACAATCCACTAAACGGAAAAAGCAACCAAGGTTTCGGGATTGAGGTAAATGACTTCGCCTTCTGCCAAAACGAATACTGAATCTTGCGGCTCTGGGGATACAGTATGCGTTCCTGTAAACGCACCAAAGGCAGGGAGGATTAGTTGATTGGGTTTTTGAAAATAGCAGGGTAATTTAAGGCGTTGTTTGCCAGGGCCTGCTAATTGAACTGCCGGATGAATATGTCCTGAAATATTGAATGTTTTATCGTCTATTTCAGGTTCATGGCTAAAGATAAAGGGGCCAATATTCCAGCGGTCCTGGCACCTAATGCCCAAATCCTTGTAATGTTCGGGGGAAATAATATCGTGATTACCTCGAATCAATATTAGTTTTGCCTTTTGCATCTTTGCCCATTGGGCAAATAGGTCCCATTCAGGATTGAGATGTGAATGAAAAAGATCGCCTAAAAAACAGATGAGTTGGGGGTTGTATTCTGAAATAAGTTGGTCAAGGCGCTCAATGTTTTTAAGTATCGCAATATGGGGTACAGCAGCGCCGTGTTTTCGGAAATGGGTGATTTTCCCCAGGTGTAAATCGCTAATGAGAAGGATACCCTTTTTTTTCCAATACGCGGCACCTGTATAATGAAGTTCCAGTAGTTCTTCCCAAACTTTAATAGTTACCCCCAT
>JBJOHX010000042.1:0-11813 GCA_046047415.1 Bacteroidota bacterium
AGCTACGTGTGTAATGGGCGGTTTTTGGTCAGTTGCACGCCGACAATCAATCAAAAACTAAGCATGTAGAAAGCCTAGTTATTGCTTGTTTGGACGAGGGTTCGACCCCCTCCGGCTCCACAATCAAGCACAAACCCCGCCGGGATAACCCGGCGGGGTTTCGTGTTTTAAATGGTGTGAGCCAAGCTTGCTTAAGCGAGCAACAATAAAACACGAAACCGACTTGCCTCTGGCAAGTCGTGGTTTGTATTTGCAGTATGGGAACCGGAGGATGAACCGAGCGCAGCGAGGTAACCCCTTCTGATAGAATGTTAGGATTCTTGCCCCATTATTTCAGGGGTCCATTTCCGCTTCACATTTTCGGAATTTAGAACCATTAGATAAGGTCGATCCACTAATTCCAAAAAATAACTATCGGCTTTGCTATCGCCATACCCATATTTAAAATCGAATTGCCTGTCCTTAAAATAGTCCAGTAGTAACTTTTTCTTTTCTAGACCGTAACAATTGAATCCGTCAAATTCGCCTGTGAATTGATTTGCTTTGGTCTGAAATTTTGTAGCAATGAGATTAAACCCATTTACCTCGCACCATTTATGCACCCAAAGATCGGAAGACGCAGTTAAAATTAGGACCTCATGACCCTGATCGATGTGCCAACGCAGGACCTGTTGGGCACCAGGACGCAATAGCATTGGAATTTTATTTACCGCAAATTGCATGCCGGTATCACGAATTTCGGACACTTTGGATTTTCCAAAAAAATAATTGAAGAACTCCAATTTCAGACGATTATTAGAAATCAACTTTAAATAAAAGCCAATAATTTTTGGAGATAACACCAAAATTCCTGTAAAGAAATATAAAGGTCCCTTGGCGTACTTTATAAATTCTAAATAGGTGTCCTTGCTAGTAAGGGTACCATCCAGATCAAAAATAGCGATCGCCTTATTTTGCTTCATTACTATTTAACCCAAAATTATATCGTAAAGATTCCAAATCGCGGTAGTAATGACCCCACGATAACTCAATCCGGCACTAAAATGCCGCACGGACCAAATTCCTAAAAATAGGATTAATAAAAAATATTGCAGATTTCTGCCAAGGAAGGGAATGATTGCCTTACTCTTTTTTTGCTCCTGATGGATTTCGGGCAATTTAATCATAAGGATAAAAAGCAATAAGGTAAAGTGAATATTCAGCCATCTGCCCCAATCGCACGCCAGCACAAAAAGCGGTAAAGAGTATAGTATTATAGCCAAGAAATACCAAATTACCTTAGCATCTTTCAATTGAGCTTCTTGGCGCAAGTAAATACCGAAGTGAACAAGTCCAATAATCATTGAAGGCACAAATAAAGCATAACCTAACATATTCGCTTTGTACTTATCGAACTGCACCCAAAGGTCGTTGGAAAAACTAAAAATACTGTACGGCTCCAGTTCTACACCTCGGGAAAGTAAAATCTCTAAGGTTTGTCCTTCATTGGTCTGACCTCCCAAAAAGAATATGAGTGCGGCGGGTATACCTACGGCTGCAAAAAACAAGAAATACCGTTTGAGATCTAATTCCCCCACAATTATATAATGGGCCAACACAAAATAGGGTACGTAAAACACAGTAATCTCATGCAAAAATGTAGCTATCACCAAGGCTGAATAGATAAAAATCTCCTTGTTTAGCGTAAGTTTCTTTTGATAGAGCTGTGTTATATAATAGGTGAAAATACAGATAAATATCAACTCCTTTCGGCCCACTATTGCGGGATCATTGAAATACATTAAAAATGCCAAAGGAGAAATAATTAAAGTAAAAAACAAAAGACTTATCTGTTTGTTTTTTAGTGTTTTAAAAATAAAATACAGAATAGAAAGATGCAGCAGCATTTGAATCCCGTAAATCATTTGCGTAAGGCTTATGCCGGTTAGGTCTTGTAACCAAAATAATATGCTACCGGACAGTCCGCGTCTTTTGAAGCCTCCATCCTGATAATTTACAAGCCAATCTCCAAGGATAAATCCGTTACCTGCAGCATCAAAATCCCACAATTTAAAGCCAATCCAAACCGCAAGTACTGCAAACAGTGCATAAACTAAACCCTTTAAGGTAATTTTACTGTTGGTCATCATATATCTTTTACGCATAAATTAAAACTGAGAATAGGACCACCCATCCTAAAACAATGAATTGCATGAATGTATCTTTAGCTAGCACTTTTACAGGAGAACCGGCATTTTGCTGAACTATAGATACTTGAAGGTATCGGATAATACCTAAAAACACAAAGAGTGAAGTCGCGTAAACATAATCCGAACCAATGCGCTGAGTAACCTCAGGGGAAACCGAATACATGATGTAACAAACCAGGGTTACACTAAATCCAATGCCTTTAGCAACATCTATAAAAGCCAGGCTATACCCCTTCTGCGAATTCCGAAGCAATTCTCCTTCTTTTTGAATCACCAAATCGTCGCGTCGTTTGGCGAACGCAATGGAAATGGTAAGAAGAAAAACAATAATAATCATCCAGTGACTCACCACCACTGACGTAGCTACTCCACCGGCGAGAATACGCAATAAAAAGCCTATGCTTATGCAGGTAACATCTAAAACAGCAATGTTTTTTAGTTTAAAAGAATACGCCAGATTGAGTAAAAAGTAACCGATTACAAACCACTTGGCATGGCCTAGCTCTAGCATTAGGAGCAGATCTACAGACAGTAAAATCAGGAGAATTACCAAGGCTTCTAAAGGCTTAAAAAATCCAGATGCCAGGGGTCGGTTTTGCTTGGTGGGGTGTAATTTATCCTTTTCAATGTCTACGTAATCATTAATTACATAGATCGTGGAACTTGTAATACAGAAGGAAATAAATAGATAAATCAACTCGGCATTAAAGGCTTCTGAAAGAATTTTGCCCGCAAAAAAGACCGGGAAAAATACCGCCATGTTTTTCACCCAATGATTGACCCGAATTAAAGTCAATAATTGCATTACCAATGCCTTAAAGGTTCTCCGTTTGTTTGTGATAGCTTGTTCCATTCTTACATGTTAAATTGGTTAAACCCAAATTTCATGTCCCGATTATGGCCTGTTTGGGAATGAATAATCGATTTACAAACGTTGTTACTGTTTGAAAATTGCATTTTGGGGTGAATTACTGCCCGTCTGTTGGCTCATATAAATGTTGTGCTTTACTCAATATAAGCTAAAACAGGGACCCATTATAGCCCTGATTATTCATGACAAAATCAGGTGAATACGCTTATATTTTAATCAAATCAGCAATTTTTATTACATTTATTATATACCAACCCGGGATTACACCTTCCTGATTTTGATACAGAAATGTACAACACTATAAAACTCCTATTCCCTACGCTAAGCTTGGTCTTGATTCTAATAGGGTGCAATGCCAAATCGGAACGTACACCCTCTGAATCACTTCCGGACCTGGTTAGCTTTAATTTTGACATTAGACCCATTTTATCCGATAAATGCTTTGCATGTCATGGGCCAGATGCCAATAAAAGAGAGGCCGACCTAAGATTGGATCTTGCCGATGCAGCCTATGCCGCCCTTAAAGATGAAATATCAAAATTTGCGATTAAACCAGGAGATCCTGAAAAATCGGAGGTAATGCATCGCATTCGGGCCAATGACCCGGGTATTAAAATGCCTCCACCGGAATCCAATCTTTCCTTGTCTGATCGAGAAATTTCGCTGATTGAACGTTGGATTACCCAAGGCGCTCAATACGAAAAACACTGGGCTTTTACACGCATAGAGAAACCTGACCTGCCAGATTTAGATTATGGAATTAACCCGATTGATAAATTTATTGCCAAAACACTAAAATTAAAGGGATTAGAACCTAGCCCAAGAGCCGAGCCACATGCACTGATAAAACGTTTGAGTTTAGACCTCACAGGATTACCCCCTACTGAAGCGTTATTGGAAAAGTACGAGGGCTTACCCTCGGACCATGCCTATGAGCAACTGGTAGACGAACTTTTAGCCATGCCAGCTTTTGGTGAAAAATTGGGGGTGCTTTGGTTGGATATATCACGGTATTCCGACAGTTACGGATATCAGGACGACGAATACCGCACCCAGTGGCCGTATCGGGATTGGGTCATACACGCCTTAAATGAAAATATGCCCTTTAATACCTTTTTAGAATGGCAATTGGCAGGAGATTTATTGCCGAATCCCAACAAGGAACAAATCTTGGCCACCGCATTTAACCGCAACCACAAATACACCGAAGAGGGCGGGGTAATTGACGAGGAATACCGTATTGAATACGTATTGGACAAAACCAACACCTTTAGCAAGGGAATTCTGGGAATGACCCTAGAATGCGCCCAATGCCACGACCATAAATACGACCCGGTATCCCAACAAGAATACTACCAGATGTTTGCCTTTTTCAATAATTCCAGGGAAAAGGGCTTCGAAGGGGATGTGAGCCAGTCTCAACCTGCAAAAACACCGATACTGCATATTGAACCCCAGGAAGTTGAAGATTTGCTAACCTTCATAAATATTCAGGATACAAGCCAACTTCGGGTTTCAGTAATGGGTGAACTAGATCCGGAAGAGCAGCGAACTACCTATATTTTGGATCGAGGGGTATACGATGCCCCGACGGTGCCCGTAACCGCGGCTACCCCAAATTCGATTTTGGATTTTCCGGAAACTCTACCTAAAAATAGACTGGGTCTGGCCCGGTGGACTACATCCCGAGATAATCCGCTCACTTCTCGAGTTTTTGTGAATTTAATCTGGCAAGAAATATTTGGCAGGGGAATCGTTAAATCGGCCGGTGATTTCGGTATGCAGGGAGATTTACCTACCCATCCCGATTTATTGAATTGGCTGGCTGCAGATTTTATGGATAACGGATGGGATATTAAGGGCCTAATTAAGAACATTGTAATGTCTGCTACATACCGCCAATCGTCTGTGGTTCGGGATTCGGATTGGGAACGGGACCCTGAAAATTTAATGCTGGCGCGCGCACCAAGATTACGGTTAACGGCAGAAAATGTGCAGGATCTTGTATTGGCAAGCAGCGGATTACTTGTCGATGAAATCGGAGGCCCTAGTGTAAAAGGATACCATCCGGACGGACTTTGGGAGGCCGCAACATCGGGCAGAGGTTCTCTGGCCACCTACGTTCAGGACCACGGAGAAAAACTATACCGACGGGGAATCTACAATTTCATCAAACTAACCGTTTCCCCGCCTAAAGCAATCATCTTTGACGGCAGTAACCGAGACAGGTGCGAAGTTTCGAGAAATCGGACCAATACGCCCCTTCAGGCACTGGTAATGCTCAACGACCCCATGGTTCTGGAAGCTGCGCGCGTATTGGCTATTAAGCTTATGGAAGAAGAAAAAGGGACCGATTCTGCTATCGATAAAGCCTTTAAACGCATCGTTTGCCGAGAGGTAACGGATACTGAAAAAACCTATCTCAAAAACTATTACCAATCGGAACTCGAGTACTTTAACACCTTTCAAGATCGGTCCGAGATGTTATTGAAAGTTGGAGAATTCCCATTAGATGATGCGGATTTTACCCCCGAAAACGCCGCGATGATGCAGGTCATCGTTAGTATATACAACCTGGAAGAAACCCTAACAAAAGTCTGATTTGGAAAAAGAACAACTCGAACACGGATTACACCACAACCGCAGAAAATTTCTGTCCAAACTAAGTGTGGGCGTTGGAAGTCTGGCCCTGGGATCGCTAATGGTGCCCGATTTATTTTCTAAAAACGGCTTAAATGAAGAAGGTTTAATGCAGGCCCTCCCCCATTTTGCACCAAAGGCCAAACGGGTAATTTATCTCTTCCAGAACGGGGCTCCTTCTCAACTGGAAACCTTCGACTACAAACCGCTATTGCATAAAAATTTTGGACTGGACTTACCCGAATCCATTCGAATGGGACAACGCCTTACCGGTATGACCGCCAACCAGGAGCGCTTTCCGCTCGTGGGGTCGTATTTTGATTTTAAGCAGTATGGCGAATCTCGGGCCTGGATTTCTTCATTGTTTCCGCACCTCTCATCGGTGGTAGACGATTTATGCATTGTAAAATCGATGCATACGGAAGCTATAAATCACGATCCGGCACTAACGTTTTTTCAGACCGGAGCGCAGGTGGGTAACCGCCCGAGTATGGGTTCTTGGCTCAGTTATGGTTTGGGCAGCGAAAATGAAAATCTGCCGGCTTTCTGTGTATTACTGAGCCGGGGGAAAGGAAACGGGCAGGGGGTGTATTCCAAACTCTGGTCCAACGGTTTTCTGGATGCTAAACACCAGGGCGTACAATTTTCGAATTCCGAAGATCCGGTATTGTATTTGTCGGATCCCAAGGCCATGACCCGCGAGCAAAGGCGAAACATGCTGGACCATCTGTCCGCCATGAATGAACTTAATTTTAAGGAATACCAAGATCCTCAGATCACCACCAAAATTCAGCAATACGAAATGGCATTTCGGATGCAAACGGCGGTTCCCGAAATAACAGACGTCAGTAAAGAACCGGACAGCATTATAAAATTGTATGGCCCGGATTGCCTGGTACCCGGAACCTATGCCGCAAATTGTTTGTTGGCTCGGAAATTATCTGAAAATGGGGTTCGCTTTGTCCAATTATACCATCAGGGATGGGATGCACACGACAACTTACCCAACCAAATGATTGGTCAGGCCAAAGATGTCGATCAGGCGTCGGCAGCCTTAATAACCGACCTTAAACAACGCGGGCTATTGGATGAAACCCTAGTTATCTGGGGGGGCGAATTTGGGCGTACCAATTACTGTCAGGGAAAATTGGCCACTTCGAATTACGGCAGGGACCATCATCCAAAGGCATTTTCCATATTTATGGCAGGGGGCGGTATCAAGTCCGGAATGGTATACGGCGAAACCGATGAATTCGGGTACAACATCACCGAGAATCCGGTGCATGTGCACGATTTTCAAGCCACCATAATGCATCTTATGGGCATTGACCACGAAAAATTCACCTACAAGCACCTAGGAAGAAGGTATCGACTTACCGATGTTCACGGCTCCGTTGTGCGCGATTTAATAGCCTAAAACAGTCTCCTATGTCCCAAAATTTTAGGTTTTCGAGGCAAGCGCTGCTGGATAATCTCTTGCTTTTCTGGATTGTACTAATTGTTTTTTCGCTAATTTTTGAACAACGCCTGGAGGTGCCCGCTTGGCTTCAGGTTGCAGGAAGAATGCACCCGCTAATCCTCCATTTTCCAATTGTAATTGTCTTATTTTCGGCTGGAGTCTTATTCGTTAAGCACAGGGCACTTCCAAAAGAATTCAGCGTTATACTTTGGCAGGTTTCGGCTCATTTTATGGCACTCACTGTTCTAACCGGTATATTGCTTAAACAGGAAGATTACGAGGGTAACACCGCTGTTCTACATCAATGGTGGGCTATTGCTGGATTGGGATTCACTCTATTTTTACACTATGCCCAAGTCGCTTCACTTCGCCTGAAACGAGGCTTGGGAATGGTAGTGGTTATAAGCATTATCCTGACCGGGCATTTTGGGGCAACGCTTACCCACGGGGAAAATTTTGTATCCGGGCCACTTGCCGATCCGATAGAAAAAAGTGACTGGAATGAAAACGATTTGGTATTTAACCAATTGATTCAACCTGTATTGGATGCCAAATGCGTGTCTTGCCATAGGGCTGGTAAAACCAAAGGAGAACTGCGGTTAGACAATCTGGAAGGATTCAAAAAAGGGGGAGAATCGGGGCCGATATTTGTATTGGGTGATAGTGCTTCATCCCTGTTGGCCGACCGGATTCATTTGCCACTTTCCGAAAAGGAGCATATGCCTCCCAAAAACAAACCTCAGCTCAGTACCGACGAACTTGAACTGCTGGAACTCTGGCTGGCATCCAACCTGTCCGCAGACAGCAAAATCGCGGAACTGAATCCGCAACACCCCCTACGTAAATTGCTGGAACAGCAACCCGGAATTGAAAACTACAATTTTCAACCGGCCGATGTGGACGCCATTGCCGAACTAAACAATTTTTTTAGGCGGGTGGCCCCATTGTATCCGGATTCGCCTGCCTTGGAAGCAGCCTATTACAGTGCCGGTAATTTTGAGGTATCGAGCATCCGTGAATTGAAGGGAATTTCCGAACAATTGGTACGCCTTCAGCTAAATCGAATGCCGCTAAACCATGTTGACCTTAGTGTATTGGCCGATTTTCCAAACCTGGAAGAGCTGAGACTTAATTTTACCGACCTTGCCGACGATCAACTAAAATATCTCATTCCACTAAAATCCTTAAAAACGCTGGCGCTATCGGGCAACCCTATTTCGGAAAACCAAATTGATGAACTGGCCAAATTTACCCAAATTCGGGAACTGTACTTCTGGCAACCCTCCTGGGATAGTGTGAGTCGAAAAAAACTGCAAGCAAAACTCCCAAGCACCAAAATAGCGTTCGGATTTGACGCCGGTGCGGTTACCTATGCCCTCAATGCCCCGGTGGTTGAGGTGGATACGGTAATATTCAAAGATTCCACGTTCGTTCATCTCGAGCATCCAATTCAAGGAACGGAAATACGATATACGCTAGACGGAAAAGAGCCGGATAGTATCCGAAGTTCAAAATACGAGGGGCCCTTCTCTATTTTTTCATCGGCATCCATTAAGGCCCGGGCCTTTGCCAAAGGTTGGTACGGCAGTGAAACCGCCGAAAACCTGGCGTTCAAAAGCGGAATCCGGCCCAAGGAAAAAAAATTGATTCACCCTCCAAACCGGTATTACGCTGGAAAAGGCGTCGAAACCCTGTTTGATGGTGTGAAATCGCCACTCAGTCATATTTCCGGAGCATGGCTGGGCTATACGGACGAAGCCTTTGATCTAGAAATGAAGCTAGAAAAAGAACAACGCCCCAAGGAAATTTCATTAAGTGTTCTCTACCACGAAGGAGCCTACATTATGCCTCCGGATCGGTTTGAAATCTGGGTCGGCAACGGAGATGCCTGGACCAAGCTGCCGGATCCTCAAGTCCCTAAATCCAACGAAATTTCAGCAATACGATATGGTATTTTGAGTAGTACCCTGCCCGATACGGCATTTGACCGGATCCGCGTTCGATTACAGCCTGTTCAAAAATTACCAAAATGGCATCCCGGTGCAGGAGCCAAAGGTTGGGTCTTTGTAGATGAAATTCTAATTAATTAGACTCAAGAAATTCCAAAACAGCATGTCCTTATTCCTATTTAACACTACCCATCCATGAAGCCTATCGTTCAAATATCACTAGATCTTACGGATATCGATGAGGCCTTGGAAACCGCGGCTATGGCTATACGTGCCGGTGTAGATTGGCTAGAAGCCGGCACCCCCCTACTGTTGGCAGAGGGTTTGCACGGGGTTCGCAAATTGAGAGAGGCCTTCCCAAAAACACCAATTGTGGCCGATCTCAAAACCATGGACGGCGGATATCTGGAAGCAGAAATGATGGCAAGGGCCGGGGCAACCCATGTAGTGGTAATGGCGCGGGCTCATGAAGAAACCATAAAATGTGTGGTACAAGCGGGTAAGGATTTTGGGGTACACGTAATGGGAGACAACCTTGGCTGTCCGGATATGGTGGCAGCTGCCCAAATGCTGGAAAACCTAGGCTGTGATTTTATCGTACATCATATCGGTTACGACGAAAGAAGGGGAATTGCAGCCCGGGGACACCGAATGCCCAGCCCTTTAGACCAGTTGCGCGAAGTGGTAGAATCCGTATCGATACCTGTTCAAGCCGTAGGAGGGCTCACTTTGGAGCAAGCCATTCGCTGTCCGGAGTTCGGCGCACCGCTAGTGGTTCTGGGGGCGCCCTTAACGATTGATGCCGATGCTTTTAAAACCGCAGACGGCAATTTGGAAGCATCCCTTAGATTAATTTGTAAAACCATTCATGCATACGGTCTGCAATAAAGACCTTAATATAGTACCCTATGGAAAAAAACATGCCGGCAGTTGTCAATTACGCTCCCGAAAAAGGATCGGTTGAATTACGGGAAATTCCAATTCCGGAAATTGGACCGGATGACGTGTTGCTACAAGTAGAAAATGTTGGGGTTTGTGGCAGTGATCTGCACCAGTGGACGTCCGATCACAGCTGGACGGTAAACTATCCGGTAGTTCTAGGACACGAATTTGGCGGAATAATTGTGCGTTGCGGCAATCAGGTCCAAAACTGGAAAGAAGGCGATCGGGTAGTAAGCGAAACCGCAGCGGTTATCAATTCCGATAGCCCTATGTCTCGTTCCGGTTTTTACAACCTCGATCCGGACCGAAAAGGATTTGGTTACGGAGTAAACGGAGCAATGACCAAGTATGTACGGGTACCGGCTCGGTGTTTGCACCGGGTTCCTGAAAATTTATCATTTGATCAGGCATGTCTCACGGAGCCCTGCTGCGTGGCATACAATGCCGTAATAGGAAATGCCCGAATACAGCCCGGAGACCGGGTGGTGGTTATCGGACCCGGAACCATTGGGATTCTCTGTGCCGTAATGGCCAAATTAAACGGGGCTCAGGTTGCCATTTTGGGACTTGAACAGGACCGAAAGCGACTGGATACGGCGTTGGAATACGGTTGTGAACCGATTGTGGGAGATGCTACGGAATGGGCAAATTCAGTTGATGGATTGGGTGCTAATGTAGTTATCGATGCTGCCGGAATAAGTCCAACGCTAAAAATTGCCCTGGATTTGGTAAGACCCAAAGGACAAATTGTAAAGGTGGGCTGGGGGCCCCAACCGCTCAATTTTTCCTTGGATCCGCTGGTGCAGAAAAACGTTACCCTACAAGGTAGCTTTAGCCACAACTGGCCCATTTGGGAACGTGTAATTGGCCTTATGACCTCCGGACAACTGAATGTAAGTCCAATTATTGGAGGTGTCTGGAATCTGGAGAATTGGCATACCGCATTTGAACGCATGCACAGCGGACAGGTCATAAAAAGTGTATTAAAACCCTGATTTATATGCGGTTAAAGGAAAAAGTAATACTGATTACCGGGAGCACAACCGGTATTGGGAAAGCCATTGCAAAGGCCTGTGTGGCCGAAGGGGCCCGGGTACTGATTCACGGCTTGGAAGAAGATTGGGGAAACGAGCTGGTTCAGGAATTGGGTACCGACAAAGCCGTATATAGTACCGGGGATTTAGCCAATGCCAATACAGCCAAAAGCTTAATTGATCGGTGTGTGCTTGCCTTTGGCAAAATGGACGCCTTGGTGAATAATGCGGCGCGGGTAGTTTCTTCTAATATAGCTACCACAGACCCTGAATTTTTAAGGTCGGTATTGGAAGTAAATACAATTGCCCCCTTTCATCTGATTCGGGAAGCCCTTCCACATCTAGCCAAAACTAGGGGATGCGTACTGAATATTGGATCGGTAAATGCCTACAGCGGTGAGCCCAACTTATTGGCATACAGCATTTCAAAAGGAGCCCTAATGACGTTGACCCGCAATCTGGGAGATTCACTGCATCGGGAGAATGGGGTTCGTGTAAACCAAATCAATCCTGGCTGGGTGCTCACCGAAACCGAAAGAAAACGGAAACAAGAACACGGATTGCCCGAAGATTGGTATGCAGATTTACCCGATGTATACGCCCCATCGGGTCGAATTTTGTGGCCTGAAGAAATTGCCGCCGCTGCCCTGTTTTGGCTGTCTGATGAAAGTGGGCCGGTAAGTGGACAGGTAATGGATCTGGAACAACACCCCTTTATAGGTAGAAATC
>JBJOHX010000043.1:0-25601 GCA_046047415.1 Bacteroidota bacterium
GAGGATCGTCGTGCATTTTTGAGAGCGACATTTGCTCCCGAAAAAAGTCAGCAAAACCAATGGCTTACAGATTTGAATAGAGATAGTATCCACGATTGGCACGACCTCATGGTAGAGGAAGACGAAGTTTGGAGACTCGAAGATCGCACCGGAGATGGCATGGCAGATGTATCTACTCGGATTCTACACGACTTTACCGAAGAAGTATCCGATGTGGCAGGTGGCTTATATGTCGGCGATGATGCTGTCTATGTAGGGATTGCTCCCGACTTGTGGAAACTAACGGACACCAATGGAGATGATGTATTAGATACAAAAGAATCATTGGCCACCGGTTTTATGGTTCATATTGGCTTTGGAGCCCACGGCATGTCTGGAGTGGTCATGGGACCCGATGGCAAAATTTATTGGGGGATTGGGGATATTGGTGCCAGTATTACGTCCAAAGATGGTAGCAAGCACCATTATCCGAATCAAGGGGTAATCGTTCGGTGTAACCCAGACGGAAGTAATTTCGAGGTATTTGCCCGGGGATTGCGCAACACACACGAGTTTGTCTTTGACGCCTACGGAAATTTGATTACCTCCGACAATGACGGTGATCACGCCGGTGAAAGTGAGCGGCTCGTGTATTTAGTAGATGGATCTGACTCCGGCTGGCGCACCAATTGGCAATTCGGAAAATATGTTGACCCAAAAAATAACGGTTACAAGGTGTGGATGGATGAAAAACTTTTCCTACCACGTTGGGAGGGTCAGGCTTCTTATATCATTCCCCCGATCCGCAACTATCACAATGGTCCTACCGGAATGCAATTCAATCCGGGAACGGCCCTGGGCAAATCCTGGCAAGACAAATTTTTCCTTGTAGAATTTATTGGAGATCCGTCCCGGTCCCACATTTGGGCCTTCGATTTAAAGCCAGAAGGTGCCGGATTCGCGTTTAATTCTGAAATTGATGTTCTAAGCGGGGTGTTACCTACTGGCATTCGTTTTGGTCCAGATGGTGCACTTTACCTTGCAGACTGGATAAATGGCTGGGGAACTAAAAATTACGGTCGTATTTGGAAACTGGATGTATCCGAAAATAAAAATGACCTGGCCCAAGAAAGAAAGCAGACGCAACAACTCATGGTTGCTAAATATAAAAACTTGTCGCGCGATAGTTTGGGAGAGCTACTGGCCTATTCAGATCGTAGAATTCGTCAAAAAGCACAATTTGAACTGGCCAAACGCAGTTGGCTAGGATTTAAAATTTTCGAAAAAACTACGACTAACGCCAAAAGTCAAATGGCGCGAATTCACGCTATTTGGGGAATCGGCCAATTGGCTCGTGAAACTACAAAATACGCCAATACACTTGTGAATTTGCTGGGAGACGCAGACCCTGAAATAATAGCTCAATCTGCAAAGGTATTGGGTGATTTGGCCTATGCACCTGCTTCGGAAGTACTTTTAACCCTATTACAGCACCCAGAACCTCGTGTTAAATTCTTCGCCGCACAAGCTCTCGGACGCCTTGCTTATGAACCAGCAATCCCTGCTCTGATTGACCTGCTCGCCGAAAATCAAGACAAGGATGTATACCTCCGCCATGCAGGCGTTTTGGCGTTGTCTCGAATCGGCAAAACGGCACCTCTAATCGCCTTGGTAAGCCATTCTAATCGAAGCTTAAGATTAGCGGCTGTACTGGTTTTGCGTAGATTGGCACATCCTGAGGTGTCTCAATTCTTAAAAGATTCCGATATGTTTATTGTTGAAGAAGCTGCTCGGGCCATAAACGACGATTGGTCGATACCCCAAGCACTTCCTGCGTTGGCAGCCGTTTTAGATCGTCCTGGAATTACTTCTGAAGTAGTTTTGCGCAGGGCAATAAATGCAGCCCTTAGAACCGGAGATTCAAAAGATTTAGATCGCCTAGTAACATTTTCCATGCGTGAAGACGTGCCCTCAGAAATACGCGGTGAGGCTTTAGCAACCATTGGAGGATGGCACAGCCCCTCGGTTCTGGACCGAGTAGATGGCAGACTGCGCGGAGAAATACATCGGGATTCTGCACTTGTTATTTCACGGGTACTTGGAAAATTACCAGTTTTGCTTGCAGATTCAAATCCTCAAATTATTTCAGGAGCTGCTGAAGTATTGCGCAGGTTAGGAATCAACCAATTCAATGACCAACTCCACGAACTTTTTAACACCCATCCATCTGCCGAAGTTCGGGCCGCGATGCTTCAAGCACTGGGATCTCTTAATGATCAACAGATTGCCAGCTACTTGGAAAAAGGAATGAAAGATGAAAGCCAGGAAGTGCGCACCACCGCTATTAGTTTGCTACCAACACTAGACATTCCAGAGTCAGAATTGGCCTCTATTGCCACGCCAATATTTAGCAAAGGTACAATTGGAGAGCAACAAGAAATGCTTAGAACACTTGCGGAAATGCCTAACCAAAAAAGTACGCCCCCCATGCAAAAACTGATTTCAGAAGCGGCTGCCAACCGATTGGCTCCCGAAATCATTCTCGATTTAATTGAGGCGGTAGAGGCTACTGATTCCGATATACTTATTGAAGAATTGGAAGTGTTGAAAGCTTCGGGATATTCTACAGATGCCTTTAAGGAAACACTGTATGGAGGACGTTGGTGGCAAGGACGTGAAGTATTTAATAGTAACGCTGCAGCCCAATGTGTGCGTTGTCATGCCGTTGAGGGTGCAGGTGGTGCTGTTGGACCAGCGCTAGACGATATTGCCTTAAAACTCAGCCGAGAAGAAATTCTGCAGGCCCTAATTGAGCCTAGTGCTCGAATTGCACCTGGTTATGGTTCGGTAACCTTAAATCTAAAAGATGGGGAAACCATTAGTGGTTTACTACTTGAAGAAAATGAAGACCGCTTGCTCCTAAAAAGTGTAGAAGCAGAACCTTTGGCCATCCCAAAAGCGCGAATTGCAAACCGGACCAATCAACCCTCGGCAATGCCTGCAATGGGACGTATTATAAGTAAACGAGAACTTCGGGATCTTATAGAATACCTCTCGAGTTTAAAAGGAAAATAGAACAACGTATTATCAAACAATTTCAAGCTCAGTAAAAAAAATAGCCCTGGTAACATACTAGGGCTATTTTTTTTTGCATTAAGGCGCATTATGGGCTTGATTCCTACTCTCATATATGTACGTTTTCTGGTCCCTACGGAAATAAACCAGACACCTCCCTGCGCCCTTGTTCAAATTCCCGCATCATCTGATCTACGATCGCAGCAGCAGGTAAAATGTCGTGTATTAAGGAAGCTACCTGTCCGATTTCCAATTCTCCTTCGTCCATATCTCCTTCGAACATCCCTTTTTTGGCACGAGACCTTCCGAGTAGTACTTCCAGTTCCTGTGGGCCGGCTCCTCGAGCATAAGCCGCTTCTATATCCAGGTAAAATTTATTTTTTAATAAACGTACTGGTGCCAGTTCTTTTAGTGTTAATTGGGTATCGCCCTCCCCTGCCGCGATTACTTGATTTTTAAAGTCCGGATGTGAAGAAGCTTCCACACTTGCCACGAACCGACTGCCTACCTGAACCCCTTCTGCTCCTAGAACCATTACTGCCAGCATTGCATTTCCCGTTGCTATGCCGCCTGCAGCGATTAGAGGTAGTTGGACATGCTCTCGTACTGCAGGTATTAACGTTAAAGTGGTGGTTTCGTCCCGACCATTATGACCACCAGCCTCAAACCCTTCGGCGACAATGGCATCTACCCCTGCTTGCTGGGCTTTCATGGCAAACTTAACACTGCTAACCACATGTGCAACCTTTATGCCCGCTGCTTTTAGATGTGAGGTCCATAACTTTGGATTCCCTGCCGAGGTAAATACAATTGGCACCCCTTCTTGAATAATCACCTCCATTAATTCGTCTAAATCGGGATATAACATGGGTACATTAACCCCAAATGGTTTTTCAGTTACGGCCTTACATTTTCGAATTTGATCTCTCAAAACATCGGGATACATGCTGCCTGCACCTAAAAGGCCCAGTCCTCCGGCATTCGAAACAGCGGATGCTAGTCTCCAGCCACTTGCCCAAATCATGCCTCCTTGTATGATTGGATTTTGAATTTTAAAAAGCGAGGTAATTCGGTTTGGCATAGTTCCAATATAATTAAGATATAACACCCGATCCAATGAGTTCCTCATCGAGGTACCACGCGGCAAATTGACCTTCCGTAATAGCAGATTGGGGGGATTCAAAGTCAATATAAAGTCCACCATCTACCTTGTATAATTCAGCTGGCTGCAAGGTTTGGCGGTAGCGTATTCGGGCGAAAACCTTGAGGCGATCGTTGGTGTTTAGTACCAAATCCGGACGAATCCAATGCAGTTCCTGATCTGAAATAAAAAGGGCCTGTCGATACAGTCCCGGATGATCTTTTCCTTGTCCTGTATAAATAATATTGGCTTCAACATCTGTTTCAATCACAAACAACGGCTCGGGCGTACCCCCTACATTTAATCCTTTACGCTGTCCTATCGTAAAATAATGAGCTCCGTTATGGGTTCCAACCACCTTGCCTTCTGCCAAGGAATATTGAGGTTTTACAGCGCGATAGGCCAAAGCCTCTTGATGCGAAACAAAAGTTGGGAGCTCTTGATAATATCGGGAGTGGTCTGCGGGAATTTCAACAATTGACCCTGAACGTGGTTTGAGCTGCTGCTGTAAAAATTCAGGTAATCTAACCTTGCCAATAAAACACAATCCCTGAGAGTCCTTTTTTTCTGCAGTTATTAATTGGTGGGCTGCGGCAATCTGCCGCACCTCGGATTTCGTGAGTTCTCCTATTGGAAATAAGGCCTTCGACAGTTGCTGCTGACTCAATTGACAAAGGAAATAAGACTGGTCTTTATTTTTATCCTTACCCGCAAGTAATTGATATATTTCATGCCCTCCCGTATCGATAAATTGTCTCTTTCTACAATAATGCCCAGTAGCTACAAAATCTGCCCCAAGCTGCAAAGCCATTTTTAAAAATAAATCGAATTTGATTTCGCGGTTGCAGAGAACGTCCGGATTTGGAGTCCGGCCACGTTCATATTCACGAAACATATAATCTACAATACGTTCCTTATAGGCCACACTTAAATCTACAGTCTGAAAGGGTATTCCTAATTTTTGGGCTACAATCAAGGCGTCATTGCTGTCGTCTAGCCAAGGACATTCGCGAGAAATCACCACGCTATCGTCGTGCCAATTCTTCATAAATAGCCCAATAACCTCATAGCCTTGCTGCTTGAGTAACAAGGCGGCAACACTGCTGTCTACACCTCCAGAAAGTCCTACAACAACTTTTTTCATGAAAAATCCGATTCAATGCAAAATTACGCAATAATCCATGCATAATATGGCTGAAGTATTAGATTCAGATTAGGCTTTATATTGGCTTTGCCGTTAAAGATGTGATAAACCAAGTATTGCTTCCTGGTTTATACTAATAAAATAATTAACTGCGTATTATCAATACCATTCTCTCTATCAAGAATGGCTTTTTGGTAGATTATTGGCGAGCCTAATTTTTTAGACCTCAAAAAAAAGAAGGTTCACAAACATTGGAATGGGTTACACAACTAAGGATTTAAAAATCGGAAAAGAATAAGCACCTTGCCTGTCCCAAATCTTATTAACGTAAATAGTCAACATAAAAAAGCCCCGTAAAATTTACGGGGCTTTTTTAATTCTGGAGAATCTGGTTTGTTCAGATTAAATGATCTTAACGCTTTTTCTGCTTTTCCGCTTCCTCCATCATTTCCCGCATTTTACGTTGGAATCGATTTTCCTTTTTTGGCTTCATTTTCTGCTCTTGAATTTGGGCATGAATCTTTTCCTCGTCGAGGATAACATGCTTAATTACCAGCATGATTCCAATTGTAATCAGGTTAGATACAAAATAATACAAACTCAAACCACTCGCGTAATTGTTGAAGAAAAACAACATCATTACGGGAGACAGGTACATAATAAATTTCATATTGGGCATACCTGGCTGAGTTTGCATTTGTTGTCCTGTGGTCATCATCATATAGAAAAATATGGCAATGGAAGCCAAAATAGGAAACAAGCTAATGTGATCTCCATAAAACGGAATTGGAAAAGGCAGTTGCGCCACGGTGTCATAAGAGGATAAGTCTTCTGCCCACAGAAAAGATTTTTGCCGGAGCGAAAAGCTAGTTGGAAAAAACATAAACAAGGCATAAAAAATCGGAAGCTGCAATAAAGCAGGAACACAACCACTAAGCGGACTAACACCTGCCTTGTTATAAAGGGCCATAGTTTCCTGCTGCCGTTTCATGGCATTTTCTTTGTGCTTCTCGTTAATTTCTGTAATCTCTGGTTTTAGTACCCGCATTTTAGCTTGAGACAGATACGATTTGTAAGTAACCGGTGACATTAGCAGTCGCACTAGAATGGTCATTACTACAATGGCAATTCCAAAAGGCAAAAATGAACTTAGAAAGCCAAAAAAAGGTGTAAATATATACCGATTGATCCAGCCAAAAATACCCCATCCAAAAGGAATGGAATCTTCTAGACCCAAATCCTGATAAGCGGAAAGCGTCTCAAGATCAGTTGGCCCAAAATACCAATGCAATTTCTCGTTTACCGCTCCGTTGGACACCTTAATCGCTGTACTTGCACTGAATTCTTTTGTTTTAACAACCTCTATACCTTCGTCTTCAACCAGGTCATGGGAACTTAATTTTGCACTAGAAAAAGAATCCGATGCCGCCAGGATAGCACTGAAGAAATGTTGTCGATACGAAATCCAGCGTACCTGGTTCACCGTTTCATCGTCGTCTCCGGCGGCACCCAATTTGCTCACTTTGTCGTCTTTATGTTTGTATGTAAGTCGGGTATAGCGATTTTCGTATTGCACACTTTTACTATGACGAATTCCGGTCAAATCCCATTGCATTGGAAGTGACTCGGCATTTAGTATTTCAGACAAACCGTTGGAACGAATTTCAAAATCAATCATGTAAGATTCGGACCCCAAGGTGTACAAAAATTCCAAATACCGATTCGGACCAGCTGCAGCCTTCATGGAAAGGACTTTTTGACCTCCTTGTTGTTTTAGCTCCGGAGTAAAATAAAGGTCCTTGGTATGTAACAAGCGATTATCTGAAGTGGTTAACAGCAAATCGAACTGCGAATTTCCGTTTTGTATCAGATAAACCGGAACCGAATCGTAGGTAACATAATCCGTTAATAACGCTTTGGTAATCTGACCTCCCTTGTTTGAAATTTCCAAATCCAGCACCTCGTTTGTTAAACGGGTAATTCCTTCAACCGGCTCAGCTCCCCCAAAAGCACCCGCTTGGGCTGCATAGGCCTGCTGTTTAAGGGAATCATTGATTACCACAGGAAGTTCCTCTTGAACCTTATTTGCCAAGGAATTTATTGAATCCTGAACCTGTTGAGCCGCTACCCTTCGCGCTTCTATTTCTTCGGGTGCAGGTTGATTGGTATAGAACCAATATATGAGTATTCCAAAAATGAGTACAAAACCAATGACGGAATTGAAGTCTAGTTTTTTTTCTTCCATGTATGCATTATTAACCTGCCTTCCGGCCGTTAGGCCTCAGGGGCGATGTAAATATAGTTTCAATTCATGAGATTATGCCCATGTGGCCTCGGAATGCTTGTTGTGATGTTGAACCACTGCCTGTACAAATCCTACAAATAAGGGATGTGGATTTGCTACGGTACTTTTGTATTCGGGATGATATTGCACTCCCATAAACCAAGGGTGATCGGGGATTTCAACAATTTCAGCTAGGCCCGTTTCTGCATTAATTCCTGAAAACACTAAACCTGCATCTTCCAACTCCTTTTTAAAGGCATTATTGAATTCATACCGGTGGCGGTGTCGTTCCGAAATGGTTCCTGCCCCGTGATACGTGCGATGTGCCAATGTATCTTCTGTTAACTCACAGTCCCATGCGCCAAGCCTCATGGTTCCCCCTTTGTTAATCACCGATTTTTGTGAATCCATTAAATCAATTACAGGACTTGAGGTTTCCGGATTCATTTCGGTAGAATTTGCATCTGCCAATCCAAGCACATTTCTGGCGTATTCAATAACAGCCATCTGCATCCCGAGGCAGATTCCCAAAAATGGAATGCCGTTTTCACGAGCAAATTGAACCGCCTTAATTTTACCTTCAATGCCTCTTTCCCCAAAACCGGGCGCTACCAAAACGCCGTGCATTCCCTTGAGTTTATGTTCCACATTATTTACACTAATGTGTTCGGAATGAATGGACTCCACCTGTACTTTAACCTCATTAGAAGCTCCTGCATGTATTAATGCCTCTAAAATACTCTTATAGGAATCCTGAAGTTCTACATATTTACCAATGAGCCCGATGCGAACCTGTCCTTTAGGATGCTTTAATCGCTTTAAAAACGCCTTCCACTGTTCCAAATCCGGTTCCGGTACTTTAGGCAAGCCTAATTTATCCAGGGTCACCCGATCCAAACCTTCTTCTAACATCAACATGGGTACGTCATATATGGTGCTAGCATCTATAGACTGAATCACTGCTTCTTTGCGGACATTGCAGAAAAGCGCTAATTTCTGCTTAATATCTTCGGTAAGCTGGTGTTCGGTTCTACACACCAGAATATCTGCCTTAATACCGCTTTCCATAAGAGTTTTTACGGAATGCTGGGTGGGTTTTGTTTTTAATTCTCCGGCTGCCGATAAATACGGGACCAAGGTCAGGTGAATTACAATGGCATTATTTTCTCCCAATTCCCATAGCAATTGACGTACAGCCTCAATATATGGGAGCGATTCAATATCCCCTACAGTACCTCCTATTTCTGTAATGACAACATCATAATTTCCGCTCTTACCTAGAATTTGGATCCGTTCCTTGATTTCATTAGTTATGTGTGGAACCACCTGAACCGTCTTTCCTAAAAATTCACCACGTCTTTCTTTTTCTATAACACTTTGGTAGATTCTACCGGTGGTTACATTGTTAGCCTGCGAAGTACGTTCATTGAGGAATCGTTCGTAATGCCCTAAATCTAAATCAGTTTCGGCCCCGTCATCTGTGACATAACACTCCCCGTGTTCATAGGGATTTAATGTTCCAGGGTCTACATTAATATAAGGGTCTAACTTTTGAATGGTTGTTCGGTAACCTCTGGCTTGTAGTAATTTGGCTAACGAAGCGGCGATAATGCCTTTTCCGAGTGACGAGGTTACCCCTCCCGTAACAAATATGTATTTGGTATCTGCCATTTGGCTTTTCTTAATTACGGGATTCAAAGATACGAATTCATGTAGGAAATCACCGGCTGTCTTCGGGAAAATCTTTCCGAATTCGGGCTATTAATGCCTCAAGGCCATTTTCTTTTACTTCTAACGTTGTTTGCAAGAGTTGACCTAATTTCCCTTGTGGAAAGCCCTTCTGTCGAAACCAAACCAAATAGGGCAATGGCAATTCGGTAAGGTAGTGCCCCGAATATTTTCCGAAAGGCATACGGTAATGGGCCAGTTCTATTAATGCTTTGGGTGAAAATGCTGCAGGTGTCATAAGTACCCTAAAATAATGTATCTTTATTGAAACCTGAAACAACCAACCAATTATGAAAAGAAGAAGTTTTATGCAGCAAAGCGCTGCAGCTTCGGCGGCTTTGATTACCCCGATAACCGTATCCAAATCAGAAGCAATATTGACTGAATCTGAAAGTTTAAAAGGACGCATTAACCATAGTGCATGTTATTGGTGTTACGGCAGTATACCTTTAGATACCTTTTTGGGTAATTTGGTTGAACTTGGGATTCCGGCTATAGATTTGGTAGGGCCTGAAGAATTTCCACTACTTAAAAAACACGGCATTCATGCTGCAATGTGCTGGGGCGCCGGAAAAGGCATTGTTGATGGTTGGAACAACCCCAAGCTGCACGAAGAATTGATTAAAGATTACACCGAGAAAATCCCTTTAATTGCCGAGGCTGGATATACCAATCTCATTTGCTTTAGTGGTAACCGCCATGGAATGAATGATTTGGTTGGACTTCAAAATTGTGTAGAAGGATTGTCTAAGATTATGCCAATTGCCGAAAAATATGGCGTAGTGATTCAAATGGAACTTTTAAATTCAAAAGTAGACCATAAGGATTACATGTGCGATTCATCCCTTTGGGGGGTAGAACTTTGTCGTAGATTAGGCACAGAACACTTTAAATTATTGTTCGATATTTACCACATGCAAATCATGGAGGGTGATGTAATCCGCACCATTAGGGAGTATCATCCGTATTTTGGGCACTATCATACCGGGGGAAATCCGGGAAGAAATGAAATCGATGAAACGCAAGAGTTAAATTATCCGGCTATTATGCGTGCAATTGCAGACACTGGGTTTACCGGTCATGTAGCTCAGGAATTTATACCGACCTGGGACGATAAAATAGCCGCCTTAAAGCAAGGGGTAACAATCTGCGATATTTAATTGGACACTCAATACAACACTTAAAGCACCCAATTGAATTGTACCTCCTGATGAATTTCAGGATTCAGGCTCAAGGCCACAGGGCAAGTACGCCCTGTTTTTTCTAAAATCATTCGCTCCTTTTCCGATGCAACTGCAGGCAAATTAAGTGATAAGTCAATTCGTGAAATTCGTCTGGGTGTTGCGGTCATATGTTTAGTGACTGCGACTGTAGACCCGGTTAAATCTACGCCAAGATCACGTGCCTTTATGCCCATTACGGTTATCATGCAAGTTCCCAAACCTGTAGCAACCGTGTCTGTAGGACTAAAAGCTTCTCCCTTGCCTTGATTATCTACAGGAGCATCGGTAATGAATGAATTTCCGGATTGAAGATGAACACATTCAGTCCTTAATTCTCCTAAATAGGTTACACTTGCGGTCATAGGCTTTCTAATTCAATAATTTTAAGCTTATCGTATTTTAAAATGTAGGAAGCTGTATTGGAATACCCGCCATTTGCCTCCTTTACATAATTGAATGAATTACCGGTATATCTAGTTGCCCCGATTTGATCAGCTGCCAAAAACACATCTGCGGCATACCCTAAGCGAAGCAATACATCCATTCCCAAATCGAAGCCCCGTTCGGCATACCGATCAGGCAATCCACCAAACTTTTCAGTATAGCGTCTGGTAAACCCGGAGTTTTCTGCTCTTTTATTTGCAGATGGGTAAGTAAATCCAAGATTGGAAAGGTGCACTGCTGAAATCACCTCATTTTCAAACGCCTTGCTTTTATATGTTGTAAACAATCGGATTTTAGTTTCTTCCGTGTTTATGGAATTTAAGATTGAACTCACACTAGAGGCAATTTTAAAGTCTTCGGTTTCCAAAAAGATCCAATTTTCTGATGCTCCTAACAACAATTCGCGTAAGGCGTCTGTATTGATATAAACATTTTCCTCTTCTTGCTGCAATGGAATTATGCGACACTGAGGAAATAACGACACAATTTTATTTGCGATATTGGCATTGGCACGGTCTGCAATAACAAAAAGCTGTTGCTGCCCTACCTCGGTTCTCATATACTGCAACATATGTGACCGCAATCTGTCCTCATTGGTGTAAGTAGCAAAAAGGTTACTTCTTCCGCCGGTTTCAGGAATGGGAACAGGAGCAAAGACTGGCACGGTTTGTGGCTCAAGAAAATCTGCAACCTCCTGAACCAATTTGGAATCTAACGGACCTATAACGGCATCTATATCGGACCATGATTCCCGACGTAATATTTGCCCAACATGCTCGGAACTTAGACGCGTGTCGAATGTATGTACTTCCGAAGAAACCCCTAATTCCGCGAGTGAATCCATGGCTACCAATAAACCGGAATACAAGCCCAAACTGTATTTTAGGGCGTTATTTCTCTCGATACGCTCCAAGGTTTGAACGTCATTTGCCAAATCCAAACGGTCTAGCCGAAAGGGAAATAAAACCGCAATTTTAGGTCTAAAGCCCGGGGTTAAGCTGTCGATTAGATGAATATCCGGAGCAATAAGATTGTTTTTTACACTGTACGCCCCCTGTTGCCAAATCGGAATTTTTAGGACCATTCCAGCCTGTAATCCGGCACTCAAATGCGGATTCAAATCCAGCAAAGTTGACCAACTTACTTGAAACAGCTTGGTTAATGCAAATTGAGTTTCTTTAGGCCGAACCTCATAAAACGCATATTCCATGCGATTTGATTGTGCCTCTTGAACAGGAACACGAATGAGCATCCCCTCTTTTAAATTTTCGGGTTGGCCCAGGTCCGGATTTAATTGCAAAAGCTTTTCCTGTTCCACCTTGTACTGACGCGACAAGGCATACAACGTTTCACCTGCCTCTACCCGGTGCATTCCTTGGGGTAGAACATGGCCGATACTTAGAAGGTTTGATTTAAGCGGAGGTAATTTTAAGGTATCGCCAACATGCAATACATTTGGATCTGCAAGTAATTTGGGATTCAAAACCAAGAGACTGTCTTGGGTAAGGCCGTATTGGTGGGCAAGACTCCACCGTGTTTCCCCGGACTTAACCACGTGGACGGTCCATTGCACTTCATCTTCTTGATCTGGACGATGACCGGTTGCGTATCTCGGAATTTTAAGGGTCATGCCTCGTTGCAAATCCCCAGAATACAATTCCGGGTTGTAACGCTTTAGTTCTTTCTCCGTAATTTGATATTGACGCGTAATTCCGTATAAAGTTTCTTTCTTACTTACTTTATGCTCAATAAACTCAATTGGCTTATAGGGTTGGCTTTCAATCTGAAACCCCCATAAAACACCGCTGCTAATTGAAGTTATAAACGCAACGAATATTATTATTTGTTTGGTTTTTTTCAAACCCATAGTTATTCCCATTCAATGGTTGCCGGAGGTTTTGAACTGATATCGTATACCACACGATTCACACCGGGTACCTTATTTATAATTTCATTTGAAATCTTTTGTAAGAATTCATAGGGCAAATTCACCCAATCGGCTGTCATTCCATCGGTACTTTCTACTGCCCTTAAAGCTACGCATTTTTCATAGGTTCGCTCGTCGCCCATAACACCAACACTATTTACAGGAAGAAGCATGGCCCCTGCCTGCCATATTTTATCGTACAACCCCCAACTGCGCAAGCCAGAAATAAAAATATGATCAACCTCTTGTAACATACTTACCTTCTCTGCTGTAATATCGCCTAGAATTCTTATTCCGAGACCTGGACCCGGAAAAGGGTGCCTTCCCAAACGATCTTCGGGTATGCCCAAGCTTGATCCAACTCGCCTTACCTCGTCCTTAAAGAGCATCTTTAAAGGCTCAACCACTTGCAACTTCATAAAATCAGGAAGCCCGCCAACGTTGTGGTGACTTTTAATTGTTGCAGAAGGCCCACCAGAAGCAGAAACCGATTCAATAACATCGGGATAAATAGTACCCTGCCCCAGCCACTTGGCATCTTCTATTTGGTGCGCTTCATCGTCGAACACCTCAATAAAAACCCGGCCAATTATTTTTCGCTTTTTTTCCGGATCTTCCTCACCAGAAAGTTCACTCAAAAAACGTGCCGAAGCATCAACCCCTTTTACATTTAGACCCATATGCTGGTACTGATCTAAAACTTCCTGGTACTCATTTTTCCGCAACAAGCCATTGTTTACAAAAATACAGTGCAGATGGTCGCCTATGGCCCGATGCAGCAAAACCGCTGCAACGGTTGAATCTACACCTCCGGAAAGCCCAAGGATTACTTTATCTGCGCCAATCTTATCCTTCAATTCGGCTACTGTACTTTCAACAAAGGCCGCCGGTGTCCAGGATTGCTCCAATCCGGCAATGTGAATCAAGAAATTTCGCAACAATAAAATGCCGTCAGTGGTATGGTATACCTCGGGGTGAAATTGTATAGCGTAAATTTGCTCGTCTTGTATTTTAAAGGCTGCATTTGCAACATCTTCTGTACTCGCCAACAGCGTAGCTCCCTGTGGCAATTCTTGAATGGTATCACTGTGACTCATCCAAACCTGGCTACCCGCCTGAATATCCTCAAAAAACGGATCAGAAACCACATGAGCCAACTTGGCGCGTCCGTATTCCCGGGTTTTGGAAGGGGCTACATTTCCACCGCTAAAGTGGGCAATATACTGAGCCCCGTAGCAAATACAAAGCATGGGTTTTATACCCCGAATACCACTAAGATCGGGGTGCGGGGCAGCATCGGATCGTACCGAAGATGGCGATCCTGAAAGTATTACAGCCTTGTAATCTGATAAATCTGCCGGTATATTATTAAACGGCTTTATTTCACAGAAAATATTTAGTTCACGAACCCTTCTAGCAATGAGTTGAGTGTATTGTGATCCAAAATCGAGAATAAGAACATTATTTTGCATGGGCAAAAATAGGAAAATAAGAAGTGGAGACAGCAGATATTTCCTTTAGAGTTATTCACGTGATATCTACATTATGGAACAGCAATACCGGCGCACACTAACTTTAATTGCTGCGGAAAACCGTTGGAATTTTGTAACTTTAAACAAAATGTATCCTTATGAGCAAGGAGCACTGGCAAGAGATTTTAAAGGAGATGCAAGCTGCAATTGAAGTGCCCGCTCACCCCTTTAGATTTCCTGTATTTGCAACCATTGGACTGGACAATGTACCCAGACTAAGAACAGTTGTTCTGCGTAAGTTCAATCCAGATCCGTTTAGACTTACGTTTTACTCGGATTCAAGGTCAAAGAAGATCACTCACATCAACGAAAATCAAAAAGTGAGCGCCCTTTGTTACCATCCCGAACTCTTGTTACAAATTCGCTTCGAAGGCATGGCATCAGTAGAGCTCAATCCAGAAATTCTAAATGATTATAAGTCCAACCTACCGGAACCCATACGAATCGAATATCGAAGTGCGCATATTCCAGGCAGTGTGATTACAGGTCCGGAACAGCTGGAATACATAAATAATGGAGATTATTTTACTGCCGTACACATTCATCCATTTAAGATTGAATACCTGCGGTTAAATCGCCCAAAACACATACGTATTCGATTTTCCAAAAATGAAACAGGTTGGAATGGTGAATATTTAGCCCCCTAGGGTTGCTAAAATCAACTCAATATCTTCCGGACGGGTATCTGGATTGATAAAGCAAAAACGTAATACTGACTCTGACCCTGCAGATGTTCTCCATTTGGTAGGTGTAACCAGTGCCAATCCTTCACGATGATTCTTATAGGTCCAGTCGTTGTATTGATTGGCTCCCCATCCAATGCGCCTAAAAAGAACACAAGACAACCCGGGTTCACGCACAAGCTCCAGATTCGGATGCATTTGAATTTGTCGGGCAGCTTCTTGTGCCAAAGCAATACCTTGTTCCACAGCCCATTTATAACGATCTGTACCGTGCATGGCCAACGAAAACCACAAAGGTAATCCCCGAACACGCCTTGTCAATTGAACCTGATAGTCGGAGGGATTAAAACCCCGGGCTCCCTCGTCTTTAAAAATATCCAAATACGAACCATCTTGTGCATGCGTCTGCCGTGCCAATTCGGGATTTTTATAAATTACCGCCCCACAGTCATAGGGCGAAAATAGCCATTTATGGGGATCAATTGTTATACTATCGGCCTTTTCAATTCCCTTAAATAAGGACCTAACCGAATCTGCCAAGAGGGCACCTCCGCCGTAGGCAGCATCTACGTGAAACCACAGCCCTTCGCGTTCACAAAGCGTAGCGATGCCATCCAAATCATCTATTATTCCCGCGTTTGTTGTTCCCCCGGTTGCTACTATTGCAAAAAGTCGGGAACGTGTTGCCGGTTCCATTTGAGCAAGGCTACCTGCAATTAAATCGGGGGTTAGCCTATCAAAAGTTTCTATGAGGTGCACGTCTGCATCCATAACCTTTGCCATAGCCTTTACCGAGCTATGCGCGCCGCTTGAAGTCAACATTAGCCCGCGAACCTGGTTTTCGGGATTTTTTGCCCGCCAACATTCACGCGCGGTCACTAAGGCCGAAAGATTGGCTGCCGTACCTCCACTGGTAAAAACGCCAAAAGCCCCTTTAGGCATGCCGGTTAGTGATACCATCCAAGACATGGCCTGATTTTCGCAAAATATGGCACCTGCCCCTTCCATCCAATAAGCACCATGAATAGAAGATGCAGAAGTAACCAGATCAAATAATATCGCCGCTCGCGTTGGTGCGGCCGGCACAAAAGCTAGGTGTCGGGGATGATCGATGGGAACAGTGGCACGAACCAGAATGTCCCGAAAAAGCTGAAAAGCCTTTTCACCGCCAATCCCGCCTGGAACTATTGTGGGCCCCACAAGTGCTTCAAGTTCTCCCTCACTTTTTGGATGACCCAATTCCGGATTTTGATTTGTAATCCTGCCGATAGCATATTTCATGATATCCAAGGTCATTTCTACGGTATCTATATCCAGTTTGTGCATGTGCTTTTAATTTTTAAAATACAGGCCTGCCCGACTGTAAGAACCCTTCAAAATCAATAGGTTATTAAGGTAAATTCTCCACCCAGTGGTTCAAAGCATGCCGCCAAGTTAGCGGTCCAATCAGCCCCGGTTTCTAAATAAAATGATGCGAAATTGCATTTTCGCTCCTGAAGACCTCCATTCGGAAACAATTCGTTATGCAATGCCAGTATACGACCTACCTGATCTTTCAATTTTCTTTTTTGGGCTAACAACAGACGTTGCTCTAAATGATTTAACCCCTTTAATTGTTTTTTTTCTTGTGCTTTTACCGCACCAAAAAAGGAGGCGTCAGTTTGGGCCGCAAGTGCGTACAAAGCTTCAAATTGCCCTTTGAGATACTTCCGTTGCGGATCCAAATTGATGTCAATATTCGAAATTTCCCGAATTTTCTTATTTACCAAATGATTGGGATTTAGCAATAGATCCCGATTTGAAATTCCTAATTTTTTTGATTTGCTCAACTGCTTTTTACTGCGAATTAATGCTCCATTGCGCAATAATAACATAGGAAAAGAAATTCCAGAAGCCTCAAAATAAGATTTGAGTTCCAGCCAATAGGCCAATTCTCCGGCACCCCCAACATAACATAAATTGGGCAAAAGTACCTCCTGATACAAAGGCCGCGTAATTACGTTTGGCGAAAAACGCTCTGGATGCTCACGAATTTCAGTTTCAAGTTCATTGCGGTTAAATTTCAAATCTGTATCCAAAACCTTAAAGGAATCGGATTCCTGCACCAGGCGACTCCGCATGCCGCGATCCATATAAAAGAGATTTATTTCTCGCGGATTTACCTGAGCTTCATACCCCGGATATAATTCCTCCAGTTTACTGATACTTTCAGACACCTTGGCATGTGCCAAATGATTGAAGAGGTCTGCTTTTAAATGAGTGGCAAATCGCGCTTTTAAACGCGAATCATCTCCGTCTATGATTACCAGCCCAGTGTTTCCAAAAAGGGCATTAACTAGGTATCTCGTAGCCGAGGTTAGGTCTGAATGCTCCAGATAGGCATGCTTAAACAATGCCCTCAACTCATTGGCTCGGGTACCCGCCCCCAAATCGCTGGAAAATGATTCGAACAAATCTACCAAACCCTCAGTAGAAACTCGACCTACAGCCCCTTGAGTGTTAATATTCCACCTAAAGGCCTTTCCTTTAAAATAGAAATGATTGATTTCTTCAAAATCGTGGTCCTCGGTAGCCATCCAGTAGATGGGAACAAAACGATATTCCGGAAAGACATCGCTAAGCTGCGCACACAACTTTATGGTTGTTAGTATCTTGTAGTGAAAGTATAACGGCCCAGTAAACAGATTTAGCTGATGCCCCGTTACAACCGTAAAGGTTTTGTTTGATTGTAAAGCATCTATGTTTGATATCGTAGCCGGAGAAGGTGTTAGTCCTTCGTACTGCTCCTTTAAAACCGCATGCAGGATCTGCCGTTGTTCCGGGTCATAGGATTTGGATTTATCCTGGATCTGACCTTCAAAAGCTCCATGTTCAGGAAACCGATTATAAAATGGTTCAAGATCCGGATGTTTTTCCAGATAATCGACCAGAAGTTGGGAGAAAAATCCGGTATCTTTAAAGGGTATGCCTTCCGAAACCATAAGTTGCTTTGAAATCTCAAAGATAGGATTAACCGCCTTTTGAATTCCAAAAATTTCGTTAAGAAAAGCCACTTACCCTACCTATCATGGGCCACATCCTTTTATGAACTTCAATATACTGAGGTTTGTGTATAATGTTTAGATTTGGGAAACCCTTTTTTGGTATATCACAAAACTTTTCCCAATGAGAACCTATAGTATTTTATTCTTACTACTTTTTACCAAATCCATTAGTGCTCAAACCCTTAAATCTCCTTCAGAATTTCTGGGATATGAATTAGGTAGTAAATTTTCACGTCATCATCAGGTAGTTGACTATTTCCAATATGTGGCCGAGGCACTCCCCGATCAAGTTCAATTGGAACAATATGGTGAGACTTTTGAGGGAAGGCCCTTGCTCACTGCAACCCTCTCAAATTTGGATAACATGAGGAATATTGAGGCTATTAGACAAAATCACCTCAGCGGAATAAACGGTTCAGGAACTAATGAAACGGCCATTGTTTGGATGAGTTATAACGTTCACGGAAATGAGAGTGTTAGCACCGAGGCCGCAATGCAAACGATCTACGAACTACTTACAAACAAAAAGGCCTTTCTTGAAAATACAGTCGTAATTATTGATCCCTGTATAAACCCCGATGGGCGAGACCGGTATGTAAATAGGTACAATCAATTTCGCAATACGCCCTATCAGGTAGACCCAAATAGCACTGAGCACCACGAGGGCTGGTGGAGTGGCAGGAGTAATCATTATATGTTCGATTTAAACCGGGATTGGGCTTGGCTTACACAGATCGAAAGCCAACAACGCCTTATAAAATACAACCAATGGCTCCCACATATTCACGTAGACTTTCACGAGCAAGGCGTGGATTCTCCATATTATTTTGCGCCGGCTGCTGAACCTTATCACGAAGTAATTACAGATTTTCAGCGCTCATTTCAGGAAATAATAGGTAAAAACCACGCTCGTTATTTCGATGCTAATGGTTGGTTTTATTTTACCAAAGAAGTTTTTGATTTGTTTTATCCCAGCTATGGAGATACTTACCCAACGTATAACGGTGCAATTGGCATGACCTATGAACAAGGAGGCGGGGGTCGCGCAGGCTTGGGCATTATAAATTCACACGGCGATACATTAACCTTAAAACATAGGATTGCACATCATCTCACCACCGGATTAAGTACGGTTGAAATTGCCTCAGGAAATGCAACAAAACTAAATGCCGAATTCCGTAAATTTTACAACGAACCCAAACCGTATACTCTTAAAAATTACGCGTTAAAAGGCAATTCCGATCGACTCAAGAGTCTTACAAAACTTTTAGATAAGCACCAGATTCGTTATGGGTTTGGAACAAGAACAACTGCAAAAGGATTTCGCTATAAAGATCAGCAACAAGGCAATTTTTTGATTGATGAAAATACACTGGTAATAGATGCAAACCAACCAAAGGCCACCCTAATTAAGGTCCTGATGGATTCAAATTCCAAATTGAGTGACTCCCTTACCTACGACATTACTGCCTGGTCCCTGCCCTATGCGTATGGGCTAGAGGCCTTGGCTACCGAAACCAAACTTGCCGCTAGTACTGCAAATACCGAGGTAGCCTATAGCTTTCCTTCAGATAAACCTTTTGCGTATATAAGTAAATGGGACCATCTAACTGATGCCCAATTTCTATCAGAAGTGCTTCAGACTGGAATTCGGGTTCGAAAAGCCAACTTGCCATTTACGCTAGAGGGTAAAACTTGGGACCGCGGAACCCTAATTTTTACCCGTGGAGACAATCGCAATACGCCAGATTTTGACCGCAAACTGGAACGTCTTGCCCTAGCGCATGAAAAACGTGTAACCGGCGTAAAAACAGGATTTGTAGACGGCGGAAAAGATTTTGGATCGCGATATATTGATGAAATAAAACCTTTAAAAATTGCTGTTCTTTCAGGAGAACCCACCTCAAGTCTTCGTTTTGGTGAAGTTTGGCATTTCATGGAGCAAACTCTTCACTATCCCATTACGGTTATCGACGGGGATTATTTTGACCGTGTAGATTTAAACGCATACGATGTCTTAATCTTACCTGACGGTTACGGATACGGGAGATTCATAAACGCGACTCGTCGCAATGTAGTGGCCGATTGGGTACGTGCAGGCGGTAGATTGATTGCCATGGGGCAGGCTTTAGGGGCGCTGGCGGGCGATGCCGGATTTTCCATTAAACGTAAATCGGACCCCAATTCCTCTGACACAACCTCCACTCCAACCCAATATGAAGGATCCGAACGCGAACGCATTAAAAATGCCATTACCGGTGCAATCTTTGAAACTAAGGTAGACCCCACACACCCTTTGGCCTATGGATATGAGCAACAGTACTACACCTTAAAATTAGGAAGTGATGCCTACAACTACCTGGATTCAGGAACCGTAGCCTACTTGGGACAAAACCCGAAACCCGTTTCGGGTTTTGCCGGTAGTGAGGCCTTAAAAAAGATACCGGAATCGCTGATTTTTGGATCCGAAACTTTAGGCCGCGGCCAGGTGATATACTTTGCAGATAATCCGCTGTTTCGCGGTTTCTGGGAAAATGGTAAGCTTTTCTTCGCGAACGCTTTATTCTTGACAAATTAAATCCTTAAGCCAGTGCCCAAAAAAGTCATCGGACCTTAAATGTTGTCTGCTGTGACAGCTATAGACAAAATCAAGGTCCGATTATTTTTTATACCGCCCGATCTGGAGCATAAATACCTATTCCCGGCAGGCTTTCCAAAAGGGCAGCATCTAAATCAACCTCTGGTACAGGAACCACGCGTTGTGCCTGACTGTCCCACTCAATGCGCCGTCCCAATTTCCAGGAAAGACCAGCCATATGTGCTGATATTGCCTCTTCAAATCCTTGCTGAATACCACAACTTACAGGACCGTTATTCCGAATGGCGCTCAACCATTCCCGCATATGTAAAAAAGTAGAATCTACCCGCTTGCCGTTTATATAGGTCCACATAAGCCCTTTATCTGCAAAGTATTGGCTGGTTGCAGAAGATACCCCATCCAAGGCAGAAGCGGCAGGATTGTAATTATAAATTGGTGTTTGAGCCGCCATTGCACCAGAGGCTAACTGTTGCTGATAACGAGTAGACCTGGCATCTGGCCAAATGGTCAACTGGTTCCCCAATTCCATACTAGCGTCGTGTCCCATCAATACAGTAGGTCGATTTAGCGTATTGCCCAAGGTTGCACTGTAAACAAAAGTCATTCCCTTTTGCCGATCGGATCCCGAATTGAAATCTGGGAATTCAAAATTGGCCTGAAAAACATCAGGAACATTTCGACCGTCCCTGTGGGTGTAAATTCCTCCTGAAGCCATAACTGACTTTGGAATACCCATTTGCAAGACACAATTTAAACGGTCGTAGTCGTGGGTTAGCAGGTCGCCGGAAAGTCCTGAACCATATGCCCACCATTTACGCCATCGAAAGAAATGATTCTTATTAAATGGAATTTGTGGAGCATTCCCTAAAAATTGCCCCCAATCAATCGTTTCCGGAGTGGCATCTGGACGAATTTCGTAATTCCAGGCCCCATTGTCATCGTTCCTGTTGGTGTTGGTGGTTACCAAGGAAATATGACCTAATATATCTTTTTTAATAATATCCTGGGCTGTTTTAAAACTTAGGGTTTGTCGGTGTTGATGTCCCACTTGTAATACTCCCTTGGAATGTAATGCCACATCCCGCAATTCATATGTTTCAGATAAATTATGCGACATTGGCTTTTCCACATAAACATGGATGTTTAGTTTTAGCGCCGCTATAGCAATCGGTGCATGCCAATGATCGGGTGTTGCAACCACCACGGCTTCTACCTCCCCACTGTCCAACATTTCCTGAAAGGTCAAAAATCGTTTAACAGGTTGGGCTTGGGTAGAAAAAGATTGAATTGCTTTTTCTGCACGAAAATCGTAAATATCACAAACCCCTACAATTCGAGCATTTAGTTTTTCCTGGTTTTTAAAATCCTCCAAGGCAGTAAAAGGCCTTCCTTCCTGTTTTGCAAGGTCGGTAGCAGTCTGCATATCTTCCAGCCATTCCCGAGTTGCAAAACCAAGAGATCGACACAATTGCTCCCCTCGAATGCCAAAACCGATAATGCCTATTTTAATTGGATCTCCATCAATTGCAGGAACCGCAGCCGGTAAGGAAGGCTGAATATTCAGGGTTTCAAGTAATTGATCTTTTTGTCTCGTTTTTGAGACCGTTGCAGCGGCTCCTGCCCACCACACCGCTCCTAAAATGGGTAAGCCTCCCATACCCATTAGTGCCTCTCGTCTAGTCCAGCTCATGTTTAAGTTGTTTTAGGTTGTTTACGCTTTTGCATACTAATTTTTGAAAGTCCAAAAATGTAGCCCGTTGGTTGTATAAAAAGAATCCAACAAGCTACCAACTCGATAAGATTTTTGTTTACCAGCCAATAGCTACCTTCTACATGCAACTGTTCTAAACCCGGAAATGGCGGATGAGCCAAATAGTAAAAAGCCAATAAACCCATCCCAGCTAGTGCTCCAGCCTTTTCAAATATTCCGAGAACTAGTGTCATGCCAACAAACACCAAAGCCAGCCAATTCAGGGTATCCACCCAAGGCAGTATCGTTTCGGTAGTTAAAGCGGTAAAAAAAGAGCGGAATGGACCCTGAGCAGAAGCCAAATACCCAAAGCTTGTCCAATCCGGATTGTACATCTTCACTACACCCTCGTAGAGAAAATGCCATCCAACGAACAATCGAAGCAAAACCAGGCCAATGTGCAGCCGGGTATGCGCGTTTAGAGATGTCATATGAATTTGGATTTAAGTTTAAACTGCATTTCCTTCGGAAGCCTTCCGAGTATGCTTTCAAAACTAAACCCTTAAATCAACTTAAAAGATGACAGACGTCAGGTTTTGGACTTTGCTCAAGAACCGTATTTTTGGGCCAAATCCTTGAGGGCAATTTTAAACCGATCCAATTCCGCCTCGGTGGTAAAAACGTTTGGAGTTATTCGACAACCGTGTACCCCTGCCCCATCGATGGCAACCGTAAAAATGCCGTAGTCTTCGAGGAGCTTGGTGGCCATTTCGGCCGGTTTTAAGCCTTCAATTCCCACATTGGCTATTGCGCAACTGCGTTCTGGCGCTTCAGGGGTATTAATTAGGATGCCCGGAGTATTGCGTAGTGGTTCGGTCCAATAGCGCTGGAGATAGCGCATCCGAGCTTCTTTACGCTCCAGATTAAGCCATTCCAAATAATCGATTGCGGCGTCAATAGCGAGATCGGTATGAACCGGATGGGTACCGGTATGATTGAGTTTAAACATATCATCCGGTTCCGTTTTATGTTGTGCCAAAAGCGGCCAAATTTTTGAAACATGTTCCTTCCGGACATAAAGTAAACCGGCGCCCAATGGGGTAGCCAACCATTTGTGCAGGCTAGAGCCATAATAATCGCAGTTCAGTGCAGGTATATCTACTTTAATGTGGCCAATACAATGCGCGCCGTCTACCAGAACCTCAACGCCGTATTGGTGTGCCATATCGCAAATTTTGCGAATTGGCAATATCTGGCCGGTAATGTTTATCATATGACAAACCATAATCATTTTGGTATTAGACGTGATTTGGTCTTCGTATAACGATACAATTTCCTGGTCCGATTTCGGGTGATTCGGCACTGAAACTCTCTTGCAAACCACGCCATAACGCCGGGAGACCAAATCAAAATGATCCTGCATGGCTCCGTAATCCTGCTCCGCAAAAATGGCCTCGTCTCCTTGTTTCCAAGGATATCCACCTATCACCAAATCCAAGGATTCGGTCGTGTTGCGCGTTATGGCAACAGTGTCGTCGGAACATCCTACCAGTGCCGCCAACCGGGCGGTAATGCGCTTTTTATTTTCCCACTGAACGGTTCGCATGTAATACGAGCCCTCCCGATTTACCATGTGAACTTTATCCATAAACACCTCAAGAGTAGGCTTGGGAATGATATTGTAATATCCGCTTTCCAGATTGATATAATCCGGTTTTAATTCGTAGTCTTCCCGAACCCGATTCCAATCCATTTCTTCGGAAAAAACCGGAAACTCAAACCTGGTTTGGGAATGACTGTTCCAAGGATTAAAAAATAACGGAGTGCCTATAGCTACTCCTCCCAATTGCTTCAAGAAAGTGCGTTTTCTCATTGGATTCGATTGTTTAAAACCCAAGATACAAATTTTACCGAACGGCTATACAAAGGTTCGTCTGAGATCGGGTTTAAGCCCTTTAAAATTTGTTAAATCGATTATTCACCATTGTGAAAATGCAAGAATTTTCGTACCTTATAATGTTGCGATTTGCGCTAAGAATTGAGGCTTTTCAATTCTAGCCATTTCAAATTTAACTTAAAAATAATGCTATGAAACCAATTGTTTTTTTCCTTTTTACAGGCGCGATTACGATGCTTTCAATCCCGTTAAAAGCACAGATCAACAATGCCATTGAATCCATTGAAATTAGAGGTATTGTAGTGGATGCACAAACCCAAGAACCGCTTCCGCTTGCTACCCTTACACTTCAGGATGAGAATATCAGCACCATTACCAATTCCGAAGGAAGTTTTCTGCTTAAAATTCCTGCCCAATATGCGGATGGTAAAATCCAGATTTCCTACTTGGGCTATCAAAGTAAAATTGTTGGCGTGAGCAGCTTTAGCACCGGACTCAACCGTATTGAAATGGAAGTAGCTGTTACCCCCTTAAATGAGGTTGCCGTATCCGTTCCCCGAAATCCGGAATCCCTAATTCGGGAGGTCTTGTTGCGCAGGGGCGATAACTACTTAAGTAAAACTGCAAAAATGATCGCCTTCTATCGGGAAATAATACGGAAACGGAAGCGCAATGCAGCCCTTACCGAAGCCGTAGTATCCATTTATAAAAGTCCTTATACCGCAACCAAACCCGATTTGGCCGAGCTATATAAGGCGCGCAAAAGTACCGATTACAACAAACTTGACACCCTCACCTTAAAACTGCAAGGCGGGCCCTTTAATGCGCTATACCAGGATTTAATGAAGTATCAGGACTACTTGTTTTCGGATGCATCTTTGCCGGATTACAACTTTAAATACGAGCAGGAAACTCGAATCGACAACATTCCCATCACGGTAATTGGTTTTGAGCAAAAACCTAAAATTTCAGAACCGCTTTATTACGGTAAACTTTATATCGACAGCAATAAAAAAGTCTTGGTGAGTGCAGTTTTCTCCTTAAATCTGGATGATCCCCAGCAAGCTAGCCGATTGTTTGTAAAGCGCAAACCCGTTCGTGCCAGCGTTTATCCCATAGGCGTAAATTACCGGGTAGATTACCGGGAGAAAGAGGGTAAATGGTTCTATGGTTACAGCAATGCTTTCCTTGAGTTTAAGGTGAATTGGGAC
>JBJOHX010000044.1:0-6013 GCA_046047415.1 Bacteroidota bacterium
TTTCCTAAGGATAAGTCCTTTGTTAAGTTAGGTAATATTTACTCTCTTATCCGTCATGAATTTAGTATCGAAGCGGCAGGCATTTCAAAAACCTCCAATATCGTTACTCGAAATTTAGAGGTAATTGAAGCCGAATTTTCAAAAATCAAGATCGAAGAAAAGGCTTTAATGAAAGAAATTGAAAAGATTACCTTTGGTCAATCTTCCCGAAAACCTTTACAGTGTGAAGCTGCGAGCTTTCCAAATTTGGATTTTCACAGCGTAGGAGAAGGTGACACATTGGAATACAGATGTCTATATAATATTAAAAACTATGGTAACACCAATTCTGTAAGTAGTGTTATTTATGAAAAGACGTATCTATTAACAAACCAATACATTACCACCCCTTGTCAATAATTTGCAAGTCAACTATTTTAATTTCTCTAACGTGAAAACAAAAATTGAAATTATTCTTTAGAAGTCTTAAGTTCTTCTGAATATCCGATACCATAGATTGTAGGTATTGGATTTAAAATATTGGCTTGCGCAATAATAAAATCCGCCCCATTTCTTATCTTTCAAATTGGGATTACCTGAATTGGTCAATTCACCAACCTTAACCGAAGAAATATGAAAATACGGCTGATTACCCTACTAGTCCTAAGTTGCATAGGGATTCCTTTGGCTAGCGCACAGAAAAAATACGCCAACAATGTTGTAGCTGCTGCACATCCATTGGCCGTTCAGGCAGGAGCTACCATGTTTGAAAAAGGCGGCAATGCATACGATGCTGCCGTTGCCTCTGCTTTCGCCCTAGCAGTAGTTGAACCCAGTATGAGCGGAATTGGAGGAAGACTTCAGGCAATATATCGGACCGCTTTAGGGGAAACCCATGGGATAGATGCCTCTACAGCAGTGCCCATGCACTATATTCACAATGATCAGAAATATTCAGAAGGCTATCGCACTATTGGCATCCCTGGAGTGGTTGCCGGATTGGAAAAATTACATTCCAAAAAAGGAATTTTACCTTGGAAAACCCTTTTAGAACCTGCGATTACGTATGCACGCTATGGATTTAAACTCTTGCCTGGTGAGGCCGCACGTCATAATGCAGCCTCTAAATCTATTGCTAAATACCCGGGGACTGCCGCAAGTTTTTTAGGAGCAGACCAAAAAACGCTCTCGGCAGGGGCTATCTTAGTACAAGAAGATTTAGCACAAACCTTGGAAATTATTGCTCGCAAAGGAGCCATTGGATTTTACAAGGGTGCTGTGGCACACCGTATTGCCCGGGATATGAAAAAAAATGGCAGTATTCTGAATTTTAAAGATCTCAAAAACTATGAGGCTTTGGATTTACAAGTATTGGAAGGGGTATTCAAGGGCCATACCATTAAAAGCCTATACCTTCCGTCTTACGGAGCCATAACTACTCAAATTTTGCAAATTGCAGACCACTTCGACACCCCTAAAAACAATACCGACTGGACCAACCAACTGGGTTATGCCTCGGAAATAGGATACGCTTACAGGGCGTATCAGGATATTCCAGATTCCCTGAATGCAATTCTTTCTATGCAGCGTGCCGCCCAATGGGCAAAGGCTTTCAATTCAAAAATAGCTGTAGCGAATAGTAAAACCAGTTCTGGAGAATATACCGCCAGCCAAGGACACACCACGCATTTGACAACCGCAGATGCCTGGGGAAATGTAGTGTCTTTGACCCAGACCTTAGGCCCAAATATGGGATCTAAAGTGGTGACTCCCGGTTTGGGATTTTTGTATGCGGTAACCTTAGGTGGGTATCTTGGCGAATACAAACCAGGAGACCGGGCGCAATCTCACATCTCCCCCACTCTTGTTGAAAAAGAGGGTCAGTTAGTATTGGCCTTGGGTGCAGCAGGAGGTAACAAAATTGTTATTGCCGTTGCACAGGTGATAAGCCGATATATCGACCAGAGATTTCCGTTGGATCAGGCGCTTGCTTTACCCAGGGTCTATCCCAATGGATCAAACTGGCAGGTTGAAAATCACGACAATATTTTCACTAACAGCACTTCCGCAACCGGCCTATTAAGGGAAGTAGAATGGGTGAATCTGCCCGCTTATTTTGGAAGGGTACACGCTGTGGGATTGGATCTTACAGCTAATCGATGGTTTGGAAGTGCAGACCCAGATTGGGAAGGAACTACACTGTCGGTTGAATAATCGAAAATAAAGAGCAGGATTACCTGCGGTGATCCTTTACAATCCCGCCTGAAAATGCTAAACCCCTAAGCCGCCTGCGGCGCCTTGGTTTTGTTTTCCATTACCGCCCTAACAGGATTACCTGCGGTGATCCTTTGCAATCCCGCCTGAAAATGCTAAACCCCCTAAGCCGCCTGCGGCGCCTTGGTTTTGTTTTCATTCGTCACCTTACGAAAGCGAGCTTTCGACGGTGACTTAGAAAACAAAACCCCGCAACTTTCGTTGCGGGGTTTTGCGCTTTAAGTGATCGCGACAGGATTCGAACCTGTGACCGTCTGCTTAGAAGGCAGATGCTCTATCCAGCTGAGCTACGCGACCAATTTTTTTTAAACGGGGACAAATATACGATTAAGTGTAATTACGCCCTAATTTTTATCACTAACAAGTATCATGTTCGTTTTTGGGGCGATTTGCTAATTTTAGGGTTAAATGAAAAGCTATGATTCCCGAATTTCTGGGAGCACTTGGGCTTCAAATGGTACCCTATCATAAAAATTTGTTGTGGTGTAGCGCAGAGATTACATTGCAGGAAGCTGCCAAGCGCATGAACACAATGAAGGTTGGTTCTATATTGATAGGAACAGCACAAAATCCCGAGGGCATACTCACCGATACTGATCTGCGCAGAGCGGTAGCGGAAGGGGCTAATTTTGGAAAAACTCCGGTTTCTCGTTTTATGAGTGCTAAACTTTGGACCTGCACTCCAGACACGTACGCCGTGCAGGCGTTACATTTAATGCTACAGGAAGGTATTTCACATCTTGGAATTGTATCGGAAGCAGCAGCATACAAAGACGTGGTAGGAATTATTTCCCAGCGGGACCTTATGCGGATTCAAGATTTAAGTCCTGCCGGGATTCTTTACAGCATGTATGAAGCCGAATCGATTCCTAAACTTACGGACTGTGTTAAGGTTTCAAATCAAATGATTTCTGAATACCTGCAACAGGGTATCCCATACACACAGTTGGCAGAAATAAGAACACTTTTAAATGATGTGCTTACAAAGCGCGTCATTTCATTGATTTTGGAATCCCATCCGGCTCCTTCTGGAGTTTCTTTTTGCTGGATAGCACTGGGCAGCCAGGGACGCCAGGAACAACTTTTTCCGACAGATCAGGATAATGCTATTATTTTTTCAGATGTTCCTGCGCACGAGCTTGAGGCCACTCGAAAGGTATTCCTCAATATTGCCTCCCAAATAAATAGCCAACTGAATCTTCTGGGGTTAGCCTTTTGCCCCGCCGGCATGATGGCTAAAAATCCCCAGTGGTGTCTTAATCTAAGTGAATGGCAACAGCGATTTAGTTCATGGATTCATAAGCCAGACGATGTAAGTCTTTTACATAGTACCATTTTCTTTGACTACCGCGGCGTATGGGGTGACCTCGAATTAGAGAAGCATCTTACGCAACATATTAAAGAACATTTGCTATCCCATCCGTTGTTTTTGAATTACCTGGGGATTGATGCGCTAAAGAACCCTAAACCTTTGGGATTCTTAAATCGATTATCTTTAGAGCCCTCTGGAAGTTATCGCGGTATGTTTGATCTTAAAGGAAGGCTTCTTATGCCCTATATTGATGCGGCGCGCCTACTGCTTCTCAATTCTGGAATGGCAGATCCGAAAAACACCCTTTCCCGGTTTAGCGCACTAGAAAATGCCGAACCACAGAACAGCACCCTCTTTAATCAAGCCGCCGAGGCCTTTGAAATAATTGCAGGGCTTCGCGCCAGACTTTGGTCAACATTAAAAAGTGCAGATGGAAGGTATTTGGAAGTAAAGGACCTATCTAAAAATCAGCGGCATACCCTTAGGTATGCCGCCAAAATACTGCATGAGCTACAAGAGCTATTAATTACTCGTTTTCAATTGTCTCAATTGTTGTAATTACTGCGCATTATCCATGATTTCCTGAACCACTTCCGGGTTAAGCAGTGTACTGATATCTCCTAAATCTTTAGTATCTCCGCAGGCAATCTTGCGCAAAATACGTCTCATGATTTTACCGCTGCGAGTTTTAGGTAAGCCGGAAACGAACTGTATTTTATCGAGCTTCGCAATGGGCCCAATTTGTTCAGTAATCTGTTGGTTGATTTCCTTGAATAGATTGTCTCGATTTCTGCCTTCACCGGTCTCTTTAAGAATTACAAAACCGTATAAGGCATTACCTTTAATGTCATGCGGGAATCCAACAATGGCAGACTCAGCAACAGCTGGGTGTTCGTTAATAGAATCCTCGATGGGCGCAGTACCAAGATTGTGCCCTGAGACTATAATTACATCGTCTACCCTTCCAGTAATTCTATAATATCCTACGGCGTCGCGCATGGCCCCATCACCCGTAAAATACTTATCCTCAAAGGTCGAGAAATAGGTGGTTCTGTATCGCTCGTGATCGCCCCATATGGTGCGGGCCATCGACGGCCATGGAAACTTAATACACAATCTTCCACTGACCTGATTCCCTTTAATTTCTTGACCTGCATCGTCCATGAGTGCCGGCTGCACCCCAATAAAAGGGAGGGTCGCAAAGGTAGGGGTTGTAGGGGTCACAAAAGGGATTGGACTAATCATAACCCCTCCGGTTTCTGTTTGCCACCAGGTATCCACAATTGGGCACTGATTTTTACCAATATTGTTGTTGTACCAATGCCAAGCCTCTTCGTTTATGGGTTCACCAACAGAACCCAAAATTTTAAGAGAAGATAAATCGTACTTTTCAATATAATCCAAACTCTCTTTCGCAAGGGATCGAATTGCCGTAGGTGCGGTATAAAACTGCGTGACCCGATGCTTTTCTACCACTTCCCAAAAACGTCCAAAATCAGGATAAGACGGAACACCCTCGAACATAACAGTGGTGGCTCCGTTGGCCAGCGGTCCATAAACAATATAGGAATGACCAGTAATCCAACCAATATCTGCAGTACACCAATAGATGTCTTGTTCGCGGTACTGAAAAATATTTTTAAATGTATAGGCGGTATATACCATATATCCCGCACAGGTATGCACCATACCTTTGGGTTTTCCGGTAGAACCTGAAGTGTACAATATAAACAAGGGATCCTCTGCATCCATAATTTCGGCCTCACAATGGGTCGAAGCTGCCTCAAGAAGGGGCGCCAGCCAAAAATCACGGCGGGTATCTATATTTATATCCTCACCTGTTCGGGATACCACCAATACCGATGCTACCCCCGGGCAGCTTTCCAAAGCGGTATCGACAATACCTTTTAGATTAAGCGTTTTTCCGCCGCGATATGAACCGTCTGCCGTGATGACCAGCTTACAATCGCAATCGTTTATTCGCGTAGCCAAGGCATTCGCAGAAAAGCCTGCAAATACAACAGAATGAATTGCACCAATTCGTGCGCAAGCAAGAACGGCATAGGCCAACTCAGGAATCATAGGCAAGTAAATGCACACCCGATCACCTTTTCCAACTCCTTTGGCACGTAGCACATTCGCCATTTTATTGACATGCTCGTGCAATGCCTGATAAGTTATATGTTGCGCAGTTTCTTTAGGATCATTGGGCTCAAAAATGATGGCTGTTTTATTACCACGCACACTCAAGTGCCGGTCGATACAATTCTCAGTAATATTCAGTTTTGCTCCTTCGAACCAAGCCACCTCTGGCTTTTTAAAATCCCAACTAAGGACCCTATCCCACTTTTTACGCCAAAGAAAATGCTCTTCGGCAATTTCTTCCCAAAAGGCCTCGGGATCGCGCACGGATTTTCGATATACTTGAAAATATTCTTCGAGGTGCTT
>JBJOHX010000045.1:0-4860 GCA_046047415.1 Bacteroidota bacterium
CCGCTCAATTTCTTCCCGCATAAAATCGTCGGAAGGAAAGGTGTAAAAGCCATCCGGATGATAGGATTGATCCAATGCCAACTGCAAATAAATTGGCTTGTTGTTTAAGGCGATATAGGGGAAATCGGTACCCGGCAAGTCCATCACCGAAATCTTGCGCATGCCAAAATAGGAGTGAATGGTATCCCGGCCCATCCGAACCTCAGCTTCGTATAGAAACGGATCCTCCAGATTCCAAAGGCGCGGATTTTTTAGGGGTATCGCAACCGATGCGCGGGTCTGTCCTGCAGGAAATGAAATTTCTGCCGAAGCAACTTTGGCTTTACCGTCACTTATGGATACCGAAACCGTCTGATTGGTGGAATAAGGTTCGGGTAAAAATGCAGTGGCAACCACTGTATTGTTGTCAATATCGGGTGTAAAGTGTACCGCATCCAGATATTCCGCGCCTCGGGTTTCCAGATAAACCGTTTGCCAAATTCCCCTGGCATTGCCATAGCCTTGTTTCCCGTAAAGGGTAAAGTCCCGTCTGGCATCATCGGCCCGTATCACTAAACTTTGGGCACTACCAAACTTTACATAGTCGGTGAGTTCCACCTCAATGGGCAGGTAACCTCCCCGATGTGTTCCCAGTAGATGTCCGTCTAACCAAACGCTGGTTTCCCAATCCGATGCCCCAATGACCAAAAAGATGCGTTTGCCTTCCCAAGATCTATCGATGGTGATTTCCCGCCGGTACCAACCGATATCGGCTTCATCATCCAGACCGGAAAGTTTGGAGCCCCAGGGAAACGGAACCGTGATTTTTATGTTGAATACGTTGGGTTGGTTTGCCCATCCACCAGACACTCCCTCATTTGTGGCATCAAAAGCAAAATCCCAGGAGCCATTGAGGTTGCTCCATTCCGATCGCTCAAAATCGGGTCTGGGATGTTCTGCTAAAGGAATATGCTGCCCACTTAGTTTTACGGAAACAAAAAGTAAAAGGAGGCTAATAATTTTGAATCGCATCATTTTGGTTGGTTTTATAGGATAAATAAAAACGGGATCAGAACCGATAACCCGGCTTACAAGCGAAAGGAATAGCCCTGCTCTATTTTACGGTCGTATTTCCGTTTATCGAACCGGTATAAAAAAGCACCTTTACGGGCTACTGTCTTATCCTTTTCATCCAATTTCACCAATACATCCAAGGAATTTACCTTATTCACAAAATTGCGCTTATCCAGCTTTTTATCCAGGATAGACTCATACAACTCTTGCAATTGGCGCATCGTGAATTTTTTGGGAAGCAATTCAAATCCAATAGGTTTAGAAAGCGCCCTACGCCTTAGGCGTACCACCGCCTTTTGAACCATTTCGGCATGATCAAAAATAAGCGGTGGCGCACTTTTTAAATCAAACCACTGGGCCGTATCGTTTTGTACTCCTTCATAACGCTTGGGATCCAAATCAATAAGTGCAAAATAGGCTACAGAAATGGTGCGCTCCGCCGGATCTCGGTCTACGTTGCTATAGGTGTAGAGTTGCTCCATGTAAATGTCGTCTAAATCTGTGAGATCTTTCAGGACACGAGCGGCTGCCTCGTCCAGGCTTTCTTCTTTTTTTAGAAATCCCCCAATTAAGGACCATTTGCCTTTTTCTGGCTCAAAGTTTCTTTTTATAAGAAGGATTTTTAAATTTTCTTTATCAAATCCAAAGATGATGCAGTCTACGGCCAGTAAGACTTTATCTTCCTGATTGTAAAAATTAAATTTCATGGTTTTAAAGATGGGTAGGTTAATCTAATTCTCTCGCATTGATGGGAAGTTACATTAAATTGAGGAATATCCTATATTTAGAAAGCTTTGAAGCAATGAATATTTTTATAAATTTTAAATATTTTTCGTACTTTACAAATGTGCTTTAGACACTTATAAAAATAACCAACCCACAAAATCCCTAACCTTGTGAATTCAACCACACCAACACACTTTACCAAAAATCTATGGCGAACCGCTTTGCGATTCGCTGTGTTATCGAGCCTTGGAATATTAATTTTACCTTTTTCGGGGAGAGGCCAAGCCCAATTAACTCCTATAGTGCTTACTCCAAACCCCGAAGCTCCGATCATCAACAAACACATTTACGGTCATTTCGCAGAACACCTGGGCCACTGTATTTACGGTGGTTTTTATGTAGGTGAAGAAAGTGTAATACCGAATACCGATGGGGTGCGCAAGGATATTATCACTGCCCTTAAAAACCTAAACATCCCCAATTTGCGTTGGCCAGGCGGGTGCTTTGCAGATACCTACCACTGGATGGACGGGATTGGTCCGAAAGGCGACCGGCCCTCCCTGGTCAATACGTGGTGGGGCGGCGTAACCGAAGACAACAGTTTTGGCACGCACGATTTTCTGAATCTGTGCGAGCAACTGGGTGCCGAACCCTATATTTCCGGAAATGTGGGCAGTGGCGAAGTTCAGGAACTGGCAGACTGGGTACAGTACACCAATTTTGAAGGCAAAAGTCCGATGTCGGATCTCCGCCGGGAAAACGGCCGGGATAAGCCCTGGGGAGTTAAATACTGGGGGATTGGAAATGAAGCCTGGGGTTGCGGCGGGAACATGCGCCCCGAATACTACGCCGATGTATACCGCAAATACGTAACCTTTATGTCCAATTCCGGGGTAGAAGGCGGCCTCTATAAAATCGCTTCCGGGGCGAGTGATGCCGACTACAACTGGACCGAGGTCCTCATGAAAAACATACCCCACCGCATGCTGCAAGGGGTTGCGCTTCACCACTACTCCGTGATTGACTGGAGCGCCAAAAGTTCGTCAACAGATTTTAACGAGTCTGAATACTTTAAAACGATGCAGAAATCCTGGCTTATGGATGAATTGATCGTTAAGCATCTCGAAATTATGGACCGATACGATCCGGAAAAAAAGGTGGATCTGGTGGTAGATGAATGGGGCGGCTGGTACGATGTTGTACCCGGCACCAATCCCGGTTTCTTGTATCAGCAAAACACCATGCGGGATGCCATGATTGCCGGATTAATTCTGAACATCTTCAACAACCATGCAGATCGGGTAAAAATGGCGAATCTGGCCCAAACCGTAAACGTGTTGCAGGCCGTGATCCTAACCGATGCCGAACGTCTAATTTTAACCCCGACTTATCATGTTATGGAAATGTACAAAGGGCATCAGGATGCCCAACTCATTCCGGTTGCCTTAGATTCCCCAGATTATGATTTGGATGGAGAATCCCTACCCGCGCTTTCAGTCTCTGCGTCTCAAGACAACTCCGGGACGGTACGGATTTCTTTGGTGAATATCGATGCTCAAAACGAGCATACAGTGGAACTGGATTTGAATAACCTGAAGATAAAAGGGCTCAAGGCGCGCATCCTCAGTTCCAAAAAACTACAGGATCACAACAGCTTTGATTACCCGGAAACCATCACGCCCAAATCGTTTACTGATTTTTCCTTCCGAAAAGGGGTTTTACGCACCAAAATTCCAGCCTTTTCGGTACTGGTTCTGGAATCTGAATAACCCCTAATCCTCCGTTCATGTCATTTCAAAATTTAATTCGGACTACAACTTTCTATGGGCTAATTGGCATCGTCCTTTGCAATACAACACTGTTGGCACAGGAGCACCTATTGGAGGTCGATACCCGAAATATAAAAGCAGAAATTCCCGAAACCCTGTTTGGGATTTTTTACGAAGACATCAATTTTGCCGGCGATGGCGGCTTGTATTCGGAACTGGTCAAAAACCGGTCGTTTGAATTCTATCTGCCCAAAACCGGATGGTCCGAACCTGGATACAACTCTTATACTTTTAATCCGGATAGTGGGAGTTCCTCCTTGCTCAAGTACGGCACAGAAGAAGGAAACCAAACCTATCTGCAGGTACATATTGCCCAAGATGATGGGTATGCCCTTATCAATGAAGGGTTTAGAGGGATGGGTATAAAACAAGGAAGTACCTACCGGTTTTCGGTTATGGCAGCACCCGGCAAAGGCGCTGTTCAGGCCCTTGTTGCTACCTTAATCGATGATGACGGCGCCGATATCGGAAGTGTGCGCATTCCCGTTTCCGATAATGGTTGGACCACTTATGAGCAAGTGTTGACGGCGAGTCAAACGGTGGAAAAGGCTCGGTTAAAACTCACCTTCGAAGGGGAGGGCGATTTAAACATCGACATGGTTTCCCTTTTCCCCACCGACACCTGGAAAGGTCGCAAAAATGGCCTGCGAAAAGATATTGTGTCGCTTTTGTACGATATGCAACCGGGATTTCTCCGGTTTCCGGGTGGATGTATTGTTGAGGGCAGAACGCTTGCCGGTCGGTACCAGTGGAAAAAAACGGTAGGGCCAGTAGCCGAACGCACCGCGCAAATCAACCGTTGGAACACCGAATTCAGCCATAGACCCACTCCAGATTATTTTCAAAGTTTTGGCCTAGGCTTTTTTGAATACTTTGAACTGGCCGAAGATCTGGGAGCCGAACCCTTACCCATTTTGGGTTGCGGTATGGCTTGCCAGTTCAACACCGGAGAACTGGTTGCCCTGGACCAACTGGATCCATACATTCAAGACGCCTTAGATTTAATTGAATTTGCCAACGGATCGCCAAGTACACCATGGGGAGAGCTGCGTTCCGATATGGGACATCCAGAACCTTTTAACCTTACCTACATCGGAATTGGAAATGAACAGTGGGGGCCGGAATATGTGGAACGCCTCGAATTGTTTAACCGGGCCATCCGGGAAAAATATCCCGAAATTAAGATTGTCGGTTCCAGCGGTCCTTTTGCCGAAGGGGATTTCTTTGACTACGGCTGGGAAAAAATGCGGGA